>NZ_CP180543.1:3138946-3766736 GCF_047778025.1 Neptuniibacter sp. SY11_33
CGCGACAGATCTCATGAAAATCACTGGCACGATAGATCGCTTTCTCTAGCGTTGTGCAGTGAATCAAGCAATGACACATCATGCGGAAGGTACCATTTGGCACCTTACCACCACTCAACATTCCGAAATATTCGTCTTGAGCGATGTAATAGATACGTTGATAGAGCAAGCCAAACTTATCCGCTGGAAACTCAGTTTGGTTACCAATTTCGGCCGGATCGATCCCGACATGGGTCAGCAGCTGTTCAACACTGAAGCCTTGCTCTTCTACTAATTGCAATAAGTGACGAACGTACCCTGCAGGTACAGTAATTTTACGCTCCATGACTCTCTAACCTATTTTGTTCTTATTTTTTTAATGAAACGCACTTCCCTCTCTTATTCATGAACTATTATGTTAATAATTTCAAGCCAACGAACTATTTTGTTAATAACTTTGCCCTCAATTGTTATTGAGAGATTTTGTTAAGCCAGTGAACATGGATAGCGTTAAATATTCTGTAACTACTCTGTAGAGCCCGTTTTATAAACCTACAGGGCAGAAGCAATGGATTTAGCTAGAAAACACAATTTGCGCCTTAAAAAAATAACAACGCTAGGTGAACGAAATGGCAATAAAAAACCGGATTTTGCGTCGCAGCAAAAAACCATCCTCGGTGTTTACACGCCAACTACTGCCGTTACTAATTGGTAGTGCAGTAGGCATAAATCAGGCTCAAGCAATTGAATTTAATCTCGGTGATATCGAGGGGCGCTTTGACTCTCAGATATCAATGGGAGCCAGTTGGCGTATGGATGACGCATCTTCAGGGCTAATTTCAAAAGGTAATGGAGGCGCCAGTCTTGGCTCCGGTAGTTACGACGACGGTAACCAGAACTTTGATAAAGGTGAAACTTTCTCTCAAATCGTGAAAGGTGTACACGACCTAGAACTGCGTTATGAAAATATGGGCGTTTTTACCCGCGCAAAATACTGGTACGACGCTGAACTGGAGTCCGGTTCCAGAAACCATGGCCACTCACCTAACCTGTATGGCCCCGGCGCAGAATTAAACGATTCTGGATTTAACGATTACGCCAAGTTCGGCGGTTTCGAAGTATTAGACGCCTACTGGTACGGCGCATTTGATTTAGGCGAAAAGCCACTCGATATACGTATTGGTCGTCAAGTTGTTAACTGGGGTGAAAGTACATTTATTCAGGGCGGTTTAAACGCGATCAATCCGTTTGATGTTAACGCTTTCCGTCGACCAGGAGCTGAAGTTAAAGAAGGCTTACTACCGGTAAATATGGCCTTTGCCTCGTTTGGTGTGACCGATAATTTAAGCGTTGAGGGTTTCTATCAACTTAAATGGGAACCAACAGCGATCGACGGTTGCGGTACTTACTTTTCCAACAATGACTTTGTCGGTGAAGGTTGTGACGGTATCCGTATCCAAACGACAAACCCAACCTTATCGGCACTTCTTGGTGTTAACGTTTCCGATCAAGATTATTTCAACACCTTAGGCGCTGGAGGCGTTTGGGCATTATCTGGTGCCGATCTAGCTTCACCAATCAGCCCAGTTGTTAATAGACATGAAGATGGTCGTAGAGAAGCGGATGATGATGGTCAGTTTGGCCTCGCTCTTCGTTATTTTTCAGAAGACTTAAACAACACCGAATTCGGTTTATATCTATCTAGATACCATAGCCGTCTGCCTGTAACGAGTGGTGTAAACTCTTCAGTTACAGCAGGTGACCTTCCAACAATTGCAGGTGGTGTTAGCCCAACTGCAGCAGCCGTAGTTGCGGCATTTGATTCTGAATATTTCGTTGAATACCCTGAAGATATCGAAATGATTGGTTTAAGCTTTAACACCAATATTGGTGACGTTGCTTGGTCCGGTGAAATCAGTCATAAGACTGACGTTCCAATCCAGATCAATGGTCCTCTATTGGTTGGTGCTATTCTTCAACAAAATATTGGCGGTATCGGGAATACTGCAGCCGATAATCTAATCGCATCAGCGGGTGCTGGCGGTGAAGTGTCTGGTTTTACTCCATTCGATGTTACCCAAGTACAAACAAGCTTTGTTAAATTCTACGATCAGGTTTTGGGTGCCAGCCGCTTAACCATGGTGGGTGAACTAGCTTGGACTCACGTTCATGATTTAGATGAGAGTGCCAACGCGCTTAAATACGGTCGTAACGGTGCATTCGGGTATGCTGCAGGTGATACAGATGGTTTCGTAACTCAAGACTCTTACGGTTACGTATTGCGAGCTAACCTAAACTATCCAAACGCTTTTGCCGGTGTAAATCTAACACCGCAAATTAGCTTCAAGCACGGTTTAGAAGGTTATGGTCCGCAACCAGGTGCAGCATTTAATGAAGATGAGAAAACACTTGGTTTGAGCCTGACAGCTGATTACTTGAATAAATACCGTGTTCAGCTTTCTTATACAGACTTTTTCGGTGGAGACTTTAACTCTATTGAAGACCGTGATTTCCTATCAATTAGCGCGTCCGTTTCTTTCTAAGATCAGCAGATAAATGGAGATATACACTATGTTCAATACCAAGAAACTTCTGCTGAGTTCGGCGATTCTTTTTGCCTCGGCAAGCATTTATGCCGCAACACCTGAGCAGGTAGCTCAATTGGGCAATCAACTGACCCCGATCGGTGCGGAAAAAGCGGGCAATGCTGCAGGTACGATCCCAGCATGGACCGGTGGGTTAGAAAGTGGTTCTGATCGATATAGCAATCCGTTTGCAAGCGAAAAGCCGCTATTCACGATCACGGCAGCTAATGCTGAACAGTACAAAGACAACCTTACACCCGGCCAGATGGCGATGTTGAAGAAGTATGCTGATAGTTACTCTATTCCTGTGTACCCAACCCATCGAACAGCCGCATTACCAGCAGATGTTTATTCCGCAGCAAAACAGAATGCATCCAGCGCAGAACTAACCGATGGCGGCAACGGACTCTCAGGCTTTGAAACGGCAATTCCTTTCCCTATCCCTGAAAACGGTTTAGAGGTTATCTGGAACCATATGACACGCTATCGTGGCGGTGCATTGGAAAGGACTTTTGTACAGGTACCTGTGCAAGCTAATGGTAATTTCACTGCTGTAAAAATTAACGAAAAGATGTCTTGGCCGAGCGCTCTAGAAGGCGGCTCTGATGCTAAGAAAGATGACAATATCCTGTTCTACTTTGTACAGCGAGTTAAAGCACCTTCTCGCCTAACCGGCAACGTGTTACTCGTTCATGAAACTATGAACCAGATTACGCAACCTCGTCAGGCTTGGACTTACAATGCAGGTCAACGTCGTGTTCGTCGCGCGCCTCAAATTGCTTATGACGCACCGGGCACAGCCAGTGATGGACAACGTACGACCGATAACCTTGATCTATTCAACGGCGCTCCTGATCGCTACGAGTGGAACCTTGTTGGTAAACAGGAGCTTTACATTCCATACAACAGCTTCAAACTAGCTGATCGTGGATTAAAATATGAGGATATTCTTCAACCTGGTCATATGAATCCAGAACTAACGCGTTACGAGCTGCATCGCGTATGGAAAGTAGAAGCAACACTTAAAGATGGTGAACGTCACATCTACGCTAAGCGTACGTTCTACATTGATGAAGATAGCTGGCAGATTGCGGTTGTCGATCACTACGACGGTCGTGGTGAACTTTGGCGCGTAGGTGAATCCCACCAGTTCCAATACCGTGATGTAAATGTGCCTTGGCTTACTGCTGAAGCGCTCTATGATCTTCAATCGGGTCGTTACCTAGTGGGTAGTTTGACCAACGAAGAAGGTAATGGATTCGACTTCAGCCAACGCTTTAAACATAAAGATTTTACCCCGCAGGCGATCCGCCGCATGGGTAAATAAACCCGGTCCATGCAAGCAAGTAGCGTAAACGAATAATCCTATCTTATTCTGATACGCAGAAAGCCTCCTTATTTTTAAGGAGGCTTTTTTCATTTTAGAGCTTTTATATTGAGCGATGGACTAGGATAATACTGTGCTTAGCAGCAATGCTGCTCCATCTACTCATTATCGAAAGGTTTTCCCATGGCCGCTATCGGCAAATACAACACTCTGGAAGTAATCAAAGAGAAAGATTTTGGCGTTTATCTGGATGCAGGTGAACTGGGCGAAATACTTCTACCTAAACGTTACTGCCCAGAAGATTTAGAAGTCGGCGACAGCATCCGCGTATTTATCTATCTAGATACCGACGATTATCTGATCGCGACCACGGAAACACCAAAAGCCATTGTCGATGAATTTGCTATGCTGCCAGTATCAGAGATAAATGATGTAGGCGCATTCTTAGATTGGGGCCTTCCCAAAGATGTATTACTACCTTATAGCGAACAAAAGAACCGCCCCGTTGAAGTAGGCAAACGCTATCTGGTACGTCTATATCTGGATAAAAATACCAACCGTATTGTGGCATCCACCAAGATAGATAAATTTTTGGATAAGACACCTGCTAACTACAAAGCGGGTGAAGAAGTGCAGTTAGTCATAGCCAATCGTACCGATTTAGGCCAAAAAGCAATTGTTAACCACGAGCATTGGGGCCTCATCTTCCGTAGCGATGTATTGAAAACGGTTTACCCTGGCCAGAAATTTAAAGGCTACATCAAAGAAGTGCGCGCCGATGGAAAGATCAACCTTTCCATGCAAAAGCCGGGATACAGCAAAGTGGTTGATACCACTCAACAGATCCTAGATATGATGGATGAACAGGAAGGTTTTATTACGATAAACGACAAATCATCCCCAGAAATTATTTACAAACATTTTGGGATTAGTAAAAAAGCTTTCAAAATGGCAGTTGGCGCTTTGTTGAAACAGGGAAAAATCACCATTGAACCAGGCGGCCTTCGTTTAAAAGACTAAACTCCCTTTTTGTATAAAAAGAGGAACATAAAAAAGCCGTAGCAGATCTGCTACGGCTTTTTTGTTTCTCCTGTTCATCCTTAATCTTTCTTAAAACGTCGGTTTATCCTTTTAACCACGCCTCAAGATCATCAGCACCGCCAATCAATTCACCATCGATAAAGATCTGTGGCGTAGTACCGTTGCCTGAAACCGCTTGTAGCGTGCTGAAACTGACTCCGTGACTACCTAACTCAATCGCTTCGTACTTGTAACCATTGTCAGTTAGCGCTTTCTTAGCACGTGTACAGTGCGGACAACCCGGCTTACTCAATACTGTTACGCGTTTTGGCTGTTCAGCTTTTGGATTGATGTAATCCAGCATGGTATCGCCATCAGACACTTCAAACGGATCGCCTGGTAGATCAGCCTCAATAAACATCTTATCGATCACGCCATCTTTCACCAGCATAGAGTAACGCCAAGAACGCTTACCAAAACCTAGGTTGTCTTTATCTACCAACATATCCATCGCTTCACTGAATTCACCATTACCGTCCGGTATAAAAGTGATGTTGTCCGCATGCTGATCTTCAGCCCAAGCGTTCATTACAAATGTATCGTTTACTGACAGACAGATGATGTCATCAATACCATTTGCAGCGAATACTGGTGCAAGCTCATTGTAGCGAGGCAAATGCGTGCTAGAACATGTTGGTGTAAATGCACCAGGTAGTGCAAATACGATTACGTTCTTACCTTTGAAAAGCTCTTCAGTCGTTACATCTACCCACTCATTACCCTGACGAGTGTGGAAAGTAACTGCTGGGATATTCTTACCTTCGCTATTCTGTAGCATGATTTATTCCTCTAAATGTCGCGTCTGGTTGACTTGCGTTTCGTTAGAGTAAATATAGGTGAAAACGTTGGATAAAAATAATTAAACAAAACTAATCTAACGATAGCCCAAAGCTATGAGAAGATTATCGTTTTATAAATTATGAGTGAATCTCTTTAGGAAGGTATTCCAAGAATTGATCAAACGGGACTGGGCGCCCAAGGAAATACCCCTGCACATAGTCACAACCAAACTCGCGTAGAACATCTAGCTGTTGCTGATTTTCAACACCTTCAGCAACCACTTTAATGCCTAAGGTTTGGCCCATTTTGATGATTACCTCCACCAGCGTTCGATCTTGTTCATCGTCTAAAAGATCGATAACGAAGCTACGATCAATCTTCAGGTAATCCGCCGGGTAGTGACGTAGGTAGTTAATCGCCGAATACCCCGTACCAAAATCATCGATAGAGAAAGCGATACCTTGCTCACGCAAACGCTTGATCTTATCTAACTGACTATCGCCACCTTCCATCAATAAGGACTCGGTTATCTCAAAAACCAGATTGCTGTGATCCACAGCATGATCATTGATAATCTGTAACCAACGCTTATCAGCATCCTTCGGGAAGAACTCTGCCACAGAACGGTTGATCGAAATCTGCATATCGATCCCCGCCTGCTTAAAATTGCCAGACAGGTGGCATGCTTCATCTAAGATCCACTCGCCTAAGCTCCGAATCGCACCAGTCTGCTCCGCAACGGGGATAAAATCTACAGGTGGCACAACTCCTTTAACGGGATGGATCCAACGCACGAGCGCCTCACACTTGGCAATCTCTTGAGTGCCTAAGGCAACGATCGGCTGTAAGTAGAGTTCAAACTGCCCTTCGCGCAAACCTGCCAATATTTCATTGTGCGTCTGAACGTGCTGCTTTACTTCCTGACTCAACGCATCATTAAAGAAGAAGATTCTGTTTTTACCTGCACGTTTTGCTGCGTACATCGCACGGTCAGCATTCTGTAGTAGGGGCTGCATACTTTGACCATCTTCGGGATACATAGCGATACCTAAACTATGAGTAACCGAGAGGTACTGACCGTCAATAAGATAAGGCTCACCTAACTCCATCTGGAGCTTTTCGGCGAGCAACTCAGCCTGAGTTGCAGATTCAATATCACGTAGAATAATAACGAATTCGTCACCCGCTAAGCGTGCAAGTAGATCATCGTTACGAACAATTCTCTGCATCCGTCCAGCAAACAAACGTAGTAGCTCATCACCGGTATGGTGCCCCCAGTTATCATTAACCTCTTTAAAGTAATCGAGATCGATAAAGAACAGCGCAAACATGTGATTATGGCGCTGATGGTCATAGATCATCGCCTGTAGCTGCTGCCCGAAATGATAGCGATTAGACAAGCCGGTTAAAGCATCGTAGTTGGCACGATAGTTAGCGGTTTCTATTGCTTGAAGCTTTTCACGATAGTTGAGGGCAATTAAGTAAGTACCCATCGCAAGTACAAAACTGACCAACAAGCTAATCAGCCAATAACCCAGTATCTGCCTGTTTTTAACTTGCCAACCACCTTGCGGATAAGCAGCTAACTGCCAGCGCCCCAATGGCAATATAACATCGACCGTCACCGCATCAGGATGGAAGGTTTCCTTACTGCCAAAGAATACAGCGCCATCAACACCTAAACCATCACTACCTCTGAGCGCTATGTCATTGCCCCAAAGGCGAATATCTATTCCAGCTTTCTGTAATAGGTCTTCATCATCGATTACAGCCGAGACGATACCCCAAAGCATGTTCCTATCTTCACCAATAAAAACAGGTACTCGAGCTATCAACGCCGTGCCACCTTGGACAAGGTTTACAGGGCCAGACAAGATAATCTCATTGCGCTTGATCGATTCCATTACCGCAGGTAACTGATCAGGAAGCTCTCTGTAATCAAGACCTAACGCAGCCTCATTACCTTTGAAGGGATGAATATTGGTGATCACTAAACCCGGCGCCAAGGCAATATGCCGGATACTCAGCTTTGTCTGGAGATACTCTTCAACAAGACGTGAGAATTCGCCTTGATTGATATCAGAATTAATCGCGACTTCGGCTCTAAGCCCTCGTAATACAACAAGATGGGCATTGACTTCACCCTCTAAGCGAGCCCCTAAAGTCAAAAGATTTACAAATGCTTGCTGTTTAATATTTTCGCGAATACGCTCAAATTCATGGCTCACAAAGAAAGCTGACACCAGCATCACCACACCAAAGACAATCGCAGAAAACGCGAAAGGCTTTTGGGTCAGCGACTTTAAAATCCGGTGCATCATGAGTAATACAAGCTCTCTATACAATCAAATAATCGCGTTTAAAAGCGACGTGACTATTCAGCAGACATTATAAGACCTTAGTTATACAGCTTTACCGCTGCATAATAAATAGATTAAAGCCGACTGATATAACGTCAGCCATCATATTTGAACGACCACTCATGACGCAAGTTAATTAATCTTTTCAAATAGTTAGGTATCAACGACCTCATGTTCGGTTTCGGCAGCGGCATATAATAAGCAATCGCTCAGGGCGATATCTGGCCTTGTGGTAATCATAAAGAGCTTCAGCGATTGAGCTGTAACGAGCAGGTTACCTTTAATCTCAAAGAAGCGAGCGAAAACATCCGCCCCTTCAGCATCGTGAACTTTCAAATTCTGCTGGCAAGTTCCTCCCCCTAACCAAGCAATTAAAGTCCCACGTTCAACTGCGCCAAAATTAAATTCATCTAAATGCGTGGGTACAGTCAGATCGGTTCCGATCACATAACTATCAGCAAAGGCGATCGTCGTTTCAGGCTGCAGTTCTAAACGAACCGGCTGGCGGTACAGATCCAGATGGTGACCATGCTCTAACAACATCACCTCCTCTTGATAGAGAAACTTTTGTAAGCCTTGCCACGCAATTTGATTGGCTGTTTGGTCTTTTGCTCCGCCACACTCGATGGTTGCTACCGGACAACGGCGAGTACTTCGTTCCATCAAAGCGCCTAATCGCAGATCAGTGATCACCAAACGTTCGCTAAACAGAGAGACAAGTGCTTCATGCGCTTCGCTAACATATGTCACCACCCCAAAATCAGGACTGTGCCCTGAAGTGTTATGGATATCGAGGATGCACTCGGGCTGATAATCCTCAAACAGTTCTAAGATCTCTTCGGCAAGTTGCCCCGGCTCATCCGTAAAAGGCGGAAAGAAACAACGGTTCATATCCCGCTGCCCCGGATATACACGATTTTTATAAATAGGCTTTAAAATAGCAGCAGGGACGGATGGGATGAAACAGAGTAAATTAACCAGCGGTTTTCGCCCCTGTTTTAACCATTTATGCAACGCGTTTAGCCCTGAAGGCTCATTCCCATGTAAAAGCGTAACTAAGCCACGGGTCCGCTCAGTTTGCTCACCCTCGACATAGATCATCACCGCTTCGCCCATCTCTTTTAAGAACGCTTCTGGGCTTTCCAATAGCTGTTCAGAAGTAGGATTTATCAGCGTTCTCATACCCTATTCCCTTCCATATAAAGTACCTCCACAATAGCTACCATCCCACTACAGGTTTATTAGTGGCCGACAACGTCATATAACGCTGAACCATCTGAGTAAGCGCTTGATTGTGATTTAATTTTTTATATAACCGCTGGTATTCACGCAATTGCCAGTAGGCTCCTGTGATCCCTGTATCGACACGCTCTTTAATCACAGCAAGATAGTGATCCCGTTCTTGCGGATCAATCTTCAAGGCGTTTAACCCAGCATCAGCAACAGGCAAAAGCTCCTGAACAATCTCAGCAGTACTTAACTTTTTAAGTCCACCGGCCTGACTTAACACCGGCCACATCAGCTCCGCCTGAAGACCTTTTTCTGCAGCCAAATAAAAGTTCTTAACCAGCACACTAAATGGCATCGCAGGGATGATTTCATCCATCTGTTCCTGCAGCCCTTTGGCAACTCCAAGTGCAAAAGCTGCATTCGCGGCCATATCACAAGGAGTCGGCCCGGCGGGTAAAGCCCTAAGCTCAATCCGCAAATGGCCACCTTCTTTATGATCATAAACCGGCCTGTTCCAAGGCCAGACCGTACCGGCATGAAGGCACAACTCTTGTAGCGTAGCGACATCCCCTTTCTTAATAATCTCTAAGGTATTTTCGTCACCAACAACCGGCAGTATCGGTTCATGTAGATGCACCATCTCTGCAAACAGCTCATAAGCCCCCTCACGAACCCAGCCATTACCAAAATCGACACGGGAAGGGATACCTCGATCACACTCTTCATGGGAGCGCCCATCAATTGCTTGCCTAAATAAGGGAATGCGTGTCTCATGCCATAATTTATGCCCCAACATAAACGGTGAGTTCGCCGCTAAAGCAACCACTACAGGTGTAACGAGCTGAAGGGCATTAAACGTACAAGCAAAACGCTCTGGGCTGACACGAAAATGAACCTGCATGGAGCTATTAGCTCCTTCTAATGAAACATCTCGAGAACGCAGTGAAATAGGAGGATCACCTTCTATCTTGATACAGAACATTCTGCCCCTCAGCTTTTGTAGGGCTTGAGTTAGTGCGTAAAAACGAGATTCATCTGTGAGAGCTTTTAAACCAAAATCACTGCGCTTTAAAGTCGGTAGAATACCTATAGGCAACGCTTGCCCTTGTTCAGCAGCCAAATGATGATTTACCAATTCGATGGCACTAATCATCTCCTGTTCCATCTGACTGAACGGAGTGCCTGCAGCGCCAACCGGCTTTAAGTTGTATTCGAGATTAAAGCGATTCAACTCCAGCGCTAGCTGCTTATGACCACTACGATCTATCACTTCGCGATTTAAACTTAGCGGTCTCGCGTGCTGATCTACCAGATACAACTCCAGTTCAGCCCCTATGGATGAAGGCCCACAACCAAAACTGGGCCGGTTCAACATCGACTTCAGCCCGTCTAGGTTTTCCATTAAACGCCGTCTGAATTGGCTATAAGCCTGCTCACTAAATTTATGAGAACTAATTTCTTGTCCCATAAGCCCCTTCAGGAAAAGTTCATTCAATCCCTTTAAGATTAGCTAGCTCTGCCCATTCCTACCAATCTGAACCGATTAGCGCCAAATTTATGAAGATATTAGGAAATTCGCAGATGAAAGCGTTTAGGGTAAAATCAAAGAAACCATCAGATTGAGCTGATAATTTTCAATGTCCTTAGAAAAAGTTGCCTGCCACTGCTGCGACCTGATTCAGGAGATCCCTGATCTATCACCCGGGTTAAAAGCACACTGCCGACGTTGTGGGCATCAACTGACAGCGAAAGTACCCAACAGTATTGATCGTGCTATTGCGTTTGCCATTAGCGCACTGATCTTTCTATTTCTATCGCTGCCATTTCCATTTTTAGCCTTTCAATCCCAAGGACGCGAGCAGGAAGTCTCTCTAGCACAGAGCGGGTTCGACCTACTTCAGTTAGGCTTCCCCATACTGGCCTTATTACTACTCTGTTTTATTATTTTGGTTCCTGCCCTGCTGCTGAGTGCTTACTTGGCCATTCTGCTTCCGTTAAAATTCAATCATAGTCGGCGTTGGATGTATCAAGTCACGCGGCTACTGTTTACTTTGCATCCTTGGGGCATGGCGGAAGTTTTTCTTATCGGCGTGTTGGTGAGTTTGGTTAAAATCGCAGGGATGGCCGACTTAGTCATAGGAATGTCATTCTGGGCTTATGTGCTCTTTGCAATCTGTCTAATCGCAACGATCACCTCCGTCGACAAATTGCAGTTGTGGCATCAACTAGATCATTGCGCCGGGATTGAACGCAAAAAAGTAAAAGTGTCAGAAGGCAGTGCCTTAAAGCAAGACATGATCAGTTGCCATCATTGTGATCTGCTCCACCCTGCTGATGAACAAAATTGCCGACGCTGTGAAAGTAAACTGCATCCACGCATCCCCTACAGCATGCAGAAAACCTGGGCATACCTAATTACTGCCGTGATTCTCTATCTACCGGCGAACATCTATCCGATCATGAATACCACCCTATTAGGTTCGGAAGATCCCAGCACTATTATGGGCGGTGTGGTTTTGCTCTGGCAGCATGGTTCTTATCCAATCGCACTAGTAGTCTTTATCGCCAGTGTTTTGGTTCCGATTGCTAAAATGCTAATGATCTTTTGGCTGGCTTATAGTGTCCAAGCGGGACATCAGCACAAATTAACTGAACGGATGTGGATGTATCGCATCACTGAACTGATTGGACGCTGGTCGATGATCGATGTCTTTGTCGTCGCGGTATTAGTTGCACTGGTGCAGTTGGGCGGGCTAGTCAGCATTCAACCTGGTATAGCCACCATCGCCTTCGCCAGCGTAGTGATTTTAACTATGTTATCGGCGATCAGCTTTGACCCCCGCTTAATATGGGATAACCTGAGCGCCACAGAAATACGCGCCATCAATCATGGACAAGAACCTCTGACCGACTTAATGGACGACGCAACTTAATTATGTCTACTTCAAAAACAGACCCTACCCCAGTTATCAGCGCTAAACGCACTATTTCCAGCATCTGGATATTGCCTCTCATCGCTTTGCTTCTGGGCGGTTGGATGATCTATCAGGACTGGGCTAACCGTGGTCAATTGGTCAGTATTACCTTTATTACTGCTGATGGCATAGAAGCAGGTAAAACCAAGATTAAGGTTAGAAGTGTCGAGGTGGGTAAGGTCGAATCGGTCCAACTCAATTACGCCGATGGCAACGTTTTAGTTAAAGCACGAATAGAACCCGAAGCTGAAACACTCCTCCTAAACAACACCCGTTTTTGGGTGGTTCGCCCCCGTGTAGGCACAGGTGGAGTGAGTGGACTGGGTACATTGCTATCGGGCGCTTATATAGAGATGAGCCCCGGTGAAGGGAAACAGAAATCAACAAAATACACAGGCTTAGAAGAGCCGCCTGTCACCTCAGCCTCAGAACCAGGCTTAAGACTACAATTGATCAGTGATAATGCTCACTCTCTCAGCGTGGGTGATACGGTGATCTACCGTGGTTTCCCGGTCGGTCGTATTGAGCAACTAACCTTCGACACTCAGGCCAAACAAGCGGTATACGATCTATTTATCCAAGCACCTTATGATCAACTCGTGACAACAGATAGCCGTTTCTGGAATATGAGTGGTATCAACCTTAACCTCTCAGCTGACGGCGTGAATGTACAAACCGGTACATTAGATACCCTGCTAGCAGGTGGAGTGACATTTGATGTGATTGATGGTGATAGCAAAGGCCAAGCGGCAGCTGATGGTGATCGTTATCAACTGTACCCAGATTTCGAGAGCGTCAAAGAGCAGCCTTATGCCTTTTACAATGAATACCTACTGCTATTCGATCAAACCGTACGCGGGCTTGTTCCCGGCGCACCTGTCGAGTTTCGCGGAGTACGTATAGGCACGGTTGAACGTATTCCTTTCCAGATTTCTGAAATAACGGGTGAATCTGACCCGCGCATTCCGGTGATTATTCGTCTAGAACCGGGACGTTTAGGTTATGACGATCAAGAAGAAGTACTGCATAACGCCCATGAAAAACTACGTTTTTGGATACAACAAGGTATGCGAGCAAGCCTCAAATCCGGCAACCTGATTACGGGCAGTCTATTTGTCGATTTTGACCTCTACCCCGAAGAGCAA
Source organism: Neptuniibacter sp. SY11_33 (assembly GCF_047778025.1). Taxonomy (GTDB): domain Bacteria; phylum Pseudomonadota; class Gammaproteobacteria; order Pseudomonadales; family Balneatricaceae; genus Neptuniibacter. The sequence goes on from NZ_CP180543.1 coordinate 3,152,408, forward strand.
GCAGCGAACCTTATTGAGTTTGATGGTTACCCTGTAATTCCAACCGTATCAGGTGGCTTTGCACAACTAGAGAACAAACTCAGCGCCGTACTCAGCAAGATCGAACAGCTAGAGGTTGAACCACTCATATCTCAATTAGATTCAACGCTGAACACTTCTGAAAAAGCAATAAAACAGCTAAATCGTACACTGAAAGAGATCGAATCTTTGGCGCGTAATAACAATACTCAAGCTCTGCCAGAAGAGTTAAAAGCGACCTTAAAAGAAGTTCGTTTGGCAGCCAAAGGCATCGCCCCTCAAAGCGAACTCTACCAAGAGATGAATCGATCATTAGATACGCTGCAACAAACACTAAAACAGCTTCAACCGGTACTCAAAACACTGGATGAAAAACCTAATGCGCTGATTTTTGATGCTCCAAAAAGCGTGGACCCAATCCCAGGAGGCCAACCTAATGAATAAAACCATCAACATTTTTGGCTGCCTGATGCTGCTGGGTGTTTTAGGCGGTTGCGCATCCCAAAACAGCAATCCGCAGAGTCAGTACTACCTTCTTAGCAGCGATAGTCAGAGCTATGTAAAAGAAACCTATCAACAAGTCATTGGGATTAAACCCGTTAAAGTGGCCCCATATATCAATACACCAGGGATTGCTCTGCTCACTCGAGAAAACCATATTCGCATTGCCAATCAACACCTTTGGGCGGAACAACCCGATCAAGCGATTACCCGCGTATTACATAATGAGTTGGATCAACGTCTAAGTAATAGCCGTGTTGATGATGGTTCCCTTGGTCGCAACAGTGATTGGAACTACAGCATTGCCACCCAAATAGATCAGTTTCATGGCACAGAAAGCGGTGAAGCAGTTTTAAGCGGGCACTGGCAAATCAAACAAGATGAGCAAGTAATCAGCACGTACCGCTTTAATCTAAAACAGCCGCTGGAAAAACCCGGTTATAGCGCGTTGGTCAGAAAACTACAGTATTTATTATCGAACCTTGCTGAGCAGCAAGCCGCTTATTTACAGCAGCATCTAGCGAAACGTTAGTTGATAAAATGACATGCTTAAATAATCGCGACATAAATTATGAATAAGCTTCACAACACGGGAACCAATTCTCAGCTATAATGACTAACTCTGTACGTAGTTTGCTTTCAGAGCATTTGTTTTAAGATCATTTGTATTAAGAACAAAGAAATTTGGTCAGCATTATGGAAAACAACATATCAGCCTTAGGCACTGCACAATCGCTTATCTCTCCAAGAGGAGCGGGCCCAGAATCTACTGCTCAATCAGCGGGTAACGGTTTAGCCGTGAATGCTCCGTTGGGTACTGAGCCGGGTGGTCAGGTGCAACTTAATCAAGACTTGGCGCAAACAAGCCAAGTCCAAAATGTTGATAACGGCCTAGAAACACGAACGAACCGTACGAATAATGCCGAACCTGCCATTGACCAAGCAGCCCAACAGCAGCAGATCGAAAGCTTTTTGGCAGAACAAACCGGTGAAGATGTTGAGAGTTTCCGGGGCATCGATATTCAGTCTGCGCTAGACCTGCAAGAAGGCCTACGTAACCGCCCTGCTGACAATGCAGAACCTGAATTGTCAGCAGCACCAGCTGAAAATTCGCCAGAACCTCAAGATGCTAATGAGCAGCAAGATCAGGAACTGCAACAGCGTTTGCAAGCTCGTCTGGCCGATCAGATTCCAAATGATCCAGGTACAGAGTTTCCTCAGTTGATCGAGACCGTGGCTTAAATATTAAGACTCGGTTATTAGATATAAAAAAGCAGCCTGATTAGGCTGCTTTTTTATTGAAGTCACTGAGTACAAACTTAGATTTCTCTGTCACTTGCTCCTCTAACATTTCAATAGATCGGTTATGTAATTCAAATAACTCAATCTCATTTTTACGATAACAAAATTTGAACATCCCCTGTTCAAATGACAACTCTGCTGTATATCGATCTTCACTATCCATCCCAGAAAAGACTGGACCAGCTGAAAGCGTCTCTAACTTCAACTGCTCAGTGAGCTCCAGGTATAAATTGTTCTTTTCCCAACTTTTGAAATACGTTTCTTTAGAGTAAGCATCAATTAAGATCATCCCTGCAAACAGAAGAGCTGCAACAATCAAAGCAGCTATTGTTAAATACATCCCCAAAATTCAGTACCAATACCTGTTATCGTTACTAACGATTTAGTCCCTATCTTTGAACGAGAAGCGGCGTCTAATATGTAATCGAATTAACCAAAAGACAAGAAATAATAGAGCGAATCGCTCGGTTTCCCCCTGGATTCACACGCTTAAACAGGCTCTGAAACCACACAATCACGACCAGATTCTTTCGCCTCATAAAGGTATTGGTCTGCGCGGTTTAACACCGAGATCATCGACTCTTCATAGCCTCGCATAGCAATACCTACGCTAACTGTGAGATCAATTTCTTCTGTTAGATCCAGAGCATTAATATGAGCCCTCAACCGTTCAGCAAGGCGTTGCACTGATCCAAATTCATGAGCTAATGTCAGAATAACAAACTCTTCACCACCGTAACGAACACACAGATCTTCTGGGCGAGTATGTTCGAGTAAAACGTTTCCTACTTCATGCAGAACCTCGTCGCCAAAACGATGACCAAAGCTGTCGTTAATCTGTTTAAAGCGATCTATATCCAAAAACAAAACATAGAGATGGTTATTTTCATTGCGCTGATCCTGACTGATAAAACTGCCGCCTGATTCGTTAAGATAACGACGACTGTAGAGACCTGTTAAAGCGTCTTTGATAGCCATATCCCGAATAAGGATAGTGCTGCGTTTCGCCCACATTACCGATACAATTGCCATCACTAAGAAAGCAGCAACAATTAGTTCGATTGATTGGATAAATAAGTGATTGTTCTTAGCCTCAACCTCATCCAAGTAGACTCCTGTACCTACCACCCAATCCCAAGGCTCAAACAAGGCGACATAGGAAACCTTGTGAAAAACTTCCTGCTCCACACCCGGTTTAGTCCAGTAATAATCGACCCAACCACCACCTTTATGCGCTTCGCTAACAAACTCTGAAAATAGATGAAGGCCATTAATATCTTCAACCTGAGCGAGATTGATACCCATTAGGTCAGGCCGTTCAGGGTGCATCACCATATTGGCATGACTGTCATTCACCCAGTAATAACCATCATGAAAACTGCGAGAGGATTTCAATGCGTAGAGTGCTAGTTGTTGAGCTTCCGACTCCGTCATTTCAGAGGATAGGCTCAACTTATAGAATCCCTCTATCATAGAAACAGCAGACGTCGTTAAATCCCGACTTTCCTGCTTTTTTTCTTCATAGAAGGTATCGCTAAAAGCGCTATAGAAAAGATAGAAGAGCAACAACATGCTGATTAAGCTAAGCACACTCATCAAGCCAAATTGTTGCCCTATATGAGAACTTCGATAACCTTTCACTGCTTTACATCCAGAACAGTCAAAGTCCTTTTACTACGATCCTTAATATCATCATAAACCAATCAAAGGTTATGTGATTGATCCCCATCAAATGATGGCCGGTTATACCGACCACTAAGTTGGTTTGGCCTATTCCCTAGGTTATCGATTTGGAGCAGTTATATTAGATCTCTGAAGCCAGTGTTGTACCTTGGTTAATGGCACGTTTTGCATCCAGCTCAGCGGCCACGTCAGCACCACCAATCAGGTGGACTGGCTTGTTACCGATTTGATCTGCAAGTTCTCGGCAAGGCTCCTGCCCCGCACAAATAATGACGTTATCAACTTCTAGCAGCTGCGCTTCACCATCCACCAGCACATGCAAACCGGCATCATCAATTTTTTGGTATTCGCACTTATTCAACATACGTACACCTTTTTTAGCCAGATCCGCGCGATGAATCCACCCCGTGGTTTTGCCAAGTCCAGCACCCACCTTAGATTTTTTACGCTGTAACAAATAAACCTCTCGGGCTGCAGGTTCAAAACTTGGCTTCATACCTTTAATGCCTCCACGGGCACTTAGATCCATATCCACACCCCACTCCTGCATAAAAGCAGAGATATTCTGGCTGGTCGATTCACCCTGATGGATCAGATATTCCGAAATATCAAAGCCAATCCCACCGGCACCGATCACCGCCACCTTTTGGCCTACTTCAGCACCGCGCATCACATCGAGATAAGAGAGAACTTTAGCGTGTTCGACACCTTCTAATTCAGGTGTACGCGGCGAGATACCTGTCGCTAATACGACTTCATCGAAATCACCTTCTGACAACATTGCCGAATCAACGCGTGTATTGAGTTTAAGCTCAACGCCAGTAATCTCGACCTGTTTAGCAAAGTATCTCAGAGTCTCATAAAACTCCTCTTTACCCGGAATACGCTTGGCAATATTAAATTGCCCACCGACTTCAGAGCTAGCATCAAATAAGGTTACGTGGTGGCCACGCTTAGCTGCTGTTGTAGCAAAAGCTAAGCCTGCTGGGCCTGCACCCACCACAGCAAGTTTTTTAGGCTTTTCTGTAGGTGTAATCACGAGTTCGGTTTCATGACAAGCACGCGGGTTAACCAAACAACTGGTCAACTTGCCTACAAAGACATGATCTAAACAAGCTTGGTTACAACCAATGCAGGTATTAATCTCATCTGCGCGATCTTGCTCTGCCTTAACAACAAACTCTGGATCAGCCAAGAACGGACGTGCCATAGAGACCATATCGGCATCGCCTCTCGCTAGCACCTCCTCAGCAACATCCGGCATATTGATTCGGTTTGAAGTGATCACCGGCACACTTAGCGCTTCACGAACTTTCGCTGTTACCCAAGTAAACGCGGCACGCGGCACCTTGGTTGCGATGGTTGGGATACGCGCTTCATGCCAGCCAATACCGGTGTTGATGATAGTAGCACCTGCTTCTTCGATCGCTTTACCTAAAGCAATGATCTCATCATAGCTACTGCCATCTTCCACCAAGTCCAACATCGATAAGCGGTAGATAATAATAAAATCGGTGCCCACAGCTTCACGCACACGACGAACCACTTCCAGTGGAAAACGAATACGTTGCTCGTACTCACCGCCCCATTCATCATCACGCTTATTGGTTCTGCTGGCGATAAACTGATTCAGTAGATACCCTTCTGAACCCATGATCTCTACGCCGTCATAACCGGCTTCTTTCGCAAGCGATGCACAGCGCACAAAATCCTGAATCTGATTTTCGATATCAGATTCACTTAACTCTTTTGGCGGGAAAGGATTGATTGGTGCTTGAATAGCCGAAGGCGCAACCGGTTGCGGGTTATAAGCATAACGGCCCGTATGTAGAATCTGCATACAGATTTTACCATCTTCCTTATGTACGGCATCAGTTACCAGCCTATGGTTATCCACATCCTCTGCCGTAGCCAACTGTGCAGCATGACCATGAACTGCACCCTCTTTGTTCGGACCAATACCACCGGTCACGATCAAAGCGACACCACCGCGAGCACGCTCTGCATAAAAAGCAGCCATGCGTTCAAAACCATTTGGTGCTTCTTCTAAACCTAAGTGCATAGATCCCATTAGCACGCGGTTTTTTAATGTAGTAAAGCCTAAATCCAGTGGCTGTAATAGATGTGGATAAGGAGTTGTACTCATGGTCTTTTTACTCTTGTCGTGAGGGCTAACTAAAGTGCCCATCTATTATTCTTATCTTTATTATTTGCCGCTAAACGGCGCCGCTATTTTTCGTAGCGGTTTATATTCCGGTGCTTTTCCAGACATCTTGGCACTGAAGGTTTGCATCATATCCTCTGGTTGAAACATACCTGCTTGCCAAGTCGCCATATAACTCAGGCTGTCTTGAACACTATGATCCCGAGAATAATTGATCATCTGCTTAGATCCAGTCACCGCCAAAGGCGACTGCGCTGCGATCTGAGCGGCAATATCCATCACATCATCAAGCATAGCCTCTTGAGTCGGGTAAACACGGTTCACAAGCCCTGCTTTTAACGCTTCATCAGCACTCATTTTACGAGCCGTATAAGCCAACTCTCGCGCTAAGCCTGAAGGAATTAATTGAGGCAAACGCTGCAACGTGCCCAGATCTGCAGTCATGCCTAATTCGGTTTCTTTAACCGTAAAATAAGCCTCGGCGGTGCAGTAACGCATATCTGTCGCGCAAACCAGATCTAAAGCGCCGCCGATACAGCCGCCCTGTACTGCACTGATTACCGGCATGCGGATCTCTTCCAATAGGTTAAAACAGGTTTGTAGTTGCATCACCAAACGACGAACCGCTTCAGCACGTCGACCTGCTTCACCGTTAAACATCTGCGGATCAGGTTGAGTAAAAATCTCTAGGTCCATACCAGCAGAAAAGTGCTTTCCCTGAGAAGAGATAACTAAGACTCTCGCCTCGGCTTCTGTATCCAGTGCTCTTAATGCTTCTGGGAACTCCTGCCAAAAGGCTTTATTCATGGCATTACAAGCGTCAGGACGATTTAGCTGGAGGTGCGCAATCTGCTGATCAACCTGTAATGAAAAGGTCTGGTAGCTCATACATCGCTCTTATTTTTATGAATGAAAAATGATCTAGAAACCAAACTAGACACCGTCAAGATAAAACCAAGATAGCGCATCGATTTTGACACTGTCAAGATTGATTGCTAAATTCCTCAGCTATGACGAATTCAAAGAAGAACTATCACCACGGTGATTTAAGAGATTCATTGCTGAAAGCTGCGACCGATCTGATCGCTGAAGGCGGTGTGGATAACCTATCTATTCGCAAACTGGCGGATAAAGTCGGCGTTTCTCGTACAGCCCCTTATCACCACTTTAAAGACAAAAATGAGCTACTTTGTGCCATTGCTACACAAGGATTCCACCAGCAAGATCAGTTAGTTAAGTCGGTGACTGATTGCAAAAAAGATTTGTCTACAGTGGAGCTATTTGAGCATTACGTTCTAACTTATATCCGCTTTGCTGATGAAGAACGAGAAACCTACGATCTTATGTATGGTCGTGAAATTTGGAAAACGGGTGAGCCTACACCTGAGTTACAAACCATTTCCAAAAACAGTTTTCATATTTGGCTAGATTGGGTGAAAGAGCTTCAACAACAAAACCTGTTTGATCCTGAACAACCGAGTTTACGCATCGCTCAATCAAGCTGGGCCGCACTCCATGGTCTATGTCGGCTGTTCAACGATGGCATCTATATCAATCGTGAAGATATCAACGATATCGCTAAAAACACGGTCCGCATGATGATCAATCAACCCTAAGTAGGCTTAGAATTATGACCACTATCCAATTTAGTCACGCCAATGGCTTCCCGGGGAGTAGCTACCAATATTTATTTAACCAGCTGCCAGAATATCCTGTGAGCTATATCGAAAAAATGGGTCACGGTGACTACCCATTAGATGGTGATCTAACCAACTATGCCAAAGAGTTGATTGCAGATATTGAGCAAAATCAAGCTACACCGGTCATCGGTATGGGGCACTCTGCTGGCGCTGTGGTCACCTTAATTGCAGCTGGGCTTCGACCAGAGCTATTTCAACAGGTGATACTGCTTGATCCCGTACTATTTAACGGCCGCAAACGTTACCTGATAAAGCTGATAAAAAAGATGGGGTTGATAGATAAAGTATCTCCGGCACAGAGGGCTGCTAAACGTCGATCAAAATTTGATAGTCGTGAACAAGCTCGAGAATACTTCAGCCAGAAAAAGCTTTTCAAAACCTTCCATCCCGCGTGCTTTGATGACTACATCACTCATGGTCTAACTGAGACTGATAGCGGCGTCGAACTGAGCATCTCCCCAGAAATAGAAGCCGATATATTCCGCAATGTTCTTCTCAATGCGCCCAAGTGGCTAAAACAAGTTTCGGGCACGGTTATCTACGGTGAGCATAGCGATCTATTTGGTGCTGGGGATAAAAAGTGGTGGCAACGCAACTTCCCCAATATGGAGTTAGTCAGTTTTAACGGCGGTCATCTGTTCCCATTTGAGCATCCCGATGAAACTGTAGAGTTACTAAGGCCCCTATTAGCTAGGTAAACTTAACCAGAAAGAAGCTAAGGTTACTCCATCAAGTTAAGGTATACTGCAGGTAGATTTAAAGCCCAGTAAAGAGCCTATTCATGTCAGAGACAGATGTTTTTTTCTCTACCGCCGATGTCACTGGTGTTGCACAGAAGCTGCAACAAGTAACGGCTGAATATGAAGCGCTCTTTGGCAATCTAAGTAAGCAGATTTACACCTCAATAAATCACTTAGACAATCCATCTGATCAGATCGCCGTCACGCTGCAGTATGTGAATGATGCTAGCCAAGCATTTCGACAAAACTTTGGTGACAACTCCACGGTTGCTTGCAGCAAAGGCTGTCATCATTGTTGCAACTTCCCTATTCAAGTACCACAGCAAACCATCAGCGATATTAGCCACCATCTAAAAAGCACGCTACCGCCTACTGAACTGGCAGAACTAACAGATAAACTTGTGCAAAATATCGCTGCACGACAAGCGCCATTATTCAGAGCCCCTTGCCCCTTTTTAGACAAGGAAAATGCTTGCTCTATCTACCACCATCGCCCGCTTTCTTGTCGCTGGTTTAGCTCGCCAGATGCTCATGTTTGCGAACTGTCAGTACTAGATGGCCGCGATATACAACAACACCCTGTGCAATCACGCATCTATCAAGCAGCTTCTGATGCGCTGCTCGCTAAGCAAAAAACTCTCACTGGTTCTGACCAACAGTTGCCGTTTATTCCTACCCTGCTAGAAGCGCTTCAACCAACAAAGTAAACGCTCTAAAAAGCCCCTTTTAACTTGTAGTCAAACCTATAACCATCGTTTTTATAGCAAGACTTTAGCCCTGCGACAGTTTGCCTCAGCGACAATTAGTCACATTCTCAAGGCCCTTAGCGATCGTTACCATGCGCCAAATTTTTTAGCGTATGGACAGGGTTATGAAGTCACAATCACTCTCTATCAAGTTCCCCCTCAATACTTTAGCGGCTGCAGTCATTGCTGCTAGCATTCCACATACGGTATTTGCTGCTGATGAAGTCGCTTCAACTATGGTTGTGACTGCAAGCCGTGTTGATGAAGAGAGTAACTCACTACCTGTCAGCGTGAGTGCTGTTGATCATAAACAATTGCAACTGGATCAGGGTGCACATATTCAAGACAGCACCCGAATGATGGCAGGTGTGACAATCAACCAGCTATCTGGCAGTTCATCTCACAACACCGGTATCCGCATGCCATTAAACTACGATGGCTATTACCTGTTCCTACAAGACAGCATCCCTCTGCAATCCAGCGCATTCTTCAACCATAACGGTCTACGTTGGTCGAGCTTCAATACCAGTGCAGATCAAATCGAAGTACTTAAAGGTGCCGGTACAACTCTATACGGCTCTGGTGCAGTAGCAGCAACGATCAACGTATTAAGTGCAGAACCAACGTTCACACCTAAAGGCCACGTAAGCGTATTGGCTGGTGAAGACGATTACGCACAGATTAAAGTTCAACACAGTGACAAAATTGCTGAGGACCAAGCTTTTCTGATCTCAGCTTCAGCTTTCCAAGATAACGGCTGGCGCGACCATACTGCCCGTGACCGCCAAGAGATTTTGGCAAAGCACATTTGGGAAATCGATGAAGATACGGAGCTAAAAACACAGTTTCAGGTCTCAACGATGACCGATGAGATGGCGTCTTCCCTAGATGCCGCAGAACTTGCACAAGACCGCACCCAATCAGGTTTAAGCGACGCTGTTAAAGCCATTAATCCTGAACGAGATAGTGATTTTGCTCGCCTAAGTTTTGAGTTAACACATGCTCTAAATGATCAATTAACGCTGAGTTTTATCCCTTACGCTCGCTATAATTCTAATGATTACATTGCGACGTGGCGTTCATATACGCCTAAGACTGACAGCAACGTTACTAGTTTTGGCCTGTTAGCTAAAGGTAACTGGGCGCACGACAATGGCAACGAAACGATCTTTGGTGTGGATCTGGAACACTCTGAGTCGGAAACATTCAGCTACCAGCCAATTGATATTACCGTCTCAGGCGGTTGGGGGCCTCCAGTAAGCTACACTGCTGGATTTGAATACCGCGATCAGGATATTACTTACAAAAACGTCTCCCCTTACATCCAACATAACTTAATGCTGGGTGATGCTCTGACGGTACAGGCGGGTTTACGTTACGACTATAACCAGTACGAATTAGACAACCATCTAGCTGAAACCGATGATGATGGCTTCGGTAACCGCCAACTAGCTGACCGTAAGGACAAATTTACCAGTCTAAACCCTAAACTTGGCTTCCACTACGCGCTGAATGACAACAGCGGTATCTATGGCCGAGTTGCCCAAGCTAACCGTCTGCCAACCGCTTCTACAATGTATAACCTTAAGAGTGGTGATAGCGCCTCTCTCGTTGGAGGCGTTAAAGAGGAAACATCAACAACCGTTGAACTGGGTTACCGTTTACAGCGTGAGAATCTATCCCTTTCCGCTTCGATCTATCGCATGACGATCGACGACGCCATCGTATCAGCGGATGACAATAACGGAGACTCGTACCGCACTAATGCAGGTGAAACTCGCCATCAAGGTATCGAGCTTGAATTAGGTTATGTTTTCTCGCCTTCTTGGTCCACCAAGCTAGCACTTAGCCACTCCAAGCATGAGTTCATCGACTATGTAAACGACGGTACTAATTACTCTGGCAACGAGATCATGCGAGCCCCTCGCAATAAGGTCGGCGTAACGGTTAACTGGTCACCTGTATCTGTTCCGGGCTTAGTGACTCAGCTACAAGCCGACCATATTGGTTCCTACTGGAAAGACGATGCCAACTCCCTAAAAGCGCCCAGCTACACCCTGTTCAATCTAAAAGGTCAGTACGAGCTAACACCAGAGCTAATGCTGTTCGGCCGTGTAGATAACCTATTTGACCGCCAATACAACTACCAAACTGAATTTAGCTGGGGCAGCGAGAGCTTCTACCCTGGTGCAGGCCGCACCCTTAAAGCTGGCCTGAAATATAACTGGTAAGGTTCTTTAGAATGAAAGCAAAACTTTACCTTTGGCACCGGCGGCTCGCGCTGCTGGTGCTCGTGCCTTTACTACTGTTTGGACTAAGCGGCCTCCTTCATCCGGTGATGCGCTTAACTGCTCCCGAGATGGCACAGCATTTTTATCCACAACCGCAATGGCCAGCGAACCTGCCCAGCATTGAAACACTGATCAAAGACTCTGAACTAAATGCTGTAGCAGGTCTGCGCCCTGTTCAGGTTGATCAAAACTGGTATATCCAGAGTTGGGAAAACCGTTCTGAGCCATCACAGTTCTTAACCCTGAATGCTAAACCTGCGCAGGAGATAGAACTAGCCTACGCAGAACAGTTAGCACGCCATTACAGTGGAGAAGAGACTGCGGGAATAGAGCAGATAAAACTGATCTCGGAATTTAGTCACCAATACCCGTCAATCAACAGATTGTTACCCGTGTGGGAAGTAAAGTTCGAGCGCGATGATAACTTAAGTGTATTTGTGGATATCCGTCAGGACCGCCTTGCGACAATTACGGATGATTCTCGTCGCTTGTTTATGACCCTGTTCCACTTCCTTCATGTTTGGGCCTTTATCGATCAGGAAAACCCGCTTAGAACCGCCCTATTTATCAGCATGATGTTGATATCCACCTTTATCGGCATTAGCGGCCTGTACCTGTTTGCAGTATTGCCATTCAAACAGCGTAAGAATGCTCAGCTGAAGAAAATCCACGCTTGGACAGGTGTAGGTATATCAGTAGCACTGCTTATGTTTGTTATTAGCGGTATGGTCAGAACCATTGAGAAACTCGAGCCCGAAATTAGAGGCGTACCGCTCAATCAATCACTTGCGCTTTCAGATATTAGTTTTGGCTTAGCTAAAGTAAAGGCTCAATTCCCTAACAGCAGTAATGCCCAACTTCATGAACTTGACGGGCGCGCTGTATGGCAACTTCAGCAACCGAGACAGTCCAGTATATGGTTAGATGCGCGATCAGGTGAAAAACTACCCGAAGCAGCGTTCGACTTCGCCAAACAGCTAGTATCTAACACTCAAGGCCAGCAGCCAGAAGAGATAGACCAGCGTCTTGTTAATAGCTTTAAAGAAGACCATAGCTATGGATTCATTGATAAACGCCTACCGGTTGTCGCTATAGATTATGACGATAAGACTTATTACGTCGATACTCGAGACGCTGTGCTTTCTGTCAAAGTGGATAACGTAGATAAGGTATACAGCTGGATCTTTAGCTATCTACATAAATGGCACTTTGCAGATGGCCTGGGACGAGATGGTAGAGATGGAATTATAAGCCTGTTTATCTTGGCAATTTCTAGCACATCGCTATTGGGCTTTTACACCTGGCTTAAAGCTCGTCGAAAACGGTATATAAAGCAAAAGCAACGTAGCCGTTGCGCGGAAGTCGCTTAACTTTTTCAAGTTCCCTTCACAAAAACCAAAGGCAGCCAAGCGCTGCCTTTTTTATTTCCCATACTTACTTCTCAAGTAGCAAATCTCATAATCCAAAACACCAGAAAGAATTAATGATAATCGTTTTCATTTTTATTAACATATATAAAACTCAACATAGGATGTATAAAGATGAAGAAAACGCTATTCGCTGTAGCTACCCTACTCGCTGCAAATGTTGCTCACGCTAGCTGTGATTACACACCTGATAAGGAAGGTTTTAACTATAGCTTTACCGCTTACGGTGCTAAAGATAAGTCCTATGTTGTAACTCAGAACACCTTTAAAACGTACGAGCTAGCATCCGAAAGTGGCAAGCTGTTGGGCGCAACAATCGAGATCGACGCGACCTCTCTAGATACATCAAAAGATATGAATAACGGTGGCGGAGGCCTATGGCCTGAAAACCTTGCGCAAGTACGCAACGGTAACGTTGTGAATGGTCTATTTAACAACTTCGCGAACCCAGGCAAGATCAGCGGTAAAATTAGTGCGATCGATAAAGCTGCAGTTAGCCTAGACCTAACAATGAATGGCGAAACGCGCACAATCTCTATGCCATACAGTATTGCTGAAGGCTCACTCAGTGCTAAAGGCACTTTGGATATTCTAGATTTTAATGCTGCTGATGCCTTTAAAATGTTTTCCAACATCTGCCGCTCATGGCACAAAGGCAAGTCTTGGTCTGATGTAGATATTATGTTTAGCGTACCAGTAAAAGAAAACGGCTGCGGTTAAATCGCTAAGCCAATTAAAAAAACGGGCCTTTGAGGCCCGTTTTTTTTACGCTGAAACTTTCTGTTTTTGAAACTGAACCTGTATGACCAAGGCCAAAGTCAGGGTGAGAATCAGCGATAAAACGATGGTTGCGGCGGCGGGAAGGTCAAACGACCAAGCCAGCAACAATCCAGCCACAAAGCCAACTACACCAACAAGATAAGCCCAGCCGACAGATTTACCTCTTACTTGTGCTGCAAGCGCGGGTGCAATCAAGCAAGCAAATACCAGATAGATGCCCGCTTTCATAACCGACACTGTGATCGTTACAGCAAAAGCGATGTAGAAAAATCGCTCTAAACTCTGGGGCCTGAATAATGCCAACAGTTGAATGAGGATAGCCATAACGCCGAGAGGCACCAGATCAGCCCAAGTTAGCCAGAGAACATCACCGCTTAACGTACGCGTTAATGCCTGGCCTCCTTGGGGCTGGCCTGCTACCACCAACACCAACAGTGATGCGGAAGCCACATAGATCAAACCGATAAAAGCCTCACGCCAGTCTGGCAGATTTCGGTTGATCCAAGCCACCAATGCAACACCTAGAAGGGAAAAAAGTACTGCCATCAATGTTGATATTAGAGCTCCATGATCATGATCGATATCATGAAAGTGCCATTGCGTGGCTAAGATAGTGCCAAGAGCAGCTAACTGCGCAATGGCAAGGTCGATAAAGACAATCCCTCGTTTTAAGACCTGTCGCCCCAAAGGGACATGACTTGCCAAAATCAACAAGCCAGCCACCAACGCAGGCAAACCTATACTCAGCGCTTGCATTACTTCTGTACCGTTAATTGCTGCAGCAGATGATCAAACAGTTTAGTTAGATCAGACACTTCGCCTTTTAGATCAACCGTCGCCGGCAAATTAGCATGCGCCATACCGGTTTGCTCGGATAACCAACGCGCACCTTTATCGTTCTGGTACCAGTTGCTGATCACAAACTGCGGACGCTTCTGTTCGACAGTAGATACCAACGATTGCAGATGCGACATCGTTGGCGGCACACCCGGATTAGGCTCAAGATCAGCAACAACTCTGATCTCAGCCCAATTCAGCAAGTAGCTAAAGCTCGTATGCTGCACAACAACGGGCATACCTTTTAGTGGCTCAGCCATTGCTTTCCAACGAACGAGGTTTTCTTGCCAACGCACTTGCCAAGCTTCCAACGCCTGTTGGTACGACTCTTTGTTATCAGGGTCAATCTGCTGTAAGCGATTACTGATAACTGATGCTAGCTGTTGCAATCGTTCAGGGTCCAAATGAAAGTGAGGGTTACCTTCAGGATGAACATGCTCGGTACTGAAAAACTCTTTTTCATGTTTTTCAATCGTCTCTACATGCTCAGACAGGTAAAGCATGCCTACCGCACCTTCTGCCACTTTGCGGTTAGACGCACGCTTTTGTAGCGCAGGCATCCAGCCCTCTTCCAAGCTCGCACCACTACAAATAGCAATATCAGCTCTAGCCAACTTAGCAATAAGACTAGGTCTAGCCTCGATATAATGCGGGTCCTGATAGACATGAGTCGCGCTAAAGACTTTTGCCTCCGGAGCGAGTTGACGGCTTAACGCCGCCCACTCAGGCTCGCAGGCAAAAATCGTAAGCGCTTGCGCAGGTGTAACAACAGCTAACAGCGCAACTGCTGCAATTAGCTTAGAAGCTGTGTGCAGCATGCGCGCCAAATCCTACTTGGTATTGAAGCGTGATCGCGTTGTCTTCACCTTCCATGTTGTCAGCATCTTGGTGACGGTATTCTAGGCGTACTTTCTGAGTATGCGTTGGCGACCAACTAACCATCACTGCAGTTTCTTTCAGCTCAGAATCTTCCCACTCGTGTTCGCCATCGTGTTCATGCTCATGTGCAAGATCCACTTGACCGTGACGGATACCAGCCGCCCAGTTCTCATCAAACTGATAAACACCGGATAGGTACCAACCACTGAAGTCGTTTACTTCTGCACCATATAGATCATCTACATAGGCGTATTCAGCTGCAATTTTTAGCTGCTCTTGGCGGTTGTTACCGTTAGGCGACCATTTCCAAACTAGGTCAGCAATATAAAGGTGCTCACCTTGGTACTCTGCACCATGGGAATGAGCGTGACCTTCTTCATGATCATGATCCTCTTCCTCTTCGTGGTGTCCAGCTTCCTGTGTGCGGTTACGCATGTAACTTACACCCGCCTGCCAGCTTGAGTTGTTACCGAAATCATCACCAAACTCAGTAGACAGCGTCCAAGTACCGATAGTGTTAACTGATTTTTCTTCGCCTAACTCATCACCGCCAAATGCAGCTGCGCTTACACGCCAGTAACGATCTGTTGGGACAATCCAGCTCGCAGATACACCGTCATCGTAGTAGTGACCGCCAAGGAATGCTTTGTACATTAGAGGACGTTCGCTGAAGCTATCAGAGTGGCTATGATTAGCATTCAGATAACCGATATCTGCCAAGAAACGACCCGCTGTCAGGCTGATACCTGGTAGCGAAGTGCTTTGGATGTATAGCTCTTCAAGCTCAAGATCAGACTCTTCTTCATTCCACTCAGCAATCCAAGTCATTTGCGCTTTAGCAACATCACCAATATCTTGGCTTAGGCTAAGTTCACTGTGACTCAAACCAAAACCTTCAGTACGACCATTCAACGCCGTATCATCGGATTTGTGATAGACATCTAGAATGACACCAACTTCCAGCGCATGGCCCACAGAAGCCTGCATAGATAGCGCCGCCACAGCAAAAGCGAGTGCTTGTTTTTTCATTTTACACCTCAAAAAATTATGATATATCATAACAAACAGACCTAACCGCTCGTTATGTTTCAAATTAAATTAGAAGATTGATCGACCAGCTCAGAACCCAATTTCAGGCTGTGAACTATGCAAAATCCAAAGTAGCGACTAATCGACTTTGCCCAGAAGGAACCATTGGGGAGCGATGTACAACACCCTTTCCATCCAAGCCATACCACCCATCACCCTTGAGCAGTAACACATCACCTGCTTGCGCTTGATGTATCAGTTCTTCACTACCGTATAGGCCTGACTTTTCGTCAGACAAACCACCATTACCCGCACCTAATTTCGAGCGATCTAACAAAGGGTCTTCCAACCACTCAGTCCCTTGACCAGCGTAAGTACTTACCAAACGGCAACCTAACTTATCTGTATGGAAGCGAGGGCACATCGCACGGTCCAAAACCTGTAAGCGCAGACCCACTTCATCCAACTCAAACAAGCAAGCATACATGTCGATGATCAAAGCTAGATCTTCGATAAATTCAGACTTACCTGAGTGCTCTGGTAATAGATTATTTAAAACTGTTGATGGGGCATCGGCTTGAATAACAGCTCTGATATTTAGATACTCGGTTTGCAGCAACGCTTCGCAATAGCCCGCCACATCGAGCGCCAAGTCCCGTTGAAAATTACAGAGGTGTACATCTTGATCGTAAATCTGAGTTAAAACCTCAGGAGCAAGCCCTTGGACAAATCTCATATCTGGTTCAATTTCTAGAGCTTCCTGTGCCACAGCCCATACCTTCAATCAACAGTAAAGCGCAAAATGTTACCATATAACATAACCTAGAAAAAATATTTCAGGATGACGCTCTGTTTTTCTTCCACTAGACTTTGTTCAGTCTCCACATAAATCCTCCGTTCATTATAAGGATCAGACACCTATGGAATTTAAGGATTACCTTACGATTTTGGCGAAACGTGATGGCTCCGACCTCTATCTAACTACCGGCGCTCCACCCTGTGCAAAGTTTGAAGGTAAGTTAACGCCATTAAGTAAAGAACCTTATAAACCTGGTGAGATCGAAGAGATTGCGAATTCTTTAATGGATGAGCAGCAACGCGCTACCTTCGAAGAAGAGCTAGAGATGAACTTGGCTTATTCCATTCCTAAAGTGGCTCGTTACCGAATCAATATCTTTAAACAACGTAACCAATACTCGCTGGTTGCACGTAATATCAAAGCCGATATTCCCAAAATGGAAGACTTAGGCCTACCTCCTGTCCTTAAAGATGTGATTATGGAGAAACGCGGCTTAGTACTGTTTGTTGGCGCGACAGGTTCGGGTAAATCGACATCGCTTGCGGCACTGATTGATCACCGTAACCGTAATAGCGGCGGTCACATCATTACCATTGAAGACCCAATCGAGTTTGTCCACAACCACCGAAAATCACTGATTAACCAGCGTGAAGTCGGGGTTGATACCCGTAACTTCCATAGCGCTCTGAAAAACGCCCTGCGCCAAGCGCCAGATGTAATTTTGATCGGTGAGATCCGTGATCAGGAAACTATGGAACAGTGCCTGACCTACGCAGAAACAGGACACTTAGCGATATCCACACTGCATGCTAACAACGCTAACCAAGCGATTGATCGTATTATTAACTTCTTCCCGCAAGCTCGACATAAACAGATCTTCCACGACCTTGCGCTTAACTTAAAAGCCGTGGTTTCTCAGCGTCTGATCCCAACCATTGAAGGTAAACGCTGTGCTGCCATTGAGATACTTCTAGGTACTTCCAGTATCCAAGAACTGATAATGAAAGGTGATGTAAAAGGGATCAAAGAGGTAATGTCTAAAGGTTCTGATACCACCGGCATGCAAACCTTTGATGACTCCCTATTCAAGCTCTTTGACGAAGGTAAGATCACGCAAGACCAAGCTATTGTTAATGCCGACTCGGCAAACGATATGCGTCTTCGAATGAACCTTTCGGTGGTGGATGAAAAAGCAGAGACAAATGGCGATGATCCAGAACCAGAGAAACAATCCTTTGATGAAGATAATCCACTCGCAGGGATTAAGCTATTGGATGAAGACGAAGAGGTTTGATGAAAAATCGGCCTAGAGCGGAATAAGGCAGAGAAGACCAGCTAAAACCAGATTAAAGCCCCTTTTGGGGCTTTTCTGCATTACCGAGTCTTAGTTAAGGTAAATACATTCATCTTGCGTTTTTAACTCTTCAGGCACCTTAAAACAGAGCCACTTTCCTGACTCATCAAAGTAAGGCAAGGAGTTATCGTAGGGGTTTCGTTTGGACAGAGGTAAGGAACTCAGCTGGTTGTTATCTACTAACTCAGAGTAATTAATTGCTATATCAGATAGACGAATAATGAGATCCAGGTTGTTCATATCAACAGCTACCTTCAAAAACCTAGGTGTTGGCACAGCGTTCATAAATTCCCCTACTAAATTAGTAATACGCCACCATTTAAAAGTAGAATTTAAATTTGGTAAATTTCGATCCTGAACATACCTATTAATCGGCAACTCAGAATCTAAAACGGCATGCCTATACGATAAAGTTGCATCATTTGTGGTTAAATTCTTTTTGAAAAATAGAGAAACCTTCCAATAATCCTCATCGTCGTTCAGGCCTTC
The DNA here is from genome assembly GCF_047778025.1 of Neptuniibacter sp. SY11_33. Classification (GTDB taxonomy): domain Bacteria; phylum Pseudomonadota; class Gammaproteobacteria; order Pseudomonadales; family Balneatricaceae; genus Neptuniibacter. The sequence goes on from NZ_CP180543.1 coordinate 3,171,147, forward strand.
TGTGTAGGCGTTTTCTAACATCTGAGCGTTGTTAGCAATCTCACGAAACAGCACTTTCCTTAGGCTTGATTCTTCCCTTGTTTGCAAAGTAAAAAAACTATCAGGTAACTGCCGAAGTTCAGGGGTATTATTTCTATAGTTGTAAACTTGCCATCGATAGAAATCACGCAACACAATCTGAAACATCACTTTTAATATGAGATCATCTGTCTCGGTTGCTAATACCCTCAAAGCTTTAGCCTGCTGATCAATATCAGCAATAACTTCAGTATGATCTCCCTTCAAGCTACACTGAAACTCAAATCTATGACTCATCCCCGCTAACATTCCCAAAGCACGGAACTCTTCCAGCGTTTGAAAGTCAGTCATACTCCTATCGGAGGGGGATCTAATTTCTGTATTCCCAAGTACCCTTCTATAACTTCCAACTGAAACCTGATATTGCGTTAATAACGCATCCATCTCTGCGCAAGATTTATTCAACTTATTAAAACACGCTATTTGCTCAGCTTTTTCTCCACTGAACTTACATAAACGTGGTTCATCCTTTACTTTTGACCATTTAGTTTTCGGGTAGCCCTCATAGGCTTTGCGCTCTCCATTCGTATGGAGTTCGTTCATAGCGATAAACCGCTGCTTACCCACTTCAAAGCTATCATCCGCTTTTGCAGCGACCACTCCCATCAGATAAACATGGGCATTATCTTCGTAAGCGGGTAAAGGCCCTTGATCAGCTAGCGCTTCTTCTACCATTGGATGCAAAGCCGCATCACCGACGATGTTGAGATCAAAATCAAAATGAAACTGTGCAGCGAGAAAGAGCTCTGGAAGCATAAATCACATTTTCCTTGTGAATAAGAAACCGAACAAAAAGGTAAATTAGTGTGTAAAAACATCCTAACGTGGATAAGATGTTAACCGTATATACGGGATAAATCTTCTATTAAGGGCGTTTGTATGAACAAACTTGGATGTCTTTTACTTCTGGTTTTTTGCAACGCTGCAGTCGCCGAAATACAAACCCTAGAATCTAGCTACATCAGTAACTATGCCCACCAAGTCGAACCTATCTTGCTGGAAAATTATCGTAAGAATATGGCAGAAAAATCAGAACAAGCACAGATTGATGCCGCCAAGCGCATGGCTCCAAAACTAGCTAAGTGCCAGTTCCAATCAGTAGCCCACTATCCGAAAAAATACTGGGAACAAAGCATATATCCAATCACTAATGGCGAAGATTTAAAAACAACCGCGAATAAGCTAGAAACAATGATTTACCAAGATATAGCTTCGGGCGAGTTTAGCGAACAAGCTCTAATGCAAATGCTATCTAGTTCTCAAGATAATTTACAGAATTGCCTAATCAAAGACGCTTTAAACAAAGACTAATATCATGCTCAAAAAAATGTTTGTCGCTGATCTATATCTCAAAGTTAGAAAGAATCAGTTTGAAGTTAAAAATCTAACCGAAAACGGCGCTTGGAAAATCGCTACGCCAGAGCAGCCTTTCACCACGGACAGACTGTTAGTCGGCCAGTTCTCCGCCGCAGAGCCTGTGCTGAAAGAGCTCGTAAAAGATGTAATGCCCAGCGGCTTTATGAAAAAGAGCGCCCAAATAATTATCCACCCGATCGATATGGTTGAAGGCGGCCTTTGCGAAGTAGAAGAACGCATTTTTACGGAACTAGGATTATGTGCAGGTGCGTTTAAAGTTAAGCTGCATGTAGGTGAAGGGTTAACGGATGAAGAAGCTAGAAAGCTACTTCAAGTTGGTTGAGTGATCTCCTTCTCACTAAATAGCTTTTTATTATCTAATCTAACGTGGTCTATAAAGGCAGCTGTGCGCCAATAGAAGACATCCCAGCTTACTTGTATTGAGGGTTAATCTAAGAGATATTGAATATCAGGATGATTATAAGTAAATCTTACTGATATAAGGTTTTGCATCATGGAAAAATATTTTTACCTTATTGTTGGTGGTATTGTCTTACCTCCATTGTTGATAGGGGGCTATCTTCAATTGCTCTATTTGTTATTTTCGTACTTTCCGCAATTGTAGCCCCGCCGATTATATTTTTTGTGCTTTTAGTGGGAGCCTACTCTGGATCATCTAACGGTCCTTACGCGTTATCAATTCTAGTTATGTCCATTCCTTACGCTCTTCCTTTGCTATGGGTCAGTGAGGAAACAAACTAAAACTGCCAGCACCAGTTATTGTGCTATGACCGTCTCCCTAAATAACTAAACTGCTATCAAGTCCATCTTGCAGGTTCTTTGCTAAAGATTCAGTTTCCGCTTTTAGCCGCCCTATCCCGTTTTAAGCTGATATTTACCGCCTTTAAAAACCAAAAAAGCCCCGCTAATAAGCGGGGCAAGATATAGCTTAGAGTGAAGTCGCGAAGAAGAAATGCGGGTGGATCACACCCTTTCAATCACGGTAGAGATCCCCTGTCCCATGCCTATACACATGGTCGCTAGACCTAAGGTTCCGTCCTGTTGTTCTAGCACGTTCATTAGAGTGTTAGTGATACGTGAGCCTGAGCAGCCTAGTGGATGACCAAGGGCAATCGCACCACCTTTTAGGTTTACTTTGTCTTCCATCTTATCGAGCAATTTAAGCCCTTTTAGTACAGATAGACCCTGCGCTGCGAAGGCTTCATTAAGCTCGACATAGTCAATATCTTCAATGCTAAGACCTGCACGTTTCAGCGCTTTCTGAGTCGCAGGTACTGGTCCGTAACCCATGATCGATGGATCACAGCCCGCTACTGCCATACTCACAATACGTGCACGTGGCGTAAGCCCTAGCTCTTCTGCTTTAGCTGCTGACATCACCAGTAGTGCAGATGCACCATCAGAGAAGGCAGAGGATGAACCTGCTGTTACAGTACCGACTTTAGGTACGAACACCGGCTTAAGCGCGCCCAGTGTTTCAACTGTCGTTTCTGGGCGAATAACTTCATCTGCTTCTAATAGCGACTTAAAACCGTTTTCATCGTGACCTTCAACCGCGATAATTTCGCTATCCCATAGGCCATCCAGATGTGCTTGATGCGCTAGACGGTGTGAGCGCGCTGCGAACTCATCCTGCATTTGACGGTTAATACCGTTCATCTTGCCTAGCATCTCTGCTGTTACGCCCATCATCATCGCTGCTTTAGCCACTTTTTTGGACATCTCAGCATTGATATCAACACCGTGCATGATGGATACATGGCCCATATGCTCCACACCACCCGCAATAAAGATATCGCCATTACCGGTCATGATGCCTTGGGCTGCTGCATGCAGTGCTGCCATAGATGAACCACATAGGCGGTTGATCGTTTGAGCCGCTACCGTATGAGGAAGGCCTGCTAGCAGTGCAGCATTTCGACCAATGTTGAAGCCCTGCTCTTTCGTCTGGTTAACACAACCCCACATCACATCTTCGATGTCTGCAGGGTTTAGCGCTGAGTTACGCTCTAACAGTGCTTTGATGACCGCAGCTGATAGCGCTTCGGCACGAACATTTCGGAACGAGCCATTTTTTGATTTACCCATCGGGGTACGAACACCGTCAACGATGACTACATCATTTGGTTTCAAGTTCATGATCTTTACCCCTTAACCCTGAGCATTTTGTGGAAAGTATGTTTCGCCAGCAGCGGCCATCTGTTTCATCTTGTCGGTTGGCTGATACAACGGTCCTAGACCCTCGTATTTCTGCGCCATAGCACAGAACTCAGCTAAACCAATCTGATCTAGATAGTGCAGCGCACCGCCACGGAATGGAGGGAAGCCAATACCGTAGATCAAGCCCATATCTGCTTCTGCCGGGCTGGCTACAATGCCATCTTCCAAGCAGCGAACGGTTTCGATACATAGAGGAATCATCATGCGTTCGATGATCTCTTCATCAGTGAACTCACGCGTTTCTTTGGCAATGCCATCAAGCATTGCTGGTACTTCCTCATCCACAATTTTCTTCGGCTTGCCTTTACGATCGAGCTCGTAACGGTAGAAGCCTTTACTGTTTTTCTGACCGAAGCGCTCTAGGGAGAACATACGGTCGATAACGTTTTCACCTTCATGGCTCATACGATCAGGGAAACCTGCTGCCATCACGCTATCTGCATGGTGCGCAGTATCGATACCGACTACGTCTAGAAGGTAAGCAGGACCCATTGGCCAGCCGAAACGCTCCATCACTTTATCGACTTGTTTAAAGTCCGCACCATCTTCAAGTAGCGCAGTAAAGCCACCAAAGTAAGGGAACAAGATACGGTTAACTAAGAAGCCTGGGCAGTCATTTACAACAATTGGGGTTTTACCCATAGCTTTTGCGTAAGCAACTGTACGAGCTACCGCATCTTCAGAGGTTTTCTCACCACGGATAACTTCCACTAGCGGCATTTGATGCACAGGGTTGAAGAAGTGCATACCACAGAAGTTCTCTGGATTTTTAAGCGCTGTTGCCAACTCAGTAATAGAGATAGTAGAAGTGTTAGACGTCAGTACCGCGCCTTCTGGCAGCGTGCCTTCAACTTCAGCAAGCACTGCTTTCTTCACATTAGGATTTTCTACAACCGCTTCGACCACAAGGTCAACACTACCGAAATCTCCGTAGTTAAGCGTTGGCGTAATGTTGTTGAGCACCGATGCCATTTTCATCGCATCCATACGGCCACGAGATACGCGTTTGTTCAGTAGCTTAGTCGCTTCATCCAGACCTAACTCTAGCGCCGCATCGTTGATATCTTTCATCAAGATAGGCGTACCTTTAGAGGCAGATTGGTAAGCAACACCACCACCCATAATACCGGCACCCAGCACAGCGGCCTTTTTAACTGGCTCGGCTTTGCTCTCAAAACCTTTGCTGACTTTCTTGATGTATTGGTCTTTCATAAACAGACCAACAAGGGATGCGCACACATCCGTTTTAGCAACTTTCACAAAGCCTTTAGCTTCGATCTCGTTGGCTTTCTCGCGAGGAAGATTTGCGTGTTTTTGAATTGTTTTAAGCGCAGCCATTGGTGCAGGATAGTGAGGACCCGCCTTACCACCGATCACACCTTTTGCAGATTCAAACGCCATCATCTGTTCTACCTGATTTAGTTTGATCGGCGTTTTCTTCTCTTCACGGCGCGCTTGGTAATCAAACTTACCCGCGATACAACCTTTCAGTAGATCTAGAGCCGCAGCTTTAACCTGATCGCCTGTTACAACTGCATCTACACCGCCATCTTTCAGTGCTGCATCTGGTCGCTTCTCAGCACCTGCACAGATCCATTCATTGGCGTTATCTACACCAATTAAGCGTGGTAGACGAACCGTGCCGCCCCAACCTGGGTAGATGCCTAGCTTAACTTCAGGCAGACCTACTTTGGCCTGATCGCTCATCACACGGTAATCAGTGGATAGCGCTAATTCAAAACCACCACCTAGGCATAGGCCATTAATCGCAGTAACGGTTGGGCAGCCCATATCTTCGATCTGATTCAGTAGGCTGTGGATATCCATCAAGCCTGAAATCAGGTCTTCATCTTCTGCGGAGAAAAAGCCCATAAATTCGGTGATATCGGCGCCGACAATAAAGCAGTCTTTGGCACTGGAGAAAATAACACCACGAATATCATCTAGGTTACACAGGGCATTTACCGCTTCGCGCAGTTCAGCCAAAGTCGCCTGATCGAGTTTATTAACAGCATCACCTTTGCGGTCAAACACCACATCGTAGATCCCGTCTTCGATCGACTGTACGTAAATCGATTGTCCTTCGAAAAGCATCTAAGTTGCTCCGTCTATTTTTATTTTTGGCTTGGCGAAGTGCCTAAGCGCTTTTTAGTTATGCTGTTTACAGCTTACTCTCTAGCTCAGGCACGGCATCGAACAAGTCGGCCACCAGCCCGTAATCAGCCACCTGGAAAATCGGGGCTTCTTCATCTTTGTTGATAGCAACAATGATTTTTGAATCTTTCATACCGGCTAAGTGCTGGATCGCACCGGATATACCCACTGCGATATACAACTCTGGCGCGACCATTTTGCCAGTCTGACCAACTTGCATGTCGTTCGGTACAAAGCCCGCATCAACTGCTGCACGAGATGCACCAACCGCAGCACCAAGCTTGTCCGCCACTTTATTGAGTAGCTCGAAGTTGTCACCGTTGCCCATACCACGACCACCGGAGATTACTACTGAAGCCGCGGTTAATTCTGGACGATCACTTTTCGCCAGTTCTTCTGAAACAAAGCTGGAAAGGCCGCTATCGCATGATTCAGCAAGGCTAACGACCTCTGCAGAACCACCGCTGTTAGCCACAGGATCAAAGGCAGTACCACGAACAGTAATAATTTTAGTGCTATCACTAGACTGTACTGTCGCAATCGCATTACCGGCATAGATCGGGCGTTTGAAGGTATCCGCTGCTTCTACGGCAATAATGTCTGAGATCTGATTTACATCTAGCAGCGCTGCAACGCGCGGTAGGAAGTTCTTACCTGTTGTCGTTGCTGAGGCTAGGATGTGGCTATAGTCAGCAGCGACGGTTAGCACCAACTTACTGATATTTTCTGCAAGCTGATATTCATACGCAGCGTTATCAGCCAATAGAACTTTACTGACACCTGATACTTGCGCAGCCACATCAGCAACTGCCTGACAGTTAGCACCTGCAACAAGCAAGTGAACATCACCACCAATTGCATTTGCTGCAGCTAAGGTATTGAGGGTTACGGGTTTAAGCTCGTTATTATCGTGTTCGGCAATTACAAGAATAGTCATCTGATCACCCCCTTAAATTACTTTAGCGTCATTACGTAGTTTTTCGACTAGCTCATCTACAGAGCTAACTTTGATGCCTGCTTGACGCTCTGATGGCGGATCAACACGTAGTAGTTGTAGATTGCTCGCTACAGACACGCCCAGTTCGTCAGTTGTTAGGACATCAAGCGGTTTACGCTTCGCTTTCATAATGTTTGGCAGGGATGCGTAACGTGGTTCATTAAGACGTAGATCGGTTGTTACAACCGCTGGCATAGCCAGGTTAACCGTTTGCAAACCACCGTCGATTTCACGAGTGACGTTGATGCTATCGCCAGTCACCTCAACTTCTGATGCAAAGGTACCTTGTGGGCGATCTAACAGAGCAGCCAACATTTGACCAGTTTGGTTGTTATCAGAATCGATCGCTTGCTTACCAAGAATCACCATGCCCGGCGCTTCTTTTTCTACGATTTTGGCTAATAGCTTAGCGACAGAAAGGGAATCAGGGTTGGTTTCGACATCGACACGGATACCGCGATCGGCACCTAATGCTAGCGCTGTACGGATCTGCTCTTCACAGCTCTTATTACCAATAGAAACAACGACAACTTCATTCGCTGTACCCGCTTCCTTTAAACGTACAGCCTCTTCAATTGCTATTTCGCAAAATGGATTTAGGGCCATTTTCACGTTAGCTAAATCGACATCACTGTTATCTGCTTTGACACGGGCTTTGACGTTGTAGTCAATCACACGTTTTACGGCAACCAGTACTTTCATAACCGCCTCTTTGTATTGTTATTTTGGCAACCCGTACACATAAGAAAATAGGGTTACTTTCATAGAGGGAAGCTCATTCCCCAAGCTATGTATAAATCTTAGTCTCAGACTGAAATTCAACAATGACAAAAAGCAGCTACATCGCTAACAAAAAATACCAATATTAATCAAAGCCCCATAAACAAAGGGCTTAAGACAGGATCAAGCGCAAACAAATACAATCAAAAGGTATCAAAAAAGTTACCTTTTTTGGCAGTGACGAAAAAGACAGGCATTAAAAAAGGGCTAATAAGCCCTTTTTAGAATCCAATTCATCTTATAAATATTTTTTTAAACTGAAAGCACCACGAAGATCACCTGAGGAAAAACCTGTCGCTTTGTCTTCTGGGTAAAGGGTCTGAAGTTGCTTAGCAATCTCTGGTTTGATCTTGGAACCATGGCAAGCTAAGCATTGATCTGCGACTGGGATCGCCTTCATCATACGGAAGACTTTTCTGCCTTCTTCGTCCACGACAACCTGTGAGAAACCTAAGGTTTTTAAATTAGCCCCTTGCTTAGCTTTGGATTCAAACTGCTCAAGAATCGCCTTTTCCCATTGGTCAGGTGCATTTTGCGGGTTACGAAGCTTTAAACTAGTACGCTCAACATGCCACTCAGAATTATCATTCACGCTTTTTGTAAGGCCTTCGACCTTGGTATTACACACGTTGATGGCAGCGATAGCACCGCCCTCTTTTTTAGCCGCTTTGAGTTCTGAACCAAGCGTTGTCACTAGCTCTTTAATGACACCTTTAGCTTCGTTCTGCAGTTCAGGAATATTTACCGAAAAGTCTTCCGCTTGAACCGGAAGGGCAGCCGCTAAAGCAGCAGTAAAGAAGAGTGCTTTCACCTTGGACCTCACTGGATAGGGTGTTCATAAGATGAGGCCATTATACAATTTCATATAGATTAGTAAATACTAATATTTAAGATATATATATTAAAAATGCATATTATTTTTGCAGGAAGGCCATAAATGCCTTTTGCGCTTCTTCAGATAACAAGCGCTGATAAAACAACGCCCCTTCACTATCAATCACTTGGTGAACAGACTTTAAGGTTTCGGCTTTCATCAACTGTTTAGCTGCAATCACCGAATCAACAGGGCTATCAGCTACGTTTTTAGCACGAATTCGTGCTGTTTCTAGGAGCAGATCCGGTTCTGTGATTTGATTAACAATACCAAGTTTCTCAGCTTTGACAGCATCAAAATTTCGACCTTCAACTAGCAGTTCAAACGCAAGTCGGTGACCTACTAGTTGCGGAAACAACAAAGTAGACGCTCCTTCAGGTATTAAGCCCAACTGTACAAACGGCATTTTACACCGCAGATTATCTGCAGAAATAACAAGATCGCAATGCAAAAGCATGGTCGTACCTATACCAACTGCATCGCCATGCACCGCTGCGATGATTGGTTTGGGAAAACTTGCCAGTGCATGCAAGAACTCCAATACATCTTGCAGGATATTGGGGTTATTCGCTGCTGATACAAAATCGCTAATATCATTTCCTGCACAGAAGGACTGACCTTGCGCTCGAAACAACACGACGTGAACATTAGGGTCTTCCACTGCTTGCTTTAGTAGCGCTGTCATTTCAACATACATTGCCAATGTCAGCGCATTTTTCTTATCGGGTCGGTTGAGATTTATTTCGAAAACAGAGCCCTGCTTTTCGGTTAAAACGGTAGCCATTATTTAGGCTCCTTTACTAGATCAACGGTTGTCGCAGGCTGATAATGTTCTGGCAAATATTCGCGAACCATTTCACTGCTTCGCCCCCAAGAATGGCAGCTATCCAGCATAAATTCAGAACCTTGAGCTAGCACATCTTTATCGCTACTCGGCCAGATAGATTGGATAGCAGTCGTCGCCAGAACAGGTAAAAGTTCATTCATATGCGTACAACCCGCAACACCACCTACACGGTCTTTAGCTATGCGCAGCCAGCCAGGCCCGATACGTGTACCTTGCAGTTGCGCATAAGCTGCACCAACCTTTTTACAGATTCGAAAGGGAGAATAATCGATACAAGCTTCTACCTGTTTGATCAGCAGACCTTTATCGAGGGTTAGGCGAATGCTCATATCATGAAACGCTTCGCCTGCTGGAACATAACCACCGCGCTCAGGGTTATCCACATCACGGGTTTTAACATCGGTCATACGGGCCTCAATATCCCATAAACCATCATCACGAAGATAACCATTACACATCACATTTCGATTGTGATGAGTTTCACGCCGAGTTGGTCGAGATAAAGGCATACTGATCAATTCCCTTTATTCTGCTTTAAGCTGCGTTGGCATTATCATCTGCAGAAGGTTTTAGCAGACGACGAAGCACCTTACCGACATTGGATTTTGGCAGGTCTTCAGCAAACTCGACTTGCTTTGGCACTTTGTAGCGGGTCAGTTTATCTTTACACCAATCCCTAACATCCTCACGGGATAGATCAGGATTATTGCTAACAACAAAGACTTTAACGATCTCGCCAGTCTTATCATCTGGAATGCCGATAGCTGCACATTCCACAACATCAGGATGCTGGGTAATGACATCTTCCACTTCGTTTGGATAGACATTAAAACCAGAGACGATGATCATATCTTTAGCACGATCGACGATGCGGAAATAGCCTTCCTCATCAATCGTCGCGATATCCCCCGTGATAAAGTAACCATCATCGGTAAAGGAGGAAGCGGTCGCCTCTTCTCTTTGCCAGTAGCCGCGCATAACCTGCGGACCTTTAACACAAAGTTCGCCGGCTTCACCTTGGACCACATCCTGACCATCCGTACCAATAATACGAACATCGGTGTGAACCATCGGCAGCCCGATTGTGCCAGTACGGTTATCATCGGGTGGGTTGAAACATACCGCAGGAGAAGTTTCGGTGAGGCCGTAACCTTCAATCACATCACAACCGGTTTTGTCTTTCCACAGCACCGCCGTAGAAGGGTTAAGCGCCATACCACCTGAAGCGGTAAACTTCAGATTCGTAAAATCAACTTGGGCAAAACGCTCATCATTACACAGGGCGACAAACAACGTATTTAGACCGACAAAAGTACTCATACGCCATTTTTGCATCTCTTTAATAAACCCAGGAATATCTCTTGGATTTGGAATCAATACGCTGTGTCCGCCCATCAACGAGACAACTTGTGCAACAGTAAAAGCGTAAATATGATAAAGCGGCAACGGCGAAATAACGGTTTCAGTCCAGTCGACACCAGGAACTGTTAAACGCTCCTGCGCTTGTAACATATTGGAAATAAGGTTGGCGTGAGTAAGAACAGCGCCTTTGGAAACACCCGTCGTACCGCCGGTATACTGCAACACAGCGACATCAGACGATTCAATTTTTACGGGATTCGGTTGCTGACCATCATATTTATAGAACGCAGAGCGAAGAGGAATGGCTTGAGGAAGATTGTAATCTGGCTCCATTTTCTTCAGATACTTAACCGCTGCATTCAAAAGATTACGCTTAATAAAATCGTGTAGATCCCCTACTTGGGTTACAAACAGGGTTTCAATCTGCGTTTTATCCAAAATCTTTTCAGCATTGTGCGCCATACTCTTGTGGATAATCAGCGCCTTCGCACCGGAATCATTAAACTGGTGCTGCATTTCTTGCGCGGTATAAAGCGGGTTAGTGTTCACAACCACCAGCCCTGCACGCAAAATACCAAATAATACAATCGGATATTGAATCAGGTTAGGTAGCTGAATCGCTACCCTATCACCCGGTTGTAAGTTAGTTTCTTGCTGAAGATACACAGCAAACGCCGCAGATAAACGATCTAATTCATTGTAATCGATCGTGCGCCCAAAGCTGGTAAATGCTGGTTTAGGGCCAAAGTTCTTTTGCACATGTGCTAGAACATCTGGAACAGTTTTAAAACCGTAATGATTTATATCAGCCGGGATAGTATCGGCGGCAGGGAGTTGCTGCATCGAAGGTACCTCATGTAATTATTTTTATAAGGGATCTATGTCGGTAATTTTAGGCTACGGGAAAAAGTACAGCCAATTTTGTCGCTAGCATAATGTCACCATCAGCCTGTACACGGCCCGCCATGAAAGCCTGCATACCATCAGTTTCACCCGACATAATCTCTTCGAGAGTAATCAAGTCCATTGTTAATGTCACGGTTGCATCTGTACTAACACCTTCAGCAACTTCGCAGCTGCCCTCTTTTACTGTCACAAACCATGAGTCACCATCGCTAATGTCGTACTGAAAAATTGCATCTGTGTCAGCTGCAGCATCGGCATTAAAACGATTTTTCATTTCGGTAAAAACTGCATTCAAGTCGGACATTTCAGATACCTCTTTGTCATTTTTATTCTTTAACGCATAACGTTTTGCGTTGAGTTTTAAGAGGCCGCGTAAAAGCGTGCGGCCTACAGGATTGTTAAGTGCTTTCTTCACGTCTCTATACCTCGACTAGAAAGCAAAGTGCTCTTGATCCATCTCCATCAGGTTGTCTGCCCCTGATTGCATTGTTTCAACTAAGCCACGTGTTCTAGGCAAGATTCGCTGGAAATAGAAACGCGCCGTTGTTAGTTTAGCTTGGTAGAACGCAGCATCACCTTCACCTGCAGCTAGCTTTTCTTGAGCCACTTTAGCCATACGCGCCCAGAAGTAGCCCAATACAACATAGCCTGAGTACATTAAGTAATCGACAGAAGCTGCACCCACCTCATCGCGGTTTTGCATCGCTTTCATACCAATCTTCATAGTGAGATCACCCCACTCTTTATTCAGCTCAGTTAGCGGTTTGATGTACTGTTGTAGATCGCTGTTGTCAGATTCAGCCTGACAGAACTTATGTAGAATTTTGGTAAAACCTTTTAGAGATTCACCCTGAGTCATCAATACTTTACGGCCTAGCAAATCTAGCGCTTGGATCTGAGTGGTGCCCTCATACAGCATAGAGATACGGCTATCACGTACGTTTTGTTCCATGCCCCACTCTGCGATAAAGCCATGACCACCAAATACTTGAAGGCCATGGTTAGCCGATTCGAAACCAACTTCGGTCAGGAACGCTTTTGCGATCGGTGTCAGGAATGCTAGCAACGCATCGGCTTGTTTTTTCTCATCACCTTCTGCTCGCTCAACTTTATCCACCAACTGAGCACAGTAGTAAATCATTGCACGACCGCCTTCAGCGAAAGCCTTCTGGGTCAGCAACATTTTACGAACTTCAGGGTGTACGATAATTGGATCAGCCGCTTTATCGGGGTTAGCAGGGCCATTTAGAGCGCGCATTTGCAAACGATCTTTGGCATACACTAATGAGTTCTGAAAGCCCCATTCTGCATGCGCCAAGCCCTGTAATGCCGTACCTAAACGCGCAGTATTCATAAAGGTAAACATGCAGTTAAGGCCTTTATTTTCCGGCCCTATTAGGTAACCCGTAGCCTCATCAAAGTTCATGACACAAGTCGCATTACCGTGAATACCCATCTTGTGCTCTAGAGAGCCACAACTAACACCATTATCTGTACCTATAGTTTCTGGAAGGTGCTTAGGAACGATAAACAGGGAGATACCTTTTGTACCTGCAGGGGCATCCGGTAGACGAGCCAATACTATATGCACAATATTATCTGCCATATCGTGCTCACCCGCAGAGATAAAGATCTTGGTACCAGAGATTTTGTAGCTACCGTCTCCTTGAGGCTCTGCTTTAGTACGCAACATGCCTAAGTCAGTACCACAATGTGGCTCGGTCAGACACATAGTGCCTGTCCACTCACCTGAAACCAATTTAGTTAGGTAAGTTTGTTTCTGATCTTCTGTACCATGGGCGTTTAGAGTATTCATTGCACCATGGCTCAAGCCTGGATACATACTCCAAGACCAGTTAGCCGTACCGACCATTTCATTCACAATGATGCCGATAGATTCTGGTAGACCTTGGCCGCCGTATTCAGTTTCATGCGCCAATGACGGCCAACCGCCTTCAACAAACTGGTCGTAAGCTTCTTTAAAACCTTCTGGCGTTTTAACAGTCCCGTCATCCCACTGACAGCCCTGCTGATCACCAATCTGGTTTAATGGGGATAAAACGCGTTCAGCAAACTTAGCACCTTCTTCCATAATCGCGCCTACCATATCAGGCGTCGCATCCTCGCAACCTGAAAGATTCTGGTAATGCTGCTCAGCGTTAAGCACTTCGTTTAACACGAAGTCCATATCACGGAGGGGAGCTTTGTATTCTGGCATGACGTTTTCCTCATTCTTATTATCGCTCCGCTGATGCGGATAAGTGGTGCCGAGCACCAATACAGTATGTATTTAAGAATGGTTCAAAGGTCGTAATACGCCAATAACAAAACTTACCAGTTTTAGTGACAAAAAATGGCAGCCAACATTAGATAGCGCTTTATTAACTAATATTAGAGGCCTAAAGATATCAATTACGAGCAACCACAATGACATTTTTCGTCACCATAATTTTGCACCGCAATATTAAGACAAAAAAGCCGGCTAATTGCCGGCTTTTAAAGAAGTGAAATTGTTAGTTTATGTAATTAAATAAACTAAGATCTTGGACCTTTGCGAAACTTGCATAGGATGCCTGAAGCGCCGTTTCTTGCAGGGCAAATCGACTAATCGCTTCGTTATAATCTAGATCTTCGAATGAAGACAAAGCCTCTTGAGTGAAGAGTTTATAGTCTTCGTTAACTAAGTCCTGCTGCTCTAAGGCATTTAATCGGCCACCAATACTTGCTCGCGATGCAATATTCTTTTCTTCAACGCCAGCAAGATTCTCTAAAATATGATCCATTCGCTGAAGGAATTGCTCCTTTCCTTCAGTTGTAGAAAGATTAGCCGTTTCGAGTGCTTCTTTAAGATCTAGAGCAGTGTTCAAAATATTGTGCTGATCAAATACATCTAGTGTAGCAGTGCCGTCATTGCCAGAATTTATTTCAATATCAACTCCACCGATTGTAACCGTAGAGGTTCCAGATGGCAGTGCATAGGTACCATCCATCACCACCGCGGGATCATCAGGCGTAACAAAGGCTCCATTTTTGTCGGTGATTGCTAAATTACCTGCATTAACCGTAACACTTAAAGGACCATTGGCAGCCATATACGTACCAAATGCCTCAGCATCACCGCCTTGGATATCGACCGTTCCAACAACCTGTACAGTTTGGGTGACATTTTCAATTACATAGCCAGGAACTTTAGCCACCTTTTCAAACACCTCAAACCCAGAGTCGGTTGAAGCAACTTTGTTCTCAGGTCCTACCTGTAAAAAACGCTGTCCATCATCGCCATTAAACTCATAGCGACCTGAAGGACCCACTGTATATGGCTGAGTAAAGCCTTTATTACCCGCAAAAAGAAACTCACCTTGAACATCTTTAGTATTCATCAAACTATCAAGAGATTTAATAATCTCATCAACCTCTGATGCAATTACTTGACGATCTGTGTCAGTCAACGTACCTGTCTTACCCTGAATCGTAAGCTCACGCAGACGTATAGACTGATTATTAATCTGCTCGATAGTGATCTCTTCCAATTCTAATCGACGTTCTGCAACCTCTATATTTCCAGAAAACTGTTCAGTACGAGCGATCTCTTTTTTAAACTTCTGGATTTGGGCAGATGCCAAAGGGTCATCCGACGGCTGCAGCACGCGCTTACCCGTAGATAACTGCTGCTGAGTCTGAAAAAGATCAGCACTCGCCTTGCTAAGGTTATCAATATTGCTAAGAAATACTTGCTGTGTAGAGATTCTCATTTGCTATCTCCTTAAATACTTTGCAGTAGCGAATCAAAAATCGTCTGCGAAGCCCTGATGAGCTGAGCCGATGCTTGATATGCTTGCTGGTACTGGACCAACTTTGCCGCTTCTTCATCCAAATTCACGCCCGCAATACTGGAGCGTTGCTGCTTATTAGAATCCAAAACAGCTTTACCTGCCTGAGCATTAACCTGCGCTACAGCAGCTTCCGTACCTACACGTTCAACTGTTTGGCCATATTTATCTTGAAATGATGCTCCCTCCACAGTTTTTGCAAACTGCAGATCTGACATCAATAAAGCATTTCGGTTATCAGAAACACCATCGGTATTCGCTCTAACCACGAAAGTATCGTTAATATCTGGCTGATTACTAATGGTCAGCTCAAAACCTGCTAGCTGAATTGATTGACCAGATACATACTGTCCCACCTGTCGATCGCCATCACCATCCGTTAGCACGTAATAAGCTGCATCGGTAGAACTATCATGTTGCACGGTAAATGAATCACCTGCTGCCGCACCAGTGATATCTAGGGTCACACCAAAAGTAGCGGTGAGATCTAACTGCGATCCAGTAAGTGCAACGCCTGTCTGAGTGTTAGCAGGGGTCGCAGAATCAGTAATATCAAAATTACCTGAGCCATCTTCAGTAATAGTTAGGGGGAAAGTAATACCCGACATCACACTGAAATCGGTCACTGTAAGATTGGATGCAACACCTGTATTAGTAGCCGCTGGCGTATCAATAACCTCCAGCGCGGTTCTAAAAGAAACATCTATCGGTGGTGTCATTTCACCCACAACCACAGACTGCGCGGCATAATCTTGATCGGTAATACTGACAGATGCGACGGCGGTGCCGGTATTACCAGAATCTTCAGAAGTCGCTAACGGCGCGGCTAAAGCTAATTGGCGAGCTTGGTTCAATACCGTATCGATTTCAGAAGCGGCATTTCGAGTCGGTCTAATTAAAAACTTATCACCTGTTGCAAAGCTACCCGCAGCATCCATGGTGACCGTGACGCCATCTATACGTAGTGTTAGATCCCCGTTCGCAGCATCCAGATAAAACTCACCATCTTGATCAACTTCAGATGCATTTGTTGGCGCTGGACCATTGGCATTTAAACTTGCTTGGTTCCAACGCATCTCATCGCTACCGCGAATCAAAGTAAATTCTTGAGGGCCACTAAAAATCAACTCGTATTCAGTAGCTTGAACCTGACTTACATCACTTATTACCGCGCTACCTGTGGTGGTAGATAAGTTATCCCTTTCTGCTAAAACACGATTCGATGCAGCCGTGCCGGAATTGATGTCTGTAAACATCAACCCACCCGCATTACCATCTAGATCCATACCTTTTTGATGCTGTTCATTCATAGAATCAGCAAAAACTAACGCGATACGACCTAATTCATCGAGCGTCTCATTTAAGGTATTTTCGCGGTAATCCAACATACCGCCAATCTTACCCCCTGTAACTTGGTTGGTAATATCACCAACGCTGTTACCAATTTGGATGCCTAGATTTAGCTGACTACTATCGGCTGGGCTCGTAATGGTATACAGGGTATTTGCACTCTGACCGACGACTAGCGGTTCACCATTACCTACAAAGACACTTACTTCACCGGTATTACCATCTTCAAGCGTGGTAAAACCTATATACTCTGAAAGCTCTTCTAGTTTGGCATCTCGTTGATCTAAAAGCTCACTAGAAACATTACCAGCCGCTTTTGCGATACGAATATCATCGTTCAGCTGAGAAATATTCCCTGCGATGGTATTGATAGTTGCAACGTTGCTCTCTAGACGGCCATTAATCGTGTCGTTTTGGCGACGAATATTGGCATCGAGATCATTAAAACGCTGTACCAACGCCTCAGATTGAGCAATAAACAATTCACGATTCGGCAAACTGACTGGATCATCTACCGCAGTCTGTAAGGCGCCAAAATAGTCATCCATCGCCTTGGAGATACTGGTGACATCAGATGCCATGAGGTTATCCAACTCATTAGCAAAATCTTCAAACGCGTTATAACTATTAAACGTTGCGCTATCCGTCCATATTTGACGGTTCAAAAAGGCATCCGCTACGCGATCGATATCATCAATTGTAACCCCGCCCTGACCTTCACGTGATAGGAACACGGGTCGCTGGCGAGTGTAGCCCTCAGTATTAACGTTACTGATGTTCTGACCGGTAACAGACAGTGCAGTTTGATTTGCCTGCAAACTCTGCGTACCGAGTGTTAATAAACCAAAAGACATAATTGACTCCTTTTGAGGATCTAGTGCTACATCACTGAAGCGTCATTTAAGGAGAGCTGAGTAATAGGTTATCGGCTATTACTTAGCCCTCTTTAGTTGAGGAGCTTCGACTTGCTAGCAACTCACCATCAAAAATATTTCTAATCTTGTTAGCATATTCAGGATCGGTTGCATAACCGGCATCCTGTAACTGCCGAACATAATCATAAGGATCGCCCGCACTCTCCAGTGCCATTTTGTAACGTGGGCTATTTTGCAAAAATGAAACGTAATCTCTAAAGCTATCTTCATAGCTGTCATAACTACGGAAAAACGCCTTTTCTCGTTGCGCAACTCCATCACGGTATTCAAGTGTAGAGACTTGCGCGCTATCGCCATCCCAGCGCCTATCCGCTTTAATATTGAAAAGGTTATTACTGTTACTGCCATCAGGAGAGCGAACCATAAACTTACCCCATCCTGTTTCTAGGGCGGCTTGAGCAAGCAATACTCGAGGGTCGACACCCAACTCACCTGCAACTTTTTCAGCCAATGGCATTAAATTTTCAACAAACTGCTCGGGTGATTCGAACCTATCTGGTAGTGCTTCATTAACCACTTTGGCAGCAGCATTTAGTTGCTGTTCAAACACCTCTTTAACCGTATTTTTTTGCTCTTCGGTTAAGGTAATTCCAGGTGGATTCTCCTGACCTTCTGCTTTAGCTAACAGCGCAGATGCGGCAATTGAAGCAGCCTGGTCAAACGCCTGATCTAATTGGCGGCTTTCGAGATCTAGCGGTTTTATATCTGGACGACTCTGACTATCGACTTTGCCACCAAGCTGACGCACTAAAACATCGGTTAAACCAATGCCTTTTGACGAACCAGACAACTCCATCGCTATCTGATTATCAAACATGCTTTGATACAGCTTGGTCTGACTACTATTCATGAAGTTATCTTCGCCAAATGCCGCGTTGGCATCTCGCATCGATTTCAACAACATATTTACGAACAGTTGCTCGAACTGCTGAGCGGCTTGGCGCAGACCTTCATCACTATTGGTTTTCGCGTGAGCCTTCAGTTTTTGAAGTTCAGCCAAGTCTGAATAGAGTTGAGCATTACTGCCTGCACCTGTTTTAATCATTTAGATCACCACTAATTCTGCTTTAAGCGCACCGGCCTGCTTCAGCGCTTCTAAAATAGCCATCAAATCACCTGGGGCTGCCCCCACCTGATTGACTGCTTCGACGATATCCTGCAAGTTCGCACCCGGCGCAAACTCAAACATATGACCCGAACCTTCATCCACCTCGATTCCAGTACGAGGAGTTACCACTGTCTGACCACCACCCAAGGGGTTTGGCTGATTTACATCAGCAGCTTCTGCAATTGCGACGGTTAGACCACCATGCGTAATAGCGACTGGAGCAACCTGTACATTTTGCCCAATAATGATGGTGCCGGTACGCGAGTTGATCACAACCTTAGCCGCATCTTTAGCTGGTTCAACGTTTAGGTTTTCTAAAACCGATAGGAATGATACGCGTTGAGACGGGTCTCTTGGCGCACGGACACGGATAGAGGTTGCATCCATTGAAGCCGCCATATTTGGCCCCAACAAGTGATTTATCTGCTCAGCGACACGACGAGAGGTTGTAAAATCTGGACGATGCAGGTTTAGAACCAAACTATCGCCTTGGTTAAAACCACTAGGCACTGAACGCTCTACTGTTGCACCGTTTGGAATACGACCTACACTTGGCACATTCAGAGAAAGTCTAGAACCATCAGCGCCTTGAACACCAAAACCGGATACAACCAAATTACCCTGAGCAATCGCGTAAACCTGTCCATCAGCACCTTTCAAAGGCGACATCAACAAACTACCACCACGTAAACTTTTAGCATCACCAATAGCTGCAACAGTAATATCAATCGCCTGTCCAGGTTTAGCAAACGCAGGTAGATCTGCATGAATTGCAACCGCTGCCACATTCTTCGATTGAGGATTAACCGAAGATGGGATAGCAACACCAAAATTATTCAACATGTTACGAAACGTTTGTGAGGTAAATGACGTTTTATCGCCAGTACCATCTAAACCAACAACTAAACCGTAGCCGACAAGTTGGTTGGAACGTACACCTGAAATAGACACCATGTCTTTAAGGCGACTTGGCGCTGCTTGAGTGTAAACACTAAATAGCAGGCTACTGATTAGGACTAAAATTAATTTCATTATGTCCTCCTTAGAAAGGCATCAACGCGCCAATAAAGAAACGGGACATCCAGCCCATAACATTCGTATCATGGACCGCACCTGTGCCACTGTATGCGATACGCGCATCTGCAAGCTTAGTCGATACAACCGTATTGTCAGACCCAATATCTTGCGGTCTAACCATGCCGCTGATACGGATATATTCATCGCCTTGATTCAAGGTTAGCCACTTTTCACCTTTCACGATCAATACACCATTCGGCATAACATCGTGTACTGTGACAGTGATGTTACCGCTCAGGTTATTACTCATATCCGACTTACCTTCGCCATCAAATTCAGTCGTACTTGAAGGCAAAGTAAAGCTCACTGGCTTGCCAAATGCGGTGATAGGCTCACCCAATGCTGTTGCTTGTTGCAATGAAGCTGATCCTGACTTATCAAGCTCTGTCTTAGCACTCTTCTGCGAGCTTGTACTCTCTTCCAACATAATGGTCAGAATGTCACCAACTCGATGCGCACGGCCATCACCATAAAGATTGATACTTGTCGCAGAGTTATAGATTGAGCCATTTACAGGCTTAGGCTGGGTTAGTGACTGAGGCATCACAGGTGCATATTCTGGGTTATTTGGCTTAACTTGTTTCTGAACACAACCCGTTAACACGAAGCTGGTTGCAAGAATGCCTAACAGTAATTTCTTCATTGCTTTCACCTAGCCACCCCGATTAAAGCTGCTGACTCACAAAGGAGAGCATTTCATCAGCTGTAGATATAACCTTGGAATTCATTTCATAAGCACGCTGAGTCGTGATCATATCCACCAGTTCTTCAACCGAGTTCACATTTGAACCCTCTAAAGAACCTTGAATTAGAACGGCAGTACCATTTTCACCAGGGTTACTGATAACCGGTGCGCCTGAAGCCCCAGTTTCTGAATAAAGATTTTGACCTAACGATTGCAAGCCCTGAGGGTTAACAAAATCTGCTAACTGCAGTTGTCCAATCTGAGTTGGCTGAGTATTACCTGCAGTCACCACCTCAACAATACCGTCCGTACTGATAGAGAAGTTAACCACTTCACCCGGCAAAGTGATGGCCGGTTCAATGGTATAGCCCTCAGCAGAAACCAACTCATTATCTGCATTCAGGTGCAACTGGCCGTTTCGTGTATAAGCGATATCACCATTAGGTAAATTAACCTGCAGGAAACCGCGGCCATTAATGGCCACATCAAAAGCTTCATCGGTAATTTGGATATCACCGGTCGCAAAAATTTTCTGCGTGCCGACTGTACGTACACCCAAACCAACTTGAAGACCAGAAGGTAGCTGCGCTTCTTCTGCAGTTTGAGCACCAGGCTGACGGCGAATCTGATACATCAGATCCTCAAAGACAACATTGTCTTTTTTAAATCCGACCGTTGAAACGTTAGCCAAGTTATTCGAGATCACCTTCAGGTTGGTATCCTGAGCGGTCATACCCGTTTTTGCTACATTTAATGCACCGTGCATCTACTTAATCCTCAGGTGATTCTTACGATATCTTCAAAATTGATGCCGCTGTTTCAGAATTCTCTTCAGCAGTTTTCATCATTTTTATTTGCATCTCAAATTGACGAGAAGAACTGATAATCCCAGTCAATTCACTTACAGCGTTAACATTACTTGCTTCAAGAAAGCCTGAACGAATGCGTACATTTGCATCAGGTAAAATCTCTGCTGCGTTACCTGTAGTCATCAAACCATCCGGACCTTTAAACATTGTTTGTGGATCTGGATTCACAAGCTTGATCTGATCGGCAACCAACAACTCAGCTGTATTTTCACCTAAAGGCTGAATGGTAATTGTGCCGTTAGTTGCCACTTCAAGGTTTTCAAAAGGCGGTAAAACAATAGGAATGCCGCCATTACCCATCACCGGCAAACCACTGCCAGTTACTAGCTGGTTAGCGGCATTGATCTGCAGCGAACCGGCACGGGTATACCCTTCTGTGCCGTCAGGTCTAATAACAGAGATCCAACCATCCCCAGCAACAGCAACATCTAACTTACGCCCTGTTTCAATCAAAGTGCCACTCGTAACATCAGTAGCTGGACGTTCAGTTTGCGCATAGACACGGGAAGCATGACCTTCACCGAAGACCTGCATAGCTCTAGCCTGCGCCAGATCTGACTTAAAGCCTGTGGTGTTGGCGTTTGCAAGGTTATTGGCATGAGCCTGCTGTGCGAGCATATTCTCTCTCGCGCCACTCATTGCTAAATAAAGCACCTTATCCATCTGTTATTTCCACTCTTGGCAGCAAAACTGCAATTCTTAAAAGTAAAATACTAATGACATAGATAAAGCAATCAGCGTGCCAAAAACAAAAAAGGCCGCATTTGCGGCCTTTTTAGAAATACAAGATTGATTAGATCTGCAGAATATTCTGAGTCACTGTATTCAGTGTTTCCAGCGTCTTTGAGTTTGCCTGGAAATTACGCTGCGCTTCGATCAAGGAAACCAGTTCAGCTGAAAGATCTACGTTAGATTGCTCCAAAGCGGCTGACTGAAGCGTACCGTTCAAACCAGTACCCGGCGGGTTAACAATCGCATCACCAGAGGTTAGGGTTGCTGTCCACTCTGTATCACCAGATGGCTGCAAACCTGACTGGTTTTCAAAGGTCGCAATTGCAACTACACCTAGATCTTGGTTCTGACCATTAGAGAAACTTGCAACCATCTCACCGGTTCCACTAAAGGTTACACCGATCAAATCACCTTTAGTGTAACCGTCTTGCGAAGATGCTTTTACAATCGATGCCGATGCAAACTGAGTTGTATTCGTGATATCTAGCTCAATAACCGTAGTCGAATCTGCAGGGTCAGCACCTTGAATGGTAATAGAAGGCACAATCGCCCCTGCGGAGAACTGATTACCATTCACCCCAGTTAACAAACCATTCGACGGATTAAATTTAACTAAAATTGGACCCGGCTCGGTACCAGAACCTGCTTCGCCCGGATCTAACGCCTTACCAATATCTAGCTGTTCTGTACCATTCAAATACGCGTACATACGATAAACACCTTGGAAGGAGTTATCACCATCCTTAATTACCGGCGCATTAAACGGAGAAGTACCTGTTGTCGCTGTAATACTCAATGCTTGACCCGGAGTTATATCACCAGATTCTGCTTTATAAGTAATACGAATACGCTTATTTACATTATCGTAGATAACCGATTCAACATTTGGGTTAGCATCTAAAATTTTAGCTTCAGAAGCCGTAATTGCAGCACCGATCTGATCATCAGTGGAACCGGTAGCTAATGCAGGAATAGTAATCCCACCTATTTCCAACACTAAAGGCGCCGTCGTAGGTACGTTTGCTGCTGGAATATCAAAATCGTACGTTTCATTAGCCGCAATTTCAGGCGCCTCTGTAACAGCAACAGTACCCGTAACTTGCACTAAATCTGGCTCTGGGTATTCCGATTTAAAACGAATCAAGAAGTCACCTGCGTTAGTCACTTCAAGGCTCTCAATTCGAGGATCACCCGTTACAGGATCCGTTAGGGCGGTAAAAAACGTACCAGAAGTTAGGTTTGTACCTGCTGCAGCCGTCAATTCAGCAACATGCGCAGCGGTAACGGTAACACCTGAGATTGTGTCACCAGCAACTAAACCTGTAAGCTGCTGCTGAGCCTGAAAAGGTCGAGCCTCAGCCATATTAAACTTAATCGTGTGCTCATTACCTAGACTATCGAACGTTCTTACAGTCGTACTGTAAGTGAATGAGCCCGGCTCATCCTTATCGTAGTCAGGAAGCAATTCCGCCGCATCTTCACGAGAGTCAATATTAAAAGACAGATCAATTTCTTCAGTTGCTTTTGGCGGGCTCTCTTTCTGCGTTACAGCCAAATTACCAATAGGCAAACGGTTACCTTCAGAATCCAAGCCGTAACCTTGCAGAAAACTACCTGTTTTTGAAACGATAAAGCCGTTTTTATCTAATTCAAATGAACCTGCTCGGGTGTAAGTCGTACCGCCTTGACCATCATCCAATTGGAAGAAGCCAGAACCATTTATCGCCAGGTCCAAGTTATTGTTAGTAAACTCAATGGTACCTGCCTGAAAGTCTTGCGCGATATCAGTTACAGTTACACCAGCACCTGCCACGTTTGATGAACCCGCACCCACTACTGCTGTAGCGTAGATATCACCAAACTCAGTACGAGAAGATTTAAAACCTACTGTACTCGCATTTGCAATGTTATTACCTGTTACATCAAGGTCCGTAGTGGCCGCTTTCAGACCGGTTACCGCTGTATTAAAACCTGCCATCTTCTTATCCTCACACGCCGATCTGTTTCACATCGCTGATATCAAATGTGCCAGCTGTTGTGTTCACTTTCATACCAATACCATTCTCACCTAGAGTCACACTGTTAACTCTATAAGCCATACTGGTATCAACCGCTTGATATTCATTATCTTCGAGACGCTCGATCACGAATGTGTAATCTCCTGGAGGGTGTTCCGGATTACCGTCTTCGTCGAACTGCATCTGCCATGCAAATTCATGCTCACCCTGCTCAACAGCACCAAGCTGCATATTGTCAACCAAGGTTCCGCTTGAGTTATAAACCTTAATTCGCACTTCTGAGGCGCTGGTTTCCAGATTAAAGGCCCCCTTAGCAAATGGGTTCATTACCGTACCCACTTCAGCCGAATCACCTGGGATAAACACGGACTGACCAACCATAGACGATGCTTGTAACGCTGCTTGACTAGACAACATCGCTTGAGATGTTTCAGCAACGGTCTGGTTCAGGTTATTAATACTTTCAACCTGCGACATAGTCGCAATCTGCTGCATAAAGTCAGTCGTATCAGCTGGACTTGAAGGGTCCTGATTCTGCAATTGAGCAATCATCAAACGCATGAACATATCGCTATCTTCATCCGTTTGGCTCTGTTGCGTACTATTGGACTGGTTTGTCCTATTTATCTGATCAAATACGTTCTGATTAACGCCATTTACATTACTCATGGCCAAGAACCTCGTTACTTAAATTACTGCTGCCCAAGTCTGATCGTCTGCTGAAGCATCTGCTTGGCAGTATTCATAATCTCGGTGTTAATCTGGAAAGAGCGAGATGCCGAAATCATATCCGCCATCTCTTCCACAACATTTACATTTGGGTAATACACAAACCCTTCTTCATCAGCCATCGGATGAGCAGGGTTATATTCTTGACGCAGCTCAGCTTCGCTTTCCACAATCCCAAGCACCTGAACACCCTGTCCTGCTGCGATTCCAAATTCATTATCAGGTTCGGCTAAAGGGTCTGTCTGTTGCACAGCAAAAACTGGCTTCCGCGCTCTATAGGTCTCATCAAGACTTGAACTCACACTTTCCGCATTAGCCATATTACTGGCTGTCGTATTTAAGCGAATTGTCTGCGCGTTCATAGCCGAACCAGCGATTCCAAATACATTACTCAATGACATGATTATTCACCCTTAATCGCTGATTTAAGACCTGTAAATTTCTTATTTAGGAAATGAAATGACGTCTGGTAATCCAAAGCATTTTCTGTGTAACGAGCCATCTCTTGCTGAACTTCTACCGTGTTACCATCTACAGACGCTTGGTTAGGAATTCGAAACATCATATCTGCCGCTAGGTCAGGATCTAGCAATTCAGTATTGTGCCCAGCAGTAGTAGCAACCTGCTTTACATTCATTTTAGTCGACACATGCTCTAACGCTTCGGCAAACTCAATATCTCTTGCCTTAAAATTAGGAGTATCAGCATTAGCAATATTGTTAGCTAAAACTTCTGCACGGCGAGCGCGATGCATTAGCGCGTCATCGTGAATCCCCAAAGCTGCGTCAAAACTAATTGCCATTTCATTGCCTCATTTAATATTAATCATAATAAAGCAAACAGCATGCCAAGCAAATATAATCTTTTATTTTCAATTACTTAGAATTAAATGATATCAATTTAAAACCACTAACCGTCCAAAAACGGCAAACTAAAACCGCTTAGTTGCCGCAGGCGGCAAAGTTAGCTAGCACAATTAAAAGAGGCAATAAAAAAGCCGCTTACCTTTGGCAAGCGGCTTTTAGTAAAAATAAGGATATCCGACTAAATTAAATAGCTTGATAAATAATGCCTGGCCGGCAATGAATCATTTTGTATTTATCGGATAAGCCTGAAAGGAATTCGGAAGCACCAAGTATCAGGTAACCTCCAGGTTTCAACACCCCATGCATCTTGGACAATATCTCAGTTTTCTTTTCACTGGAGAAATAGATCAACACATTACGACAGAAAATCACATCGAATTTACCCATCGACGTATATTGTCCAAGCAAATTGATACTCTGAAATCTAACTTTCGATTTAATTTCCGGTTTTACCGCCCAACTGCCGTTGGACGTTTCCCGGAAATGCTGGGTAAGACGCTCTTGGGACAAGCCTCGTCCTATTGCCAGCATTTCGTACTCACCACGACGCGCTTGTTCTAGCACTTGAGTAGAAATATCAGTAGCAATTATCTCTTCAGAAGCTAATTTTCCCGGCGTTTTTTTCTTAAATTCATCCAGCGTCATGCTGATCGAATAAGGTTCTTGTCCTGTAGAACACGCCGCTGACCAAATTCGAATTTTGTTCGATCCAACACCTTGGCCTAGCATTTCAGGCACAATACGATCACGTAAGATATCGAAAGGATGAACATCCCGAAACCATAAGGTTTCATTAGTGGTCATCGCATCAATAACTTGCTCACGCAAACGTTTAGATGCTGGACTTTGCAGTTTACTTATCAGTTCTTTCAAGCCAGGACAGTTGTTTTCCTGAACAATTTTCCCCAAACGGCTCTGCACAAGATATTGTTTATGTTTTGCTAACAATATCCCACTACTATCCTCAAGGAAGCGACTGAACAACTCAAAGTCAGCATCCGTGATCGTAAAATTTGATCTACCGGAAATACTCATGGAAAGAGTAATACCCCTACCTTGTGCCTTATTATTTTTCTACTTGCTGGATACGCTGTACAACGGCGGTTGCAAGATCATCCGGGTTAAACTTAGCTAGGAAGCCATCAGCACCTACCTTTTTAACCATAGACACGTTAAAGCCGCCCGACAAGGATGTATGTAAAACAACATGCATGTTGCTCATGCGCTCGTCTTCACGAATCATCGACGTTAACGTGTAACCATCCATCTCTGGCATCTCAATATCTGAGATAACCATCAAGAAGTTAGTTGTCACATCTGTGCCACGATCAGCCATATCACGCAACAAATCCCAAGCCATACGACCATTATTACAAGACGTAACTTTGATACCCAGCCCTTCTAAGCTTCGCTGCATCTGGTTTCGAGCCACAGAGGAATCATCAACAATTAAGATCTGATAGTCTCGAGCCTTTTCGCGCACAGCATCATCAGCCACATCTTTACTTACTTCTGTAGCCATTGGATATAAATCAGCAAGAATCTGCTCAACATCCAAAATTTCAATCAGTTTGCCTTCATACTCAAAGATAGCGGTCAGATAATTCTCCACCCCAATCTCTGTAGGAGGGGCCATAATCTGGTCCCACTGGGTATTCAAGATGCGATCAACCTTACGCACCAAGAAAGCCAAAGTACGTCGGTTATACTCCGCAACAATCAAAAAGCAATCTTGCCTTTGTTCATGCGGCACAGTCTGACGTCCAACAGCTTCAGACAGATCCAATACAGGAATTGTCTCGCCACGAATATGCGCCATACCTTTAATTGCTGAAGTTTGACGAGGTACCTCTGTAAGTTCAGGGCACTGCAAAACTTCACGTACTTTAAAAACGTTTATGCCGTATTGCTGCTCTGACTCCAAAGCAAACAATAACAACTCCAGCCGGTTCTGCCCCACCATTTGGGTACGCAGGTTTACACTATCTAGGATACCTGACATGATCTAATAATCCCGTAGAGATTAAATCTATTCTGTTTGTACGCCGTTACATAAACATAATGTTAGTTACAACAACGTGAATAAGCATAATTTAACACGACTTTTCCTCCTAACCACTGTTCTTTTGGCTTCATTCGGCGTTTCAGCAGCCGATCAAACCGAAAAATTAGAGCAGGAAGCGCTGCTTTATCTGCAAGAACACTACAAAAAAGCCAAGCCGGATGCGCGTACTGAGATCAAACTTAACCCGATTAGCCGAAAAATCAAACTAAAAAACTGCCAACAACCCCTAGAATTTCAATCACCTAAGGGAAATGGAAGCAGAATTACCTTTAGAGCTAAGTGCCCATATCCAATATGGCAGCTGTTTGTTACTGCTCAAATTAAACTCTATGGAACTGCGGTAATCAGTAGTACGAGTCTTCCAAGAAACACTCACCTTGGCTCTCAGCACATCCATAGAGCCGAAGTTGATATCACTAATCTACGCTCAGCTTATTTTCTCCGTACAGAAGAAATTATAGGCTGGACTACGAAAAGAAGTATTGCCGCCGGCACAATTTTTACTGCCCCTATGCTAAAACCGCCTTTGGCGGTGTCTCGAGGGAATGCCGTGATCATAGAAGCAAAACGCAGCGGCATATCTATCAGAGCTGCAGGAACGGCTCTCGAAGACGGCGCGATAGGGCAACAAATCAAAGTTAAAAATGATCGTTCTGGGAATATCGTAAAAGCCGTAGTTATTGAACCAGGGCTAGTTCGCACCCCGTAAACGGTAGGTAATCCGACATGGTGTCATCTACCTACAACTGCTATACTCAATTTTATTAAAGAAAAAAAATAATTTTTCTAAAGTTTCCAAATTAGCCGCCGATAAGCTGGTTCAGATACAAGTTTGAGGACGGAAAAATGATTAACGACATCACGGGCCTGTCATCGTCGCAGACGAATAGCACTCGTGCACGAGCAGGCGAAGGTAATGCAACCAAAACTGGTAGCAATGACGCCCCTGCGCAGTCTCCGTCCAGTAAAGGTGATACAGTTAAACTCAGCAATGCAGCTCAGACACTGCAGAATGTTGAAAAGCAACTGGCCAATGCACCTGATGTGGACAGCGAGCGTGTCGAGCGGCTAAAACAAGAAATTGAAAGTGGCAGTTATCAAATCAATGCTGAACGTGTAGCAGAGAAGATGCTGAACTTCGATAGCCTATTGTAAGTTTCGCTATGACCGAACAACAACATATAGAACTGGATACCCTGCTCAAGCAGGGTATTTTGCTTTTAGAATCACTTAGCACTATTTACGACAGTGAGCTAGAAGCGCTCAGCAGTAAAGATCTCGAGCGACTAAGCGATGTCACCCAAGAAAAAATGGGTGTGATAAACAAGTTCCATAGTTTTACCCTAGAACGCGTAGCCTTATTAAAATCTTTTGGCATTGAGATAGATTCAGAAGATTACTCAACTCCGGAAGACAATACCCCAGCCGCACAGCGAACCAACGTAATTTATGCTGAAATCAAAAAGCACCTAAAAGAATTACAGCATAAAAATAAACGCAATGAACAAGCGATCTATCGTAATCAACAGAACGTTAATCAACTGCTCGCGATTGTTCGCGGTCACAAGAAACAAGATCAGCTCTATGGCAAAGCGGGCGCCTCCCAGTTATACAAAGCACAGAGCAGCTTAGGTAAAGCTTAAACTGCTCTATCCCTTCTAGACTTAGTGACTTGATTAGATAATCTCGCTAGAATCGCGAAAATTCGAAAAGTATGTCCCAGTAGCTCAGCTGGATAGAGCGGTCCCCTCCTAAGGGACAGGCCAGGGGTTCGAATCCTCTCTGGGACACCACTCCCCACACAATGCCTTAGCAATTTATCTCAATAAGTTACCTAAAGAGCCTTTAGGCAATAACGCGACATCGTGATTTAGATAGCGCTTTAACTGATGCTGCTTATCAAGCTCAATTCCTTCTAAACTAAAACGCTCAGAGAGTTTAAGGTAACGCTGAACCATTTTAATGCGCTCTTCACGCTTCTCTTTACTATCTCTAGCGGTTTCTAAGAAAAGCTGAGCAAGATTCAATAACGCGTTTACATTGCTTGAATCATATTCGGTCGCCAAACCAAAATACTTGAGAGCCTGGGGCATCTTACCTGATAAATAATGCTTCACACCCAAACGGTTCACTTTAATGCTCATATCAGGATCATGTTTCTTGCCTGGTACTTTCTTCTGCTTAGCAACAGGTTCTAGTATTGGCACAGCATCACCCATTACACTTAGCAGCTCTCGATCAAGATCTAGAGGTGCAGACAATTCTGAATTTATACGCTGAGCATCTCTCGTTGCTTTATTAGCTGCATCTGTATCCCCTACTTGATGGTACATCTCACTTTTAAGGAGAGAAGCTCTAACTTGTAACTGATCATCTCGTGGGAACGCTTTATACGCCTGCGAAATAGTATTTTCAAACTCATTAAAAAGCTCGATCGCCATTCCGCCATCAGCATTCTTTGCCTCTAAGCGCTTTACGTTAGCCAGTCGTAGGTAAGGATCGGGAGATTTATAACAACTCCGCCGCCCAAGAACGATCGATTTACGATAAGCCCCTCCTGCCATATCCAGTTGCTCAGTTTGCGTAGCTAAACGCCCCAACTCCATCTGACGAGGAATACCCATCGGGCATTTTTGCGCGGCTTCAGCAACCGTCTCTCGTGCTTGATCTAAGTTCCCTTCTTTTTCATGAGCTTCAGCAAGCAGATCATAAGCTGCGATCAATAACGGGTATTCTTCAATAAGCTCAAGTAAAAGAGACTTTGCTTCTTTAAACTGCTCCTGCTGCAACATAGCTTCTGCCCAAACAATACCCGCTTCTTTATCGTGGCTTTTCCAATATTGCTTTTCAGCAACTTTGGCACACTCTTTCGGCCGCTGGAACTTAAGCAATAAACGAGCAAGAATCAGCTGCGCTTCGTCATATTCCTGATCATAAGAAGCGAAGTTATGCTGACAGAATGTGATAGCCGCAGGTAGATCGCCGATCTCCAAGGCATCATCAACAGGTTTAAAAACGGATTTACGATAAAGGATATTATCTAGACGATGTTTGAGTTCATCCACCGAAAACGGTTTCATGATCATATCATCGGGACGGCTGTCGATGGCGTGCAAAACAACTTCTTGAGAAGCATCGCTGGTCATAAAAATCCAGCAAGCCGTAGGCTTAATAAAACCACGATAACGACACTCCTCCAACAATTGGATACCAGTGACGCTATCATTTACATTATGCCCTAACAGAATAACATCGTAGTTATTCTCAGAGATCTCATCTAACACGCGGTCATTAATCGTCACCGCCTTTAGATTAGCGACCCCCATGCTCCTCAGCATATAGAAGATAGTAGACCGCATGTTGCCACTGCTTTCTATCAGTAGAACTTGCTTGTTCGAATAATCTACTTTCGCCACTCAACCGTCCATATACGCAAAAAGAATATTTGAAGTATAAAAGCCTATTCGATATGACAAAAGCATTTCCTGCAAACAAAAAAAAGCACCGGGTGTAGGGTGAACACTCGATGCCAAGACAGTTCTATGCTGTGACAACCATCCTATCCCGAGGGCATGCAAACACTAATGATCCAGATCAAGAAAAATCTAACTCTAAGGTGTAGGCTTGAGGTATTGAGACGATGTAATGAGATCCTGCTTTTTGGGTTTCAGGTAAACTAAACAAAACTTATAAAAAAAGCGTACTTATGACTACTGCATTTATCACTCATGAAGATTGCGGCCTACACAACATGGGCCCAGAGCACCCTGAAAGCCCTATTCGCCTAGTCGCCATCCAAAAGGTACTGGAAAAGACAGGCCTGATGCAGGATCTTGAACAAATCCAATCAGTACACGTATTACCTGAACAAGTGCAACTTGCCCACGCTCACCTCCATCAAAAACGTTTGGAGATGAAGCTGCCAGAACAAGGCGTTGTGTATACTGACGAAGATACTGCACTTTGTCCTCACTCCTTGCATGCAGCCAGTTTAGCGGCAGGCTCTGCCGTTATGGCAGTTAACCGAGTAATCAGCGGCAAATCCAAAAATGCTTTTTGCGCTACACGCCCGCCTGGTCACCATGCTGAGCATAACAACGCAATGGGATTTTGCTTCTATAACAATGCTGCCATTGCGGCAATGCACGCGTTACAGCAACCAGGCATAGAACGCGTTGCAATTTTTGATTTCGATGTCCACCAAGGTAACGGTACTGTAGATATATTTAAAGACAGACCCGAAGTCCTTGTATGTTCGACATTCCAGCATCCTTTCTATCCTGAGCGCTACTGTGATTTTGTACGCGACCACATTATTAACTGCCCTATGGATGCTCATAGTGACGGGATGGTTTTCCGTAAGCTCGTTGAATCTCGCTGGTTACCTGCGATCCAAGCTCACAAACCAGATATGATCATTATCTCTGCAGGCTTTGACGCTCATCATGAAGATCCTATGGCGGACATTAAGCTCAACGAGGAAGACTATCGCTGGGTAACTCAGCTACTGTTAGATGCTGCTCGCACATACAGCCAAAACCGCGTTGTTTCAGTTCTAGAAGGTGGCTACAACCCTGTATCCTTGGCATTCAGCGTACAAGCACATTTAGAAGTATTCGCTGGGCATTAGGCTAGAGGCTAGAGGCTAGAGGCTAGAGGCTAGAGGCTAGAGGCTAGAGGCTAGAGGCTAGACAGCATAATATCTCTTGAAAGAAACAAAAAAGGCTGCCAATGGCAGCCTTTTTTAGTTTCATGAGCTAATCATTAGCTTACGAACTTGATCATTACGCCCGCTGCAATCGCAGAACCGATTACACCTGCAACGTTTGGACCCATTGCATGCATCAACAGGAAGTTCTGAGAGTTATACTCAAGACCAATCTTGTTAGAGACACGAGCAGCCATAGGTACCGCAGATACACCCGCTGAACCGATTAGTGGGTTGATCGCATTGCCACCCATCATCTTGTTCATAATCTTAGCCATGATCACACCAGCAGCTGTACCGATACAGAATGCAACGATACCTAGTGCCATGATGCCTAGCGTTTCAAGATCTAGGAACTTATCAGCAGAAAGTTTAGAACCTACAGATAGACCCAAGAAGATTGTAACGATGTTGATTAGAGCATTCTGAGCAGTATCGCTAAGACGATCTACTACACCACACTCACGCATCAAGTTACCGAAACAGAACATACCCAACAGAGGTGCTGCATCTGGAAGCAATAGCGCTACTAGGATCAACAGTACGATCGGGAATAGAATCTTCTCAAGCTTAGTTACATGACGTAACTGGCTCATCTGAATCTTACGTTCAGCGTCTGTAGTCAACGCACGCATAATAGGTGGTTGAATCAGAGGCACTAACGCCATGTAAGAGTATGCAGCTACCGCAATTGCACCCAATAGGTGTGGAGCTAGCAAACTAGTTACATAGATCGCAGTTGGGCCATCAGCACCGCCGATGATACCGATTGCTGCTGCTTCTTGGATGTTGAAGTCCATGATGCCCATAGAAGACATTGCAACCGCACCTAGTACAGTTGCGAAGATGCCGAACTGAGCTGCCGCACCCAAGAACAAGGTACGTGGGTTAGCCAACAACGGACCGAAGTCTGTCATCGCACCAACACCCATGAAGATCAACAACGGAGCAGCTGTAGAGCCGATCGCTACACTGTAAAAGTTATACAGCATGCCATTCGCATAACCACCATCTTTAGCTACATTGATTGCATCTTGAACCTGAGCAGCAGAAGCAGTGTTATGGTAGGCAGTCAGAATATCTTTTGGATCAGTACTAGTAATATTTAGCGCTGACGCCAAACCATTCATGATTTCCGGAACAGCAAAGTGCACAGCATTTTCTACAGCCGTGTATGCCAAGCCAGCTTCCGGAATGTTTGCCATGATGCCACCGAAACCGATTGGCACAAGCAGAAGCGGTTCGAAATTCTTTTTGATGGCCAAGAACAGAAGTAAAAGGCCAACCAAAATCATTACGATCTGACCACCACTGATGTTATAAGCACCAGAGGCAAGAAACAGTTCGATTAGCTTATCCATCAAACAATACCTTACGCTAGAGTCAATAGAGTGTCGCCAACCTGTACAGCGTCACCTTCATTAACTTCTACAGTAGAAACAGTACCAGCACGTGCTGCACGTACTTCTGTTTCCATCTTCATCGCTTCAAGAATTACTAGAACATCACCTTCTTGAACAGCCTGGCCTGGTGCAACTTGTACTTTCCAGATGTTACCAGCCAATGGAGCTGGAACATCTTCGCCAGCACCTGCAGGAGCAGCTGGAGCCGCGGCAGCTGGAGCAGCTGGTGCTACAGCAGAGATATCGCCGCCTTCAGTTACTTGTACAACGTAGTTTTGGCCGTTAACAGAGATAGTGTAAGTCTGTGGACCAGTGTTTTTAGGTGCAGCCATTGCTAGTGCGTCCTCTAATGTAGGTGCAGGTTCAAATGCATCAGGGTTGTTACGGTTTTCAAGGAATTTCAAGCCAACCTGTGGGAATAGAGCATAAGTTAGAACGTCATCAATTTCGTTCTCACCTTGAGTTAGCTCAATACCCTTCTCAGCAGCAAGATCTTTTAGCTCGCCTACCAACTTGTCCATTTCTGGCTCAAGTAGATCAGCAGGACGACAAGTGATTGCTTCACCACCATCCAATACACGAGCCTGAAGGTCAGCATCGTAAGGAGCAGGAGCTGCACCGTACTCACCTTTCAGAATACCCTGAACTTCTTTAGAGATAGTTTTGTAACGCTCGCCCATTAGAACGTTGATTACAGCCTGAGTACCAACGATCTGTGAAGTTGGCGTTACTAGTGGGATCAGACCTAGGTCTTCACGTACACGAGGGATCTCAGCTAGTACTTCATCGAACTTATCTGCAGCACCCTGCTCTTTCAGCTGGTTTTCCATGTTAGTCAACATGCCACCAGGTACCTGAGCAACTAGGATACGAGAGTCTGTACCACGTAGAGAACCTTCAAATTTAGCGTACTTCTTACGTACTTCACGGAAGTAGCCAGCAATCTCTTCTAGAAGATTGATATCTAGACCTGTGTCACGATCAGTACCCGCCAATGCAGCTACTACAGATTCAGTAGACGTATGGCCGTATGTCATAGACATAGAAGAGATAGCAGTATCAACACGGTCGATACCCGCTTCAACAGACTTAAGGATTGTCATATCAGACAGACCTGAAGTCGCGTGAGCATGCAATTGAACTTCTAGATCAGTCTGAGCTTTCAGACGAGAAACTAGGTCAAATGCATCGTATGGCGTCAGGATACCGGACATATCCTTGATGTTGATGGAATCAGCACCCATATCTTCAAGAGTTTTTGCATATGCAACCCAGTTATCGATCGTGTGAACTGGACTCTTAGTGTAAGAGATAGTGCCTTGAGCGTGCTTGCCTGTTGCCTTAACTGCTTTGATTGCAGTTTCAAGGTTACGCGGATCGTTCATCGCATCGAAGATACGGAATACGTCTACGCCGTTAACAGCAGCACGTTCACAGAATTTATTTACAACATCATCAGCGTAGTGACGGTAACCTAGCAGGTTTTGTCCACGCAGGAGCATCTGATGTTTTGTGTTTGGCATTGCTTTTTTAAGCAAGCGGATACGCTCCCACGGATCTTCTCCGATAAAGCGAATACATGAGTCAAATGTTGCGCCGCCCCAGCTTTCTAGGGACCAAAAGCCTACTTTATCTAGCTTTTCCGCGATCGGCAGCATGTCTTCAACTCGCATACGCGTAGCGAATAGCGACTGGTGTGCGTCACGCAGAACTACGTCGGTAATGCCAAGTGGTTTCTTTGCGTCGGTCATGGGTAATGGCCTTCTGTCGATTAATGCAGATTTATTCGTTATTGAGCCGTTCTTATTTACGAACGGTGTTTGTGAACCGCAGCTGTCATGACAGCAATTAACTCATCATTGTTATTTCCAGCTGGCGCTGGTGCAGTCTTTTTTGCTTTTGGCTGCGCTGGTGCTTCAGGAAAAAACTTGCCTACCACTTTGGACATTCCTGAAGTAGCGAATACCAACAAAGTAAGAAAGACAACAACGAAGCCCATACCAAAGACCATTAATTCAAGGCCTTCTGATAGCAGATTTTCCATTTTAATGGATGCTCCTGTACTTATCGAAACCCATACGTCAGATATGGCTTTTGGCCACCTAATTATTAGGCTTTCACTGACGGATGTACTGGTTGCAAATGGACCATAATTAAACCCGAAAAGTCTACTTCAGGCAATAATTAGAGGGGATTTTTCGGTCAAAGGGAGGATATGGATCAAAATTTGCTTACAACCTTTGATCCATATTCAGTGAAATATGGTGTTATTCACTCTTTCCAGGGCGATAAACTTTTACATTACTAAAGCCACGTTCCTGCATTTGATGCGCATGCATTTGGCTCATAACACCTTTTTCACAATAAAGAAGGTATTCCTTACCTTCTTCAAATTCATCAGCAGCAGCGCCTAAAGCGAAAAACGGAATCAACTGAATTTCACAACCCGGAATATTTAGCGGCTTTTTCTCTTGCTCATGCGGCGCGCGAATATCTACAACAACCTGGTTATCAGCAACTTTAGTTAATGCCTCAACCTCAGCATGAATATTTACATCTTCTTCAATCTCATCGATGCTAATGACCTGGCGACGCTCTAGAGCACGTTCAAGCACATCAAAATCAAAATCAGACTCTTCTTCTTCCACACGATCTTTCTTGGCACACGTAGTTGGACGATCAGAGATCACACCACAATACTCAGGCATATTTTTAGCGAAGTCATATGCGCCGATTTCACGTGTAATATCGATAATATCTTGCTTATCCATTGTCACTAATGGTCGCACCACTAGTTTCTCAGTTGCAGCATCAATAATGGACAGATTAGGTAATGTTTGACTAGATACCTGGGCAATACTTTCGCCGGTTACCAATGCATCTATTTTCATTTTATCGGCAATCTGCTCACCCGCGCGCATCATCATGCGCTTCAATACGACGCCCATATAGGAGTGATGTACAGATTGTAAAATTTCACCAATCACCTCATCAAAAGGGATTGTAATAAACTTCACTCGCGCAGAAGAGCCATATTTTTGCCACAAATACAGAGACACCTGCTTCACACCGATTTCGTGCGCATGACCACCCAAATTAAAGAAAACAAAATGAGTTTTACAACCACGACGCATAGACATGTAGCTAGCAACAATGGAGTCGAATCCACCGGATATGAGCGATAACGTAGAATCTTGAGTACCTAGCGGGAAACCACCCAAACCCTTATAGGTATTCGTTACGACATAAAGACTATCGTTGCGAATCTCAAGATCGACATAAACTTCTGGCTTATGGACATCTACACCCGCAGTCTCCGCATGCTGATTCAAACCACCACCAACATAGCGTTCAACATCAATAGAACGGAAGTCATGCTTACCTGAGCGCTTAACACGCACTTTAAAGGTTTTACCTTTCAACTCATCTGCGTAGATAGCATGCGCTTTCTCGTAGACATCATGAAAATCACCCAATGGGTATTCAGTTACTTCGATGAAACTATGAATCCCTGGAGTGCGACCTAATAGATCCACCACTTGCTCGACGATCTCTGCACTTGCGCCAGCACATTCTACATCCAGCTTGTCCCACTGTCCCTTAACTTTTATCTGCTCGTCAATACGGCGTGTCATATTCTGCAAATTGCTTTGCAAACGCTGAATTAAACGCTTACGTACAGGGCGACTTTTAATGGTAATTTCTGGAAACAAACGAATAGAGAACTTCATAGCAACGAGCTCAAAAAATAATTAGGACGAATATTATAAAGTGTAGGAAGGTAGAGTTACAGATGGCGCGCCCGAGAGGATTCGAACCTCTGACCGCCTGGTTCGTAGCCAGGTACTCTATCCAGCTGAGCTACGGGCGCATATCTGAAATTTTCTTTGGAGTGGCGCGCCCGAGAGGATTCGAACCTCTGACCGCCTGGTTCGTAGCCAGGTACTCTATCCAGCTGAGCTACGGGCGCATCCAAGAAAATAAACCGTTGTTTTTTTGAGTGGCGCGCCCGAGAGGATTCGAACCTCTGACCGCCTGGTTCGTAGCCAGGTACTCTATCCAGCTGAGCTACGGGCGCACATCAAAATGGCGGTGAGCGAGGGATTCGAACCCTCGATAGGATTTCTCCTATACGCCCTTAGCAGGGGCGCGCCTTCAGCCACTCGGCCAGCTCAC
This sequence comes from Neptuniibacter sp. SY11_33, assembly GCF_047778025.1. Classification (GTDB taxonomy): domain Bacteria; phylum Pseudomonadota; class Gammaproteobacteria; order Pseudomonadales; family Balneatricaceae; genus Neptuniibacter. The sequence goes on from NZ_CP180543.1 coordinate 3,209,293, forward strand.
CTAAACAACGGCGCGTACTATAACCAAGTGATTATCAAAAGAAAAGCAAAGTTTTAAAAAAATTACGCTTTATTTCCTTCTTCGGCCTTTTCACGCTGAATGCGCTGATAGATCTCTTCTCGATGCACGGATACATCTTTAGGTGCATTAACACCAATACGGACCTGATTACCTTTAACACCAAGCACAGTGACAGTGACATCGTCACCAACCATAAGAGTTTCGCCAACACGGCGAGTAAGAATTAACATGTGTAGAATCTCCTTAATACTTCCCAGGCCAATCTACCTAAACGGTAGACCACATACTGGCATTCATCCAAATCCCTGCCAGAACGCTGCCTATACAACAACAGCTAACCTAACTATAGACCAGCTTTTTCTATTAACCATTATGATCGATTATTCACTAACCGAATCATCAACATCCATATCAAAAGCAGTGTGCAAAGAGCGCACTGCCAGCTCCAAATACTTTTCAGCTATAACAACTGAGACCTTAATCTCAGATGTAGAAATCATTTGAATATTAATATTTTCAGCTGCTAAGGCATCGAACATTTTACTCGCTACACCAGCATGAGATCGCATACCCACACCTACAATAGAGACTTTAGCAATCTGATTATCACCAACTACTTCACGAGCCCCCAGCTCAGCAGACACCTTTTCAAGCACGGCTTCAGCCGCATCATAATCATTACGGTGAACAGTAAAAGTAAAGTCCGTTGTATTATCAGCAGCAACATTCTGCACGATTACATCAACTTCAATGTTTGCCTGACTGATCGGGCCTAAAATTTTTGATGCAACCCCAGGAACATCAGGCACACCCATTACGGTCAACTTAGCTTCATCGCGGTTAAACGCGATACCTGAAATAACTGGTTTTTCCACTGTCGAATCACCCTCAACGGTAATTAGAGTCCCCGGCCCTTCCTCAAAGCTAGAAAGAACCCGCAACGGCACTTTATATTTTCCTGCAAACTCAACGGCACGGATCTGCAATACTTTAGACCCAAGGCTCGCCATCTCGAGCATCTCTTCGAATGTAATTTGCTCTAGACGCTTAGCACTCGATACTACGCGCGGATCGGTAGTATATACACCATCTACATCAGTATAGATTTGACACTCATCAGCTTTAAGCGCTGCAGCCAAGGCAACACCGGTCGTATCAGATCCACCTCGACCGAGCGTGGTAATATTGCCATCAAGGTCAACACCCTGAAATCCAGCTACAACCACAACTCTCCCAGCCTCCAGATCGGATTTAATAGAGGATACCTCTATATCTTGAATCCGAGCCTTGGTATGCGAGCTGTCAGTAAGAATTTTGACCTGGCTGCCCGTATAAGAACGAGCAGACACGCCGCGCTTTTCCAATGCCATACAAAGCAAAGCAATGGTGACTTGCTCTCCTGTAGAGACCAATACGTCCATTTCACGGGCATTAGGTTTTGACTGTATATCTTTAGCCAAGGAGATGAGACGATTCGTCTCACCACTCATGGCAGATACAGCAACAACAACATCGTGTCCTTGCTGCTTAAAACCTCGAACCTTATCTGCGACTGCTTCAATACGATCAACAGTTCCGACAGAGGTACCACCATATTTTTGAACAAAAAGCGCCATGCGTGCACCTAAATCGTTATAGAGCAGCCTCGACCAGAGCTGTTACAGCCTTCAGTGTAGCAGGCAGAGCAGCTTCATCGGTACCGCCACCCTGAGCAAAGTCAGGACGACCACCACCTTTACCGCCAAGTTTAGCTGTTAGCTCTTTAATCAAATCACCAGCACGAACCTGACCAGTCAGATCTTTAGTCACACCTGCAGCCAAAGCAATCTTGTCATCAGACACTGTTGCCAATACGACAACACCGCTACCCAGTTTGTTTTTCAACTGATCGATTGTGTCGCGTAAGGCTTTAGGCTCTACGCCCTCTAGCTGTGCGGCTAACACTTTGACGCCAGAAACTTCCACTGCGCTACTGATTAGATCAGCACCCTTAGCAGCCGCTAGCTTAGCTTTCATCTGCTCAAGCTCCTTTTCAAGCTGGCGATTTTTCGCTTGCTGATCTTGAAGCTTCTGTTCAAATTGCGCTTTTTGGTCAGCAAAATAATCCAGCGCTACAGGGCCAGTTACCGCTTCAACACGTCGGATACCGGCAGCCACACCACCTTCAGAAGTAATTTTCAGAAGACCTATATCACCTGTACGCTTAGCGTGAGTACCACCGCAAAGTTCGATGGAGAAATCATCACCCATCGAAAGCACTCGCACTACATCGTCGTATTTCTCACCGAAAAGAGCCGCTGCACCTTTCTCTTTGGCAGCTTCAATTTCCATGAGTTCAGTTACGACTTCTGTATTCAGACGGATCTGATCGTTAACCATCCTCTCAACTTCAGCGATTTGTTCCGCGCTTACCGCTTCAAAATGAGAGAAGTCGAAACGCAGACGCTGATCATCATTCAACGAGCCTTTCTGTTGCACATGCTCACCCAGAACAACGCGAAGTGCTTCGTGCAATAAGTGAGTAGCAGAGTGGTTCAACGCGATCGCCTGACGACGCTTGGAATCAACTTGAGGAGCAACCTTATCACCAACTTTCACAAAACCGTTTTCTACTACGCCGTGATGTAAGTTGTTTTTACCCTCTTTAGTACAGTTATTAACTGCAAAAGAACCGTTAACCGCTGCTAGCACACCAGTATCACCAACCTGACCACCCGACTCTGCATAGAAAGGCGTTTCATCTAGAACCACTAAACCAGTTTCACCTGCTTTAAGTTCATCTACTGATTCACCTTCTTTAAATAAGGCAACCACTGCAGATGCTTCGCCAGCAAGGCTGTCATAACCGGTAAAGTTAGTTTCACCATCCAGCTTGATCGCATCATTGTAATCAATGGAGAATTTACCTGCCGCACGAGCACGCTCACGCTGAGCTTCCATCTCACGCTCAAAGCCTTCTTCGTCAATTGTCAGCTCATGCTCACGAGCAACATCAGCAGTTAAGTCACGTGGGAAGCCATAGGTATCATATAGTTTAAATACTGTCTCACCTGGAATAACAGTGCCGTCCAGATTATCAATCGCTTCCTGTAACAAACGCATACCATGATCAAGCGTCTTCGCAAACTGTTCTTCTTCTTTTAGAAGAACACGTTCAACCTGAGCCTGCTTCTCAGCTAGTTCAGGATAAGCTTCGCCCATCTCGTTCACCAACGCGGCTACAAGCTGATTAAAGAAAGCACCTTTAGCACCTAGCTTATTACCGTGACGTACAGCTCGACGGATGATGCGACGTAAAACATAGCCTGCACCTTCGTTAGATGGCAGCACACCATCGACAATAAGGAAAGAACAAGAACGGATATGGTCTGCTATTACACGTAGCGATTTATTATCCATATCTGTTGTACCAACAGCCGCAGCAGTAGCTTTCAACAGACTTTGGAACATATCGATTTCGTAGTTAGAGTGAACGTTCTGCATAACCGCTGCAATTCGCTCTAAGCCCATGCCTGTATCAACAGATGGTTTTGGAAGTGGTGTCATTTCACCATCAGCACTACGGTTGTATTGCATGAATACAACGTTCCAAATTTCGATGTAGCGATCACCATCTTCTTCAGGACTGCCTGGAGGACCACCCCATACATCAGCACCATGATCAAAGAATATTTCAGTACATGGGCCACATGGGCCTGTATCACCCATTGACCAGAAGTTATCTTCATCCAGTTTAGAGAAACGCTCTGGATCTACGCCAACTTCCTCTTTCCAGATACGCTCAGCTTCTTCATCAGAATGGTGAACCGTCACCCACAAACGTTCCTTTGGAAGACCTAACGTCTCAGTCAGGAATGTCCATGCAAAGTTGATTGCGTCTTTCTTGAAATAATCACCGAAACTAAAGTTTCCAAGCATTTCAAAGAAAGTATGGTGACGCGCCGTGTAACCTACGTTTTCAAGGTCATTGTGCTTACCACCAGCACGTACGCATCGCTGAGAGCTTGTCGCTCGTGTGTAATTGCGCTTATCTGTGCCCAAGAACACATCTTTGAACTGTACCATCCCCGCATTTGTAAACATCAGGGTAGGATCGTTAGCAGGGATAAGGGAGCTACTTGCTACAACCTCATGTCCTTGCTGATTAAAGTAATCTAGAAAAGCCTGGCGAATCTCGGCACTTGTCATATATTTCATTAGATGAACCGTATGCGTATCCATTCTGGTAAAGCCATCAGCAAGCCTCACTTGCCTACCAACAGCGTAAAATCACCACAAATTATGGGCGCGACATTATATATCGTGAGCGAAAATTGTTCGAATCTTTTTCAGAAATGAGCCTATTCGTAGTAAATAGACTAAAAATAATCTGTTTGATTTCAGATTAAGGTAGTTAGCGATTATCTGTTTTACGAAGGAAAAACTCGCTTAACTGTTAGCACAAAAAAAATCTAACCCTTTGAAATATATAACGATAACATCTTAATATTCTTCGTTCGCAACCTGCTCTATAGCAAACTGTATCTCATCCATGGAAAAACCACGCTGACTCATAAAGCGCATGCGCTTACTACGCCCCTTAAAGTCTTTATCCGCTAGAGGCTCTCGGTATTTACGTCGGTATAGCTCCTCTGCTTGAGCAAACCAATCTATATCTAAGCCCTCTAAGCAACTAGTTAGCAATTCCGAAGCTACACCCTTCTGCTTCAAATCGAATCGAATTCGAATAAGACCATGACCTTGCCCTACTCTCATACGCACAAAACTTTCACAAAAACGCTGATCAGATAGGTAACCTTCCTCCACTAGACTGTGTAATACGCTATCTAAATCTGCCCCCTCGATACCTCGGGCAAGCTTTTGACTTAGCTCTTTATAAGAATATTCGCGCCGTGACAGTAACTGAATAGCCTTGTTCCATGCTTCTTTATTTGGATTCTCATCCATAATCAACCCTCTTTAAACGAAAAAACCTCCATCTATAGACGGAGGTTTTCCTGTGTTAGCTTAGTACCTTAAATCAGATCGAGACTTTCAGTTTTGTCTTCAGCATCGCCTTCTTTCGGTGCAGGCGTTGATAGTAAGCGATTACGCAGCTCTGTCTCAATTTCATTCGCAATCTCAGGATTTTCTTCCAAGAACTTAGATGCATTGGCCTTACCCTGACCAATCTTATCGCCATTGTAGGCATACCAAGCACCCGACTTATCAACCAAACCTTCTTTAACGCCTAGATCGATAACTTCACCCATATGGTAAATACCTTCACCATACATAATCTGGAACTCAGCCTGACGGAACGGTGGTGAAACTTTGTTCTTAACAACCTTCACTCGCGTCTCATTACCAACGACTTCATCACCTTTCTTAACAGCACCAGTACGGCGAATATCTAAACGAACAGACGAGTAGAATTTAAGCGCATTACCGCCCGTTGTAGTCTCAGGGTTACCAAACATAACCCCAATCTTCATACGAATCTGGTTAATAAATACCAGTAAGCAGTTAGAGCTCTTAACATTACCCGTCAACTTACGTAGCGCTTGCGACATCAAACGAGCCTGAAGACCTACGTGGGAATCACCCATATCACCTTCAATCTCTGCTTTCGGTGTCAAAGCAGCTACTGAGTCGACGATAATTACATCAACTGCGTTAGAGCGAACTAACATATCTGTAATTTCTAACGCCTGCTCACCTGTATCCGGCTGAGAAACTAGAAGACTATCGACATCAACACCTAGTTTCTCTGCATAAATAGGGTCAAGAGCATGCTCAGCATCAACAAAGGCACAGGTCTTACCCTGCTTTTGAGCTTCCGCTACAACCTGCAATGTCAGTGTTGTTTTACCAGAAGATTCAGGACCATAAATTTCAACGATACGACCATACGGCAATCCGCCTATACCAAGCGCAATATCTAGACCTAGAGAGCCAGTAGAAACAGATGGAATCGCTTCACGAGGCTGATCCCCCATACGCATCACTGCGCCTTTACCAAACTGCCTTTCAATTTGACCTAACGCTGCGTCTAATGCTTTTTTGCGATTTGCGTCCATCTTTGACCCTACTTTCTCTAAATTCATATTGTGCGCTTCTTATTACTGCGCAAAACACTGTATGTATGGACAGTATTATTTCACAAGTTTTCCGGATTGCAACCCTCAATCAGATAAGTTCTGTAAAATCCCTTCTAACGCCACGCTAACTGCTTGTTTTCGAACCAATTCACGATCGCCATCAAAACAGTATTTTTTTGTTCTAACTGATTTACCTTGCTCAGCCCAAGCAAACCATACAGTACCAACAGGTTTCTCTTTACTTCCACCACCCGGCCCAGCAATGCCACTGGTCGCTACAGATATATGCGCCCCACTATTATTAAGAGCACCTTCCGCCATTTCAGCTACTACCTCAGCTGACACTGCTCCATTTTGATCCAACGTATCTTTTGATACACCAAGCATCTTCTGTTTTGACTCATTACTATAAGTAATAAAGCCACAATCAAACCAAGCAGAGCTACCTGGAATTGCCGTTATCTCTTGGGCAACCCAACCACCAGTACATGATTCAGCTGTTGCAATAGAACATTTTTTTGCCTGTAATTTTTCAGCGATATCCGTCAGTGGTAATTGCATACTGATCCACCCTATTCAAACTATTTAAGCCGCTTTATTTACCGTACAATGCCTCAAGTTAAGTTTGCGTAACAACTCTTTATTTCATCATTTAGTAATTAATATCTCTATGACCAAACAAGCAGCAACTACTCACACCCCAATGATGCAGCAATACCTACGCATCAAAGCACAACACCCTGATCAATTGGTGTTTTATCGGATGGGTGACTTCTATGAGCTGTTTTATGACGACGCCAAAAAAGCGGCTGATCTGTTAGATATCTCTCTTACCGCCCGAGGAAAATCAGGTGGTGAGCCTATCCCTATGGCAGGCATCCCTTACCATGCAGCGGAGAACTATGTCGGTAAAATTGTTCGCGCAGGTGAATCCGTGGTTATTTGCGAACAGATAGGAGATCCCGCTACTAGCAAAGGACCGGTAGAACGCGCGGTTGCTCGAATCATCACACCAGGCACAGTAAGTGATGAAGCGCTTCTTGATGAAAATAGAGATAACTTACTGGTAGCTATTAATCAGTCTGGCGATACTTACGGATTGGCTATTGTAGATATTGCTTCAGGTCGCTTTAGCCTGATGGAGATTGATAACCAAGACACGCTGATGAGTGAACTTGAACGTTTACGCCCATCTGAAACACTCTTCAATGACGATAGCCAACTACATGACGTATTAAGCCAACGCAAAGGCCTACGCCCGCAATCCCCCTGGCACTTTGAAGTAGATACCGCCAACGACCTTTTATGTCAGCAATTTAAAGTGAAAGATTTGAGTGGTTTTGGTTGTGATCATCTAGCCGTCGCGACAACCGCTGCGGGCTGCTTATTACAGTATGCAAAAGAAACTCAACGCACTTCACTACCTCATATCAGGCGCATTCAGATCGAACAGCATAATGACTGTGTAGCTCTGGATGCGGCGACGCGTAAAAACCTAGAACTTGATCAAAATTTATCGGGTGGTTTTGATAACACTCTCGCTAAAGTGATCGATAAATGCCGCACCCCAATGGGTAGTCGCCTGTTGAGAAGATGGCTTCACCGTCCGATTCAAGACAGAGCAACGCTATGTGCACGACAAGCGTCTATTCAGTGGTTGATTGAAAACTATCACTTCGAAACGGTTCAAAGCACACTCAAACTCATCGGTGACAGCGAACGCATCTTAGCCCGCATTGCACTCAGATCAGCACGCCCACGCGATTTAGAGCGATTAAAAACATCTCTTAATTCCTTACCTTTACTTCAGCAACAAATCGAAGGAGCCAATGCTCCGTTAGTGAACGAGTTATCCGAGCAAATCTCAGAATTTCCAAACTTGGCAGAACTGCTATCCAAAGCAGTGATAGAAAACCCACCAGTGGTTATTCGTGAAGGAGGTGTAATTGCTGATGGCTACGACGCTGAACTGGATGAATTACGCGGTATTAGCGAAAACGCTGGCGCTTACCTACTAGAGCTAGAACAGAAAGAACGGGATCGTACCGGCATTGCCACCTTAAAAGTAGGTTACAACCGCGTACACGGCTATTTTATTGAGATAGGAAAAGCACAAAACGCCGAATTACCAGCTGAATATATTCGCCGCCAAACACTTAAAAATGCTGAACGTTATATTACGCCGGAACTTAAAGAGTTCGAAGACAAGGCCCTATCAGCAAAAAGCAGAGCGCTCACACGCGAGAAGGCGCTTTACGAAGCCCTGATAGAAACGATTGCTGAAGAATTAGCTGATCTACAAGATTCGGCTGCCGCTACTGCAGAGCTAGATGTTCTCGCTAACCTTGCAGAACGCGCCACAACGTTAGATTACGTTCCACCAACACTAACAGATACACCTCAAATCAAAATACAGCGCGGCCGCCACCCCGTAGTAGAGACTGTATTAAGCGAACCTTTCGTAGCTAACGATTTAGACTTAGATACTGAGCGTAAGATGCTCGTTATTACCGGGCCAAACATGGGTGGTAAATCTACCTATATGCGCCAAGCAGCGCTTATTACTCTACTTGCTCACATTGGTAGTTATGTTCCCGCTTCAGCTGCAACAATTGGCATTGTTGATCGCATATTTACTCGTATGGGGTCATCCGATGACCTAGCGGGCGGACGCTCAACCTTCATGGTTGAAATGACCGAAACAGCCAATATTATGCATAATGCGACTGAACGTAGCCTAGTATTGATGGATGAAGTAGGCCGCGGTACAAGTACATTTGATGGTTTATCTCTCGCTTGGGCCTGCGCAGACAATCTTGCTAGGGAAACTAAAGCCTTTACTCTGTTTGCAACTCACTATTTTGAATTGACTAGTTTGCCCGATCAGGCAAATGCGGTCTTCAATGTGCACTTAACCGCTGTAGAACACAACGATCACATCGTATTTCTACACGAAGTAAAAGAAGGACCTGCAAGCCAAAGTTATGGCTTGCAAGTAGCTCAGCTTGCAGGGGTACCTTTACCTGTGATCCAACAAGCTAAAACCAAGCTAATGCAACTTGAGCAAGATGTGGCGGTTAGCGCTCAATTAAGCGCCCCGCCGCCTCCAATTCAAAATGATATGTTCGCAGCGCCAGAACCAAAGGCCCTGAAAGAGCTAAAGAAACTATCGCCTGACGATCTCTCTCCAAGAGAAGCGCTAGATATTATCTATAAACTAAAAGAGCTTGTTTAAGTTTCACACAAAAAAACCGCCTATTGGCGGTTTTTTTTTCGAAGAGCGAAATCAAGATTACTGCTGCAGCAAGTCTTCTCCACTCAAACCATTCTTTTCAACAATATCACGAAGTTTACGTAAGGCCTCAACCTGGATTTGACGGACGCGCTCACGTGTCAGGCCTATTTCACGCCCAACCTCTTCCAGTGTGCTCATCTCATAACCTCTGAGGCCAAATCGACGAGATAATACCTCCGCATGCTTTTCAGGCAAAGCATCCAGCCATTTATCCAAGTTACCACTAATATTGGAACTTTGTAGCAACGTTGCCGGATCTGAAGAGACTGCATCAGGGATCGTATCAAGCAAAGACTTATCAGAATCTTTACCCATTGGCGTATCGACAGAGCTTACACGTTCGTTAAGCCCTAACATTCGCTCAACATTTTCAACCGGCTTATCCACCAGCTCTGCAATTTCTTCTGGGGATGGCTCATGATCTAACTTTTGCGCCAGCTCTCTTGCTGCTCGCAAATAAACATTCAGTTCTTTAACAACATGGATAGGCAAACGAATAGTACGAGTCTGATTCATAATCGCTCGTTCGATTGTTTGTCTAATCCACCACGTTGCATAAGTCGAGAATCGGAACCCTCTTTCAGGGTCAAACTTCTCTACGGCACGAATTAATCCTAAGTTTCCTTCTTCGATTAGATCAAGAAGAGTTAAACCGCGATTGATATATCTACGTGCAATTTTAACGACTAGACGTAGATTACTTTCAATCATGCGCTTACGCGCAGCTTCGTCACCTTTAAGTGCGCGACGAGAAAAGTACACCTCTTCTTCCGCACTCAGCAGTGGCGAGAAGCCTATTTCATTTAGGTAAAGTTGGGTTGCATCCAGGTTTTTAGCATTAAGAAGGTCTTTATGAGCCATACTACCGCGCCCACGACCACTATTTAGAAACTCTGGTTCTTTTTTCTGAGGAGTTCCATCTTTGCCCTCATCACGAGTCTCTTCTGTCAGCTCTTCGCTTTCAACAGCGATATCCTGCACATCCGTTTTGCAGTTATTATCGATATTTTCCATTGCCCGTTCCCTTAACCAATCAGTGCTATCACGCGTTTATTAACGTTTTTTATTATTTTATTTTCTTATAGTTATTGTTTCGGCAGATATCGAAGAGGGTTTACCGGCTTTCCATCACGACGTATCTCAAAATGAAGCATTACGCGGTCCGCACCCGAATTTCCCATCTCCGCAACTTTCTGGCCTTTTTCAACCATATCATTTTCTTTGACTAAAACACGACTATTATGTGCATAAGCGCTTAAAAACTGCTGATTATGATCAATAATCACTAAATTACCATATCCTAATAAGCCACTTCCAGCATAGACAACTCGGCCTTTAGCCGCAGCTGTGACCTTAGTACCATAAGCGGATGCTATATTTATTCCCTTATTGACAGCACCTTTTGTTTTAAACGTAGAAACGATCTTTCCGGATGCAGGCCATCCCCATTTAATTGGCCCTGCAGCAATTTTTGGAAGCTTAGTCTGAGCTTTAGGTACAGGCTTTACTGCTGCTTTTTGCTGCTTAACTTTGGCAGTTGTTTTAGCTGGTTTAGCCGAAGGCTTTGGAGGCGTAGCAGACTTAGAAGCTACTTGAGGACTTGTACTCGGGGATTTATTAGTCGCTTTTTGACGACTAGACACAATTTCAGGCTTGGGTGCGATGATAGATGCATCGCGCACAATAGATTCTGGAACCGTATTTCTCGCTGAAGGTTTTAAACTAAGTTTTTGACCAGGGTAAATATTGTAGTTTCCGGAAATACCGTTTCTACTAGCTAACTCACGATAATCTAAGCCATATCTAAAAGCGATAGAATATAGCGTATCGCCTTTACGAACCTGATAGTAGTTAGGTTGAGGCTGAGCAGAGACAGGCACCGATCGATCGCTCACCGGCGCATAGGTTTTCCCTCCACATGCAACCAGAAGAAAAGAGCAACACAGTAGCAGATAACCTTTTAAGCCCACCAAACTATTCCTCAGACTCTATGCCTCAGACCTCCGGCCCATTCTTTCGATCAATAACACCGCTACAGCACCAACAATCATCAATCCAACAGCGTATATCACAAAGGAAGGCTGACCCGTCATAGATTCAAACGAAAACGGAGATATATTTTCCTGAACTAGAGGAACCTGCTCTCCATGCCGGTTAATGGTATAAGCAGTCGTATATTTCCATGGCCACACTTTATTCAGAGAGCCCAACATAAAGCCCCCTAACAAAGCCAAAGTCGTCGTTTTAAATGAACTAAACATCCAACTTAAAACCCGAGAGAAGCTCAATAGACCAACCGCACAGCCAGCAGCAAAAATACCTAAGGTAAATAGTTCAATATTTTTGATTGCCATCAGAATAGGCGTATACATGCCCAGTAGTAGAAGAATAAAACTACCTGAGATACCCGGTAAAATCATTGCACAAATAGCTACCATCCCAGCTAAGAAGATAAATAACGGCGTTGCTTCGATTGTGGTTGGCGATATAGAGGTAATCATATACGCAGCTATAGTTCCGGCGATAAACGCGGTAAAGCTATTACTATCCCACTGCTCTATATGCCTGCAGACAGACCATACTGACGCCAAGATCAAGCCAAAGAAGAACGACCATAGAAGCTCAGGATATTCAGCTAACCAAAAAAGCACCACCTTTGCGACAGTCACTAGGCTGACAAAAATGCCTAACACAAGGGTCAGTAAAAAAGTGCCGTTAACATGCTTCCAAGCGGCAATAGGGCCTTGTTTAAACAACACAAACAAAGCTTCCGGCCCGAACTGCTTTAAGGAGTAAATAAGCTCCTCATATATACCTGTCATGAAGGCAATTGTACCGCCTGATACTCCAGGCACTGCATCGGCAGCCCCCATCATCATCCCTTTGCCCGACAATGCTAGATAGTCGCGCCACGTTCTTCCTTCTTGCTTCAACTTACTACCTCACCGTACCGCTTAACAATGGTACAAACTTCACACAATCTAAAATTTCAGTACTGAACTCATCTTCAGATAATCTGATAACCAGATTCAACTTTTGGGAATCGCTACCACCTACAGGAATAATTAAACGGCCGCCTACAGCAAGTTGCTGCTTTAATTCTTCTGGCACACTTTCTGGTGCACAAGCAGCCAAAATACCATCATAAGGTGCTTTCGCAGACCAGCCCATGCCACCATCTGTATGCTTCAACTGTACATTATTTAGACCAATTAATTTCAAACGCTCTCGTGCTTTATCCTGAAGCGGTTTAATACGCTCTACACTGTACAACTGACCAACCAATGGCGCCAAAATCGAAGTTTGATAACCAGAGCCAGTCCCCACTTCTAGGGCTTTTTGTAATGGGCCCTCTAATAAAAGCACCTCTGTCATTTTCGCAACAATGAAAGGCTGCGAAATAGTCTGGTTGTAACCAATTGGCAAAGCTGTATCTTCGTAAGCCCTATGAGCTAAAGCTTCATCGATAAAAATATGTCTTGGTGTATTTCTCATCACATCCAGAACACTCTCGTCCTGAATTCCCTGATCTCGTAATCGATTAATCAAACGATCCCTTGTTCGCTGCGAAGTCATTCCTATTCCGCGTAATTGCTGATCGTTCAAATACCATTCTCCAACCAATCACCCACATTATCCATGCCAGAGTATTGCGTCATATCTGCATGCAAGGGTGTTATAGATACACATTTTTCACTTAAAGCATAAAAGTCCGTACCTGGACCCGCATCAGCAGCTGGTCCCGCTCCCGCTATCCAATAACGTATTTTTCCGCGAGGATCTTCTGTTGCTATCGGCTTTCCTGCACAGGTCCTATGGCCCAAACGCGTTACATGTATACCGGCAAACTCATCAAGGGGGCAATCAGGAACGTTAACGTTTATTACTGTACGGGGGGCAACATTCAGCTGTTGAATGTTTTCGACCAAATTCTTAGCAACTTGAGCCGCAGATTCATAATGTGCAGGATGAAACTCTCCAGAAGAGATAGCAATAGCAGGAAATCGCAGATGGCGACCTTCCATTGCTGCAGCAACCGTCCCAGAGTAGATGACATCATCACCTAAATTTGGGCCTGCATTAATCCCAGAAACAACAATATCTGGTTCAAAGCCAAACACACCTGAACTACCTAAATGGACACAATCCGTTGGGGTACCATTAATCCCAATAAAGCCGTTTTCATGCTCAAAAGTTTCTAACGGTCGATCCAAAGTCAAAGAGTTACTCGCACCACTACGATTACGATCTGGGGCGACCACCAGAATATCACCAACTTCAGCAAGCGCTCTTGCTAAAGTAGCAAGGCCTGGCGCATAGACACCATCATCATTAGAGATCAGTATCTTCATTTATCCCTCATTTTTATCGGGCTGGGTAACATTGCATAGTTCCCGCAGTACACTGGTAGCAAATGCACCTGAAGGCAGACCAAATTCTAGCCAACATTCAGTTTCATTGATCACATTCATTTCTAGCTGCTGGGGCAACAATCGGAGCGATCTACGCTCTTGCTTTAACGTCAACTGCTCAAGCAGTTCACTCACTTCCGACCAGCGACTAACCTGTTCTAACTCCCACGCTTCAGCATCAACATTTGGCAGCATATCTCCACCACCCCACATTGGACCAGTAAGATTAATCTCTTTATCCGCTAAACGTCGCTGTAATTCATCGGTCGCTTCATTTTCAACAAAGCAGCTCTGGCTTCCGGCCAGCATCAGAGCATCACCATCAAGAACTGTATCCCAGAGATCTTGCTCCAACCTTTGAGATAACACCTGATTGAACAACCAAGAACGGACAGCAGAGATATAAATACCTTTCTTATTTCTTTGACGCTCCTGATATTCACCACGTAACAACGCGATACCTTTATCTAAATTACCAAAATCTCGACCAAACCGCTGCTCGCCAAAATAGTTGGGTACGCCCTGTTGAACCACATAATCTACGCGCTGTTGCAGTTCATTCATATTAGTAATCTGGCGAAGTCGCAGCTTAAAACGATTACCCTGAAGAGTACCTAGACGAAGTTTTCTTTGATGCCGAACAGCTTTCAATACCTCGATGCTATCACCACCAAATAGCTTCCAATTCAAATTACGCTTAATCGGAAATTTCGCACAAAACCATTGCTCAGTGACAGCATGACGATCTTTTTTTCCCGCATAACTAACATCTCTAGGGCTAATCTGAGCAAAATTCGCTAATTGCCTGGCAACCCAATCAGTATTCTCACCACATTTGCGAATATAAAGGAACACATGCTCACCAGTTCCTTCCGGCTCAAACCCTAGCTGTTCAATAACCTGAAAATCCTCAGGACAACTACGGATAACAGCAGAACCTGTTGGCTTTTCATTAAAATATGTAAATTCTGTAGGTAGGGTTGTCATATAAGGTTACTTCTCTGAGGCGGGTTCCACCAGCTGGAAAAAGGACTCATCTTCTTTGATCATACCAAGCTCACTGCGAGCTCGTTCTTCCAAAGCAGCATTACCCTTTTTGAGATCTAGAACTTCCGCTTCTAGCTCACTATTCCGCTGACTAAGCTCTTGGTTAATGCCTTGCTGAAGTTCGATTTTGGCATTCAGAGCCCAAATATCGCGCAGGTTTGCTTCCCCAAACCACAACCTGTACTGCAGTCCGAGTATCAAAAATAATATAAGGGCAACTAACCAGCGATACATAGATATCTTATAAGTAAAAAAGGGGGCACTAAGCCCCCTTTTTATATCAGACTATTACGTAGGGTACTACGCTTAGCCCTGACCTTTCACTTCAGAAAGGCCGTTGTAGATTGCGCCGTCGCCTAGCTCTTCTTCGATTCGTAGAAGACGGTTGTACTTAGCCACGCGATCAGAACGACATAGTGAACCTGTTTTAATCTGACCTGCTGCTGTACCTACTGCTAGATCTGCAATAGTTGTATCTTCAGTTTCACCGGAACGGTGAGAGATAACCACTGTAAAGCCTGCATCTTTCGCCATCTTGATTGCGTCTAGCGTCTCAGACAAAGAACCAATCTGGTTGAACTTAATCAGGATTGAGTTGCCGATGCTCTGCTCGATACCACGTGACAGAATCTTAGTGTTAGTTACGAACAAGTCATCACCAACCAACTGCACTTTGTCACCGATTTTCTTAGTTAGGTAAGCCCAACCATCCCAATCAGACTCGTCTAGACCATCTTCGATGGAAACGATTGGGTAGTTTTCTGTTAGTGCTGCAAGGTAATCACCGAAGCCTTCAGCGTCAAAGACTTTACCTTCACCAGAAAGGTCGTATTTACCTTCTTTGTAGAATTCAGATGCAGCACAGTCTAGTGCTAGCGTTACATCCTTACCTAGCTCGTAACCAGCTTTATCGATTGCTTCTTTAATAACAACCAAAGCTTCTTCATTCGATGCAAGGTTTGGAGCAAAACCACCTTCATCACCAACTGCAGTGTTTAGGCCTTTTGCTTTTAAAACAGCTTTTAGTGCGTGGAAAATTTCCGCACCACAACGCAAGCCTTCAGAGAACTTGTCGAAGTTTACTGGCTGAACCATGAACTCTTGGATATCAACGTTGTTATCCGCATGCTCACCACCGTTAAGGATGTTCATCATTGGTAGCGGTAGGGAGAACTGACCTGGAGTACCGTTAATCTCAGCAATGTGAGCGTATAGAGGCAAGCCTTTTTCAGTAGCTGCTGCTTTAGCCGCTGCAAGTGATACCGCTAGGATTGCGTTTGCACCTAGGTTTTCTTTGTTTTCAGTACCATCAAGCTCTAGCATTTTGTTATCTAGCGCGCGCTGATTAGTTACATCCATGCCCGTTAGTGCTTCACGGATAACACCGTTTATAGCCGCAACTGCTTTTTGTACACCTTTACCTAGGTAACGGCCTTTATCACCATCACGCAGTTCTAGCGCTTCGCGAGAACCCGTTGATGCACCAGAAGGTGCACAGGCAGAACCAATCACGCCAGATGCAAGAATCACATCAGCTTCAACTGTTGGGTTACCACGAGAATCCAGTACTTCGCGGGCTTTGATATCAGAGATCTGTGCCATGGGGAAATAACTCCAGAAATTTTACGTTCTGGGGGCGTCTCGCCCCCAATCCTTAATTCGTTTACTGTTTAGCTTGTTTATCCAGTGCAGCTTGAATAAAGCCTGTGAACAAACCGTGGCCATCGCGCGGGGTTGATGTGAATTCTGGGTGGAACTGGCAAGCGACAAACCAAGGGTGATCTGCAACTTCAACCACTTCAACCAACTCACCATCAACAGAACGGCCAGAAATTCTTAAACCAGCGCTTTCTAGTTGCTCAACGTAGTTATTGTTCACTTCAAAACGGTGGCGATGACGTTCAGTAATTTCAGTACTACCATAAGCTTGAGCTGCTGTAGAACCTTCGGCAAGATGACAAACCTGTGCACCAAGACGCATAGTTCCGCCTAGGTCATCAGCCTCACCACGAGTTTCAACACCACCTTCCGAGGTAGCCCACTCAGTGATCAAGCCAATGACCTGATGCTCCGCTTCTTTACTAAATTCTGAAGATGTCGCATCTTCTAGGCCTGCCACATGGCGAGCAAATTCAATAACCGCAACCTGCATACCCAAACAGATGCCTAGGTATGGCACTTTGTTTTCACGAGCATAACGAACAGCAGCAATTTTGCCTTCTACACCACGCTCACCAAAACCGCCCGGTACTAGAACAGCACTAGCGCCATCTAGAATTTCTACGCCTTCACGTTCAATTCGTTCAGAATCGATACATTCGATGCGAACTTTTTTCTTCAATGCGATACCCGCATGAGAGATCGCTTCGACAAGAGATTTATAGGCATCCAATAGCTCCATGTACTTACCCACCATAGCGATTTTAACTTCGCCTTCGGGGTTAAGATGAGCATCTGCTACACGATCCCATTCACCTAGATCTGCTTCTGTGCATTCTAAATGGAAACGCTCTACTACGATATCGTCCAAGCCCTGCTCAGACAGCATGCGAGGAATGTTATAGATAGTGTCTGCATCAGGAAGCGACACCACTGCACGCTCTTCAACGTTGGTAAACAATGAAAGCTTACGACGAGAAGAGTCTGGAAGTGGGAAATCGGAACGACATACCAAAATATCTGGCTGAATACCGATAGAACGCAGCTCTTTTACTGAGTGCTGTGACGGCTTAGTTTTGATTTCACCAGCCGTCGCTATGTATGGAACAAGCGTCAAGTGCATGAACATCGCACGAGCAGAACCAAGCTCTGCTTTCAACTGGCGCACAGCTTCCATAAACGGTAGTGATTCGATATCACCTACTGTACCGCCAATTTCGACTAGGGCAACGTCCGCATCACCAGCGCCTTCAATAACACGGCGCTTAATTTCATCGGTGATGTGCGGAATAACCTGAACCGTTCCACCTAGGTAGTCACCACGACGCTCTTTACGTAAAACATGCTGATAGATACGACCAGCAGTAAAGTTATTACGTTTGCTCATCGTTGTACGGATGAAACGCTCGTAGTGGCCCAAGTCTAGGTCAGTTTCTGCACCATCCTCAGTAACAAAAACCTCACCATGTTGAATTGGGCTCATTGTCCCTGGATCCACGTTAATATATGGGTCCAATTTCAACATAGTTACTTTAAGCCCTCTGGCTTCCAATATAGCAGCCAAAGAAGCGGATGCGATGCCTTTGCCCAATGAGGACACAACACCGCCTGTGACGAAGATATAACGCGTCATGCAGAACCTGTTTGATCGTGTTTAAGCGAGGATTTTTTAAGATCGAGATGGGGCTATAGGATAGCAAATCAGGGCTAATCAGACAATGATAAGGGACGCCATAAAAGCGAAAAACCTGAGCTTTCTTTATCCCAGCCATCACAAACACAGATACCCGGCACAGCAACTACGGTTTCACCCTGAAAAATCAATGGCCAGTCCACCTTCACCCAAGGAGGAAGATCCGCTTCTTGGAGCAATTTCTTTACCGATTTTGAATGCTGCCGCCCATGAGGAATACATCTTTCACCACCCTTGCGGCGCTGAAGTTTCAATGATTTCTGTAGCGGCTTAGTTAATTCGATTATTAGCTCACCATCTCCCAACGCCCATCTACCAGCCTCAGATATTTCGACATTATCGAGCAGTTCAGAGGATGGAGATACTATATACAAATGATTGCGAAAGCGGCGTAGCGAGTGTTCCTGTATTGAATAAATGGGATTAGCATCCGATTGCGCTTGAATAACATCCTGCTGAATTTGCTCTAACTGCCATTCGTTAAGCAAGAAACCAATCTCGTTATAGACCCAGCGGCGAATCAGCTCGGGGCGCTTTATCTCAATCAAAAGCCCCCAGACATCCAGATTTAACTGCCTATTCGCAGTTAAACACTGACTCAAATCTTGATCTAAATAATGATTCAATAAAGACTCACTTTTAGCCACCAAGTCTGCATTTTTTTGCCAACGAGAAAGTAATTGCGGCCAACGCAGCTTTAATTCAGGTAATACCTTATGCCTTAAAAAGTTGCGGTCATACTCAATGGAATCATTAGATGGATCCTGAATAAATTCTAGGTCAATCTCAGTTGCTGCTTGCTCCAATTGTTTACGCGAACAATAAAGCAATGGCCGCAATAGATACCCCTGCCCTAGTTCCCGCTGTCCAGGCATGCCTTTTAAGCCCGTCAGCCCGGCACCTCTTAACCAACGAAACAGTAATGTTTCAGCCTGATCATCAGCATGATGACCAACCAGCACACAATCACCTTCGACAACAAAGTCATTAAACGCTGCGTAACGCGCATCCCTTGCAGCAACTTCAGAGGAATTATTCGGAGTAACCGAAACCAAATGATGAGCAACACCATTAACCTCAGCCTGTTTCTTTGAAAACTTTGACCAACCATCTGACTCAACCTGCAGATTATGGTTGATATGAAGCACGACTATCTGATTGCGCGGCAACACCTGACACGCAAGATGCAGCAATAACTGAGAGTCTAAACCCCCGCTATGAGCAATAACCCAACGGGAGATTAAAGAGGAAGAATCTAGAGAAGAGATAAAACGGGAGGTCAGCGCCTTAAACTGGCGCTCACACTCCTGTAAAGCGGTGAGATTGCCTGAATTAGGATTCACCACCAAAACCGTATGCCATCAAGCGCTTGTAACGACGCTCTAGCAATTCATCGGTAGATAGCTCATCTAAGCGACCTAGCACTTCTGATAGATGACGCTTAAGATTAGCCGCAGTTAGGGCTGGATCACGGTGAGCACCACCAAGTGGCTCACTTACGATCTGATCAACCAAGCCTAACTCAAACAGACGATCAGAAGTAATCCCCATTGCTTTAGCTGCATCTGCAGCTCGCTCAGCGCTCTTCCAAAGAATGGAAGCGCAACCTTCTGGAGAAATTACTGAATACGTTGAGTAACTCATCATCATTAGCTCATCGCATACGCCGATTGCCAATGCACCACCCGAACCACCTTCACCAATGACAGTGGAGATAACAGGTGTTTTTAGCTGCGACATTTTAGCTAGGTTAAATGCAATAGCTTCTGACTGACCACGTTCTTCAGCATCGATACCTGGGTAAGCACCCGGGGTATCAATAAAAGTCATGATGGGCATTTTAAAACGTTCAGCCATCTCCATTAAGCGAAGCGCTTTACGGTAGCCTTCTGGACGAGGCATACCAAAGTTACGCTTCTGACGCTCCTGAACACCACGACCTTTCTGATGACCGATGACCATTATTGGTCGCTCGTCCATACGTGCGATACCACCCACGATTGCCTGATCGTCAGCAAAGTGACGATCACCGTGAATTTCATCAAACTCATCGAACATATAATCGATGTAATCCAATGTATATGGACGCTGAGGGTGACGGGATAACTGTGATACTTGCCAAGCAGACAGATCAGAGAAAATAGATTCTGTCAGAGTGCGGCTTTTGTCTTCCAGACGCTTAATCTCATCGGAGATATTCAGCTCAGCTGAATCACCTACCAGACGTAGCTCTTCAATTTTTGCCTGCAGCTCTGCAATTGGCTGTTCAAAATCCAGATAGTTCGGATTCATATGACTCATCTATTCAATAGTAAAAAAATTGCCCAAAGTGTACCTGTTTGCAGCTTTAAGAACCAGACCCTACAAGAGAAAGCCTCGACTCTAAACAGGACAGCAAAGTTACGCTAGCTAAACTGACTAATAGGTTAATGAAACGGCATCACTTCCGAACCGTTCCATTAATGCAATCAACAAATCATCGTTAGCTTGAACCTGCCAGTTATCACCCAAAGTTATAGTTGCTTCAGCGTCAGGTCGAGAGTAGCGCAACTGCACTGGTAGAGAACCTTCCCCCTTATAACTATTAAGCAGCTCCTGCAGTTCTTTCAGGCGTCTACCAGCTAACTGACTTTCGTTACATTTCACTTGGATACCTGCCGCATACTGAGCACGCGCCTGCGGAATGGTCAGCACTTTACTTACGCGCACTTTAATTCCACCAGAGAAGTGATCCTCCGCCACTTCTCCCTCAACGACTAGTACTGCGTCTTTATGAACAAGTTCACGTACAGCATCATAGGTATCCCCAAAAAGAGTTACATCGATACGCGCAGTACGGTCATCCAAAGTCACAAAACAAAGATTATCGCCTTTTTTGGTTTTCTTAAGTCGCAGATCAACCACCAAACCTGCCATTTTTTGGGTCTGTCCACGGGCAGGCTGCAACTCAACAATACGCTTACCAACAAAGTGCTTTAATTCGGACTCATATTCATCGATAGGATGGCCTGTTAGGTACAAACCGAGCGTATCTTTTTCACCCGTAAGGCGCTCTTTATCCGTCCAAGATCTAACCGACTTGTAATCTTCATATGAGCAGCGATCAGATTCGGCTTCTACTTCACCAAAAAGATCGAACATCCCTGCATCTTGGTTTTTGGCCGCTTGGTCGGCAGCTTTAAGCGCATCTGGGATAGCCTCCCATAGAATTGCACGCTCAGCGCCAAGACAATCTAATGCTCCGGAACGAACCAAAGCTTCCAAAACACGCTTATTAAGCTTCTTCGCACCAACCCGCTCACAGAAATCAAATAGATCCGCAAATGGACCGCCACCTTCGCGCGCTTCCGTGATCGCTTCTATCGGCCCTTCACCTACACCTTTAATCGCACCTAGACCATAAACAATGACACCTTCATCATTTACAGTGAACATGTATTCACCGGTATTAACATCCGGTAAAGCAGGAGGAATCCCCATCACACGACACTCTTCAATGAAGATGACTACCTTGTCGGTATTCTGCATATCCGAAGAGATTACCGCCGCCATAAATGGCGCTGGGTAATGAGCTTTCAGCCAAGCCGTTTGATAAGAAACTAAGGCATAAGCAGCCGAGTGGGATTTGTTAAAACCATAACCTGCGAATTTCTCTACAAGATCGAAGATATTCCCAGCCAAGTCACGATCGATACCATTCTGCTCGGAACCTTCAAGGAAAGAGACCCGCTGCTTTGCCATCTCTTCAGGTTTCTTCTTACCCATCGCACGACGCAGCATATCCGCACCACCGAGGGTATAACCTGCCATTACCTGAGCAATCTGCATTACCTGCTCTTGGTAAAGGATAATTCCGTAAGTCGGCTCAAGTACTGGTTGCAGTGAATCCAATTGGTAATCAGGGTGTGGCCACGCCATCTCAGCGCGACCATGCTTACGGTTGATAAAGTCATCCACCATGCCTGATTGCAGCGGCCCCGGACGGAATAGAGCTACTAGCGCGACAATATCTTCGAAGCGCGAAGGTAATAGTCTACGAACCAAATCCTTCATGCCGCTGGACTCAAGCTGGAATACTGCCGTAGTTTCTGCCGCTTGCAGAAGGTCAAAGGTCTTTCTGTCTTCTAGATCAATCAGAGCGATATCGAGCGGCTCTTCACCGTCCTTTTCGCGAATACGGTTTACCGTTTGCAACGCCCAATCGATAATTGTCAGAGTACGCAGACCCAAGAAGTCGAATTTTACTAACCCAGCTTCTTCCACATCACCTTTATCGAACTGAGTAACAAGACCATTACCCTCTTCATCACAGTATGTAGCAGCAAAGTCTGTTAATTTGGTAGGTGCGATTACTACACCACCAGCGTGCTTACCTACATTTCGCGTCACACCTTCGAGCTTATACGCCATATCCATGATTTCTTGAGCCTCTTCACTGGACTCAATAAACTCACCTAGCATAGGCTCCTGATCCAAGGCTTTTTTCAGAGTAATACCTGGCTCAAAAGGAATAAGCTTTGAAAGTCGGTCAGCAAGACCAAACGGCTTACCTTGTACACGCGCCACATCTCGAACTACCGCTTTCGCAGCCATAGTACCGAAGGTTACGATCTGAGAAACAGCATCACGTCCGTAGGTTCGTGCCACATAGTCGATCACCTTATCTCGGTTATCCATGCAGAAATCGATATCGAAATCAGGCATGGAGACACGTTCAGGGTTGAGGAATCGTTCGAACAGCAGGTCATATTCTAACGGATCGAGATCGGTAATTTTTTGTGCATAAGCAACCAAGGAACCCGCACCTGAGCCACGCCCAGGACCTACAGGAACACCGTTTTCCTTACCCCACATAATGAAGTCCATTACGATCAGGAAGTAACCCGGGAAACCCATCTGGATAATAATATCCAATTCAAACTCTAAGCGATCGATGTACTCCTGACGCTTCGCTTGATAATCAGGATCTTCCTTATCAAGAATGATCTCAAGGCGCTCTTCCAAGCCATCAAAAGACACTTTTCGGAAATAATCATCCATCAACATCCCTTCAGGGATAGGATACTTCGGCAGATAATATGTGCCGATTTCAATCTCGATATTACAGCGCTTAGCAATCGCTACTGTGTTTTGGACCGCGGATGGAATATCACTGAAGAGCTCAACCATCTCTTCTTGGGAACGGAAGTATTGCTGGTCACTGTATTCTTTTGGACGTGTTGGATCTTCTAACGTACGACCTTGGTTGATGCAAACACGTACTTCATGAGCCTCAAAATCTGACTCATTGATAAACATGACCTCATTGGTCGCAACCAATGGACAGTTATAGGCTTTAGCCAATTCAACAGAATCATGAACAATCTGCTCGTCACCCACTCTACCTGTTCTTTGAACTTCGAGATAAAAGCTGTTTGGAAAGACTTTCATCCAGCGCTCTAAAACCGCCCCTGCCTGATCATTATTAGCCAAGATAGAACGACCAACTTCACCTTTCCGCCCACCTGACAATGCAATTAAGCCAGCTGATTTAGCCTCTACCCACTCAGGTTTAACCAAGGCCATATCCGCCAGAACATTTTGACCCTCAGCATAAGCCTGCGAGATCAATTCCATCAGGTTGAGGTAACCCTCAGCATTTCGAACCAACAAGGTTAAACGGTAAGGTTCTCCACTAGGTTCATCAGTATTTTCCACCCACAGATCGGAACCGCAAATAGGCTTAACACCACTGCCTGTTGCCGCCTTAAAGAATTTCACCAAACCAAAGAAATTCGTTTGATCCGTCATACCAACGGCGGGCATATGGTCATCTTTAGCGGCATTAACCAGCTCTTTGACACGAACCAAACCGTCAACTAGAGAAAATTCAGTGTGAACGCGAAGATGAATAAACTGCGGATCAGACATAAAACAAACTTATTAAAAGGTTAGGAAAGCAGATCCCGTACGGGCTTAAAACTGCGACGATGTTCAGGTAGCGGGCCATGTTCAGCCAGTTTTTCAAAATGTAGAGCTGTAGGGTATCCCTTATGTTTAGCAAAGCCGTACTGTGGGTATTGCTGATCTAGAAGCTGCATCTCTCTATCACGATCAACTTTGGCTAAAATAGACGCTGCACTAATCTCAGGGATCTTGCTATCACCCTTTACAACGGGCTCACTGGGACAATTCAGGTCAGGGCTACGATTGCCATCAACGTATACAAATTCAGCTGGTAGATCCAAACCTTCGACAGCTCTTTTCATAGCTAACATAGATGCATGCAGTATATTGATTTCATCAATTTCTGCTGGCGATGCTGAAGCGACACACCATGCTAACGCCTTATCCTTGATCTCTATATAAAGCTGCTCTCGCTTTTTAGCAGAGAGTTTTTTCGAATCAGCTAAGCCTTGGATAGGATTTGCTGGATCCAAAATGACTGCGGCAGCAACAACATTTCCCACCAACGGACCACGGCCAACCTCATCAACACCAGCAACTCTTTTATCCTGAGAAAAATCTAATTCTATCGTACTCATGAGATCACACCTTTATCTTTCAAAAGCGCCTCAATGGCATCTGCTGCTTTCTCGTCTGCGTCTTGATGAAGCTGCTCGTGTATTACTGAAAACTTATCACGCAAATAAGTTTTGTATTCATTATCTTGCAAACTTTTTAATACCGCAGGCCCGAGCACTTCAGGCTTTACCTGATCTTGTAGGATTTCAGGCACTAGAGCCTCATCAGCCAACAGATTTGGTAAAGATATAAACTTAGATTTAACCATTCGCGAATAGATCGCATAGGTCAATGATGCCATTTTATACGCTACAACCATTGGTTTCTGCAAAATAGTCGCTTCCAATGTCGCGGTTCCGGACGCTATCAAAATACTATCGGCTATAGCCATCACATCACGCGAATGCTTCATCACAAGCTGAATATTTAGATCAGAGTATTTTTCTACTATTAATTGATGCAACTGATCATGACGTGTTTCATTGGCAGCAGGGATAACAAAACGAACATTCTCTAACCTCTCACTCAGCCAGCGAGCTGTATCTAAAAAGGGCTCAGCCAAATATTTAAGCTCACTACCTCGACTACCAGGCAACAACGCAATAATTTTTTCATCTGGCTTTACTGCAAACCTTTTCTTACTCTCAACTACATTGACGCTGAGCGGAATACTATCCGCTAGGGGATGACCGACAAAAGCGACGCGCTGCTGGGTGGGTGCATAATGCTTCGCCTCAAATGGAAAGAGACTAAGAACTAGATCGGTGGTGCGTTTGATTTTATAAATACGCTTCTGCTTCCAAGCCCAAACAGAAGGACTCACATAGTGCACCGTGGGTATTCCAACAGCCTTTAACTCCCCTTCCATTTTCAGAGTAAAGTCTGGTGCATCTACGCCTATAAATACATCGGGAGGGTTATCGATGAAGTGGTTAATTAGCTTTTTACGGATACCAAGAAGTTCTGGCAAACGCCCAAGAACCTCAACTAACCCCATAACTGACAATCTTTCCAGCGGGTAATGAGAATGGCAGCCTTGCGCGATCATCAACTCACCACCAATTCCCTCAACAGCCAGTTCAGGGTAGCGATTTTTCAACGCTTTGATTAAGCCGCCACCTAAGATATCGCCTGAAGCTTCACCAGCCACAATGCCTACTCGTAAAGGTTTTGGCATAATCAACCTCAGCGAATTATGCCACGAGTAGAGGATTCAATAGATTGGATCATCGGTACAACTTCAGGACATTCATTAGCCATGGACTTTAATTCAGATAAGGCCTGAGCTGTTGTAAGTTTATTACGGAAGATAGTTTTATAAGCACGACGTAACTGAGTAATGGTATCAGCATCAAAGCCACGACGTTTGAGGCCTTCAACGTTAATACCATGAGGCTTAGCAGTATTACCATTCGCCATAATGTAGGAAGGTATATCCTTGAGCACAACGGTACTGGTTCCACACATGACGTGAGAGCCGATTCTACAGAACTGATGCACTGCCGTAAAACCACCAAGAATGGTCCAGTCGCCAATATGCACATGCCCTGCAATAGCCGTATTATTGGCCATGATCACATGATCACCAACGACACAATCGTGAGCAACATGAGCATAAGCCATAAAAAGATTATGACTGCCTATTGTCGTTGTACCTGCATCCTGAATAGTACCACGATGTATCGTGACACCTTCACGGATAACATTTTCATCCCCAATCGTCAGAGTCGTCGGTTCACCCGCATATTTCTTATCTTGGCAATCTTCACCAACAGACGAGAACTGAAATATACGGTTATTTTTCCCGATCTTGGTTGGCCCCTTGATAACCACATGTGGACCAATAACGGTGCCCGCACCAATTTCTACATCAGGCCCAATTAATGACCAAGGCCCTACCTGAACATCATCAGCAAGTTTTGCAGTAGGGTCTATAAGAGCACGGGAATCTATCAAGATTTAAACCTTTCTATCAGCACACAAAATTGTTGCACTACTTACCATATCACCTTCAACGGTAGCTCGCACATCAAACTTCCAGATACCGCGGCGCTCAGAGATAACTTTTGCTTCAAGCTTCAACTGATCTCCTGGCACTACAGGTCGTTTAAAGCGTAGTTTATCTGATCCAACAAAGTAGTAGATCGAGCCATCTTGCGGTTTTTTGTCCATAGTTTTAAAACCCAGGATACCCGCCGCTTGAGCCATTGCTTCGACAATCAAAACACCAGGCATTACTGGATGATCAGGAAAATGACCGTTGAAAAAAGGCTCATTAACTGTAACGTTTTTAATCGCAACAATGGATTCTCCCTTTTCTAACTCCAGCACACGATCTACCAATAAAAACGGATAGCGGTGCGGAAGGTATTCCCGTATTTCATTTACATCCATCATTTCTTAAGAACCCTTAATCTCAGTAATCTTATCTTCTACAGACTTTATACGACGCGCCAAGTCATCTAACTGACGGAACCTGACAACGTTCTTCTTCCACTGATTATGCGGAAGCATACCTGTACCAGACGAATAAACGCCTGGCTCAGTAATTGATTTTGTAACTAATGACATTGCGGTGATATGACTGCCAGCAGCAATAGCTAAATGCCCTGTAATTCCACATGCTCCAGCTATAGTACAACCGGCACCAATTTTAGTGCTTCCAGCTACTGCCGTACAACCCGCAATCGCAGTTTTCTCACCAATAGTAACGTTGTGAGCAATTTGTATTTGATTATCTAAAATCACTCCATCAGATATAATTGTGTGCTCTAAAGCTCCACGGTCTATTGTGGTCCCAGCACCAATCTCAACGCTATTACCAACCCTAACTCCACCTAACTGCGCGATTTTTACCCAGCTGCCTTTTTCATTGGCAAAACCAAATCCATCTGCCCCTAAAACTGCACCACTATGCACAAGACAACTTTGACCAATATGAACATCCGCATACAAAGTCACATTAGCCTGAAGAACTGACGAAGCACTTATACGACAGTCATCCCCAACAACTGAATTTGGCCCAATAACAACCCCATCTTCAACCACTACTCGTTCGCCAATGAAGACTCCATGAGCAATAGAAGCTGTATCAGCAATTTTTGCAGAATTAGCAATATTAGCTGAATTTGCGACACCTTCTATAGATTCAGAGGGTAGGATAAAGAGCTGACTAACACGCGCATAAGCAAGATAGGGATTATCAATAATTAAAGCATTACCCTTATACTGCTCGAAGTCTGCAGGAGCCATCAAAACAGCCCCCGCTTGCGTGTCACATAGATATTTTTGGTATTTACTATTCGCTATAAAGCTCAAATCCGAAGATCCAGCCTTTTCCAAGGTAGCTAGAGCACTAACCTTGAATTCACCATCGCCATGCAACTCTGCTGATAAAAATTCAGCTATTTGCTTTAGCGTATACTCATTTGAACTCATTCAGTATGGCTAGCCTACTGTTTGTTAAGCAGTTCAACTACTCGAGGAGTAATATCTAGTTCTTTTTTTGTAAACAACGTTGCTTGTTTCGCGATCACTACGTCGTAACCTTCTTTCTCGATAAGATCACGGATCACTTTATCTAGACGAGGGCGCATTTCTTGAATAAACGCTTGTTCACGCTGCATTTTTTTCTGCTGTAACGCCTGACCATTCTTTTGATACTCTGCAAAGACTTTTTGAAATTGAATACTCATTTTCTTCAATTCAGCCTCAGAAGCTAGATCCTTATTCTTCTTAAGTTTCTCCCTTGCAGCTTTGACCTGCTTTTCCAGATCAAGCATTTTCTTATCGTCTTTCGCGAATTCAGTTTTTAAAGACTGGCGATAATCTGCAGCAGCTTCAGAAGCAAGTAGCGCTTGCTGGACACCTAAAACAGCGACTTTCTCAGCACTTACATTGAAGCTTAATGTGGCAGCAAAAAGAAAACCCAATACGGCTTTAAATTTCATATTCTATTCCTTAGAAAGTTTGACCTAATGCGAACTGGAATACTTCAGTATCGTCACCAGTTTTATCATTTAGAGGAGCTGCCAAGGCAACAGACAGAGGCCCAATTGGCGTCAACCAACTCAAACCAAATCCAGCCGACAATCTTAGTTCATCAAGCTCGACACCATCCGTACAATTACCAGGTTTGGACACTGACGAACAGTCAGTATCAAATACATTACCCGCATCAACAAACAACAGTGTACGCCAAGATGTTCTTTCTTTTACAAAAGGCGTAGGAAAAATAAATTCCGCACCACCGGTAACCAATACATCACCGCCAAATGGATCATCTTTAGAATCTCGCGGACCCAAAGAATTCTGTTCATAACCACGAACAGTTTTCAAACCACCGGCAAAGAAGTGTTTATAGAATGGATATTCATTCTGACCTAGTTCACCACCAAGACCAACACGCCCCTTCAAGGACAGAATCCAGAATCGGTCATCAGTCAGAGGGTAGTACCACTTGCCGTTATACTGCGCTTTGTAATAACTCAAATCACTACCAGGTAAACCAAGCTCTAAAGATAAACTTTGAGAGTAACCTTTTGTAGGGAAGAAACCACGGTTTAAATGGTTTGAGCTCCAACGCCCCACAACATTCAAATTGATGTAATCATTACCTTCATCAGCAAGATATTGATTGATTTCGTCTGGTGTTTCAGTCTCATTGGTTTTAATTGTCACTTTTTCAACGTTAATCCCAAAGTTCAAACGCTGATAATCATCAATTGGATAACCGAAGTTTACACCACCACCCATTTCATCTGTAGAAAACGCACTGGCGTTATCTTCATCAAAATCTCGCTCACGATAATAAACGTTAAAGCCACGGCTTACACCATCTACTGTGTAATAAGGATCTACAAAGCTATAGGAGTACTCAGTCAATGTATCACTATTAGAGATACCAATACCGACTTTCTTACCAGTTCCTAAGAAGTTATCTTGTTGTAGTTTGAAGCCCAGAATGATACCTGAGCTTTGGGAGAAACCGACGCTCGCGGAGAACGAACCAGATTGCTGCTCTTCAACGAGGTAATCAATATCAACTAAATCGTTACTACCCGGTACTGGTGTAGTGTCAACAGCAACCGTTTTAAAATAGCCTGTTTTCTCTAGGCGCTGTTTGGACTGTTCAATCAGTTCACTTGATGCAACCGCTGCTTCCATCTGTTTCAAATGCTGACGAATAACTTCATCAGCGGTACGCGTATTACCTCGAATATTGATACGGCGAACGTATGTTCTCTTACCCGGATCAACGAAAAACTTAACCGTAACTGTATTATCATCGTGCAGCTCCGGCGCAGGAGAGATATTTGCAAACATATACCCTGCATCACCAATACGCTTATTTAGAGCATCTTGAGACTCTGTAATCAAACGACGAGAAAATACCTGACCCTCTTCAACTCGAACAGTATCTAAAAGTTCAGCTTCTGGCACTACCATTTCGCCAGCAACAGCCACATCACGAATAGTGTACTTTTCGCCTTCAGTTACATTCAGTGTGATATAGACATTTTTCTTGTCAGGCGTAATAGATACCTGAGTGGAATCGATAGAGAAATTCACATAACCGCTATCTAGGTAGTAAGAACGTACTCGTTCTAAATCACCCGTTAGTTTTTGTCGAGCATAACGGTCATCCTTTTTATAGAAAGACCAGAAGTTTGGCAATTTCAAAGAGAAAAGCTCTTTCAGCTCTTCATCAGAATAAACTGTATTACCTACAACATTAATATGCTGAATTGTTGCGACACGACCTTCTTTAACATTGATATTTAGCGCAACACGATTACCCGGCAGACTTTCTACATCAGTACTGACGCTTGCGCCGTAGCGACCTTGAGAAGCATATACTCGTACTAGATCTTGTTTGATTTGCTCTAGTGTTGAACGTTTAAATACATCACCTTCCTGCAAGCCAGTTTGCTTCAAACCATCTAATAAAGCTTCAGATTCTAGAACCTTGTTACCTTCGAGCTTTATCAAACTTACCGATGGGCGTTCCTGCAGACGCAATACAAGTACCGAGTCGTCACGCAATAACTCAACATCATCAAAATAACCAGAAGCAAATAGCTTTTTGGTTGCCTTAGATAGTGATAGTGAATTTACCTGTTCACCGGATGTAACAGGGAAATTCCTAAACACAATACCAGGGGAAACACGCTGCAGCCCTTCTAAACGGATATCTTCTACAACGAAAGATGAAGTGTTTGCCTGAGCAAAAGATACCCAGAAAAAGAGCGCTACTAGAAGTCCAATGCCACGTTTCATGAAGTGCGTCTAATCCGTAATAAATAATCGAAACAGCTATTAAAGCCGCATAAAGTCATTAAACAATGCTACAAACATCAGTGAAAGCAGCATAGCCATACCAATTTTCAGGCCAAGGAGCTGAATATTCTCACTTACAGGCTTTCCTGTCACTAATTCAACAGCATAATAAAGCAAATGCCCGCCATCTAAGACAGGAATTGGCAGTAAATTTAAGATACCTAGGCTAATACTCAGATATGCAAGAAAACCAATATAATACTCAATGCCTAAGGAAGCAGAAGAACCGGCCACTTTAGCAATGGTAATTGGCCCGCTCAAGTTTTTTACCGACATGTCACCCGTCAGCATTTTCCATATCGAATCAAAAATCAATCCAATTAATTGCCAAGATCTTTCAAAAGCCATAACAATCGATTCAATGGGGTTATATCTTATCTGCCTTTCCATATTTTCTGGCAAAGAAACAGGCTCAGTACCCGCTCCAATATACCCTATTTGAACCCCGTCTTGCGTCACCTTCATAGCAGGCTTTAATTTGATAAATAACTCTTGCCCAGCCCTATATATTTTCAGGTTTAAATCTTGTTCTGGATTGGCTTTTACAACACTAACAAACGACAGCCAATCTTTAACTTCAGCACCATTAACTGAAAGCACCTCATCACCAACCACCAATCCTGAACCTGCAGCCCGCCCATTTTCCAAGAAATGCCCAAATATAGCGGGCACATGAGGACGCCAAGGCACAAGCCCCAATGCAGAGACCGGCGATTGTTTATCTACATCTACCTTCCATTCATCAAGGACTATTTTATAATCCGTTACAAGAGTCGTTCCTTCTTCTCGTACTTTAAGGCTTAACTCCCCACTTTCAGCAACGCGCGAAGCAAGTCGCAAATTAACGGCGTCCCAACTTAAAGTTTCATAGCCATCAACCGCTACTATTTCAGAATTGATAGGTAAACCAGCCTTTTCAGCCAAAGACCCAGACTGAAGTCCTCCAATTACAGGAACAACAGCTGACACGCCATAAATAAAGAGAAACCAATAAGCAAAGACAGCAAAAATGAGATTTACCAGAGGACCTGCTGCAACTATTGCGATACGTTGGATTACAGGTTTACGATTAAATGCTTGGGAGAGCTGTTCTTCAGGCACATCACCTTCACGCTCATCAAGCATTTTGACATAGCCGCCTAAAGGGATACTTGCGATCGCATATTCAGTTCCTTGTCGATCTTTCCAAGTATAAAACGCTTTACCAAAACCTACTGAGAAACGTAGTACTTTGACTCCACAACGACGAGCCACATAAAAATGCCCCCATTCATGGATGGTAACTAAAATCCCCAGCGTAACGATTGTAGCAAGAATGGTGTGCAACAGTTCCATAGCAATCTCAATATGCAATTAGATATTGCATACCTAATACAAATAAAGGAGAGGCTGCCGTTAGGCTATCGATACGATCCAATACACCTCCATGACCAGGGAGTAGCTGACTACTATCTTTAATGCCCCGATGTCGTTTCAGCATACTTTCAAACAAATCCCCAAGAACCGAGATTAGCCCTGTAACGGTAGCAAGTACAACAAGAAGAACAACTTGTACCATTTCAAACCCGCTATACAAAGCAAATCCAACAGCAATAACAACACAGGCAAACAAACCACCGTAAAGGCCTTCTCGCGTTTTACCAGGACTAACATTAGGCGCTAACTTTACTCGACCAAAATTTTTACCCGAGAAATACGCTCCGACATCCGCACCCCAAACCAGAAGAAACAACAGCAGGATTAACATCTCACCGTTTTCTGAACCTTTAAGTCCAACAAATGCAATCCAGCTTGGCACCAATACAACCAAGCCAACCAAGGCACGTTTCCAGCCAGCGCTCCAACCAGTGCTCTGCGGATATTTCACCACCCAGATGAGCGCGATCATCCAACCTAAGAGTGCAGCTGACAAGATAAGCTCAACAGGAATACTGGTATAAAAAAGATGCAGACCAGCAAGAATGGATGCCATGAAGCCTACATACATGAAACGCTGAATACGGCTTTCATAACCGGATAAATTTGCCCATTCCCAAGCACCCAAGAGAATGACAACATCCATAAAATAAAGAAAAGATGGTAAAGGTAAAGCAAAAACACCTAGCAACGCTAACGGTGCAAGCACAAGCGCGGTTAATATTCGCTGTTTAAGCATTTTGCTCCGCCTCTACCTGTTCACTGGTTTTACCAAAACGGCGTTGTCTACCACTATAATCTTGAACTGCCGCTTTCAAATGCTCTTTATCAAAGTCGGGCCAATAAGCATCCGAAAAATACAATTCAGTGTAAGCAAATTGCCAGATCAGGAAATTACTAATACGCTGTTCCCCACCCGTTCTGATACATAGATCAGGTTCAGGCAGATCAGAAAGGTTAATATATTTCGCTAGCGATTCTTCAGTAATTTCTGAAGGGGATAAGTCATTAGCAATGCATTGTTCAGCCAGTTGACGAGCCGCTTGGGTAATATCCCAACGGCCACCATAATTTGCAGCAACATTTAGCTGCAAACCATCACAATCGGCAGTCAGAGCTTCAACATGGTTGATTTTTTTCTGTAACGAATCGCTAAATGATGTTTTATCACCAACAACTCTTAAGCGAATATTATTTTTCAATAATTTCTTCGCTTCTCGATCTAATGCCAGCTTGAACAATTCCATTAGACCTTTAACCTCCAACGGAGGTCGCTTCCAATTCTCAGAACTGAAGGCAAATAAAGTCAGAGATTCAACTCCCAACTCCACACAGCCCTCGATCACTGAGCGCACACAATCCACCCCCGCTTTATGACCTGCTAGACCTGGCAGTCGACGCTCTTTTGCCCAGCGATTATTTCCATCCATAATGATGGCAACATGCCGAGGCGTATTAGTAAAAACTTCTGAAGAATTGTTTTCTGATATCATGCAAATAATTCAGCGGCACCTTACAGCACCGCTGCTTCGATCAAATTTCCATTAGATCTTTTTCTTTCTGTTCCAGAAGGCCATCCACTTCTGCAACATGCTTATCCGTAACTTTCTGAATTTGATCTTCACCACGGCGTTGATCATCTTCAGTGATCTCTTTCTCTTTCAAAAGATCCTTAAGGTCACCGTTTGCATCACGGCGAACATTACGAATCGCCACACGCGCACCTTCTGCTTCTTGACGAGCCTGTTTGATGTAACCTTTACGCGTTTCTTCTGTTAACGGCGGCATCGGCACGCGAATATTTTCACCTGCAGTTGCTGGATTAAGGCCCAAATCAGATGTCATTATTGCTTTTTCGATAACCGGCACCATTGGCTTTTCCCAAGGTACAATCGAAAGAGTACGACCATCTTCAACTGAAATATTTGCCACTTGGCTCAAAGGGACATTAGAACCATAATAGGAAACCTGAATCCCCTCTAGAATACTCGGATGTGCACGACCTGTGCGGATCTTCTTAAAGTTCGTAACTAGGGATTCAACACTTTTCTGCATGCGCTCGGCAGCATCCTGAGTGATTTCATTCAGCATATTTTTCTCCAACCGTTTCACTGCAATCGATCAAAGTACCCTCATCGCTACCTACTACAAGATTGGCGAGAGCACCTGGTTTATTCATATTAAATACACGCACTGGCATATTATGATCTCGCGTCAAACAGATCGCTGTTAGATCCATAACACCCAATTGCTGTTCTAAAACTTCATCATAACTTAAATGACGGTAGCGGCGCGCTGTAGGATCCTTAACCGGATCAGCCGTATAAACGCCATCAACTTTCGTTGCTTTCAACACAACATCCGCATCAACTTCAATACCGCGAAGACAAGCTGCAGAATCGGTTGTAAAGAAAGGATTTCCTGTACCCGCCGCAAAAATCACAACGTCGCCCTGATTTAGGTAGCGCATCGCATTTCGACGGTCGTAATGGTCCACTACACCACTCATCGGAATAGCCGACATTACCCTTGTATTTATATTGCTACGCTCCAATGCATCACGCATAGCCAATGCATTCATTACGGTTGCAAGCATACCCATATGGTCGCCAGTAACACGATCCAACCCAGCTTCATTTAGCGCTGCGCCGCGAAACAAATTGCCGCCGCCGATAACCATACCGACTTGAACACCAATCCCTACCAACTGACCTATTTCTAAGGCCATACGATTAAGGACATTTGAATCGATACCAAAGCTTTCATCACCCATTAGGGCTTCGCCGCTTAGCTTTAGCAATATGCGTTTATATTTTGATTGTTTCTCGGTGGTTGGCATCCGTATATCTCCACAGAAATTGGGATCAGGAGAGTGTAGCAAGAAAAGAAGGGGTTGCGCATGGGTTAGATGCGCAACCCTTAAGCTTTACAGCTTATTAGCCGTTAAGCTGAGCAGCAACTTCTGCAGCGAAGTCCACTTCTTCAACTTCAATACCTTCACCCACTTCGATACGAGTGAATGCAGAGATTGTAGCGCCAGCATCTTTTGCTACCTGACCAACTTTTTGATCTGGATTTTTAACAAAAGCTTGCTCTACCAGACTGTTTTCAGCCAAGAACTTGTTGATACGACCGATAACCATTTTCTCTGCAATTTCAGCAGGTTTGCTAGCCATATCTGGCTGTGCAAGGATGATCTCTTTTTCTTTATCAACAACATCAGCTGGCATGTCTTCTTTGTTAACAACCTGAGGGTTAACAGCAGTAACATGCATAGCGATATCTTTAGCAGTTTCAGTGTTACCGCCTTCTAGCTGAACAAGTGCAGCAATTTTGTTGTTACTATGCACGTAAGCACCAACAACGCCACCTTCAACTAGGAATACGCGACGCACACCAATGTTCTCACCGATTTTCTGAACCAATGCATCACGCGTATCAGTCAGTTCACCAGCCATCAACGCTTCTACGTCAGTCGCTTTATCAGCAAACGCTTTGTCTAGAACGACATTAGCGAAAGCTAGGAAACCTTCATCACGTGCAGCGAAGTCAGTTTCAGAGTTAACTTCTACTGCTACCGCGTAGCTGCTATCGTCTGCAACTTTAACAACCACAACACCTTCAGCTGCAGTACGACCTGCTTTCTTAGCAGCTTTCATACCAGAAGCTTTACGTAGCTCTTCAATCGCTTTTTCGATGTCGCCACCAGCTTCTTTAAGTGCTTTCTTACACTCCATCATGCCTAGACCAGTACGGTCACGCAGATCCTTAACCATTGCAGCGGAAATCTTCGCCATATCGAATACCCCTATAAAATAATCGCGGGTTAATCAAAAAATCCAAAAAAGGGGGCAAGGCCCCCTCTATAAAGTCAAAGAGAATACGTTACCGCATTCCCAGCAGAATTATTCAGCTGCTTTTTCTTCAACTTCAACGAATTCGTTTTTGTCGCCAGCAGTTGCTTCAGTACCTTCTAGGCAAGCATCAGCTGCAGACTTAACGTAAATCTGGATTGCACGCAGTGCATCATCGTTACCAGGGATAACAACATCAACGCCATCTGGGTTGCTGTTAGTATCAACGACACCGATAACTGGGATACCCAGTTTGTTTGCTTCATTTACTGCGATACGCTCGTGGTCAACGTCGATTACGAACAAAGCGTCAGGCAGACCGCCCATCTCTTTGATACCACCGATAGAACGCTCTAGCTTTTCCATTTCACGCTGACGCATCAAAGCTTCTTTCTTAGTTAGCTTTTCAAACGTACCATCCTGGCTCTGACCTTCCAGATCGCGTAGACGACGGATAGACTGACGGATAGTTTTGTAGTTAGTCAGCATACCACCCAACCAACGGTGGTTTACGTATGGCATACCTGCACGAGAAGCTTCTTCTTTAACGATTTTGCTAGCAGCGCGCTTAGTACCAACGAAAAGAACTTTGTTCTTGTTGGAAGCCATACCCTGGATGCTATCTAGTGCACCGTTAAGTGCAGGTAGAGTGTGCTCTAGGTTGATGATGTGAATCTTGTTACGAGCACCGAAAATGAATTTAGACATTTTCGGGTTCCAGTAACGAGTCTGGTGACCGAAGTGAACGCCTGCTTTAAGCAGGTCACGCATAGTAATTTTAGCCATTATATTTTCCTAAAATTGGGTTAAACCTCCACGATCCCCAACATCCAACCCGAAGGCACCCTGAACATTGTGTCGGAACGTGTGTGATATATTTTTGCTTACGCAAATTGAGCGCGGATTTATACCATAACCACCCAATAATTTAAAGCCTATTTCTATTCCTGCAGCAGGATTGCTACAATCACCTTCAGTTAAATTTTAATACACCGCTTCTAGCGGTTTCACAGGACAATTGACAGCTTATGAGCATCAAAATTAAAACACCTGAAGAGATCGAGAAAATGCGCATTGCAGGCCGCTTGGCCGCAGAAGTTCTCGAAATGATTGAGCCATATATAAAACCAGGTGTCACCACGAATGAGCTGAACCAAATTTGTCATGACTACATTGTGGATAAACAGCAAGCTATTCCAGCACCGCTCAACTATCATGGCTTCCCTAAATCAATCTGCACTTCAGTTAACCAGGTTGTCTGCCACGGCATTCCAAATGACAAAAAACTAAAAGATAGCGACATCATCAACGTCGATATCACAGTAATCAAAGACGGTTATCACGGCGACACCAGCAAAATGTTTTTTGTGGGTAAGGAGCTTCCTCATGCCCGCCGCCTAGTCGATATCACACTGGAATGCATGTACAAAGGCATTAAGCTAGTCAAACCGGGCGCACGCCTTGGAGATATTGGCCACGTAATCCAAACCTATGCTGAACAAAACCATTACACTGTGGTTCGCGAATACTGCGGACACGGCATTGGCGCTGAATTCCACGAAGAACCTCAGGTTCTGCATTACGGTAAAGCAGGCACGGGCGAGGTTCTTGAGGAAGGTATGATTTTCACCATCGAGCCAATGATCAATGCAGGCAAGCGCCAAGTTAAACTATCCAAGAAAGATGGCTGGACAGTTGAAACAGCTGACCGTCGCTTATCAGCCCAGTGGGAACACACAATTTTAGTAACTGCTGATGGTTACGAGATTCTAACCCTACGTTCTGATGAGAACATTCAGTAAATCATTTAACTGCAAGCAATCAGTAAAGCGGGTAATGCTAAGATGTCGACCACCCTCCACCAGCAACTAGCAGAAGAAGAGATCATCGACATCGATGATTTTAGAACCAAGTTAGCTGAGGCAACCTCCCCTATCCCAGTGTACAAAGAGGCTCTTTGTACAATAAAAACCAGCCTTGATGATCGCTTTAAGGCCGGGGAGGATATCCGCAAACTAATCTACGGCCGCGCGTGGGAAATTGATCGCATCTTACAAGTTGCTTGGTCTCAATACCCATGGCCCGAGGATAAGATCTCGCTTATCGCTGTCGGCGGTTATGGCCGAGGCGAACTACACCCGCATTCAGATATTGACCTACTCATCTTATTAGATGACGAAGTCAATGCTGAAGATCTACACGATTCAATCAGCGCATTTTTAACCACACTTTGGGATATCAATTTAGATATAGGTTCCAGTGTTCGAACACTCAGCGAATGCTATAAAGAAGCACAAAGTGATATTACAATCGCCACCAATCTAATCGAGTCACGCACATTGACGGGTAATACTGATCTACATACACAGATGTATGATCGCGTGACATCAGAAGGCGCATGGACTGATAAAGAGTTCTTTCTAGCGAAGCAAAAAGAACAGAAAGAACGCCATAAGAAAACCAATAATACCGAATACAATCTAGAACCCAACCTAAAAAATTCTCCTGGCGGCCTACGCGATTTACAAACCATAGGCTGGGTATCCAAAAGGCATTTCGGTTCTACCTATATTCGCGACTTGGTTGAAGACGGCTTTTTAACAGAGACAGAGCTCGATATCTTAAATAAAGGCGAGCTGTACCTATGGTCCGTTCGTTATGCACTGCACATGCTCTGCAACCGTCGTGAAGACCGCCTACTGTTTGACCATCAGCGCACACTAGCTGAGTTCTTTGGTTACAAAGATGAAGAAGGCAAGCTTGCTGTAGAGCAGTTCATGAGCAAGTACTACCGTATTGCCATGACCATGTCCGAATTCAACGACATGCTGCTGCAGCACTTTGATGAAGCAATCCTTCGCGCGGATGAAGAACAGGCGATAATCCCTCTGAATAATCGTTTCCAAATCCACAACGATTACCTAGAAGTTACTCACGAAAACACTTTTGAACACCAGCCTTTTGGTTTGATGGAACTGTTTGTCCTTCTGGCCCAGAATCCATCCATTAAAGGCGTACGCGCCTCCACGATTCGTTTGATAAGAGACAACCGTCACAAGGTTGATGATGAATTTCGTAAAGATATTCGCAATACCAGCCTCTTTATGGAACTGCTTCGCTCCCCCGAGCGTGTTTCTACCGAATTAAAACGAATGACACGATACGGTATTTTGGGCCGCTATCTGCCTCAATTCGGCCGTATTATTGGTCAGATGCAGCACGACCTATTCCATATCTATACCGTTGATGCGCACACCATGAAGGTAATTCAGAAGTGCCGCCAATTCAGACATCGTGACTACCGAGAAGAATTTCCTATATGTCATCGCATTGTAAATCAACTGCCTAAAATAGAGCTGTTATACATTGCCGGTCTTTTCCATGACATTGCTAAAGGCCGTGGTGGCGATCACTCAGAGCTAGGCGCTGAAGACGTACTCGAATTCTGCGATGAGCACCATTTAGGCAAGTGGGACAGCCATCTAGTATCCTGGCTCGTACGTAACCACTTACTTATGTCTATGACAGCTCAGCGCAAGGACATTTCAGACCCGGAAGTTATCCACACCTTTGCGCAACAAGTACGTGACATTGTGCACCTTGATTATCTATACGTGCTGACTATCGCTGATATAAACGCTACCAACCACACGCTTTGGAACAGCTGGCGTGCAACACTGATGCGCAAACTCTATACCGATACTAAACGCGCTCTGCGTCGTGGCTTAGAGAACCCAATCAATAAAGAAGACCGTATCGAACAGATTCAGCACGAAGCTCAGATTCTATTGGATCGCCAAGGCGTCGAAAAATCAACAATACACACTTTATGGTCAACTATCGGGGATGATTATTTCCTTAGAGAGACCGCACAAAGTATTGCTGAACATACCAAAGCCATTCTAGAACACACAAAAGCAGATGAGCCTCTGATTCTGATCCGCCAAACATCTCATCGTGTGTTTGAAGGGGCAACAGAGATTTTCATCTATAGCAAAGATATCAAAAACCTCTTTGCAGCCACAGTAGCAGCGATGGATCAATTGCACCTCAATATTCAAGATGCACGTATTATCGTGACAGATAGTGGCGAGGTCCTTAACACTTATACAGTTCTATCAGATGACAATACGCCATTGTCGGAGAATCCAAGTCATCTACAGTCGATCAAGCAACGCCTAATCGAAGAACTAGATGATCCAGATGACTACCCTGACATTATCCAGCGACGCGTTCCACGTCAGATGAAGCTTTTTGCTACACCAACACAGGTTTATTTAAGCAATGATCCATCTGCTCAACAGACCGTACTAGAAGTGATTACACCGGATCGCCCTGGCCTACTTGCACGCATTGGTGGCATTTTCGCGGAGCATAACTTATCTGTACGTAAAGCGAAGATTGCAAGCGTGGGTGAACGTGTAGAAGACTTCTTCTTCATCACCGACGAACAAGGCCTGCCAGTATCTGATCCAGACCTATGCCAGAACCTTCAGGATCAGATCTGCCAGCAGCTGGATGAACACATCCAACACGAACGTTAATAGAGCCGTAGCCTCAGGTAAGCGAGGCACTTAGAGAGAGTGAGGAAAACATGGATCAACAAACGCAAAATGAAATCGAAGCGGCTGTATTCCGTCGTCTACTAGAGCACTTAGACAACCGTAAAGACGTACAGAACATTGATCTAATGATTCTGGCGGGTTTCTGCCGTAACTGTCTTAGCAAATGGTATAAAGCTGAAGCTGAAAAGCGCGGCCATGAAGTAGATTACGATGCTGCGCGTGAGTTGGTATACGGTGAGTCTTACGACACTTGGAAAGATAAATACCAAAAGAAAGCCACACCAGAGCAGATGGCAGCATTCGAAGCGACTCAAAAA
Organism: Neptuniibacter sp. SY11_33; assembly: GCF_047778025.1. Classification (GTDB taxonomy): domain Bacteria; phylum Pseudomonadota; class Gammaproteobacteria; order Pseudomonadales; family Balneatricaceae; genus Neptuniibacter. Next base: position 3,250,495 of record NZ_CP180543.1, read on the forward strand.
TAGTCGCCTAACTATTAAAGCTTAAGCAATAAAAAAGGGAGCATCGACTCCCTTTTTTATTGTCTATTTAGCGGCTAATCCAGGCTCGTTGAACCTGATTCAGATCCACCTCTAAAGTGGTTGCATAAGTATCCTCTTGCACCGGATAAGTCTTCACAACTCTTGCTCCTCTAACGATCCCGGAGACAGCAGCCTTAAACTGATCGCTCTGCAACACCATATCTTGAACTGAAGTGGTACCAAACAAGTACTGACCATGAACAACACCCGCCAATTCTTGATAAGCTCGTAACTTAGAAGCACGCATCGCCATCAAAATTTTATGCTGACGATTTTTCCCCGGCTGCAAGCTAATCGGCGCATATCCCGTCGCCCTCACCCAGTTAGGCTCTTTCGGTTCTTCAACTCGCGTTGGAAAATTAACATCCGGTAATGCTTCAACCATATCGATGGTCGTCTCCACTGCCGTTTCACAACCCTGAAGCAGCAAAACAGGCGTCAATAAAAGCAGCCCAGCTAACTTATGAAAAAACTTTATATATGCAGTTTTCATTTGATGATTTACCTAACCGGCCCGCTTCCATTTTCAATGATCATATCTTCATTTAACGCCTTTAGAGGATTATATCCAGGCAAACCACCCTCTAAACGTGCATTGCTCACATGACTCTGCCCAGTTGCCAGCACCTGTCGAGTCGTTGTATCAATTACTCGGGCATTGATCACCATGCCATCAGAGTGTTGCGCATAAGTTCCTGTCACCAAGAAATACAACTTGTAGCGCGTTCTAAGACCTGACAGGTTCTGCTTCGATAACGGCTGCTTAGTTGATGTTGTTAACCCCGCCGCGCGGTAATCAATTAAGTTGTAGCCATGCTGTTGTAACTGATAAATAAACGCCTGCTCTAAACGCTCACCAAAACGCCCAACTTTGCGCTCATTATGTAAATTGGTGAATGGAATGACTGCCATTGGGAATTTTTTAACGCGATTCTGCTGTAAACCCGCTGTCATCTGCACTGCCATTTGCTGAACAGCCTCACTGAGAGGGTCCAAACCGTTTGGAGAAACATCAACCTGCACAACCTCCCGCTGCAACATCGCGCGCTCTTTTTCCAACAGCGCTTCTTTTTCTGCGATATGCGCCTTTTCTAGCTTATGCAGTTCTGCAACGACTTCAGGACTCATACTTTCAATATGCACAGACTCAGGCCCAGCATCTTTATTCATTTGCTGCATACAACCACTTAAACATCCGATCGCAAACAGCAGTAAAATATTTTTCATCCTGATCTTCCAAACTCAAAGGTTACGCACCACAATCTAACATAATCATCTAGGTATAGGGAGCAATACAAAACGCGACCTTATACAATGATTTACAATCATATTGTAATTGCATACTGTCAGCTTTAAGAGCCCTGAGATAAGATGCCCACGGCTCCAACATCTGTTATTTAAGTTATCTACATATAGTGTAAGTAATCGGTCAACGGTGAGATATGTTTAATCTAGTGCAAAAATTAGTCTTAGCCTGCCTACTTCTATTGCCCCTTTCAGCTCAGGCAGTTGTAGTTGAAGCTCAAGGCCAAGCCATTATTGCCAATAAAGATATAAACTCTGCTCGAGAAGCTGCAATTCGAGATGCTTCACAGCAAGCCTCTATGCAAGCTGCTGTTTATATTTCTAGCAGCCAAGTCGTTCGCGATGGCATCCTAGAAATCGACAATATGCAGATCAGCACTTTAGGCCAAGTATCCAATATAGAAATAGTAGATGAGAAGGTCGTTGGTAATACTCTATTTATCCGTATTCGGGCTGATGTGCTGATTGATCAAGGGTGCCATAACGGCGTAAGTAACAGTTACACAAAATCAATTGCCGTTACCGCTTTCCCACTACTAAAACTTAAACAAGCCAACTTGGGTGGCTTAGGCACTGTGAGTAGTGTTTTTCCTGCTCAAATTGCACAACTGATGAATAACAAACAGTCTTTTGTTGCTCATAATGCCGGCCGTCTAAACCTTCACCCACAGCCAGAATTCGCCCCAACTAATCAGTTGGATGACGGCGCGCTTTCCAGCATGCAACAAACGGCTGGCCAGCTAAATGTAAACTACGTTATCTCTGGTGTTATCCGTGATATGTCGATGATGGATCCTCGTACTCATGCCGAGAAAAATTTCCTTATCGATCTATACAACACCTTGGATTACAAAAGTAAAAAGCACTTACGAAACTTTGAAATAGACCTATTTATCCATGATGGTATGACTGGCCACCTTGTCAGCCAAAAACACTACCAAACCGCTGGCCTCTGGAATCTAGATCGCACAATTAAGACAGGCTTCAATACTGCTGGTTTTTTCAAGCAGGATTATGGACAAAAAGTTAAACAGCTCCAGGAAACCATTCTTGAAGAGCTTCAAAACGAATTAATTTGCGAGCCTTTCTCGACCATGATCACTCAAGTTGAAGACCGAAATATCTGGATTAACTCTGGTAAGCAACAAGGTTTGAAACGAGGCGACAAACTTACGATCTACCGCAAGTCCACTTATTACTCGCCCGATATGAAAGCGACCTCTCAGCTAACCAATACTAAGCAAACATTGATCATCGATGACGTACAAATGGGATCAGCTTCTGGCCACATCAGTAGCGCAGCAGCGTCATTCAATATTAGGCCTGGCGACCTAGCTATCGCTCGCTAATGAAGAAGAGGTAAGAAAGAAATACACTCGAGCCAAAAAAGCTCGAGTGCCATATCAATGCTTAGCGACGCGTTCCGCTAATATTGATCTCTACACGACGGTTCTGTGAACGACCCGCAGAGGTTTTATTATCAGCAATTGGATAACGCTCACCATAACCACGTGCATTAATACGTAAACGTTCAACACCTGCACTCGCAAGATAATCACCTACGCGAGCAGCACGGCGCTCAGAAAGTTGCTGGTTATATTCAAAAGAACCAGAACTATCTGTAAAGCCATCAACATTCAATTCAGTCTGATCAAACTTAGCCAACACCTTAGCTACAGAGTCCAATACAGGGTAGAAACTGCCTGCAATACGATCAGAATTCACAGCAAATGTAATATTGCCCGGCATAATCAAACGAATGGAATCACCGATACGTTCAACACGTACACCTGTACCTTCCAGCTCCTGACGTAACAAAGCTTCCTGTTGATCCATGTAATAGCCGATACCGCCACCAACAGCACCACCAACAAGCGCACCCGTCAAAGCACCTTTACCACGGTCGCTTTTGCTAGAAACTGCAGCACCAAGTACGGCACCTGCAACAGCACCAATACCTGCACCCTTCGCAGTGTTACCTACCTTCTGCTCACCTGTATAAGGATCTAGTGTTTGACAACCCGTTAGCAGAACACCTGTAACGGCTACAGCAATCAGTTTTTTCATGCATATCTCCTAAGATTCTTGCGCTCCCTGAATTCGGCCATAGTATGACTGAATATTAGCTGACTAAAAACAAATAAAATAAGTCATAGATGCTAGTCAGTACGGGTAAACACCGATAAAATAATACGATTGTAATTTTTAGATTTGGCCTATATCTACTGCCGCTTAAAATACGTTATTGTGTAGCGCTTAGATAGAGCCGTTCGATTATCAGTAGTACTGCCCTTTGAGGAGATACAATTGTCCCAGCTTCCTGTCATTGTTGGTTTTGGTGGTATAAACCCTGCTGGACGTGCCTCATTTCACCACGCTTATCGTCGTTTAATCATCGATAAGCTGGATTCTCAATCTCGCGCTGAGACATTAACCGATCTCGCTATTTTAACTGGCTTAGCAACAACATCTGAAGGCCAGTACCTTAACCAAGACGGCGAAGTTTGTACTGCAGAAACGCTTATCGTTTCACTGCAAGAACAGCTACTCAATAGCACCCTGATCAGACAGATCGAAGGTAGCTGCTTTGACGTCAACAACGTCATGTTTAATAAGCCCGCAAGCATCAATTTAGGTGACGAAACCCTAAGATTCCAGTTGCGTAAACGTCAAATGCCGCAAAACATTCCAAGCAATTGGAAAGTGACAGAGACATCTTCAGGGCAATTTGATATTGAAGTCACAGGAAAATTAGAAGCAATTTTGCCGGATACTAAAACAGCACCTGTTCAATCAGCGGGTCAGCTGCCTAGTGGTTTCCAACCGGGCAAGCTTTATCAGTCTCGCAATCACCCGCGTAATCTGCAGATGACTGTTTTTGCGGCATCGGATGCAATCTCTTCAAGCGGCATTCCATTCGAGCGCATCAGCGCTTACGTTGCACCTGACCAGATTGCGGTATATGCCAGTAACTCTATTGGCCAATTAGATGATTTTGGTTTTGGTGGTTTAACCAAATTCCCAGCGATTGGTAAGCGTACGACATCGAAACAGATGCCCCTTGGCTATGCTCAAATGCCAGCTGATTTTGTGAATGCTTATATTCTAGGCAATGTAGGAACAACAGGCGGTGCATTAGGCGCTTGTGCAACTTTCCTATATAACTTGCGCAGTGGCGTTAATGATATCCGCAGCGGTCGTCGCAAAGTAGTATTAGTGGGTGGCAGTGATGCTCCAATCACTCCCGAAGTAATCGAAGGCTTCCGCGCGATGGGCGCATTGGCTGAAGATAAAGACCTCCTTGCCTTAGATAATCTTGCTGAACTAACTGGCGATGATTACCGCAAAGCCTGTCGTCCATTTGGTAATAACTGTGGATTCACCATTGGCGAGAGTAGCCAATTTGTATTATTGATGAGTGATGATCTAGCGGTTGAGTTAGGTGCGGAAATCTATGGTGCTGTACCGGAAGTATTTGTTAACGCCGACGGCCACAAGAAATCAATCTCTGCTCCAGGCGTGGGCAACTACATCACTCTAGCTAAGTCTGCCTCTTTGATCCGTTCAATGCTCGGTGAAGAGTCACTACAACAACGCAGTTTTGTTCAGGCCCACGGGACAAGTACTCCACAAAACCGCGTAACCGAATCCCATGTTATTAACGAAACAGCAAAAGCCTTCTCTATTGATAACTGGACAGTTTCTGCAGTGAAGTGCTATCTAGGCCATTCCCAAGGTACCGCTGGAGGGGATCAATTAAGTACCTCTCTAGGCACATGGAAATATGGCTATATTCCAGGCATTGTAACTACGCCTGCATTTGCTGATGATGTCCATCAAAGCAACCTAAACCTAAGCAACCAACACCATGAAGTAGGTGTAACTGGCATGGATACAGTACTGCTTAACTCTAAAGGTTTCGGCGGCAATAACGCTTCTGCACCTGTGCTAGCACCACATGTTGTCCACAACATGCTTAAAAAGCGTTACAGTGCTTCACAATTAAAAGAGTATCAGAACAAGCTTGAGCAAACGCGTGCTGTCGCAAGCGCTTATGACCAAGCAGCTATTCGCGGTGAAGCTAAACCAATCTATCGCTACGACCATAACGTGCTTCAAGGCGATGATTTGAAAATATCTGATACACAAATAAAACTGCCAGGCTATGCAAATCCTGTAAGCCTAGAAGTTAGTAACCCTTTTGAAGACCTTTGCTAAACAAGGAAATAAGTATGCGTAATGCAGTTTTACTTTTGATTGCTGGTTTGGGCTTGAGCGGCTGCATGAGCATGGACTCGTTGTCTCTAGGTAAATCAGAGCCAACCGAAACTGACTATTACCTAGTAGATACAAAGTTTCGTTTTATCTGCTTAGGCAATACCACTCAATGCCGTGATATGACCAAGATCGTTTCTTCTCGTGCACAACTCACTCCTATTGAAGAGGCTTATGGCGCTCCGATTAAAGGGCCAAACTATCCAGTATCACTTACGCGTATGCTACTAAACCCTACCGATGGTAGTTACACCAGCTCGCCTGCTGGTACTACAGGCCGTTATTTTAAGATTCCGGTAAACAATAAGACACAAACAGCTTGGGATGCCCTTGGCACAATTGAAAGCGGCTTATATTAACCTCAAGAGATTTTGTGCTTGCTGAGTAGTGATAGTTGCAACTTCCTCTACAGCTATTTGACGAAGTTCTGCTATCACTTTCGCTATTTCATACACCTTCGCAGGCTGATTTATCTCACCCTGATATCCCGCTAATGGCATATCCGGCGAGTCCGTTTCTAACACAAAAGATTCTAGTGGTAGCTCCTGAACTAAACGCCTTACTTTCTTCGCTCTTTCATAAGTCACCGTTCCGCCAATACCCAACTTAAATCCTAAATCTAAGTACTGTCGAGCTTGTTGCTCACTACCAGAAAAAGCATGCACAATCCCGCCTCGCTCTAACTGAATCAGTCGCAACTGTTTCAACATCTGATCGTGAGCTTTACGAACATGCAGCAATACCGGCAAATCAAACTGCTTCGCCAAAGCCAATTGATCATTTAAATAGAGTAGTTGCTGATCAAGATTAGCCTCAGGGATAAAAAGGTCCAGCCCTATTTCACCTACAGCGCACACTCTCTCTGTCGCCAATAAGGTTTCTAATCGCTCAAGATCTACCTGTGTGTGTTTTTCCATAAAACAGGGATGCAAACCAAGTGCAGCGTGGAGATTATGATCCGACTCAATCAGACTCAATAAGCCTTGCCATGCATCAGCTATGACACCAGGTACGACAATATCGCCTACTCCAACAGCTCTTGCTTGAAGAAGTAACTCTTTCCGAGAAAGATCAAATTCTGAGAAGTCTAAATGACAGTGGCTATCGATAAATTGCATAGCATTAGATTAGGGCGGGAAGGATATCGCTGCAAGCCTAGATGGCTTGCAGCGATAGGATTAATGCTCGCGAGTTGCGCGGAAAGCGACATCAGGCCAACGCTCTTCAGCCAAGCTCAAGTTCACACGTGTTGGCGCTAGGTAAGTCAGAAGGCCGCTACCATCGATTGCCAAGTTATCATGATTCTTCTTCTGGAAATCCGCCAGCATTTTATCATCATCACACTCGGCCCAACGCGCAGTCTGCACACTGATCGGCTCGTATTTACACTCAACCTTGTATTCATCTTTAAGACGGAACACAACCACATCAAACTGCAGTTGTCCTACTGCGCCTAAGATCAGGTCATTATTCTTTAACGGCTGGAACAACTGCACTGCACCCTCTTCCGATAGCTGCTTCAGACCTTTCTGTAGCTGCTTCATTTTCAATGGGTCCAATGGGCGGACACGACGAAACATTTCCGGTGCGAAGTGCGGAATACCCGTAAATTTAAGTTCCTCACCCGCAGTAAAGGTATCACCAATTTGAATCGTACCGTGATTATGCAAACCAATGATATCGCCAGACCACGCCTCTTCAACGTTCTCACGATCACCTGCGATAAAGGTTACGGCATCAGCAATTTTTATATCCTTTTTGATACGCGCATGGCGCATCTTCATGCCTTTGCTGTACTTACCAGAACAAATTCGCATGAAAGCAATACGGTCACGGTGCTTCGGGTCCATATTGGCTTGAATTTTAAAGATAAAGCCACTGAATTTTTCTTCGCTCGGATCAACTTCGCGCGTTAGAGTTGCACGCGGAATTGGCGCAGGTGCCCACTCAACGAAATCATTCAGCATCTCACGGACACCAAAGTTAGCTAACGCTGTACCAAAGAAGACAGGGGTCAGCTTACCCGCCATGAACTCCTCTTTATCAAATTCATGAGTAGCACCACGAACCAGTTCAACTTCATCAAGGAAGTCTTCGTAGATATCACCTAAAAGCTCTTGAGCTTCTGCACTTTCAAGACCTTTAACCTGAACATCTTCAGGGATTGTATGACCTTGTCCTGGCTGGAAGACATGAATCGTATCTGTATAAAGGTTATACACACCTTTAAAACGCGGTCCCATATCGATTGGCCAAGTGATAGGCGCCGCTGCAATTTTCAACACTTCCTCGATTTCGTCCAGTAACTCAATAGGATCACGAATTTCGCGGTCCATTTTGTTCACAAACGAAAAAATAGGCGTGTCACGCAGACGACAAACTTCCATCAGCTTAATGGTTCGGTCTTCGACACCTTTCGCACCATCCACAACCATCAACGCAGAATCCACTGCCGTTAATGTGCGGTAGGTATCTTCAGAGAAATCTTCGTGACCCGGAGTATCCAGTAGGTTAACCATTCGACCGTTATACGGGAACTGCATCACAGAAGAGGTGATAGAAATACCACGTTCCTGCTCCATCGACATCCAGTCAGATGTCGCCATACGATCGCCTTTTTTCCCTTTTACGCTACCCGCTTGCTGAATCAACTGTCCGAACAACAACAGCTTTTCAGTAATGGTCGTTTTACCCGCATCAGGGTGGGAAATAATCGCAAAGGTGCGGCGTTGATTAACTTCTTCTTGCAGGATACTCATGGATAAACATCATTTATGGTGACAGAAAGCAGGCATTATACTCTGACTGTGGCAAATTACCTCCACTGCGACATTTTGCCTCGCCAGTTTTTCATTACTCTACGGTATAATCCTTTGATGGCTAATCATCGCGATAATTTAATTCAGCTTTCTTACATCAGAACCGTCACCCTGTTCGGGCAATGTATCGCGGTTATCTTTGCGATTTACGGTTTGCAAGCCGATCTTAAAGTATGGCTAGTTGGCACAACATTGGCCGCCTTAGCGCTGTTAAATGTGATGACTTACGCCCGCCTTTTTTCACCTTGGCCCGTCACAGAGCCTGAGTTTTTTACTCAATTGATCGCAGATATGGCGCTGTATGGCGCGCTATTATTTCATATGGGGGGAGCCACCAATCCCTTTATATTCCTACTGCTCGTCCCACTGATTATATCTTCAGCCACCATGTCGAGAGCTTATGTCTGGCTGATCGCCTTCATGATCATCGCTATCTATAGCTCTCTACTGTTTTATTATGAACCGCTGGTTCAGCTAGACAGCAGTCATCAGCATCGCATAATGGAACTGTTCGACATCCATATACTTGGCATGTGGATCAATTTCCTCCTGACGGTACTGGTTGTAACCTATTTTATTGTTCGCATGCGCCAATCCATGCAGATACAACAAGAAAAATTGGATCAAGAACGAGAGAAACGCATTCAAGATCAGCAGCTTCTATCACTCGCCAATATGGCTGCCGGCACAGCTCATGAACTGGGGACGCCATTAAGCACCATGCAAGTATTACTAAAAGAACTAGAACATGAGCACACTGAAAACCCGGAGCTCATAGAAGACCTACAACTCTTACGCCAACAAACTGAACTTTGTGCACAGCGCCTTAAACAGATGAGCCAGAGCGTTAAAGAGGAACAAGCAACTGCGCAGCAGATGTCCACCATGGCGCTGGCAGAAGACGTTATTGAACAGTTTATGATTCTTCGCCCAGAGGTGACCCGAACCTTCACTGTACAAGGTGTAGGAGAACCACCCTCCCTAAACTGTACAACATCATTGAAACAATCCCTGTTGAACCTGCTAAATAACGCCGCAGATGCGGAGCCTAAAGATATCAACGTTGAGCTGGATTGGGATCAAAAAACGGTATATTTCCGTATCTACGACAACGGACCAGGAATTAGCCTTGAACAGAGCAGCAATCTAGGCAAACCGTTTATCACCACAAAAGGCAAAGGTTTAGGATTAGGACTGTTCCTAACAAGTACTACATTGGCGCGTTATGATGGCGATGTAAGACTCTATAATCGCCCTGAAGGCGGCACGTTAACCGAAGTGACTCTTCCGATAAGGCACGCACATGACTGAACGTTTTCTAATAGTTGATGACGATCCGGCATTCACGCGCGTACTCTCACGCGCAATGACACGTCGGGAATTTGAGGTTGAAGTTGCACGTAGCGCCGAAGACGCCGAAAAGCTGATCCAAACGTGGATCCCAGATCTAGCGACTGTCGATCTTAAAATGGACGGTGACTCTGGGCTAATTTTGATTCCAAAACTTCGACAACAAAATCCTGCAATGAAAATTCTAATGCTGACCGGCTATGCTAGCATCGCCACAGCAGTAGAAGCGATCAAACTGGGCGCGACCCAATACCTACCGAAACCTGCAGATGCCGATCAAATTCTAACAGCCTTGAATAAGATTGAGGCAGATGCTGAAATTGAAGTGACTGAACAACCCATGTCAGTGAACCGCCTAGAGTGGGAGCACATTCAAAAAGTACTCAACGAACATGATGGTAACGTTTCAGCGACAGCCCGGGCACTTGGCATGCACCGAAGAACCTTACAGCGAAAACTATCTAAGCGTCCGGTAAAACGATAAAGCGCTTTACTGATCGTCTATATAAACCTTAGCATCGAAGGTACGCACCCAGTCAGGATGAAACACCAACATCCCGGTGAGAAATATCCCGTTCATCAACCCCTCAGGAAACATAATCAGCGGCAGATATCGTACATATTCGTGGATAATTTTTTCGACTGTATATACACCATCTAAAACTAGAATAGCACTCGCGGATAAGCCTGCAACAGCCGCAGAGAGGCCCGCCCCTAAAAAACCACAGACGAAGAGGAAGACAAAAAAGTTCTTCATCATTTTAGCTTCAACAAAGCGATAGAGAAGCCAAGTAGACGCGACAGGAAGCAGTACAGAACAAACACCACTTAACAGCAAACCATCCCAACTTTCTTTCCCTACAACAGCCATCCCTATTAACGCAACAGTCGCCGAGAGTATTGCCAAATCCCAACCAAAAACTAAGGTCATAATGGTCAAGCCTAGGAAATGGATACCTAAACCTGGCGAGATTCCCGCTCTCATGGACCACAAGGCCATTAACAATGCAGTGGCACCAAATAGCATATGCTGCAAGGTACGATTATCTTTCAGTGCAGCCCAAGGTGCGTTTCTAACGGCATGAAACATAACCATACAGTAAGTAAGGGCACCGCCAATCAACCAATATGAATGCAATAATCCTTCGGAAAAACTCATATTTTTCTACTTTTTTAATGATTAGGACATATTTTACGTTGAAGATTAATTATCTACTTATATGATAAAGAGATACGGTTTTTCTTTTGACGTGTATCACTTTTTCCTTAACCAATGCGGAGAATAAATGAACATCCTTGTAGTAGATGATGATCGTTTTATTCGTGAAATAATCAGCGCCGTTATTCAGGACGCCAATCATACACCTATTACCGCCTCTCAAGGAGACGAAGCCTTAGCCGCTTTAGATAAGGGTGGAATTGATCTAGTTCTAACTGATGTCGAGATGCCAGGTCTCAATGGCTTTGACCTTACTCGTGAAATCCGCAACCGTTTCCCCAATGACTGGTTCCCTATTATTTTCCTCAGCGGTCAGAGTGATGAAAAGCACTATGAGGAAGGTATTGATGCTGGCGGTGACGATTACCTAACCAAACCGGTCAGTCCGATTGTGCTTAAAGCAAAAATATTAGCGATGGAACGTATCGCCAATATGAAAAAAGCATTAGATGCAGCAAATTCTCGCCTTGAAAAGCTCAGCTCACAAGATCCACTTACAAAGATATCTAATCGTCGCGATCTGGAAACTAACCTGTTAAAAGAGTGGAAACGCAATAAACGGGAGCAACTAGAGTTAGCAGCCATCATGCTCGATATAGATTTCTTTAAAACCTATAACGATCACTATGGCCACCAGCAAGGAGATGAATGCCTTAAAGCTGTCGCCAAGCTACTGAAAGGCGAGCTTAATCGTTCTCATGACCTGTTAGCACGTTATGGTGGTGAAGAGTTTGTCATTATCCTACCGGATACGGATATAGACGGAGCGGAGAAGATTGCAAACAATATTGTCTCTTCTCTAGCGTCTAAAGCCATTCCACATGTACAGTCCCAAGCCGCAGAGCATGTGACTGTCAGCATGGGTATTAGCTCAACTGCTAACAATGCAGAAACGCCTTCAGGCCTACTCAAGCAAGCCGACCAAGCACTTTATAAAGCCAAGGGAAGCGGTCGTAACCGTAGCTGTACCTATACCTCTTAACTGCTGAAAGCTATCATCAACCCCATTAAAAGCGCATTTTCACGCTGATCTCCGTGAACTGGAGGGTAGTAATTTTTACGCAACCCTTCAGTAACAAAGCCACTTTTTTCATACAGCCCGATTGCGGTTAAGTTCGATTCCCTCACCTCAAGCATCACCCGATTAACGCCAGCTTCATGTAGCTGTTGAGTTCCCAGAGCGATCAGCTGCTGAGCACAGCCACAACCTTGATGGGCTGGATCTACGGCTATCTGGAGCAGTTCCGCTTCATCCAATACTTGAGAAAAGATGACATAACCGATTAAGTCTGGTGCATATACACCAAGAGCGATAGATCGCTCTGATTCTATTTGCTGTAAGTATTGTTTGGCCGACCAGGCACCATGAGTGAAACAGGCTTGGGCAATACGCTCTATTGCTGGCAAATCGTTAGCCTGAAGGGCATCAATGTTCATAGGAGAAGCTTAAGCCGCGCTAGATTTTAGGTCTAGCCAGATTTGACGCTTAATTCCAGGTAGCTGCATCGCCTCAGTCAAACTGTAGCTCGCAATCGCTTTAACACCAGATTTAATCGTAAAACTGATACCTTTAAGTTCTTCTAGGCTCTCTTTACGATCCATCACCATTTGAGCTGCAGCTTCACCAAAGAGAAGTACCGTTTGCACCTCTTCAGTTTGCAGCTCCTTTGACAGTTTATGCTGAACTGCACTAAGTGCCTGCTTATAACCCTGATCTAAGGTTTTGCTGGCAAACATAGGCCAAGGAAGCATAAAAGCAGCTTCAGCTGAACCTGATCGACCTAAGGCAGCCACGATAGCAGCAGCTAACTGCTGATAATTGTTAGCAAAGCTGCCTCCCTGAGGCGGTAAACTGTCCACAATCAACACGCAGCCGATTCGCTGGAAAACAAGCTTAAAGACTGGAGCTTCATCCTGTTCCTGCGGTTGAACCTCATTAGGCTCTGCAACTGCATTAGTATCTTCTACGATAGCGGTCACAGATTTAGAAGTAGGCTTCTTAACCTCTTCGGACACTAAACCTAAAGCAGCGCGCGCTTCCGACATCCCCTGCTGCATAGATTCAGGAGATGACTTTCTAGAAACAGGTGCTGTACTAGCTACATTTTGCTGCTGAGGGCGATTTGGGGAATCGAAAGGAATTTCTGGAGCGGGATACTGAAAATCATCGATCCAATCAGATGATGGTTTCGCTCCCGCAAGAGATGCACAAGGTAGCCAACTGGATATGCCCATTGCATCCAGATATTGATGCCTAAGCTGTTCTTGCTCCATAGCCACTACCTTGCCTTAACGCTTAACCCTCAGTTACACCTGAGGATGAGCTTTTTGAACGTTTGCATCCAGCATATTCAAAGCATGGATATAGGCTTTTGCAGATGCGATGATGATATCAGTATCCGCACCTAAACCATTCACGATACGGCCTGCATTTTCCAAACGTACCGTTACTTCACCTTGAGAATCTGTACCTTCTGTCACAGCGTTTACAGAGTAGATCTGCAAGCTCGCACCAGATTCAGCAATCATCTCAATCGCTTTAAATGCTGCATCAACTGGACCACCGCCCGTTGCTTCCGCAGTTTTCTCTTCGTCACCCACTTGCATCACAATTTTGGCAACAGGCGTCTCACCTGTTTGTGAAGTCACAGATAGGCTTGTTAGCTGGAACTGCTCACTACTTGCAGTAGCACGTGTATCACTTACTAAAGCCACTAAATCTTCATCAAAGATCTCGCTCTTCTTATCAGCAAGCTCTTTAAAGCGAGAGAAAGCGTTATTTAGTTCAGAATCTGTCGCAAATGTAGTGCCTAGTTCTTCTAAACGTGTACGAAACGCAGCACGACCAGACAACTTACCTAGTACCATACGATTTGTGTTCCAGCCCACATCTTGAGCGGTCATGATCTCGTATGTTTCACGGTGTTTCAAAACACCATCTTGGTGGATACCAGACTCATGTGCGAAGGCATTTGCACCTACGATTGCCTTGTTAGGCTGAACAGGGAAGCCTGTCACACTAGAAACTAAACGTGATGCCGGAACGATCTGAGTTGTATCAATATTCGTTTCCACACCTAGCGTATCTTTACGAGTGCGGATCGCCATAACGATCTCTTCTAAAGAAGCGTTACCCGCACGCTCACCTAGACCGTTTACCGTACATTCAACCTGACGTGCACCGGCACCAACTGCTGCCAAAGAGTTTGCTACAGCTAGGCCTAAGTCGTTGTGACAGTGAACTGAGAAGATTGCTTTATCGGCATTTGGAATGCGCTGGATTAGCTGACCGATTGTGTGAGCAAACTCACCCGGCACCGCATAACCAACAGTATCTGGGATATTAATTGTGCGTGCACCTGCATCGATTACTTTCTCGATGATACGGCACATAAAATCCAATTCAGAGCGGCTCGCATCTTCTAGCGAGAATTCAACGTCATCAATTAGGTTACGCGCACGTGTTACTGCTTTTACTGCTTGCTCAACCACTTGATCAGGCTGCATCTGCAGTTTGTATTTCATGTGGATAGGTGACGTTGCAATGAAGGTATGGATACGACCCATTGCTGCATTCTGCAGCGCTTCACCCGCACGGTCGATATCGGCATCAAGTGCACGAGATAGAGAACAAACGCGACTTTCCGTCACAGCTTCTGCAATCGCTTTTACCGACTCAAAATCACCCGGGCTTGCAATAGCAAAACCAGCCTCAATTACATCAACACGCATCTTCTCAAGCTGCTTAGCTACACGCAGCTTTTCATCACGCGTCATTGATGCACCAGGGCTTTGCTCGCCATCACGCAAAGTTGTATCAAAAATAATTACACGATTGTCATTGCTCATAAGGTTTGCTCCAAACCGACTCACCAGCGATCAATACTTACAATTATCGCTGCTCTCTAAATTCTTTACAAAATCTGTATTCAAAAAAAGGACAGGAGAGCACTATACTGTTCAAAAAGCAGGGATAGTTTTCAACGCTATCGACAATAAAAACCAGTCTTAAAACTTCGCGTTGCTTTACTCTCTTGATAGCTCATAGCTACAGGGATTTGTGTGGTAATCCAATGCCCACCACTATAACGCCGGGCGGCTGTTTTGCAACCCGTGTTTTCGGCAAATAACGAACAAGTAGAGAGATCATGTCCACAGAGTTTGATTATCAAATCAACCGTAAAGGTACAGCGAGTCAAAAGTGGGAAAAATACAGCGATAGCGACATCCTACCTATGTGGGTTGCTGACACTGACTTTATGTCTCCACCCGCCGTGATTAAAGCGCTACATGAACGTATAGACCACGGTGTTTTTGGTTACACAAATGTTCCTGTTGAGCTTAATGAGCTGGTTATTGAAAGGATGCAGGTTTTTTACGACTGGGAGGTCAATAGCAATGATATTGTTTGGCTACCCGGTTTAGTTTGCGGCCTAAACCTCGCTTGTCGCAGCCTCGGTGAAAGTGGAGATACGGTTTTAACCCCTAAACCTATCTACCCGCCTTTTATGTCGGCTCCTCGCCTATCAGATCGTGAGGTTTGCACACTACCTATGCAGGATATTGATGGCCGCAAGATCATCGATTTTGATGCGTTAGAGAATGCCCTCACCGATAGAACACGACTGCTACTGTTTTGTAACCCTCATAACCCCGGTGGCACGGTCTATCGCAAAGAAGAACTGGAGCAACTTGCCGAGATTATTATTAAACACGATCTCTATATCTGCTCAGACGAAATACACTGCGATTTGATTCTCGAACAAGGGCTACAACATACACCTATTGCTTCACTTAGCCCCGAGATTGCGGCAAGAACGATTACCCTAATGGCTCCAAGTAAAACCTTTAACATTGCCGGCTTAGGCTGTTCTTTTGCCATTATTGGTAATCCGGAGCTACGCAAGAAGTTCATTAATACTAAGAAAGGTGTTGTGCCTGACGTGAATCTACTTGGATACACCGCTGCTATTGCCGCTTATCAGGAAGGAGAAGCGTGGAATCAACAACAGCTTGATTACCTTAGAGCTAATCGTGATTACCTACAAAAGGAGATCAATCAGATCCCCGGCCTGAAACTAGCCCCAATTGAAGCCACCTACCTTGCTTGGATTGATGTATCAGGAGCGAAATTGACCAACCCTGCACATTTCTTTGAGCAAGCTGGTATAGGCATGTCTCCGGGACGAGACTTTGGCGATAATAACTATATGCGTTTGAATTTCGGCTGCACCCGAAGCACGCTAGAAGAAGCAGTTCGCCGAATAAAACGTGCGCTGGTCAATGAACTACCAGCCTAAAACCTAAAGATTCGACTTAGATTCAATAAGTGTAAGAACGCGTTTCAATTCATCAAAATACTGCTCCGCTGAGAAATTCAGCGGAGCAAAATCTCGATAATCCCACCCCTCCTGTTTAGACCGAGCTGGATTATTCCAATTGTGCCAAGCTACGATATCTGAATAACAAGATTGCGTTAGGTTTAACTGCCAACAATCTATATCACCACAGTTACACACAAATGGCGTTAATACGATCTCACTATCAGTACAAGCTCGCTGCAACATCTCTTGATTAAAACCACAGATGTAGGCTCCACTAATACTGTCTGCAAAAGCCGCTTCATAATCACGCACCCAATCAAGTAGTGGCTGATCATCAACCCAAATATCGCAATAGTGACCAAGCTGGCTCTGATAACCACCGTAAACCAACTTAAGCTGATTCATAAGCATCACCTACCCCACTTAAGCACGCGGCAGATCGAAAGGGATAACATTGGCTAAGGAAGATTCCTGTAGCGCTAACATCAACAACCGATCAACACCCAAAGCCACGCCAGCACAATCAGGCATCCCTACATCCAGCGCATCCACAAGACGCATATCAAGAGGACGCTGTGGTAGATCCAATGCAGCTCTTTGATTTTGGTCAGCATCTAAACGACGCTTTTGTTCGACACTATCTGTAAGTTCGTAATAGCCATTCGCTAGCTCAACACCTCTGACAAACAGCTCAAACCTTGCCGCGACAGTAATTCCCGCTGCATTTTTTCGCACTCGTGCCAGTGCAGCTTGGCTTTGAGGATAATCCATTACAAAGATGGCATCGACCTGCTCAAGCTGTGGTTCGATGACATGAGACATCAACAAATTCAGCCAAGTATCTGGATCAGAGTCTTCTAGCTCAATCTCTATATGCTTACGCGCTTCTTTAATTAGGTCTTCTAAAACGACTTCTTCCGGCCTAAAGCCTAAATAGCGGAAAAACAGATCCGAGTAGGTGATACGTTCTACCTGATCTAACTGTAAGACAGGCTTAATCAAGGCTTCAATTTCATCTATCAGGTCAGCATCATCAAAGCCCGGGCGATACCACTCCAACATAGTAAATTCAGGATTGTGACGACGACCGTATTCGCCATTTCGAAACACCTTACTCATCTGATAGATCGGCCCGCTACCAGCGGACAACAAACGCTTCATGGCATATTCGGGAGATGTTTGTAGATACAACTTTCGCCCTTCTAGGCCTACCGTTTCTCGGTAATCAACCTCTATGCTGTCGATAAAAGGGTCGCTCACCGCACAGTTCGACATCACTGGAGTGTCTACTTCCAATACACCGCGCTGTCTGAAGAAATCACGAATATAACCGAATAACTCGCCGCGTTTACGCAAGTTTTCGATTGAAGCTGAAGGCTGCCAATCACTCATACTGAAGTTACTTATTCCATCTAAAACCAATAGGTGTAACTTTATCAGCTAGACACCTTTCAATAAAAATTAAATCAATGGCCCCTATACAGAACTGTCCATCCATTTGGTCACTTCACTTATCCCCTTCTACACTTAAGAACACTATGCATATCACCGAATAACGGTCGCTGTAGAGGTATGCAGCCATGACAACACCTAAAAACTGTTCTTACTGCAATCCAGATGGTTGGCAATGCAGTGAGCCCGCCAATGAATCAGGCCTATGCTACTGGCACGACCCTTCTGTGGATAAAAACCAAGATGAAGGCGTAAAGGACGCTGTGGAAAAATGGGCTCAAGCAGGCAAGCCTCTCGATGGATTTCAGTTAGCACGCACGCAGTTGGAAGATATCAATTTAGTAAACCGTGGTAGCAAGCACGGTTATCAATGCCGGGAAGCTGACTTTTACCGCGCGAATCTGCGCAATGCCCACTGTTTTGGATTAGACCTACGTGGTTCATCGTTAATGAAAAGTACTTTGGCTGGCGCCAACCTTCATTGTGCCCATTTAGAAAACTGTAACTTACTCGGCGCAGATCTAAGCCGCACTCGGCTTGAAAACATTGAATGGGGAGATGAACTCCAACAAGAACGCAGAGCGCTTGAAGCCTTTCAGCAGAATAAAGTTCAAGACGCAGTATCTTTATGCCAAGAGGCCGAAGAGGTAGCACGAATAATCCGCAAACAATGCGAAAAAGAGGGGCTTTTTGAGATTGCCGGTCATTTTTTTAAGAAGGAGATGATCTTCAGGCGCTACCAAATGCCCATGTACAGTTCCCGACGCATTATCTCAAAAGGGGTCGATCTGTTTTGTGGTTACGGCGAATCCCCTATCAGGGTCGTAATGTTTTCAGTCTGCCTGATATTGCTGTGCGCACTGGTGTATTTCTTTCTCGGCACCACCGCATCCAATCCCATCTATTCAGACAGCACCGGAGCTACAGCCATTTTCTTGGAATTTCTCAATGCGATCTACTTTAGCGTTGTGACCTTCACCACGCTGGGCTATGGCGATATCGCACCTATAGGGCTCGCAAGGTTTGTTGCAGCTGTGGAAGCCTTTCTAGGCAGTTTTACAATGGCGCTGTTTGTCGTAGTGTTCGTCAAGAAGATGACAAGGTAAGAGAAATAAATCTAGGAGAGGAAAAGGGACAGAAGAAGATCTGCCCCTTAACAACATTACGCGCGAGAAACGTATTCGCCCGTACGTGTATCAATTTTTAGTACTTCACCTTCGTTGATAAACAAAGGAACGCGTACAACAGCGCCAGTGCTCAATGTAGCTGGTTTAGAACCGCCCTGAGCAGTATCACCCTTAAGGCCTGGATCTGTCTCAGTTACTTCTAACTCAACAAAGTTAGCAGGAGTTACAGAGATTGGGTTACCGTTGAACAAAGTAACCGTTACAGAGTCCTGCTCTTTCAACCATGGCTTAGCTTCAGCAACTGCGTTTTCGTCCGCACCTACCTGCTCAAAAGTATTTGGATCCATGAAGTACCATAGCTCACCATCGTAGTATGAGTATTCCATCGTCGTATCCATTACATCAGCTTGCTCAACGCTCTCACCTGATTTAAAGGTACGTTCCCAGATACGACCGGACATCAGGTTACGCAACTTAACGCGTGTGAACGCCTGACCCTTACCTGGTTTTACAAATTCAACGTCAACCATTGCGCATGGATCGCCGTCGATCATTACTTTCTGACCATTTTTAAACTGGTTAGTAGAAATGTTGCCCATAATGTTCTCTGTATCTCTTGTAAGTTTTTCTCAACCAACAAACCCTGTTGATCGTAAAATTGACAGACATTCTACTTGAAAGGAAAATGCGAGCAACTTTCAGTCGTAATTCCGTACAAAAACATCATGAATTCTATTTCTAATCCAATTCCCATCACGGAAGAAGCCGACTGGCAACAGCTGCTGAGTCACACTGTTGATGATCCCGCAGAACTGCTCAAACTATTAGATCTCCCCTCGTCGCTACTCAATGGCGCGCAACAAGGGAGTGATCTATTCTCACTAAAAGTGCCAAAACCATTTCTACAACGGATTGAAAAAGGCAACCCAAACGACCCATTGCTACGCCAAATTTTGCCGTTAGATGCGGAAAATGCGGATGCTCCAGGTTATGTCACCGATCCTCTTGCAGAGATGGCTGCGAACCACAGTGATGGACTTATCCACAAATACCATGGTCGTGTACTGCTTATTCTAAGTGGAGCTTGTGCCGTAAATTGTCGTTACTGCTTCCGCCGCCATTTCCCCTATCAAGACAACCGCCTAGGTTCTGAACAGTGGCAACAAGTACTTGAGTACTTAAAAGCAGACAGCAGCATTACCGAAGTGATCTTTTCCGGGGGAGATCCCTTAGCAACCTCTGATAAACGTTTGCGTAAAATGATCACTGATTTAGAAGAGATCCCTCATCTAAAACGGTTAAGAATTCACACGCGTTTGCCCATAGTGATCCCGCAGCGGGTAACCTCCGAGTTAACGACTATCCTTGCCAATAGCCGTTTCGATATCGCGATGGTCCTTCATGCCAATCATGCGAATGAATTGGATCAACTGGTTGAACAAGCTAGCGCAGACCTTAGAGCAGCCAGCATTACCGTTTTAAACCAAGCCGTATTACTCAAAGGCGTAAATGATAGCTTAACTGCGCTAACGGACCTGAGTGAGAAGCTATTCCATTTCGGAATTCTACCCTATTATCTATTCACCCTAGATCCAGTTAAAGGCGCTGCTCACTTTGATATCCCTGACGATCAAGCTATTGAATTGCATCAACAGCTGCAGGCAACATTACCGGGCTACCTAGTGCCAAAACTTGCTCGCGAGATCCCTGGCAAGCGCTCTAAAACACTGTTGTTCTGATGAAAGAAACTGAAACTTTTTCATATTCTTAGTTTCACCCTTTGCTTCCCTCGACTGCTGCCGATAACTATCGAATGGAATAATTAGCATTAGAGGGTGAAGCAATGCGTATTGCAGCTTCTGATATTGCACTGGAGAGTGCAGCACACCAATCGACCTATACCGAAATTAGAGAACATCTAACCGAGGGTTATGTTCGCGCTGGCGATGCTTTCAATAAAGAAAACTTGGTCGAAGGTAGCCACAGGGAGCGGGTGGTAAAAGAAGTAAATCAAAGCACTCAAGCTGATGACTCAACCTATGCCGATTTCCGCAAACAGATGGAACGGGAAAATGTCGGTAAATACAGCCTTGATCAGCTAATCACAAAGACGACAGGGAGTAGCTCAAGTCTATTTGAGCTAAACCCAGAAGATAAAGTCAAAATTGAGCTTCTAAAAAAGCTGTTTGAGAGCATGACGGGCAAAAGCTTCAACGTCGGCATGTTAGATGCGCAAGCTGTAGGAAACAGTGGTAACAGTGCTACTACCGGGCAAGTGACGACATCCGCCAGCCAACTGAGTATTACTTCTGGCGAAGCCCTAGAACACGGCTTTGAATACAGCTACAGCGAAACCACGACCTCGACCGAGCAAGTCCAGTTTCAAGCCCAAGGGCAAGTGCGTACTGCAGACGGTCGGGTTATCGATCTCAACCTACAACTCAATATGAGCCGCTCACTCAGCGAGAATCACAGTTTTCAAATTCGTTTGGGAGCAGCGCTTAAAGATCCTCTAGTGATCAACTTTTCTGGTCAAGCCGCCGAACTTAGCGCCGATACTATTGAGTTCGATATAGATAGTGATGGTGAGCTGGATACCGTTCATCGTCTTGATGATGCTAGCGGCTATATCGCCCTCGACAAAAACAACAACGGCTCAATTGATAATGGTAACGAGCTGTTTGGCGCACAGTCAGGTAATGGCTTTAAAGAACTCGCGGCCTACGATGATGATAACAACGGTTTTATCGATGAAGGCGATGCGATCTGGGATCAATTACGCATCTGGGTTCAGCACGATGATGGCAGTAGCAGCATGTTCAGCTTAGTCGACAAAGATATTGGCGCTTTATATCTTGGTTATTCCCGAACGGATTGGGAGCTAAGTGCAGGCCAACATAGTGACGAAATGGCAGGAAAAATTCGTGCAACAGGCCTTTTTCTCACAGAGGAAGGCGAGACTGGCACCTTACAGCAGGTTGATCTAGTTGTGTAACCAAAAAGCCTTTAGCTAACACTTAAATCATTCTTACTAATTCTCCCTTCAAGCTTGTCCAAATTAGGGCAACCGGTTAAAGCGCTTACTTAAAAAAACGTTTTTGCTCCTTTTTAGCACACCGATCAGGCGACCTCTCTGCGCAGTTTTATTGCTGTTTTTTTGAGCAGGCCAATTTATGGTGCATAGCAACATAAAGAACAACCTAATTCACAGACATACATAGCATCCATACAACCTATTGATTTAGAAGAACTATTTTTAAAAAATGTGCATGTAAAACATTTTTGGCAAGCCTTTTGCTCTATCACTACCAAGGTCATTGAGCACGACCGAGGGGAGCAAATAATGAGCGAAGTACAACCAAAAGTGGGCAACGGTGCTGACAAATGGGATCAAGCGATCATTGTGGTCGGAGCTGGTCCTGTTGGATTTAGGTTTATTCAAGAGTTGCGTAAAAACGCACCTCAAGCACCCGTAATTTTATTTGGTAATGAACCCTACCTTCCCTATGACCGTGTTCGTCTGAGCGCCCTACTCGCAGGTCAAGATTCTGCGGAAAACTTGTTACTTCCACTCGATGAATTAGATAACGATCCTCTTTTCAAATACCTCTGCAAAGAGATCGTTTCGATTGATACCGCAAATCACAGTGTTACAGATTCGGAAGCTTATCAATACAACTACGCCAAACTAGTGATCGCTACTGGCTCTCGTGCACACGTTCCACATATCACTGGGGTAGATCTGGAAGGAGTATTCACATTCCGCAACATGCGCGATGCTGAAAAACTCAAAGCACGTACAACACGCAGCCAAGATTTAGTCGTGGTTGGCGGCGGCTTACTCGGTTTAGAAGCGGCACGTGCTATGCAGGGTAATCTGACCAATATCACTTTGGTCCAGCAAGCTAGCCACATCATGAATCAGCAGTTAGATGATCATGCCGCAGCAATGCTACAAAGCCAGCTTGAATCTATGGGTATCCGCGTCATTGTCGGCGCAGGGGTTAAAGGCGTAGTCGGTGATCAACGGGTTGAGGGTGTAAAACTACGTGACGGTGAAACACTCAAATGCGACACCGTACTTATTTCTGCGGGTATCAAACCTAATATTGAGTTAGCGCGTAAAGCTTGGATCAAAGTGGGCAGAGGCATTCGCGTCAACGATAACTTACAAACATCGCATCCGGATGTTTACGCCATTGGTGAATGCGCGGAACACCGAGAAAAAGTTTACGGTTTGGTAGCTCCAGGCTTCGAACAAGCCTCTGTTGCTGCTAATCATATGACTCAAGGCGATAGCCAATATTTAGGCTCTCATAGCATCGCTCGCCTTAAAGTCGTCGGCGAATCAGTATTCAGTATGGGTGATGTTTTAGACGATCAGCCTTACGATAAAAAACAGTTTTTCAGCTACAAGACCAAAGATGGCGGATATCGCAAACTGGCCATTCGAAGAGGACGAATTGTAGGCGCGATGGCGATTGGCGACTGGGATGAGATCCCTCGTATTCAGGAGCTGATCACCCACCAGCGCCGAGTGTATGCATGGCAGATTTTGCGCTTTCGCTTTACCGGAAACCTGTGGAATCCAGCGTCTAATAGCCCAGAAAACTGGCCGGAAACTGCAGTGATCTGCAACTGCAACAACGTTACTCGCGGGCAACTCAGCTATGCCATGGAGCTGCAAGACTGTTGTTCAATGGAAACAATTGCCAAATGCACCGGCGCTACCACCACATGTGGTAGCTGTAAGCCACTTGTTCAACAAATCCTTGGCTCCGAAGCAGAGCAACAAGCAGCACCGGACAGCAGCAATCTATTGATCACTTCTTTAGGTGTATTCGCCGCATTGATTGCCTTTCTTATGGTACCCGCTTTTACTGTCAGCACATCCGTGCAAGATGCGATGCGTTTAGATCTTTTTTGGAACGATGGTTTCTACAAACAAGTCACTGGTTTCACGCTGTTAGGCCTTACGGTTGTTGGCCTTCTGATGTCGCTTAAGAAACGCAGCAAAGCGCTTAAGTTTGGCTCTTACAAACTGTGGCGCAGCCTGCACACTATATTGGCCCTTTTCTGCCTGATCATTTTATTGGCCCATACCGGATTCAATAGCGGTCAAGCCCTTAACCAATGGCTACTAATCAATTTCTTACTCTTAGCGGGTTTAGGCATTGTGATCAGCCTCGCGATAAGCATGCAACACAAGCTTTCCTTCAATGTCGGTCAGCAACTGCGCAGCATCGGCTTTTGGGGTCACTTGCTGCTGAGCTGGCCTCTGCCAGCCCTTTTAAGCTTCCACATTCTCAGTGTTTACTATTTTTAGGTCGGAGAGATATTCATGAGTCGTAAATTATCTATCTGGCTTGCTTGGTTAGTACTTTGCTTATCGTTGGCAGGCTATTTGGGTTACCAGATGTTCTTAGAAGAACAGAAGCCTGACTTCATAATCGGTGAAGCAACACACGGTCACCATCAGATCGAAATGAGTTGTGATACCTGTCATACCGATCCTTTTGGGGGCGAAGAGATCATTCACGATGCATGCCTAGGCTGCCACCAAGAAGAGCTGAAAACATCTCACGATTCACACCCAATCAAAAAGTTTACCGACCCACGTAACGCAGATCGACTTGAAAAGATCAATGCCGTGAGCTGCGTGACCTGTCATGGCGAACATAAACAAGATCAAACCTTCGAGATGGGTGTAACGCTACCAGACGACTTCTGCTACGAGTGCCATGCAGAAATTGCCGAAGAACGACCAAGTCATGAAGGCATGAGATTTGACACTTGTGCCTCGGCAGGTTGCCACAACTATCACGATAACCGTGCACTCTATGAAGATTTCCTTTTGAGCAACAACGAAGGTCCGATGATCAAAGCAATGGCCCAAGTTTTAGCTCGAACCGGTACACAATCAATCGAACGTAAAGCAAGTCTATCAATAGATCAGGCTGATGCGCCTTCCGCCTCGCCTGAACACCTTAAAGAGTGGAGTGAAAGCATCCATGCGACAGCAGGTGTGAACTGTACCAGCTGTCATGCTCCACAAGGACAAACGTGGCAAGACGACCCTGGCCTTGCAGCATGTAACAGCTGTCATACACACGAAGAAAAAGGCTTTTTGGCAGGAAAACACGGGATGAAGCTATCGGTAGGACTGGGCAAGATGTCTCCAGCCACCGGTCGAGCCGCTTTCCATGAGAACGCTGATACAACAGGTCTAGACTGTGCAAGCTGCCACGATGCGCATAAACCTGAACCAAAACTCGCTGCTGTCGAATCCTGTACCAACTGCCACGACGATACCCATACACAAAACTATACGAATTCACCTCACGCAGAACTTTGGAAGCAAGAGCTAGAAGGCGAACTGCAAGCAGGCAGCGGCGTGACCTGTGCGACCTGTCATATGCCGCGCGAAGTACACAAAGAATTTGGTGAAGAGGTCGTTCGCGTACAGCACAACCAAAGCATGAACTTACGTCCGAATGAAAAGATGATCCGAAGCGTTTGCATGGATTGTCACTCCCTTTCATTCAGCATCGACGCTTTGGCTGACGAAGTACTGATTGAAAACAACTTTAAAGGACTTCCTTCTCAAAACATTCCATCGATCCAGATGGTTTTAGACCGAGAAGCTAAATAGTCCTTGATCGATTTACTTATGAGAACTTGGGGAACGAGGAAAATACTATGCTGAAAAAAGTAACTTTAGCCACTGCAATAGCGGCAACTGCACTAGCAATTACAGGCTGTCAGGAAGAAGAGAAAGCGGTTGGTATCGATCCAAGCAAACACACTGACGCACTCTTCGCAGTAATGAATGCTGACCGTACTAACTACACAAAATATATTGTCGGTCGTCTTGGCCCTAAAGGTGCTGATGCCGTTATGCCAGTTGAGCACTGGAAAGATGTAGATAACGGCGTACCACTTCCAGCACAGATGTTCCGTTTAGGGTATGAATCGGTATCTGAAGTAACGGACGACTTCACATATTCTCTCCAGTCAATTTGGCCAATCAATTCACAAAACGCCCCTCGTACTGACATGGAGAAAGAAGGCCTTGAGTACGTTGCCACAAACTTGGGTAAAAACTTCTACGGAACAGAAACACTAGGAGGCAAAGACTACTTCACTGCGGTTTACGCGGATGTTGCCTCTGTAAAAGCCTGCGTGAGCTGTCACAACGGTCATAAAGATAGCCCTAAAACAGACTTTAAACTCGGTGATGTTATGGGCGGTGTCGTTATTCGAGTACCTCTAGGCGAGTAATATCCCATGTTTAACGGTGCTCTGATGTCGCTGTTCACACTAATCCTAGTGTCTTTTATCGCCACAGGATGTGATTCAAGCGAGACAACGAAAACTGCTGTTCTATCTCCCGAATTGCAACAAGGGAAAGAGATCGTCGAGGGCCGATGCTTTGCGTGCCATGCGCAAAGTATCAATGGCGCTCCAATCGTTGGCAATAAAAAGATGTGGAAAACACGAGCGACTCAGGGCAAGGCCGTTCTGGTCGGACATGCCATTAATGGTATTGGCCTGATGCCAGCTAAAGGTGGTTTTACAGATCTTTCGGACGAAGAGATCGGCTTAGCAGTTGGCTACATGCTTTCACAAATCAAAGAATGAGGGATCTAACATGGGTTGTTTCTTCAGCAAATTGAAATCAATTTTCGGCGGGGCTAAGTGCCAAGCCTCCCTTTATGAACGACTAGGCGGCGAAACAGCGGTAGACGCTGCTGTGGATATTTTTTATCGCAAAGTGTTGGTAGATGAGCGCATCAGCCACTACTTCGATGATGTTGATATGGAAGGTCAAGCCGCAAAACAAAAAGCTTTTTTGACCATGGTTTTTGGTGGTCCCCACAACTACACCGGCATGGATATGCGCGAAGGCCATAAACACCTCAAAGGGCTAAACGATAGCCACTTTGATGCGGTAGTGGAAAACCTAGCTGCGACCCTAACTGAACTGGGTGTTGGCAGTGATGATATTGGCGAAATCGCTGGTATCGCGGAAAGTGTAAGAGATGATGTTCTGAATCGCCCTAAAGAAGGCGAGGTAGCCCAAGAGGAAAAAGAGATGAGTTTATACGAGCGAATTGGTGGCGAAGCAGCGGTAGATGCTGCTGTCGATATTTTTTACCGCAAAGTTCTTGCTGATGACCGTATCAGCCACTACTTCGATGATGTTGATATGGATGGCCAAGCAGCCAAGCAAAAAGCCTTCTTAACCATGGTATTCGGCGGCCCACACAACTACACCGGGCAAGATATGCGTGAAGGGCACAAACACCTTAAAGGGCTTAACGAAACCCACTTTGATGCGGTCGTTGAAAACCTAGCCGCTACGCTGACTGAACTCGGCGTGAGTGAAAGTGATATCGGCGAAATCGCAGGTATTGCCGGCAGCGTTAAAGACGACGTGCTTAATCGCTAAGGAGTCACAACATGGTAAGCGTCAGATTTGAAGAGGCTGATATTACGGTCAAAGAAGGCTCTAACCTTTTAGAAGCCTTATTGGATGCTGGTCACGACATTCCCAATTCATGTCGTGCTGGCGCTTGCCAGTGCTGTATGCTCCAAGCAACAGAAGGTACGCCACCAACCGAAGCTCAAAAAGGTCTGAAGGAGACCCAAAAGCAACAGGGCTACTTTCTGGCTTGTCGCTGTCAGCCAAATTCTGAGATGAGCGTTCAACTTAATGAACAAGTATCCTCAACCGAGGGGATCTTAATCAGTAAACAACAACTGACGGACTCCGTTCTTCAACTCAAACTAAAAGCAGATATAGAATACTTAGCAGGACAATATATCAATTTAGTTCGTCATGATGGATTAAGTCGTTCTTACTCAATCGCCAGCGTAAAAAGCATTGATGACCATATTGAATTACAGCTACGTATTTTTGCAGATGGGCAGTTTAGCCAATGGGCACTTAATGACTTTGTGCTTGGTGAAAACATTGAGCTACAAGGACCGTTTGGCGACTGTTTCTATACCAAAACAGATTCCAACCAACCGATCATTATGGCGGGTACCGGAACCGGGCTAGCCCCTCTCTATGGCATTGTAAGAGATGCTCTAAAACAAGGTCATACTGGTCCAATCAGTTTATTCGCTGGCGCTAAAAACAGCGCGGGCTTATACCTTGTCGAAGAGATAAAAGCGTTGAGTGAGCACTACGAAAATCTCACTTACTATCCCGTTGTTTTAGAAGAAACCGGATCAGAACCAGATGGTTGCGAGATTGGTGATATCAATGCCGTAGTTAAAAACATGATACCTAATACCAAGGGCTACCGAGCTTATTTCTGTGGCTCTGAAGATCGCGTCAAAACATTACGTAAACAAACATTTTTGGCTGGCGCCAATATGCAGGATATCTACTGCGACCTGTTCACTCCCTCGAGTTAGGCAACTTGCTAGCCTAACTCCCACAAGCCGGCCCTGCCGGCTTTTTTAATTAACCAGCTGAAGATCTAAAACCCTCTATATACCTATTTCCGGCACGTTTCCTGCTGTTAACCCTATAAAACCTAAAAATGCACCATTAGCTGCTAACTCACGATAAAAATCGCATGAAATGAGTGCAAATAGGTTAAAAACCAAAGAAAACAGCACTGTTTTGGTAAAGGGTAGTAAGAGCTATGCACCAACCTCTACTTATATTCACAGACTTAGATGGATCCCTGCTGGATCATCATAGCTATAGTTATGCTCCAGCTATACCCACTCTACAGCAATTAGAAAAGTTAAAAGTTCCAATCATCCCTACCACCAGCAAGACTTATGAAGAGCTCTTATGTCTAAGAAAGGAACTCAATAACCAGCACCCTTTTATCGTAGAAAATGGAGCTGCTATATACGTACCTAAAGGATACTTTCAGACAGCACCACCTAAACACCATCTTGTTTCATCTTATGAAAAGGATGAATTCGATTGCTATGTATTTTCTAAATGCCGAGAAACATGGCAATCATTGCTGCAACATCTATCACGCTTCTTCCCCGATGAATTTATTACCTTCGCCCAATTAGGCCCCTCAGGTATTCAAAGCAGTACCGGCTTAAGTTCAGCAGATGCTGAAAAAGCAAACTCACGCGAATTCAGCGAGCCCTTGATTTGGAAAAGTACTGAACAACGGAAGCAAGCCTTTATAGCCATGCTTATAGAATCAGGAGCAAATGTTCTACAAGGGGGGCGTTTCTTAAACGTAACGGGAAATTGCGATAAAGGCCAAGCATTAAAGTGGTTATCCGAATACTACAAAAAAGAGAAAAAAAACGATGAATTAATCAGCATTGCTGCCGGTGATAGCCAAAATGATGTCGCAATGCTAGATGCTGCGGACAAAGCCATCATTATCCGCTCACCTGTTGCTCCGAGCCCTCTAATACGTAACCCAAACAAATACCAAACCCAAGCGACAGGCCCCGAAGGTTGGACAGAAGGTATCAAATACTTCACCAATCTACGATCTGAAAGCACCACAACTCATACCCCTGACTTGTATTCTAAGAGGTGATTCTTATGGCTGACTTTTATCAAAACGGCATTATCACGACATTACATAATTTATCCGATCGCCCTTTAAAAGATTTAGAAAATGAACTTCTCCAATTCAGTCACAAGCGCCCTCTAGCACTAATCCTGCCTTCGCTTTTTTCTGAGCTAGAAGGACCTGCTCTTAGCCATATTATCGATGAAATTTGCGAAGTCCCATACTTAAATGAAATTGTGATTGGCCTTGATCGTGCAGATGAATCGCAATTTAGATTTGCTCAAGAGTTTTTCGGCAAACTGCCTCAACATCACCGCATTCTTTGGAATGACGGACCACGCTTACGCGCATTAGATAAGGAGCTTCAAGCTTTAGGCCTCGCGCCAAAAGAGCCAGGTAAGGGACGAAATGTCTGGTATTGCATGGGCTATATTCTGGCCTCTGGCCGGGCAGAATCAGTTGCACTGCATGATTGTGATATCACCACCTACAACAGAGAACTACTTGCCAGACTGATTTATCCCGTTGCCCATCCTCAATTCAACTATGAATTTTGTAAAGGGTTTTATGCACGGGTAGCAGAAGGGAAAATTAACGGTAGAGTTTGCCGGCTACTGGTGACTCCCCTGCTCCGTGCTTTGAAAAAAGTGTTTGGAGAAATTGAGTATTTACAGTTTATGGATAGCTTTCGTTATCCACTGGCTGGTGAGTTTTCCTTTCGTAGAGATGTTCTCAACGATATTCGCATACCAAGTGATTGGGGACTTGAGATAGGCGTTCTATCAGAGATGCATCGTAACTATGCAAATAACCGACTTTGCCAAGTAGATATCGCTGACCGCTATGATCATAAACACCAAAATCTATCATTAGAAGATGCAAATGCCGGCTTATCAAAAATGTCGATCGACATCACCAAAGCCTTGCTCAGGAAATTGGCCACTCACGGACACACATTCAGCACCGAAACATTTAGATCCCTGAAAGCTACATACTTCCGCATCGCATTAGATTTTGTCGAAACCTACCATAACGATGCCGTCATGAATGGCTTACAACTAGATATCCACAGTGAGGAAAAAGCCGTCGAGATGTTTGCTCAAAATATCATGACAGCAGGCGAACAATTCCTCTCCAACCCTATGGAAACACCTTTTATTCCAAGCTGGAACCGAGTCGCAAGCGCTATGCCAGATGTTTTTGACCGCCTGATGGAGGCTGTCGAACTTGATAATCAAGAGTTCACATTAAGATAAAAGGACTGCCTAATGAAGCATTCTCAGGAAGAACTGCATTTTCAGGTCAAAAGCCATCTAGAACTAGTTTATCCGCATGAAGACACGGATCTCATCACATCAGAGCTGTTAACTTTAATGCGATTGAATGAGATCTCTTTTACCCCCACTCCGCATAAGAACCACTGGGACGCTTCTGATCTAATGGTGATAGCTTATGGTGATGCAATACATCACCCGGAAGAAACCCCATTAGCAACTTTATACCGATTTTTACATGATCAATGCCAAGGCATGATCAACGGCATTCATATTCTGCCTTTTTTTCCGTACAGCTCAGATGACGGGTTTGCGGTATCAAACTTTTATCAAGTTCGACCTTCTGCCGGAAGTTGGGAAGACATTGAAAATATATCATCAGAGTTTCGCCTTATGGCGGATCTCGTTATTAATCACTGCTCAAGTGAAAGCCAATGGTTCGAGAACTTTCAAAAGGGAGAAGGCGAAGGAAGTGACTATTTTTTTGTTGAATCGCCAGATAAAGATCTTAGCCAAGTTATACGCCCGAGAACGAGCCCTCTTCTCAAAGAAGTAGAAACACCCCACGGAATTCAGCATGTCTGGTGTACTTTTAGTCACGACCAAATCGACCTCGATTTCAGAAACCCTAAGGTTCTAAAGGAATTCATCAAAATAATCCGTCTTTATCTGGATAAAGGCGTAAATATCTTTCGGTTAGATGCTGTCGCTTTTTTGTGGAAAGAGGCAGGAACAAGCAGCCTTAATTTGCCGCAAACCCATGAGATAGTTCGATTACTGAGGACACTGATCGAACATGCGCAACCTGAAGCAATGATCATCACAGAAACGAATATCCCAAGCAGGGAGAATCTTTCCTACTTTGGCAATGCAAATGAAGCCCACTGCGTATATAACTTCTCTCTCCCTCCTTTGCTTCTTCACACGCTTCTCACTGGAGATTGCTTTTATCTAAAACAATGGATGATGAGCATGCCTCCAGCGCAAGATGGGACTGCTTACTTTAACTTTATCGCTTCACATGACGGTATAGGTCTTCGACCTGTTGAAGGCATTCTCAGCGATGAAGAAGTCAGCACTATGATTGAAACCATGCAAGCCTTCGGCGGGCAGGTATCTTGGCGAGCACTAGATAATGGCCAAAACAAACCTTATGAAATAAATATTTCCTTATTTGATGCTTTACAGGGCACCACCCAAGGTGCAGATGAATGGGGTGAAGAACGATTTCTATGCGCGCATAGAATCATGCTAGCGCTTGAGGGGATACCAGGAATCTACATTCAAAGCCTATTTGGATCGAGAAACGATCATGAACGAGTAAAAATGACGGGGCACTTCCGATCTATTAATCGTCATCACTGGCAATATGATGACTTAGTGGATTCACTAGAAACCCCAGACAACCATCATCATCGAATCTTCGAAGCGATGAAGAAGCTGATATCAATTCGTACCTATCAACCCGCATTTCATCCGAATGCAACTCAGTTCACCCTCCACTTAGGGGGACAGATATTCGGATTTTGGCGTCAGAGCATTGATCGGAGACAAAGCATTTTTTGCCTTAACAATATTAGTTCCGAGCCAGCAGAACTACTGCTGTCCAATCTAAACTTGATAGGTACAGACGAATGGTATGACCTACTCTCAGGGCTTCGTTGTGAAGATCTACACGAAACGCTAACTCTACAACCCTATCAGAGCCTTTGGCTATCAAATGTGTATTAAGGAATTAGGAATTAGGAATTAGGAATTAGGAATTAGGAATTAGGAATTAGGAATTAGGAATTAGGATTTTGGCTGTACAGGCGCTACCGGAAAAGCAGCAATAGTTCCTTTCGCCTCAGAAACTTTAGCAACACCTTCATTTTCCACCTCATCGATGCGGACGATCGCATGGGAAGGAATATAAGAGCGCTTTACACCATTAAACTCAGTTTTGAGTTTCTCTTCGCCCGGATCGATAAGGAGTTCAGAGCGATTTCCAAAGACCAACTCTTCAATCTCTAAAAAACCCCACATGTCACTTTGATAAACATGCTTAGCATAGAGTTCAAAAACTTGATCCTGATTTACAAAAATCACTTTATAGATACGATCGTCTTTTTTAGCCATTTTTCCGAAAACCGAGGTTGTAGCTATTCACTCAAGTCAAGCGCGATACTTTAACTACGCACCGGCATAAACTTGCGATTCATCAAGGTGCTTAACAGCACGTTCCAAGGCTTCTGTACGAGAGCTAGCAAAATCTGAACGACTTAGACGAGACTCTAAACCTAGCTTGAGCAATTTATCCTGAGCATCTTCTGATCGGGTAATTATCGATACATGCTTACCCAAATCTAGAGCTTCAAATACTACGTTCTCAATCGACAGAGCCATTGTGTCATCCAAGAAAGAGACATCACTTAAATCAAAAATAACGGCTTCGTGTCTTTCAATATCCTGACGTTCACGTGCAATCGCTTTAGAAACGCCAAATATCATGGCACCAGACAAGTAAAAGAGAAGTACACGGCCATCCGCTTTATTCAAAAGCGATTTTTGCTCCTCATCAAGAGGGATCTCATCATCAACATCAGACATGGCACGTACCTTCTGCGACTCCACCATAGAGAGCTTCTGGATAATGATGATATTCGCTACGAAAACGCCAATGCCGACGGCAACAATTAGGTCAACAAAGACCGTCAGTAGCAATACGGTATACATGATCAGAGTACTATGACGGGAGACTTTGTGAGCACGTTTGATAAACGACCAATCAAGGATATCCATACCCACTTTAACCGCAATGGCTGCCAATACAGCAAGCGGAATATTCTCTATCAACGAGGCGGCCCCAAACACCGCTATGGCTAAGGCGGCTACCCTAATCACACCCGAAAGCGCGGTCCGACCACCCGACTGAATATTAACTACAGTCCCCATAGTCGCGCCCGCACCCGGCAGACCACCGAACAAGCCAGACATAATATTACCTAAGCCTTGGCCTACTAATTCTTTGTTAGAGTTGTGCTCAGTTCGAGTCAAGTTATCAGCGATAACCGATGTCAGCATGGAGTCGATACAACCCAACATACCCAACACCATCGCTTCCACCAACATGATACTTAGCTCAGCGTGAGTGAAGTGAGGAATCACCAATGAAGGGAGTGACGCATCGATCTCACCGATACGCTGGATCTGCTCAAAATCAAAAACAAGCACCGACAGAATACTTACACACACCAGCGCTATTAACTGAGGTGGCAGATACTTTTTAAGCTTTTCAGGCGTAAAGAAAAGCAACTGCAAGGTCACGACAAAGAGTAAAAATTCGCCCAACTGGATATTCATAACCAGCTCAGGGAGGTTCGATAAGGTCCCTACCACACCGCCAGCAGGGGCGGTTTGACCCAACGCGGGGGCCAATTGCATGAGGATCAATATCACGCCTATCCCGGACATAAAGCCTGAAACCACCGAGTACGGCATTAAGGTGATGTACTTACCCAGTTTGAGGAAGCCAAATATTATCTGGAAACACCCCGCCATCATGACGACGGTAAAGGCCATGGCGAGACCTTTTTCAGGATGCGTAGCAATTAGCGTACTAACAACAGCTGTCATGACTACTGTCATTGGGCCAGTAGGCTCTGAAATCAGAGTAGAAGTACCGCCAAAGAGAGAAGCAAATAGGCCGATTAAAATTGCGCCATAAAGACCCGCTTCCGCACCCGCACCAGATGCCACACCGAAGGTTAAAGCAAGGGGTAACGAGACAACCGCAGCGGTCAAACCACCTAACATATCGCCGCGAAGGTTCTTCTTACTCAGCGTATTCAGCGCAAGCATTTAACTTTTCTCTTTGTGTACAGGAATCCAGGCTGTAATTTTACTAGTCGAGCGCAAGCGAGCAAGGTTTATCTGATCCAACTCGACTAAATATTCCTCATAAAAAAATTTATACGATAAAACTAGGGGATGACTCTGATCTATTTTGGCGAAATAGCTCAAAACCGCACAAAAATCAGCTAACCCTAATAGATTAAAGACTGTTATTTCCCAGTTTTCACATGGGTTAGGTATAACGGCAGACCAACCAATAAGAAACCACCGACTAAGTTGCCCAATACCGTAGGAATCTCATTCCACAACAGGTAATCAACCAACGTGAACTCTCCACCCATAATCATCGCAAATGGGAACAAGAACATATTCACAACAGAGTGCTCAAACGCCATATAGAAGAACAACATGATCGGCATCCACATTGCCGCCATTTTACCGCTGGCAGATGTAGAGATCAGCGCCCCTACAACACCCATAGAAACCATCCAGTTACACAACATGCCGCGGATAAAAATTGTAATCCATCCCCAAATACCTTGTTCTTGATAACCAAGGGTACGAGACTCACCAATCCAACTGACTTTCTCCGCAATTGCGCCGCCATCAGTTTGATAACCATAAGTCAGAATAAAGGAAGCAAAAAAAGCGACGATCGCAGCGCCAGAAAGATTACCCAAGAAGACTAACCACCAGTTACGTAATAACTTTTTAACGGTACAGCCTGGGCGTTTATCAATCACAGCTAGAGGCACCAAGGTAAACGCTCCGGTGAGAAGATCGAATTTCATCAGGTTTAGCATGATAAAACCGACGGGGAATAGAATCGCACCAATCAATAAATTCCCTGTATTGGTAATCACCGCAATGGCAAAGAATGCAGCCAAAGACAAAATAGCACCAGCCATCAATGAACGGATATAAGTATCCCTTGTGGTCATAAAGATCTTTTGTTCGCCTGCATCGACCATCTTGGTAACAAATTCACGCGGCTCCAAATACGCCATAAACGCCTTCCCTTAAAAATTACTTAACATATAAATCAAGATAAAAAATGGAAGGCAATGTTACCAAAACTAAAGTCTAATGAGTCCCCCTCTATGCACCAAGTGACTAAATACCAGTACCAAATACCCATAGTTCAACTCGGATCTCTAAAACCCCTTTTAAAACCAAGGCTTTTGCAACTATATCAACTGATAAAATGAGCCGATTTCAACTCGACTAAACTGTTCATTATCTGGCCGCTTAAGTATAATGCGCGGTCCTTTATGCACCCGGCCATATTTTCCTGCCGGGCTTTGATACACGCAAAATACAGGTGAACAATGGCGAAGAAGCTATTTATTAAAACCCACGGTTGTCAGATGAACGAGTACGACTCTGCACGTATGGCGGATCTGTTGGGGGAAAGTCATGATCTTGAGCTTACTGAGGACGCTGATGAAGCGGACGTTCTGCTCCTGAACACCTGTTCGATTCGTGAAAAAGCGCAGGAAAAAGTATTCCACCAGCTAGGCCGCTGGCGCAAACTGAAAGCTAAGAATCCAGATATCAAAATTGGTATCGGTGGCTGCGTAGCCAGTCAGGAAGGCGACAACATCCTAAAACGCGCACCTTACGTTGATATGATTTTCGGCCCGCAGACACTTCACCGTTTGCCTGAGATGATTACTGAAACGGATAGTGGTGGTGTTGGTATTGTCGATGTTTCTTTCCCTGAAATTGAAAAGTTCGACCACCTGCCAGCCCCTAAAGTAGAAGGCGCTGAAGCCTTTGTTTCTGTGATGGAAGGCTGCTCTAAGTACTGTACATTCTGCGTTGTACCTTACACACGCGGTGAAGAAGTAAGCCGCCCTCTGGACGATGTTATTACCGAGTGTGTCGAACTTGCTGAGCAAGGCGTACGTGAAGTTAACCTACTCGGTCAAAACGTAAACGCCTACCGCGGCGATACGCATGATGGCGATACGGCTGATCTAGCAGAACTGATCCGTTGTGTAGCAGAAGTTGATGGTATTGATCGCATTCGTTTCACTACCAGCCACCCGGTAGAGTTCACAGACAGCTTGATCGAAGCCTATGAAGATGTGCCTGAGTTAGTAAGCTTCCTTCACCTACCGGTACAAAGCGGCTCTGATAAAATTCTTATGGCGATGAAACGTGGCCATACTGCGCTTGAGTACAAATCAAAGATCCGTCGTATCCGTAAAGCACGCCCAGATATTGAGATCTCTTCTGACTTTATCATCGGCTTTCCGAATGAAACTGACGCTGATTTCGAAGCGACAATGAAGCTGATCGAAGATATAGGTTTTGATAACAGCTATAGCTTTATCTACAGCCGTCGCCCGGGTACGCCAGCATCTGATCTGCCTGACAATATTGACGAAGAAACCAAGAAAGCGCGTCTACAAATTCTGCAAAGCCGCATTATCCAAAATGCTCAGCAGATCAGTCGCCGCATGGTCAATACAACACAACGCATTCTGGTTAACGGCTATTCTAAGAAAGATCCTGGCTTGCTATCAGGTCGTACTGAAAACAACCGTGTTGTGAACTTCCGTTGCGATAACCCAGATCTAATTGGCCACTTTGCCGATGTGAATATTGCTCAAGCGTATGCTAACTCTTTAGTAGGTGAGCTAATCTGTTCAGAATTGGACGACAATTTTTCCTTAAAGGCGGGCTAAGCTGTTGAGCACTGCACAATCGATCAAACTTACGCTAGAACCTGAAAATGCAGAATTTCTAGCGAACCTTGGCGGCCCGTTCAACGAGCATTTCAAACTGGTTGAAAAACGTTTAGGGATTGAGATCCGTAACCACGGCAATCATTTCCAACTGTTAGGTGATATCGAAAACATCACTTTCGTTTCAGAAATGCTTGAAGCGCTTTATAGCGACGCTAAGCAGGATCAACGTATCTCACCAGACCAGATCCACCTTCTAATTCAAGAAAGTGGTTTAGAGCAGCGTAATAGCAATCAGCAGATTAAAGACACGGATATCAGCATCCGTACTAAAAAAGTGTTGATCCGCCCTCGCGGTGAAAACCAGCAAGGCTATGTACGCTCGATCCTTCAGCACGATATCAATTTCGGTATTGGCCCTGCTGGTACCGGTAAAACCTACCTTGCGGTTGCCTGCGCAGTTGATGCTTTAGAGCGTGAAGAAGTGGATCGCATCTTATTGGTTCGTCCTGCGGTAGAAGCCGGTGAAAAGCTAGGCTTTCTGCCAGGTGATCTCAGCCAAAAAGTTGATCCATATCTGCGTCCTCTCTATGACGCGCTGTATGAGATGTTAGGCTTTGAACGTGTAGGCAAATTGATTGAGCGTAACGTGATCGAAGTAGCTCCTCTTGCTTATATGCGTGGTCGTACGCTTAATAACTCCTTTGTTATTCTTGATGAAAGTCAAAACACTACGCGTGAACAAATGAAGATGTTCCTAACTCGTATCGGTTTTGGTTCAACAGCAGTCATTACCGGTGATATCACTCAGGTCGATCTACCTAAAGGCACACGCTCGGGTTTGATTCACGCGATGCAAGTACTGGACGATGTTAAAGATATCGGTTTTACGCACTTCACCGCTAAAGACGTCGTTCGTCACCCGCTGGTTCAACACATCGTCCGTGCTTACGACCGTTTTGAGAAAAAAGAAGGCACGCAGGATTCTCACCGATGAGTTTTGAATGTGAAGTTCAATACGAGATAGAAGGCGATCTACCAACAGAAGCGCAGTTTCAGCAATGGATCTCCGCTGCGCTTACTGGTCAGATCGATGAAGGCGAAGTTTGCATCCGCATAGTGACACCGGAAGAGAGCCAAACCCTCAACCGTACTTATCGAGAAAAGGACAAACCTACTAACGTCCTCTCTTTCCCTTTTGAAGTCCCTGAAGGCGTGCCTCTTCACCTTCTAGGCGATCTTGTTATCTGTGCCGACGTGGTTGCTAAAGAAGCAGAAGAGCAAAAAAAGCCTTTGTTTGACCATTGGACCCACATGGTTGTACATGGCTGCTTGCATCTAATCGGTTTCGATCATATAAATGATGAAGAAGCCGAAGAGATGGAAAATCTCGAACGAAAAATTCTCGCCAGTATGGATATAAAAGATCCTTATCTGGAAAGTAACTAAATATCAGGACAATCCACACACCATGAGCGAAGATCGATCGGGACAGCCGAAAGGCTGGTTAGAAAAGCTTTCCCAAGCGTTTAATGATGAACCTCGCAGCCGTGAGGATCTGTTAACCGATTTGCGTCAAGCGACCGACGAAAATCTGCTA
The DNA here is from genome assembly GCF_047778025.1 of Neptuniibacter sp. SY11_33. GTDB lineage: Bacteria > Pseudomonadota > Gammaproteobacteria > Pseudomonadales > Balneatricaceae > Neptuniibacter. The sequence continues at coordinate 3,289,344 of NZ_CP180543.1, forward strand.
GATAACGAAGCACTAACCATTATGGAAGGTGCCATGCAAGTATCTGATATGCAGGTTCGTGATGTAATGATTCCCCGCTCACAAATGGTAGTGGTGGAAGCGGATCAAACACCTAAAGAGTTCCTACCGGTTATTATTTCAAGCGCGCACTCTCGCTTTCCAGTAATCGGTGAAACGCCAGATGAAATCCTTGGTGTCCTGCTCGCAAAAGACCTTCTACCGCTGATCCTAGAAGGCAACCTCGACCAGTTTGATCTTAAAAGCAAGCTGCGCACAGCGACCTTCATCCCTGAATCTAAACGCCTGAACATTCTCCTAAAAGAGTTCCGTGTTACCCGTAATCACATGGCAATCGTGATGGATGAGTACGGTGGTGTGTCTGGTCTAATCACCATCGAAGATGTTTTGGAACAGATCGTGGGTGAAATTGAAGATGAGCATGATAGCGAAGAGGATGATGGCAACATCAAACCATTCGATGAGAATGCCTTTATCGTTAAAGCATTAACCCCGATTGATGATTTCAACGAGTACTTTGACACAGAATTCACCGAAGAAGAGTTCGATACTATTGGCGGCATAGTCACGCAAAAATTCGGCCGCATGCCGAAGAAAGATGAAAGTGTAGATATTGAAAACTTCCAGTTTAAGATTCTATCTGCAGACACTCGTCGAATCCGCCTACTACAGGTCAGTCGTAACGGATAATTACTATGCCTCTGCAATTGCTACTCGTTTTGCTTGCAGGGGCATTGATTGCCCCCTCCTTAGCACCTTTTAATACACCTTATTTAGCCTTACTGCCTCCGGCTGTTCTATATTTATGCAGCCGAAACCGTTCGGTAAAGCAAAGCAGCTGGCTTGGCTATCTCTTTGGTCTCGGCTTCTTTGGAACTGGTGCGTCTTGGGTATTTGTAAGCATTCATGAACACAGCCATACCCCTCTGCCTATTGCTGTCACCTTAACTGCGCTATTCGTAGCAGGATTAGCTCTACTATTTGCACTACAACAGTTCATATGGAAAAAGCTGTTCTCTGCCCGCTTCCAAGCACTGAGTTTTATTGGCTGCTGGGTACTATTTGAGTGGTTACGGAGCTGGCTATTCACCGGCTTCCCTTGGCTGTATTTAGGTAACGCAGCTTTAGATACTCCATTCCAGAATCTTTTACCTATAGGCGGTGTATGGCTAGCAAGCTTTGCCATGCTGGCAACCGCTATTGCTGCTGCCGAGTTTATTCGCAGTCGCAATCTACGCCCTTTATTACTGCTGCCACTGCCGTTGATAGCCAGCATACTCTCTTTGCACCCATGGACAATTGCTACGGATAACGCCCTCAAGGTCGCGATCGTTCAGCCGAATATCCCGCAGCAAATTAAATGGAATCCGGAATATCGTCCTGATATTTTTGCCAAATATATCAAACTATCTCAACCTCACATCGACGCTGAGTTAATGCTTTGGCCAGAAACGGCCATTCCTGCGCTTTTCCAACATGCAGCTACGCCGTTAGCTGAATTACTGAGCGACCTTGATAGTCATGGCGCAACGTTAATCAGCGGCCTTCCAAGCACGACAAGAGACAACAAGCACCCAAAAGGCTATCGAGTTCATAACAGTTTGGCGATTCTAACCACAGGCAGTGGCATCTATCATAAACAACGCCTCGTACCCTTTGGTGAATACGTGCCAATGGAAACACAGATTAGAGGGCTACTCGACTTCTTTAACTTACCGATGTCGAGTTTCTCACTACCACTAGGAGAACAACCTTTACTAAGGGTTGCTAACCAAAAAATCAGCGCCGCAATCTGTTACGAAATTGCCTACCCTGAACTCGTTAGAAAGAACTCGCTAAACGCTGATATATTGCTTACCGTGTCAAACGATACTTGGTTTGGCGCATCCATCGCACCGGCTCAACATATGCAGATTGCCCGAGTCAGGGCGGTAGAAAATGGTCGTTGGTTGATTCGCGGTACCAATAATGGACTTACCGGCATTATCAATTCACAAGGACAGATCGTAGAACAACTTCCACAGTTCCAAGCAGGCGTCTTACGAACACAAGTTTTTGGCATGCAAGGTATGACGCCTTTTCAGGAGTTCGGATCACTACCGATCCTGGTCTTAGCAGGTCTGTTTGCTCTGTTCGGGCTAGGGCGTCATCAACTGACACAGCAAGACAACCCCTATCCCAATTTCAGTTAGAACAACCGATTATGGCCAAGGCTGAGAAACACGCTTAAAGAACGTTTTTCCACATGCCTGACAAGGATCAAGCTTTTCTGTTTTCTTTAAAACAAACTGGGTTGAGCAGTTTAAACACTGCAATGTTCCAACTGTAGCCAACTCGCCAGCAATGTACTGATCTTCATCGTGATCTAAACGCTCTCGTAACACTTCTTGCTCGATACGGGTTTGATCCGCAATCAACTTAAGTTGCTCAGCAAAGGTATGCTCTAACGCATTCAGATCAAATTTAAGCCAAGCTGCAATCCCTGCACCTGTTTCATGGGCATAGTAACCCAATGTTTTAAGGTCTCGAGCCAAGTAAGCTTTCAGCAAATCCAGCTCATCCCGGGTCATATCTTCTGCTGCCAACTCCAACTCCACAGCATCGTGGATTTTCTCCTGCAACAGATCCCAAGACTTAGCTTCTGACGTTTTCAGATCCTTTGTTAGCCGCAGAAGCACTCTGTCATAGTCGGTTGAAGCCAGTTTCGTTTTCTTATCGCTATCCGCGCCCATAAAACCACCTCGTTTTTAGCAGAAATGCTGTTTGCCCTCTTGTATATATTGTATGCTATGCCCCAATTAGCAAACTTTTATTAACCGGCGTCAATTAGATGCCGGTTTTTCATCATAGGCATAACGATTCACGAACATGAACGAACAATATCGCCCTCAGAAGATTGAACAAGCCATCCAGAAACACTGGCAAGATAACGACAGCTTCAAATGTGAAGAGGATCTGCAGAAAGAAAAATTCTACTGCCTGTCCATGTTCCCTTACCCAAGTGGACGCCTCCACATGGGCCATGTTCGCAACTACACCATTGGCGATGTAGTTTCTCGTTACCAACGCATGCAGGGTAAAAACGTACTTCAACCAATGGGTTGGGACGCTTTCGGCCTTCCTGCAGAAAACGCAGCGATGAAGAACAACGTTGCCCCTGCAAAATGGACCTATGAAAACATCGATTACATGCGTAACCAGCTACAGCAAATGGGCTTTGGTTATGACTGGAACCGTGAACTAGCAACTTGTCACCCAGAGTACTACCGCTGGGAGCAATGGTTCTTCACTAAGCTGATGGACAAAGGCTTAGTTTACAAGAAAGAAGCTGAAGTAAACTGGGATCCTGTTGACCAAACCGTACTTGCCAACGAGCAGGTTATCGATGGTCGCGGCTGGCGCTCAGGTGCGCTAGTTGAGCGTAAGAAGATCCCTCAGTGGTTCCTTAAAATCACAGATTACGCAGACCAGCTACTGGAAGATCTAGACAAACTAGATCAATGGCCAGAGCAGGTTCGTACTATGCAGAAGAACTGGATCGGCCGTTCTGAAGGTGTTGAGCTTATGTTCGACGTTGACGGTTACGGTGAGCTAGAAGTCTTCACAACGCGTCCAGACACGCTAATGGGTGTTACTTACGTTGCCGTTGCAGCTCAACACCCACTTGCACTTAGAGCTGCTGAAAACAATCCAGAGCTTGCTGCATTTGTTGAAGAGTGCAAAAACGTTAAGGTTGCCGAAGCTGATATGGCAACGATGGAAAAGAAAGGTATGGCACTTGGCATCACTGCCACTCACCCACTAACGGGTGAAGAAGTACCTGTCTGGACTGCTAACTTTGTGTTGATGGATTACGGTTCTGGCGCAGTCATGTCTGTACCGGGCCACGATCAGCGCGATTGGGAATTCGCGACTACGTACGGTTTGGATATTAAACAAGTTATCCGTCCACTAGACGATACAAACGTTGATCTAAGCGTAGAAGCGTACACAGAAAAAGGCGCTTTGGTTAACTCTGGCGCTTACGACGATCTTGAATTCGACGTTGCCTTTAAAGCAATCGCATCTGACCTAGAAGCGAAAGGCAAAGGTAAAGTTACCGTTAACTTCCGTCTTCGTGACTGGGGTGTATCCCGTCAGCGTTACTGGGGTGCTCCAATCCCTGTAATCAACTGTAAAAGCTGTGGTGCAGTTCCAGTACCAGAAGATCAGCTTCCAGTTGTACTTCCTACAGAAGTTGAGTTTGATGGCAGCGGCTCTCCAATCAAGAAGATGGAAAGCTTCATCAACACAACCTGCCCTAACTGTGGTGGCCCAGCTGAGCGCGAAACCGATACATTCGATACATTCATGGAATCTTCTTGGTATTACGCGCGTTATGCTTCTCGTAGCAGCGAAAATGCCATGCTTGAGCCTGAAAAAGCGAACTACTGGCTTCCAGTAGATCAGTATATCGGTGGTATCGAGCACGCGATTCTTCACTTACTGTACTCACGCTTCTTCCACAAGTTGATGCGTGATGAAGGTCTGGTTGATAGCGATGAGCCATTCAAGCGCCTACTTTGCCAAGGCATGGTATTGGCTGACAGCTTCTTCCATGAAGATGAGAACGGTGGTCAGGTTTGGATTTCACCATCCGACGTTGACATCAAAACTGATGAGAAAGGTCGCGTAGTTAGCGCAGCTCATCGTACGACCGGTCAGGCACTACAGCATGACGGTATGTCTAAGATGTCTAAGTCTAAGAACAACGGCATCGATCCTCAGGTGATGATCGACAAATACGGTGCTGATACGGTTCGCCTATTCATGATGTTCGCAGCACCACCAGAGCAATCTCTAGAATGGTCTGATACAGGTGTTGAAGGTGCTCACCGCTTCCTTAAACGCCTATGGAAGCAGGTTCACGATCATCTAAAAGTTGGCGGTTCTACTGTTGCGATCGATAAAGATAGCCTAACTGATGTTCAGAAAGAACTGCGTCTGAAAGTTCACTCAACGATTCAGAAAGTATCTGACGATATGGAACGCCGCCAGACATTCAACACTGCAATCGCTGCCGTGATGGAACTGTCTAATACTATCGCTAAGTTTGTTGATATCAGCGAACAAGGCCGTGCGGTTATGCAAGAAGCTTTAGAAGCAGCTGTACTGCTTCTAGGCCCAATCGTTCCACACATCAGCCACCAGCTATGGATTGAACTAGGTAACGAAAGCGACGCCCTAACGGCTGCTTGGCCACAGGTTGACGAAAGCGCACTAGTTCAAGACACCATTCAACTGGTTGTACAGGTTAATGGTAAAGTTCGTGCGAAGATCAACGTTGCTGCCGATGCAGACGAAGATGTTGTTCTTCACACAGCACTAGCTGACGAAAACGTTCAAAAGCACATGGCAGATAAGACGATCCGTAAGAAGATTGTTGTACCTGGCCGTCTAGTGAACATCGTAGTTGGTTAATTAGTGCGGATTAAGGAGCAGATCATGGTCAAACAATGGCAATCATTGACTGGAAAAATCATTCTGTTGCTCACTCTGTGTGGCTTCATGAGCGCATGCGGCTTTCAGCTACGCGGCGCTCAAGAAGTATCTGCGGACAAGCAGCAAGTAACGATTATCAAAGGCAATGCCAGTGGTGAGCTGCTCAAACACTTACGCCAGAACATGAAGTTCAACGGTATCAAAGAAGTCTCTGGTGCCCCTTATCAAATCCAACTAAGCAATCATCGCTACAAACGTCGTGCTGCGACCATCAGTAGCAGTGCCGATGTGGATGAGTATGAGCTATCAGTAGAAGTTGTGATGCTAGTAGCAGACCAACAGGGTACACCTGTTACCTCTGATATTAAGATCCAACGCGAGCGTATTTATACCTACGATAAAAACGCCGCAGCAGCGAGTTCTGAACAAGAAGAGCTATTGCGCCGCGAGCTTTATAACTCCGTTGCACAATCAATTCTTCGCCGCTATCTGGCTAAAAACAGCGCTCAATAAGCCAGTATGAAACTGCGCCCAGAGCAACTTAGTGGTCATCTTAAAAAAGGTTTGTCACCGGTTTATCTAATTACCGGTGATGAGCCCTTACTCTCTGAAGAGAGTAGCGATCTTCTTCGTCAATACTTGCAACGACAAGGCTTTAGCGAACGCGAAGTTCTGCACGTTGATGGCAGCTTCAGCTGGGAATACCTGCTCGAATGCGCCAATGCACTTTCCCTATTTGCAGAAAAGAAGATTATTGAGCTGCGCCTCGGTAGCAGTAAGCTAAACAAAAAATCCAGCGAAATTCTGCGCGAATACCTCGACAATCCAGCGCCGGATAACATCCTGTTCATCATTGCCGACAAACTCGATGGCACCGCTAAAAAGAGCGCTTGGTTTAAAGCGATCGATAACACCGGTGTAATTGTTGAAGTGTGGCCCGTAGAAGCTGAGCAACTACCCAACTGGATTCGTCAGCGCTCAGCGCAGATCGAGCTAAAACTAGATGATGAAGCGATTCAACTGCTTTGTGATCGCATTGAAGGCAACCTATTGGCTGCAAAACAGGAACTGAGCAAACTCAGCCTACTGTTTCCTAACCAAGTCGTTACCGCCGACGATGTCATCAATGCCGTATCTGATAGTTCGCGCTACGATATCTACGGTCTATCAGACGCGGCTCTTCAAGGCCAAGCTTCACGCTGCTGCAAGATCCTTCAAGTACTGCGTCAAGATGGTACCGAGCCTCCTGTGGTGCTTTGGGCGCTATCAAAAGAGCTTCGTTCCCTAGCAGCGATTCAACAAGCTCAGAACAACGGTCAATCCTTCGATGCTGTCTGCCAACGCGAACGTATCTGGGGCAAACGTAAACCATTAGCTCGCAAAGCCTCACAACGCATTAGCGGTGTTCAGATCAACCAAGCCCTACAGCAATGCGCCGAAGTTGATAAGATCGTTAAAGGTATGGCTGTTGGCGACGCTTGGTTGCTACTCACGTCAATCTCGCTAACATTAGCCGGGCAAGCACTCGCACTTCCTAATTAAGCATTCAAGAATACCTAGTTTCACCACTCTTCATCAGCTATCATGCGGTTATATATCAATGAGATAGATAACCATGCGTCCACTCGCCTTAGGCTTTATTTGCACAACAGTACTTCTACTAAGTGGCTGCGACAGAGAGACCCCACCTGAGAGAATGAAATCTGGGGAAGATCTTTATGGTTACTATTGCAAAGATTGTCACGCCAAACATGGCCCCGGAGCAAATATGGAAAAATTTGCTGGTAAAGAGCCAATGGAAGCTTACAAGATCATCTTGATGATCAAATATGGCTACAACAAGGATAAGCACAGCATGCCTGTTTTTGATCAGCTGTCAGAGCAACAAGCGGATGCTGTTGCTCAATACGTGGTTAAACTCCAACATTCATATATGACAGCTAAGTAAGCTACCCCTGGCGCTTATTACTTAGTGGGATGCAGATAATCCCCGTACTGCTCAAAAATCTTTGCCAAATCGGCCTCATAATCGCCACTGGTTTTGAAACTACCTAGCACTCCGGCCTGCTTTTGTTTGTAATCGATAAAGCCTAAGGCGATCGGTACTCCCGCCCCATGAGCGATATAGTAGAAACCGGATTTCCACTTATCCACCTTAGAACGTGTGCCTTCGGGGGACATCATAATCCGCAGTTCAGCATGCTGATCAAACTGCTGCACAGTCGCCTCGACCATATTATTCGACTTACTACGGTCAACAGGAATTCCTCCCATCCATCGCATCAAACCGCCAAAAGGAAATTTAAAGATACTATCCTTTCCCACCCAATAGAGCGGTACATCGAGAGAAAAAGCGACCATCAAACTAAACGGCATGTCCCAGTTAGTAGTATGGGGAGCACCAATAACAATGCACTGTTTTAACTCTTTTGGGATATTACCCATAACCTTCCAACCCAACAGCTTTAATACAGTTCTAGAGAACCAGCGTAAACATGGCTGAACCACAGGGGTAGAAAACATCGTTTTATGTAACATTACATCCCCGATAAAAGGCGTTTAATGGGACTCGATAGCTATTATTTTAGCCTGACCATCAGCAGTTAGCGTCAGGTTTAACTTTACCTGAAACCAATCCTTCGAAATTTCTACATCCTTAGCACTGATTGACTCATACCACTGTTGATCGCCAATCTGCCAATCGATCTGCGCTGTCTCTCCACGCAGTGGTCGCGCTTTAAATCGAAATGCGCAAAAACCATTTGGAGCAACCTGCTGACATACAATTTTACTTCTTGTGGATAAAACTTCGATCCGAACACTCGTTAAAGTTTGATTAGATAGGTTAGTTACAGTGATTTGATCGAGCTGGGTAGGTTTGCTTATTGGCTGCACATTTTGAGTACAACCCGATAGCACTAATAAGATAAGAGGAGTTAGAAATTTGATCATAGGGGCAGTATAACGAGTTGCCGCTAAGGAGTTAATGCCCTAGTTAATACCTCCAGAGTTACAGCAACTCGCTCCATAAAACCTACCCAATATATTGATGCAGAACCTCAGTCTCTAACTTAATATTGTCATGCAGTGGGCAGCGCTCGCAGACTCTATTTAGAAACGCTATTTTTTCCTCTTCACTCAGATCAGCATCGATCTGTGCTTCTACTTTAATGGTCTGAAATCCAACACGGTCTAGCGTTTCTTTACCCATCAATCCCAGTGGGTTTAGATCGCCATCTACCTGGATCTGCATGCTACGTAGTTCGATCTTTTCCTGGTTCGCAGCAATTCGTGCGATTGAGCCGATACAACCCGCTAAAGAGAAGAGGAAATACTCTAGTGGAGTTGGGCCTTCGTTTGTGCCACCGCTCGCCTGCGGTTGATCGATCGTTACTTTATGATCACGAATATCCGCATGGATTGCCCAACCAGCTTTCATATTGGCAGTAACAGAGATGGTTTTAGTACTCATAATTAACCTTAGTTTTAATCTTTACTGCCTTAGGCAGCATTAATATTAGATATATCTAATATATAGATTTAAAAGTTATATGGATAAGAACAAATAGATATAAGAGCGGTGAGTCTAAGAACCAATATCTTCTGCAACTACCAAAACCTAATAGAGATTCCAGCCTGTGCTGGAATGGACTCGGGCCACTGGCAATAAAAAAGGCCGTTCTAGGAACGGCCTTTGTGGATAACTTAAAGTTAAAGGAGGTCAGGACATTAACCTACCTTTTCACCCTTCGCTTGTAGATCAGCATGATAAGAGGAGCGAACCAGAGGACCACACGCGGCATGTTTGAAGCCAAGCTCTTTTGCAATGCGGCTAAACTCATCAAACTCTTCAGGGGTCACAAAGCGCTCTACCTTTAGGTGTGAACGGCTTGGTTGCAGATATTGACCGATTGTCAGCATATCTACATCATGAGCACGCAGGTCTTTCATTACCTCGATGATCTCTTCATTGGTTTCACCAATGCCAACCATCAAGCCAGACTTCGTACGTACTTCTGGGTTCTTGGCTTTGTACTTTTTCAGCAAGCGCAAAGACCATTCGTAATCTGAACCAGGTCGTACCGCTTTATATAAACGCGGTACAGATTCCATATTGTGGTTAAACACATCTGGCGGGGTTTCAGTAAGAATATCAATTGCGATATCCATACGACCACGGAAGTCAGGAACAAGTATTTCCATCTCGATAGATGGAATCCGTTTACGCGTTTCGCTAACACAGTTAGCAAAGTGCTGTGCACCACCATCACGCAGATCATCACGGTCTACAGAGGTAACAACCACGTAGCGTAGTTCCATATCTGCGATTGCCTCTGCCATCTCTCTAGGCTCGTTCTCGTCTAGCGCATTTGGACGGCCATGAGCTACGTCACAGAATGGGCAACGACGGGTGCAGATATCACCCATAATCATGAAGGTCGCTGTACCATGACTAAAGCATTCGCCTAAGTTTGGGCAGCTTGCCTCTTCACATACAGACGCCAGCTTATGCTTACGCAGTTTCTGTTTAATACGATCCACTTTCGCACTGGATCCCATTCGCACACGAAGCCAATCTGGCTTACGCGGCATATCTTCTTTTTCAGTTGGAATTACCTTAATCGGAATTCGATCAACTTTATCGGCGCCACGCAATTTAACGCCTTGCTCTACCCGCTTCTTCTTTGTTTCTTTATTGTTATCTAATGACATCTAGGCTTAATCCAGAGTAGTTTGTCGAGTGACTTCTTTATACCCTAGCTTGGTAATAAGGATATCCAGAAGACGCTGCGTTGCCTCAACCTGATCAAGGTCAGAAGTTAACGCGCCAAGTTGTGTCATCGCCATACCGGCATAGCCACATGGGTTGATTCTTAAAAAGGGTTCTAGATCCATAGCGAGGTTAAATGCCAAACCATGGAAAGAACATCCTCGGCGAACCCTAAGGCCTAAGGATGCTATTTTACTATTATCCACATAAACGCCGGGCGCATCCGGCTTAGCGTAAGCGTCTATGCCATAGGACTGTACTGTTTCAACAATGGATTCTTCCATAATCGAAACCAACTCACGCACGCCTATTTTCTTACGCTTTAAATTCAGTAACAGATAGATAATTGCCTGCCCAGGCCCGTGATAGGTGACTTGACCACCACGATCGACCTGAACAACTGGAATATCACCCGTACCTAGTAGGTGTTCCTCTTTACCTGCTTGCCCCTGTGTAAACACAGGCTCATGCTGCAGCGACCAAATCTCATCCACTACTGCGTCATCACGCTCATTAGTGAAATCCTGCATCCGCTGCCATGTTGGCTCGTAAGGCTGCAAGCCTAAATCCCTGACAATTAGCTGATCAGGGTTCATCAGATCACCATTTTTACGCGATCAGACGCGATTAACGCTTCGTGCAGAGCTTTAAGCTGCTCGACACTCTGCGCTGTAATTTTAAAGCGTACGGATTGGAATGTGCCTTTACGGCTATCCTGCAAAGTTACCTGAGAGATATCCAGATCCGGAACATGAATCTGCACAATTTCGATAACGTGACCGCGAAAATCTTCACTATTTACCCCAACTACTTTAATTGGATAGCCAGGACATGGAAATTCGATCTTTGGCGGTTCTTGCTGCTTGTCTGTCATAAACTATTTCTAATTCTCTGTTGGCTTACCGGTCATCAACTGGCGTTGATACTCAGAAAACTTTTCAAAAATTTTCCGCCAAACCGGACCTTTCTGACCATCACCAATCTGATGACCATCAACTTCAATTATAGGCACTATACCTCGGGTGGAACTGGACACCCAAACTTCATCCGCAGCCAGTAACTTAGCATAATCAATATCAATCTCCTGATATTGGATCGCATACTGGTCTGACAATTCGAGAATAAGCTCTCGGGTGATACCACCTAATATTTCTGAACTGCGCTTAGGGGTATAGAGCACTCCGCGCTTTACCAAAAACAGGTTGCAGGCTGAGCCCTCTGTTAATCTTTCATCACGGGAGAACAGCGCCTCATCTACACCTTCATCTTTAGCTTGCTGTAACACTAATATATTAGGTAGCAAGCAGGTGGATTTAATATCGCAACGATGCCAACGCAGATCTTCTGTGACAATCGCTTTTAAGGGCACAACGTCATCACAGCCCGCTTGCCAAATATCTTTGATCGGAGAACAACAAGCAAATACCGTCGGTTCTAAGCTATCATCGTAAGCGTGACTGCGCTTACCAGCACTACCGCGTGTAACCTGCAGATATACCGATAAATTGCCCCCACCATTCAACTCAACCAGTTGATTCATGATGGCTATCCAGTCACAGTTACTTTTGATTCGTACCGCGCGCAAACTGTGCTCTAAACGATCAACATGTTCCTGCAGGCGAAACCCTATCCCTTGATAGTACGGAATCACCTCATAAACACTGTCCCCAAACAGAAAGCCGCGGTCAAAAACCGAGATTTTTGCTTCCTCTTGGGGGATGAACTCGCCATTCAGATAGACTGTATTCATATCACCTAAACGCAAATGCCCACATCTACGTTTATAGATGTGGGCATCCGTGCAGTTTTAAAGGGCAACGCTAAATGCGTTTAGCCAATTAAGCTAGTAAAGAACAGTAGGATGGCATGCCAAATACGCTTTAATAAGCCTGCCTCTGGCACCGCTTCCATCGCTACTAATGGTACTTCCGTTACCAATTCACCATCTAATGTAACGCGGACTTTACCCAACTCCTGACCTTTCTCGATCGGTGCTGTGATCACTTTGTCCACATCCATTGTAGCTTGTAATTTATCTGCCTGACCGCGCGGGATGGTCACTGTCAGTGAATCTTCGATACCCATACGAAGCTGATCAGATACACCTGACCATACCTTAGAGGTATTCAGTACCACATTACGCTCATATAGCTTGTGTGTACGGTAATAACGGAATGCATAAGACAGTAATTTCTGGCTCTCACGTGCACGTGCTTCTTCATCGCTCGTACCTAGAACAACAGAGATCAAACGCATACCGTCGCGCTTAGCTGATGCAACCAAGCAATAGCCTGCGGCATCTGTATAACCAGTTTTTAGGCCATCTACAGTCTTATCGCGCCATAACAGCTTGTTACGGTTTGGCTGACGAATCTTGTTGTAAGTGAAGTACTTCTCAGAGTACATACCGTAGTGCTGCGGGAAATCCTGAATAATCGCTTTCGCAAGCAAGGCTAAGTCAAATGCAGAAGAAACATGGTTATCACCCGGAAGACCCGTCGAGTTTTCGAAATGCGTGTTATCCATGCCTAGAAGGCGTGCATGCTGATTCATTAGATCAGCAAAGGCTGCTTCGCTACCTGCAATATGTTCAGCCGCAGCGACAGACGCATCGTTACCAGATTGGATAACAATACCTTTCATCAAGTCGCCAAGACGTACCTGAGTACCCTCACGGATAAACATACGTGAACCTTGGGTACGCCAAGCTTTTTCACTCACGAGCACAAGGTCATCTTCAGCAACATTACCTTTTGTTAGCTCATATTCGAGAATGTAAGCCGTCATCATTTTTGTCAGACTGGCTGGCGCAAAACGTTCATTCTCATTTTTAGACGCGATAATCTTGCCGGTGTCTGCATCCATCACCAGATAAGCTGTCGCAGCGATTTGAGGTTCTGCCGGAATTAGACGCGCAACCGCATGCACTTGGAATGCAAACAGAGTCAAAAACAGTACAGAAAAAAACTTGGAAGCCTTATTAAACATTGTTTTCCAGAATCTATTTTTTAGAAATGAAGACCCGCCAGATCATCACTTTCTTAGGTTTTAAAAAGTCCACTTAAACGCCGTGGATAACTCTACTCAAGCGCTTAAGGGAAGTCCACCAGCCGAGGGTTCTTATGCCCCATCTGCTCTACTTTTTGGGTTAATTCCGTCAACGACGTATCCTGCTTCAACGGCCCAATCTGCACACGGTATAAAGTACGGTTATTGGTCGTTGTTGGACGAATCAACACCGCCAGTTCCGGCAGCAGTGGACGTAGCTGGCTTTCCACATATTCTGCCGAATCTCTATTGGAGTAAGCACCCACTTGCAGGTAGCGCCCTGCAATATTGGCAACAGACTGTGGTGCAGCCGCTACAACCGCACCAGATTTCTGCCATGCTCGGGGGTCAATCGCTTCTAAACGAACGTTACCTGTACCGTGTTTCAGAATATCTAACTTAGATGCCGCAGCATAAGACAAATCGATAATTCGGTTACCGTGGAAAGGGCCACGATCATTAACCCTGACAATCACCTGACGATTATTCGCCAAGTTAGTAACTTTCAAATAAGTCGGGATAGGCAAAGATTTATGCGCCGCCGACATCTTATACATGTCATAAACTTCACCGTTAGAAGTTTTATGACCATGGAACTTCTTGCCGTACCAAGATGCTGTACCCGTTTCGTTGTAGCCCAACGAACTATTCATCACCCAATACTGTTTACCAAATACCGTATAAGGGCTTTTATTACCCCCACGACTCTTTGGCTCTACTTTTGGCACCGCATCTTTTACATGAGATACATCTACTGGACGATCAGGTGCTTTGTCGTGACGCATTGAATAGCGGCCACTATTGGTCGTATTGCTCGTTGAAGAACAGCCGACCAAAGCAATTGCCAATAGAACTAGACCAATTTTTTGCAGCATAGCCTACTCTTAAAATTATTATTTTTTAGCCACTTGGCCTGTTTCCGCTTTCTCATAAGCAGCTTTGATCTGCTCACTTAAGCGATAAACAGCCATTGCGTATAGCTTACTATGGTTGTAACGGGTAATAACATAGAAGTTATGCAGACCTAACCAGTACTGCTCATCTTCACCCATAACTAAGCGCATCAAAATCGCTTTACCCTCTGGATTCAAATCCAGTTGTGGCTGAACACCACGCGCCTGCCATTCGCCTAGGGTGTGTTTAGGGATCAAACCCTTACGGCCAACACTGTACCAACTTTCATCTCGTTCTTTCTGGAAAGACAGAGAGCTAATCACAGGCTCACCCGGCTTCCATTTATGCTCTGCAAAGTAATTAGCTACGCTACCAATCGCATCGCGCTTATTCTTCCAGATATCACGTTTACCATCTTCATCAAAATCGATGGCAAAGTTACGGTAACTAGACGGGATAAACTGACCGTAGCCCATAGCACCTGCATAAGAGCCTTTCAGGGAGGTAATCTCTACCTGCTCTTCACGTACCAGCAATAGGTACTCTTTTAACTGTCCAAGGAAGAATTCACTGCGGCGAGGATAATCGAAACCTAAAGTCGCTAGCGCGTCTAATACACGATAACTACCGGTGATACGGCCGTAGCGAGTTTCTACACCAATAATCGAAACAATAATTTCCGCCGGAACACCGTAGGCTTTTTCCGCATCCATTAACGCCTGACGGTTTTCCTGCCAGAACTGAACACCTTGATTAATACGTTTCTCTTTAAGGAAGATCTGGCGGTATTGCCCCCAATTCAAGGTACCTTCTGCAGGTCGAGAGATGGCTTTCAAAATAGAGGTTTGACGTTTAGCTTTACCTAACACTTCACGCAGGTACGCTTCGTCAAAACCTTCCGCTTTCATCTCTTCGATAAACTGCTGTGCACGTGGGTAATCTGCATAAGAGCCACCGCGAACAGCCGCCAATACCTCTTCCTGCGTCATTCGTTTCGTAGCTTTAGCTTTTGGCTTTTCAACCGCTTTAACTTCCGCTTTAGCCTCTTGCTTAACAGCGGCTACTTCTTTGGCTACAGCCTCTGATTTAACTACCGTTTGCGCTTTAGGTTTAACCTCTGTAGTTGGCTCAGCTGGTTTATCCGCAGCTACACAACCGGTCAGCAAAACACCTGCTGCAACCGCTGTTGATACAAGAAATGTAGATTTCATACCTGAAAAGCTCCCTTAAACACGTACAACATAAATAACTCCAATAACATCGGTCTATTACAAAATAACGCCGACACACTTCTACTTTAACAACATGGTGCGATAACTATGCACCGACATAATAATGCCAAATCCTGCCATCAAGGTCACAATCGATGTACCACCGTAACTCACTAATGGCAAAGGTACACCTACTACCGGTAGCAAACCACTCACCATGCCTATATTTACAAACACATAAACAAAGAAAGTTAAAATCAAACTACCAGCTAGCAAACGACCAAAACTATCGGGCGCACGGGCGGCAATCACCAAACCACGCGCAATAATTAACAGATAAAGAGTTAATAATATTAGAACACCGATTAACCCCATCTCCTCAGCCACAACCGCGATTATAAAGTCGGTATGAGATTCTGGAAGGAAGTCCAACTGTGACTGAGTTCCGCTTAACCAACCCTTACCCGAAATACCACCAGATCCAATCGCTGTTTTCGATTGGATAATGTTCCAACCGGAGCCAAGCGGATCACTTTCGGGATCAAGGAAGGTTAACACCCTTTGCTTCTGGTAATCCTTCATTACCATCCACAAACCCGGTAACGCAGCTGCCGCCAAACCTAAAGCTGTAAAGATATAACGCCATAGAATCCCTGAAAGCAGCAGTACGAATACGCCCGAAGAGGCGATCAATAATGAAGTACCCAAATCCGGCTGTTTCATAATCAGCACGGTTGGAATACCCACCAGCATTAAACTGATAAAAATATGCTTAAAGCGCGGCGGAAGAGGCCTATGCGCCAGATAAAATGCAACCGTTAGCGGTAACACCAGCTTCATAATTTCGGAAGGTTGGAACCTGAAGCCAGGTAAGGCTATCCAGCGCTGAGCACCTTTAGCGCCAACACCAAACAGTATTACGCAAACCAGTAGCGCCACACCTATCAGGTAGAGTGCGGGCGCCCACCGTCCAAGGAATCTCGGGGTAAACTGCGCCAAGACAATCATGACGAAGAAACCAACCCCCATACGGATCGCCTGACGCGTGACATAACCCATATCTTGGCCTGAGGCGCTGTACAGAATAAATAAGCCAAAGCCACATAGAGCGAGTAACAGCAACAGTAACCAACCATCTAAGTTGGTGTAACTCCACAAACTTGGACGCTGGCGCAGATGATCGTGCGCCTCTGGCATATAACGCTCAAATTCACGTCCCATCATCGCGCAGCCACCTCCGGTTCTACCTCTTCTGCAAAAGGATCAATACCTAGCAGATAGGCATCCATGACCTGACGCGCGATAGGCGCTGCTGTACTAGAACCGCCACCGCCATTTTCTACAATCACCGAGATCGCAATTTTCGGGTCATCAATAGGCGCAAATGCTACAAATAACGCGTGGTCACGGTGAATCTCAGCCAACTTTTCAGCATCGTACTCTTCATCCTGCTTGATACCGACAACCTGAGCTGTACCGGTTTTACCAGCAATGTCATAAGCTGAATTAGCACCTGAGCTACGTGCAGTACCTCGTTCACCATGCATTACTTCGCGCATGCCTTTGATAATGTCATTCCAATGTTTATCGTTATTTAATACAACATCAGGAAGTGGACGTTTAACCCCCGTTATATCAGGCATGTATAAACTTGGCTCTTCACCCTCTTTCGCTTCTTTTATGCCCTGCAGCATCCGTGGTGAATGCCAAGTACCACGATTTGCTACAACCGCTGTCGCGGTTGCTAACTGCAATGGCGTTGCAACAAAGAAGCCCTGACCAATACTCATATTCAGCGAGTCACCGGTATACCAAGGCGCTTTACGTGCACGCTTTTTCCACTCACGCGAAGGCAAGATAGCACCAATCGCTTCCGGCAGGTCCAAACTGGTTACTTGGCCAAAACCAAATTTACCCAAGTAATCAGACATCGGATCCACACCCATTTTATGGGCAACATCGTAGTACCAAACGTCACAAGATTGCGCCAGAGAGTCATACATATCAACCCAACCATGACCCGTCCTTTTCCAATCCCTATATTTACGTCCACCACGCGTAATTTGGTAGAAACCGGGATCAAAAACCCTATAGGATGGCTTTACTACACCTGTATCGATCGCAGCTAAAGCAACTATCTGCTTAATGGTTGAGCCTGGAGGGTAACCGCCTCGAATGGCACGGTTGAACAACGGTAAATCTCTCGATTCCCTTAATGCCGAATAATCCTTCGATGAAATACCCGTCACGAACAGGTTCGGGTCGTAAGCAGGGGTAGATACTAAGGTTAGAATACCACCCGTTTTCGGGTCCATCGCTACAACCGACGCACGCCGACCTTGCAGCAGTTTTTCTGTAATTTGCTGAAGCCTCAGATCCAGATGAAGCACCAGATCCTTACCCGGTTTCGGGTCGGTCTGCTCCAGAATTCGCATGACACGACCACGGGCATTCGTTTCTACTTTTTGAAAACCCACCTCGCCATGCAATTGATCTTCATAGAATTTTTCTATACCGAGCTTACCGATATAGTGAGTCGCCGCATAATTATCCTGATCAACTCGCTTCAGCTCTTTTTCGTTGATACGGCCCACATACCCCATAGCATGAACTAAAGACTCACCGTAGGGGTAGTAACGTATAAGCTCAGCTTCTACTCGCACACCCGGTAAGCGATGGTAATTAACCGAAATTTTCGCTATCTCTTCTTCCGTTAAACGGAAACGTACGGGGACCGATTGAAATGGACGACGGCGCTGTTTTAAGCGTTTTTTAAAACGCTCCACTTCACGATCAGTAATGGGGATCAATGCTTGCAGATCGACCAGGGTTTTCTCAATGTCTTTCACCTCTTCTTTCAGAAGCGTGACACTGTAACTAGGGCGATTATCCGCTAACAGCACCCCATTGCGGTCGTAGATTAAACCTCGCGTCGGCGGTACTGGCTGAAGTTGGACACGGTTATCTTCCGACATCGCCACATAGCGGTCGTGTTCAATAACCTGAAGATAATAGATACGCCCAAGTAGAATCCCGAGCATAATGACCACGATAAAAAACGCCAAAGCCGCACGAAACTTAAATGTGCGGCTTTCTTTCGAGTGATCCTTGAGGCGCTCTGCTGCCATATTCCTAGCGTTCTTCTACTTGTGGTAAGGATGTCCCTGAATGACCGTCCAGGCACGATAAAGTTGTTCTGCCAACATCACCCGCACAAGCGGATGCGGTAACGTCAGTGCAGACAACGACCATTTCTGATCTGCCATTGCAGAACAACGGCTATCCAGACCATCCGGGCCTCCAATGAGTAGACTGATATTACGGCCATCCATACGCCAGTCTTCCACTTGTGACGCCAGTTTTTCGGTTGACCAGTTTTTACCTAACACTTCCAAAGCAATAATTCGGTCGCCTTTAGGTATCGCTGCCAACATCTGATCTCCTTCCTGCTTCTTAGCACGAGCTACATCACTGCTCTTACCTCGATGCCCTAACGGAATTTCGATCATTTCAATCTGAAAATCTGCAGGTAGACGCTTGGTATATTCCTGATAACCTTCGTTTACCCACGAAGGCATCTTGCCACCCACAGCTATGATCCGGATTTTCATAAAAAGTTCTACGCTTCTGCGTCAACGCCCCACAGGCGTTCTAGATCATAGAAGTCACGCGCATCAGGCATCATTACATGAACAACTACATCGCCTAAATCCACAAGAATCCAGTCGCTTACGCCCTGACCTTCAGAGCCGAGTGGCATCACGCCTGCTTCTTTCAGCTTAACAACCACTTCTTCGCCGATAGACCCAACATGACGCTTAGATGTACCGCTCGCGATTACCATGTAATCAGTTACGGTTGAACGACCACGGACATCAAGATCGACAATCTCTTTGGCCTTCATATCTTCTAGTGCTGTGTGCACTAGTTCTAAAACTTTTTCAGCTTGCATTATTTCACTTCAGTTAGTTAAACCGTATAAACGGTTATCTTGAATATATTGCCAGACCCCATCTGGAAACAGATAACGAGGCGACAAGCCCTGCGCTATGGTTTCGCGGATCTGCGTTGCTGATATCCCTAAGGGAGTCAGCTCATGAAACAGTACTTTGCCCGCCGGTAGCGCCATCGCCTGTTCCAAGTTTTGAGCCTTATGCTCATCTGTAAATTCTTTGATCTCACCATCTGTAGGCAGATCGTAACCGGGCCGCTTTACCACTACGATATGACAGTAATCGGTAAATTTATCCCATTCATACCAGCTGGGTAACGTCATATAAGAATCCATACCCATGATCATAAAGATTGGGCATTGATCACCTAATTCAGAACGTAATCCCTGCAATGTCAGGAATGAATAAGAAGGCTGCTCAGAACTGATTTCTCGATTATCAGCACATAAGCTTGGCTCATCGGCTACCGCCAACTTCACCATCTCTAAACGTTGTTCAGAGGTTCGACCTGGCGTTGCTCTGTGCACTGGGGTTTTAGAGGGGATCAAACACAGCTGATCCACGCCTAGCCAATGCTGTAATTCCAGAGCAGTTCTCAGATGGCCATTATGGATGGGATCAAAAGTCCCACCCATAAAAGCAAAAGCGTTCGCTTTCATAATCTAAATTACTGACGGATGTGACCATCACCTAGTACAACGTACTTCTCGGAGATCAATCCATCCAATCCTACCGGCCCACGTGCGTGAATCTTGTCAGTAGAGATACCAATTTCAGCACCTAGACCGTACTCAAAACCATCCGCAAAACGGGTTGAGGCATTAACCATTACCGAGCTGGAATCTACTTCACGCAAGAATGAACGTGACTTAGTATAGTTCTCAGTAATGATCGAATCTGTATGGTGTGAACCGTAACGGTTGATATGACGAATCGCTTCATCCATATCGTCCACCAGTTTTATTGCCAAAACTGGTGCTAAGTATTCGGTTACCCAATCTTCTTCTGTCGCTTCATTGATGAATGGCAACAACGCTTTAGTTCGCTCACAACCACGCAGCTCAACACCTACCGCCTGATAGCGTTCCGCAAGTTCAGGTAGCACTTCTGCAGCAATATTGGCATGTACCAATAACGTTTCCATGGTGTTACAAGTGCCGTAACGATGTGTTTTAGCGTTCAGAGCAACGTTCACGGCTTTGCCTTTATCCGCCTGCTCATCAATATAAACATGACAGATACCGTCCAAGTGCTTAATCACCGTCACTTTAGCATCGCGGCTGATGCGCTCAATCAAGCCTTTACCACCACGAGGAACAATTACATCCACGTATTCTGGCATTGTAATCATCTGACCAACCGCTTCACGGTCAGTCGTTTCAACAACTTGTACTGCATTTTCAGGTAAGCCCGCAGCACTCAAACCTTTACGGATGCACTCAGCTACCGCTTGGTTGGAATGAATCGCTTCTGAGCCACCACGAAGAATCGTCGCATTACCGGATTTTAGGCACAGACTTGCTGCTTCAACCGTTACGTTTGGACGAGACTCATAAATAATACCGATCACGCCTAGCGGTACACGCATTTTACCCACCTGGATACCACTCGGTAGGTATTTAAGATCAGTGATCGCGCCTACTGGATCTGGTAAAGCGGCAACCTGACGTAGACCCTCGATCATAGTATCGATACGAGCATCGGTTAGCTCAAGGCGATCTAACATGGCATCGTCCAAACCGTTTGAACGACCATTGTCTAAGTCTTTTGCATTCGCTTCACGCAATGCCGGTCGGCTACTATCGATAGCTTCAGCCATTGCCAACAACGCCTGATTTTTTAGGTTAGTGTCTGCTTTAGCGACTAGGCGCGCCGCTGCACGGGCATTTTCACCTAGCTGAATCATATATTCTTGTACGTTCATTGCTGTCCTTCCTATCGATAAGCCCTTTATTATAGCGTCAGGGACACTTGGGTTATACCTCTAATGCAAATCATATTCACCCTCGGTAGAATGACCTGTTATTATTTGCCC
This sequence comes from Neptuniibacter sp. SY11_33, assembly GCF_047778025.1. Classification (GTDB taxonomy): domain Bacteria; phylum Pseudomonadota; class Gammaproteobacteria; order Pseudomonadales; family Balneatricaceae; genus Neptuniibacter. The sequence continues at coordinate 3,310,755 of NZ_CP180543.1, forward strand.
CTGCATCCGTTTTTGAGTTAACACTGACTGTGACTAACAACGCCAAATCAAAGCCTAATTTCAGAAGGAATCTGACGCTCTCCTTAGGCATAGTGCTATTGGTGGGTTTTATCGTCAGCATTCTCTACATGCACTTAGCTACCAGCCGACAGGCTGTGCATGAGACGCAAATCATCGGGCAAAACATCGCTAAACAGAGTGAACTTCTGATCCGCCCACTGCTTCTCTCTGATGATCGCGTTAGTCTTAACTACTTACTCAGCGAATTAACCCAACTTGAGTATGTTGGCGGCCTGCATGTACAAGATGCAAATGGCTTCACTCTTGCTCGAGCAGGCAAATCCAGCCAGCAGACCTTGCAACAACAGCTAATTCAACAAGAAAAGACCATCGGCACTGTAACGATCTGGCTAGACAGCGGCCCTGTCGAGCAACTACTGCGCAGTCAACTATGGCCTTTACTGATCATCGCTATCTTCACCGCAATTTTACTACTGACAACCAGTTGGTTCTTTACCCGATCAGATAAATTCATCCCTGAAAGCAGCACAGATGAAGAAGAAAAGTTTGAGCCTTCTTTCTCCGATACGTTGGCTACTCAGACGCCTGCTGAAAGCACACCTCAAGAGATTGCCGAATACACTGTAACTATTGACTCCGCAACAGCAGAAATCAGTGACTGCGAAACCCAAGAACAGTTCTTGGCTAAAAGTACTCTTACCACTAGCGAAACTGCACCTGTTATCAGACCGTCTGTAGAGACAGAAGATATCATTCAAGACGCCCCTATAGCTGAGCCTGAAACCGCGCCCGAAGCTATATCTGAAGTGCAAGCACCCAACCAAAAGGCGTCTGATCTACTACACACACACGAATTGGTCGATCTACTCAAGCCAGCGCCCAGCACTGAACAACAGATGCCCAAATTTGAGCATCAACCACAGCAATTCGATGAGCCCGAAACGGTTTCAAGCACGGTCGAAACGCTAGTGCTTGAAGAAGAGCCCGTGGGCGCAGAGGAACCCCACACACCTCTACGCGAAAACCCACTGCTAAAAAGCATGAATGAGCGCCATGAGGAGCAGCTGGACCTTTACAGCTTCGAACAAGAGCTAGAACTGATCCTAACGCCACAAGATGCCATCTATTTGTTCTATATCGATGCTAATACTGCCAGCAGCGATAACATGGAGCCTGACGAGAAGGCTACACTGCTGAATGTTTACCATCACTTGGCGAAACAGGTCGCACGTATCTATAACGGTGCCTGCGAACAGCTGCCAAATAACGATATTCTGCTGCGTTTTGAATTAAGAGACGAAAAGGACAGCCACGGCATAAACGCTCTGTGTGCAGGCCAGCTATTCAACCTTCTATACAAAGGCTTTAACCACTCAAGAATTCGTGGTTTCCAGCCGGTACTTAGTCTGCAGATGTCTTTATCCCGTGGACACCATGATAAGCATGACCTGGTAAAGGAAGAAGCTCACTTCCTGACACGTACTACTAACAGCAACGATTTAATCAGCCATACCGCGCTAACCGAAGCCCCTTTACTGAAAGAGGCGATGCTGCAAGAAGCCGATATTAGGCGCGAAGATGAAGACAAAGTATTGCTGCTTAAAGTCACACCTAAGCATCAAACATTGCTACAAAAACAAGCCAACCACCTGTTAACCAAGATCTTTAAAAAGTCTTAATTCAGACAGTTAAAAAGGAGCTATCCATTGCCACACTTAATCATCGAATACTCCAAGCAAATTGAAGATAAGGTTGATATCACAACAGTCATGGAAAAAGCTTTCCAAGGTGCTCTCGCAGCCAACCTTTTTGCTGAAAAAGACATTAAGGTCCGCGCAAATGCTTACGAGCAGCATATGAATGGCGCAGGACTTAATGGCTTTATCCACATTTCATCGCGAATTTTAAGCGGTCGTAATACCGAGCAGAAAACCCAACTAACTCAAGCGGTTCTCACAGAGCTCAAAACACTCGGCTTAGAAGGCCTTTCGATTACCGTCGAAGTGCTGGATATAGATCGCGATAGCTACGCAAAACATATCGCTTAAGCCTAAAACGCCAATCCAATAAAAAAGGCGCTGCAGATAACTACAGCGCCTTTCTTTCAAAGATTCAATGCTTCGTGAAAGCAGCCTAGTTACGCTTTGGCTTTTTCACTTTTAAACCTTTCTGCTTACCTTTCAATTTAGGCTTAGCCGTAGCCTTACGCTTTTTAGACTTCTTGCTCTTGCCCCCACTTGGACCGGAGAATTCCATCAATTCGCGTTCTGCAGAAGATAATTCTTTACCATGATTTGGTTGAGCTTTAGCGATACGCTTTTTAGGCGCGCCCTCAGCCGTTGCCGCTGGCTTTTTACGAGATTTCTTTAATGCATCTCGCTTTGAACCCTTTCTAGGTTTACTGCGCTCTTCATCCTTAGCTGGACGATGCCCCCACTCGTGCTTGTGACCTGGCAGCTTTTTATCACCTTTAGAAGACGGACCGCCGATCTTACCTTCAGCTAACAGCTGACGCGTGGTTTTCTTTTTCTTCACTGGCTGATGATCGATCAGTTCAAAATCGATCTTCCGTTCATCCAGATCCACACGCGCGACTTTAACGCGTAAACGATCACCCAGCTTGAAGACTTTACGAGTACGCTCACCCACTAAGCGCTGCTTAGCCTGATCAAATACGTAGTAATCACCCGGTAAACCGGTAATATGCACAAGGCCTTCAACAAACAGCTCATCAAGCTCGACAAAGACTCCAAAGCCGGTAACGGCAGCAATCACGCCTTCGTATTCGTCACCGACATGCTCCTGCATGTATTCACACTTAAGCCACGCCACTACATCACGAGTCGCATCATCTGAGCGACGTTCCGTCATAGAACAGTGCTCACCCAATTGCAGCAGTTGCTCCATGCTATAGCTGCATGCAAAATCTGCATTTTGAGTAAAATCATCCGGGCGCTTAATCGCTTTATCCTGACTTTCAGAATGGATACGGGCACGAATTAAGCGGTGCACCAATAGATCTGGGTAACGACGAATTGGCGAGGTAAAGTGAGTGTACGCAGAGTATGCCAAACCAAAGTGACCTTGGTTATCAGGGCTGTATACCGCTTGCTGCATCGAGCGCAGCATCATGGTCTGAATCAAATGACGATCAGGGCGTCCCTCAATCAGCTCTGCTAACTCTTGATAATGAATCGGCTCAGGCTTTTCACCACCCGCCAAGTTCAAGCCTAACTCACCAAGGTAAGCACGTAGATTTTGTAAGCGCTGTTCTTTAGGGCCTTCATGGACACGGTAGATCGCCGGCACTTTAAGCTTGCTCAGGAAGCGCGCGGTTGCAACGTTCGCACACAACATGCACTCTTCGATCAACTTATGCGCATCGTTACGGTAAACCGGAACGATCTGATCGATCTTACGATCTTCACCAAAGATCATCCGCGTTTCAGTGGTATCAAAGTCTATTGCACCACGGATTTCGCGCGCTTTACGCAAAGCAAAGTAAAGGCTGTATAAGTCTTCAAGATGAGGAACCACATCGGCGTATTCAGCACGCAATGCTTTTGATTCTTCCTCTTCTGGCTGCATCAGCATCTTGCCAACCTTGGTGTAGGTTAGACGCGCATGAGAGCTGATTACCGCCTCATAGAATTGATAACCGGATAGATTGCCTGATTCACTGATCGTCATTTCACAGACCATCGCCAAGCGATCTACCTTAGGGTTTAACGAGCATAAGCCGTTCGATAACAGCTCCGGCAGCATCGGTACAACAAACTCTGGGAAGTAAGTTGAGTTCGCGCGCTGATAAGCTTCTTTATCTAGTTCGGAATCTGGTCGCACATACCAAGATACGTCCGCAATCGCGACCCATAAGCGCCAGCCGCCGGACTTTTTGCGTTCAGCATACACCGCATCATCAAAGTCTTTAGCGTCTTCACCATCAATAGTAACAAGCGGCAGATCACGTAGATCAACACGATTAGCCTTGGCACTTTCTTCAACTTCAGCAGTCAGCTCGCCGATCTCTTGGCGAACAGTTTCTGGCCATTCGTGCGGAATTTCGTAGTTGTGGATAGCAACGGTGATTTCCATACCCGGCGCCATATGATCACCTAGCACTTCCGTCACTTTTGCTTGTGGCAATTGACGCTTACTTGGCTGATTGATCAACTCAGCAACAACCAACTGACCATCTTTGTAAGTTAACGGTGTTTCAGCCTCAGGATCAGGAACAATCATGATCTCTTGCGTAATACGCTGATTTTCAGGACGAAGATAACCAAAACCATCCTGACCACTAAAACGCCCTACCAATTTACGGGTATTACGCTCTAGTACATCAACGATCTTACCTTCACGACGACCTTTAAAATCGACGTTGGTCTCTTGCACTAAAACTCGATCACCATCGAATACTTGGCGCATTTGACGAGGACTTAGCTTGAGATCATCACCACCCTCTTCTGGCTTAACAAACCCATAACCATCTCGATGACCAATGACACGACCTTTGATCAGCGACATCTTATCCATCAGCGCAAATTCATTACGGCGATTACTCATCAACTGACCATCACGACACATCGCCTTCAATCGGAAGAAGACAGCATCACGACTCTCTGGATCCCAGACACCTAAACCTTCACACAGCTGCGCATGTCCAATCGGCGCACCCCACTCCTGCATGTACTGCAGAATGTAATCGCGGCTCGGTACCGGGTTGGAATACTTCTCCGCTTCCGCTGCGGCTTTAGGGTCACTTTTAGTCCAATCTTTACTCATAGAGTTCTCAAAAACGAAATGGCTAGGGCATTTATCTAGCTAGAATAACACGCCAAAGGCTTTCTTTTAGGATAGCACCGCTTAAAGCGATGATTTACAGGCAATTTAAACGAAAAGAGCCGGCAAATGCCGGCTCTTGTCAAATTTAAGGGCGATCATCGACCTCGGTCTCTTTCTCCTCAGGAGGGAGAAGATCCTCTTTACAGATGTTCATCGCAATCAGGACGTTAGCCGCCACATAGATGGAGGAATATGTACCAATAAAGACACCCACCAACAATGCTGTCGCGAAACCGTGAATCATTTCACCACCGAATACGCTTAGCGCCAACAATACCAACAACGTGGTTAAAGAGGTCACCAAGGTACGACCCAAGGTTTGCGTCAATGAGATGTTCATCACCTCAACCGGCGAACCTTTACGCACTTTACGGAAGTTTTCACGAATACGGTCAGACACTACGATGGTATCGTTCAACGAGTAACCGATTACCGCCAATACAGCTGCCAATACCGTCAGGTCAAAGTCCAGTTTAAACAGAGCAAAGAAGCCAAGCACGATCAATACGTCGTGCGCCAAGGCCGCTACTGCACCTACAGAGAACTTAATCTGGAAACGGAACGCCACGTAAACCATGATCATGAACAATGCCAACAGCATACCCAGACCACCTTGCTCACGTAGTTCTTCACCTACCTGCGCACCTACGAACTCGTTACGGCGCAAGTTAAGCTGCTGCGATTCGCCCGTCTGCAATGCAGAAAGAACTTTATCACCCAGCTGAGGGTCATGATCCTGACCTAAACGGATAAGAATATCGGTTGGCGAACCAAAGGTTTGCACTACCGCATCTTCAAAACCCACATCTTTTAGCTGATCACGGATCTTGTTTAAGTCGGCTGGCTGTTCGTAGCCAATCTCAACCAAACTACCGCCAGTAAAGTCCAAACCGAACTTCAAACCGTTAACAGCCAAAGCACCAATAGAGACTATCAGTAAGACCACAGAGCAAGCTGCTGCGATCTTACGGAAGCCCATGAAGTTATATATCTTTTGTGTAGACATCACAGCTTCCTCAGATTGATAGTTTGCTAACTTGGCGGCCGCCGTAAGTTAAGTTAACCAGTGCACGCGTTACTAGAATCGCCGTGAACATAGAGGTCAAAATACCTACAGATAGCGTGATCGCGAAGCCTTTAACCGGCCCCGTACCCATCGCAAACAGGATAACTGCTGCAAGAAGCGTTGTGATGTTGGCATCAAAGATGGTCGTAGTCGCACCTTTGAAACCAGCATTAATTGCTGATTGCGCTGGCAGACCATTTTTAAGCTCTTCTTTGATACGCGAGAAGATCAGCACGTTCGCATCCACGGCCATACCAACCGTCAATACGATACCCGCAATACCCGGTAGTGTTAGTGTTGCCGACAGCATCGACATCACTGCAACCAATAGCATCAGGTTCAAGGTCAGTGCGATATTCGCTAGTAGACCGAACACGCGGTAGTACAAAATCATGAATAGCAATACTAGGGCTAGACCGATCTGAACCGACATCACACCGGTTTCGATGTTCTGCGCACCCAAGCTTGGGCCTACTGTACGCTCCTCTACAAAGTAGATTGGCGCAGCCAGTGCACCGGCACGTAGCAATAGCGCTAGTTCAGAAGATTCGCCTGCTCCATCCAAACCTGTAATTCGGAAAGAGTTACCCAATACCGCCTGAATTGTCGCTAGGGAGATAATGTTCTTCTCGGTGTAACGCACTTTCTCCGTTACCTGAACACCATCAACCGTCTTAGTTACGGTACGCTCTTTATCTTCTACGAACAGTACGGCCATACGACGCTGTACAGCGTTCTTAGTGGTACGAGCCATTAGCTCACCACCTTTAGAATCAAGCGAGATGTTTACCTGTGGCTGACCATTCTCATCGAAAGAAGCTTGCGCGTTAGATACGTTATCACCTTTGATGATGACATCTTTCTCTAGCGTAGCTTTACGGCCTAGCTCACTACGGAACTCATAAACCTCAGTACGTGCTGAGCTCGCACCTGGTTTCGCTTCCAAACGGAATTCCAGCGTTGCTGTTTTACCGATAATCTTCTTAGCTGCCGCAGTATCTTGGATACCCGGTAGCTGAACTACGATACGGTTACGACCCTGACGCTGTACTAGCGGCTCAGCTACACCCAGTTCGTTTACACGGTTACGAAGGGTTGTCAGGTTCTGCTTGATCGCATAAGTCTCGATATCACGAACAGCTTGCTCAGTCAGATTAACTTCAACATAAAAATCGCCATCGCGATCATCTGCTGTCACTAAGAACTCAGCGTACTCCTGACGCAGAAGGCTAACCGCCGCATCGCGAGACTCTAGCTTGGTGAATTTAATCGCCAAAGCACCGTTTTCACGCGTTTCTAGCTTACGGTAACGTAGCTTCTCTTCACGCAAACGACCTTTGATCTCAGACGCGTAGTTCTCTAGCTTCAGAGTTACTGCTTTAGGCAGATCCACTTCTAGAAGGAAGTGAACACCACCACGTAGATCAAGACCAAGCTTCATTGGGCCTGCGCCCATAGAAGAAAGCCATTCAGGCGTTGTTGGTGCCAAGTTAAGCGCTACAACGTAATCATCGCCCACTACGCGGGTAATAATATCTTTCGCTTTCAGCTGAGAATCGCCATCAGGGAAACGGATAAGGCCAGCTTTTCTATCAAGCTCAGCTGCCTTAACAGATACACCTTCACGCTCCAGCGCAGCAGTAACTTTTTCGATTAGCGGTTCATTCACTTCGAACACATCACGTGTGCCGGTTAGCTGAATCGCATAATCATCGGGATACAAGTTAGGTGCAGCGTATAAACCACCGAACACTAACACAAACAATATAAGGAGATTTTTCCAGAGGGGGTATCGATTGAGCATAGCGCCCTATTCCCTGATAGAAACAGAAACGCCACTACTAGATGTAGTGGCGTCTGTGAATTAGCTTAGATGCTCTTAAGAGTGCCTTTTGGCAGAGCTGCTGATACGTGAGTTTTTTGGAAAGTCAGTTCAGTACCTTCGCTCACTTCTAGAACAATGTAGTCGTCGTTTAGGTTAACTACTTTACCCAGAATACCACCTGCAGTGATCACTTCATCACCTTTGCTAAGGCCACCTAGAAGCTCTTTGTGCTCTTTAGCGCGCTTAGCCTGTGGACGCCACATGAAGAAGTAGAAGATCAGACCAAAGCCAACCAAGAAAATCATGTTGAACATGCCAGAATCCATTGGGGCACCGGCAGCACCTTCAGCATAAGCTGGGGAGATAAAGAAGCTCATTTAGCTACTCCTGAAAAATAATGTAAAAATTCTTGTCGTTATAAAAGTATTAACAACTTATATGGAGTCAATTGCGGGCGTTTCAAGGCCACGCTTACGATAAAATTCGTCCACAAAGTCGCTCAATTTACCCTGTTCGATAGCTTGACGCAATCCAGCCATTAGCTGCTGATAGTAATGCAGGTTATGAATGGTATTTAACTGTGCGCCTAAGATCTCTTTACACTTATCTAAGTGGTGCAAATATGCACGACTAAAGTTTTGGCAAGTGTAGCAATCACAGTTTTCATCAAGCGGACGCGTATCGGTTTTATTTACCGCATTACGGATCTTAACCACACCCGTATCGGTAAATAGGAAGCCATTTCGCGCATTACGAGTAGGCATTACACAGTCGAACATATCAACACCACGGCGAACCGCTTCAACGATATCTTCTGGTTTACCTACACCCATCAAGTAACGTGGTTTCTCAGCAGGCATTTTAAATGCAAGATGATCTAGTACTTTGACCATCTCATCTTTAGGCTCACCTACCGACAGACCGCCGATGGCATAACCATCAAAACCGATCTCTTCCAAGCCTTTCATCGATTCATCACGTAGATGCGGGTACATACCACCCTGAACGATACCAAACAACGCGGCAGGGTTATCGCCGTGAGCATCCTTCGAACGCTTAGCCCAACGCATAGACAAGCGCATAGACTCAGCCGCTTCGGTTTCTGTCGCTGGGTATGGCGTGCATTCATCGAAGATCATTACGATATCAGAACCCAACTCACGCTGAACCTGCATCGACTCTTCTGGACCCATAAACACTTTGCTGCCGTTAACAGGGGACTGGAAGGTCACACCCTCTTCGGTGATCTTACGCATCTTGCCCAAGCTAAATACTTGGAAACCGCCGGAGTCGGTTAGGATTGGGCCTTTCCATTGCATAAAGTCATGCAGATCGCCGTGTTGCTTAACAATCTCGGTACCCGGACGCAGCATCAAGTGAAAGGTATTACCCAAAATAATCTGTGCGCCAGTCGCTTCGATATCGCGCGGCGTCATACCTTTAACCGTGCCGTATGTCCCTACCGGCATAAACGCTGGCGTTTCTACCGTACCACGTGGGAACTGCAAGCGACCGCGACGGGCTTTGCCGTCTTCAGCCAGCTTATCAAACTGCATAAAACATTCTCTGCTCATTTAACTTTTACCTCTAATTTACGCAGTTAAATCACTGACCACTTTTACGTGTTAAATACATGGCATCGCCATAACTAAAGAAACGGTATTTCTGCTCAACCGCCTCTTTATATGCCTTCATCATGTTGTCGTAGCCGGAGAACGCGCTCACAAGCATCAACAAGGTCGATTCTGGCAGGTGGAAGTTGGTGATCATCGCATCCACAGATTTGAATTCGTAACCAGGGAAGATAAAGATATCGCTATCACCAAATAATGGCTCGATTTCGCCATTACGGCTCGCGCTCTCCAAGCTGCGCACACTGGTTGTCCCTACTGCAATCACACGACCACCTTCGGCACGCGTTTGCTTCACCAGCTCACAAACCTCTTCGCTCACTTCGATATACTCGGAGTGCATCACATGCTCATCGACATTATCGACCTTAACTGGCTGAAACGTACCTGCGCCTACATGCAAAGTAACAAACGCACGTTTCACGCCCATGTCATCCAGCTTAGCAAGTAGTGCATCATCAAAATGCAGGCCTGCTGTTGGTGCAGCAACGGCACCCGGCTTTTTGTTGTAAACCGTTTGATAACGTTCACGATCTTCTAACTGATCTTCACGTTTCATATACGGCGGCAGCGGCATATGACCATGCTGCTCAAGCGCCTGCACCAATCCGCCTTCAATCAGAAACTTAAGCTCGAATAGGTTCTCGTGTCGAGCAACCATCTCAGCTTCAATACCACCTTCAAGAATCAGCTTAGCACCCGGCTTAGGCGAACGACTGGAACGTACATGGGTTAAAGCACGCTTATCGTCTAAAACACGCTCAACTAAAACCTCAACTTTACCGCCAGACTCTTTAGTACCAAATAAACGAGCTGGGATAACACGGGTGTCATTGAAGATCATCAGATCACCCGGCTGGATCAACTCAAGCACATCGGTAAACTGACCGTGATTGAGTTCACCAGAATCGCCATTCACAGATAACAAACGGCTAGCGCTACGCTGTTCTAGAGGAAAACTCGCAATGAGTTCCTCTGGAAGCTCAAAATGAAAATCTTTAACCTGCATTCAGGGAATTCTTCTATATCAACATCAAAGGGACTTAAGGGCGCGCATTGTACCGGAAAGGAGATTTTTTTTCAGGTTTTCAAAAGTATTGATTGACGCAAGCGTCCAGATTTCTATAATACGCCTCTCTTAAGTGCCAGCGTGATGAAATTGGTAGACATGAGGGATTCAAAATCCCTTGCTCGCAAGAGCGTGCCGGTTCGAGTCCGGCCGCTGGTACCACGAATTCTAAAGAAAAGGCCCGCTCATTGAGCGGGCCTTTTCTTTTTGTGGTCCTTTCACATTCTAAAATGTCTCTGACCTAATTAATCCAATTAAACCCTTTGAAAGCCACGACGATGGGCCAGTAAATTTACATCTTTTGAATTAGAGCCTCGCTGAAGACGCTTTAATACTCTCTGCTGCGTTTCTGGAGTCCAGAAAACCTGCAAGTTTTCACGCGCACGTGTAATAGCCGTGTAGAAAATACTATGGGTAATATCATCTTCATTCGCATCAGTAATCACGACTTTGACAGAATCATATTCCAACCCCTGCGCTTTATGAATCGAAACAGCATAAGCAACCTGAAAAGGCACTGTTATATTCAAGCGATCGTCGTCGTCATCACTCGCATCATAATCGTAGACTGTAAAGCGAACAGTAGAATCCTCAATCCATTCCAGCTCATCACCATCAACATCAACATCAAACGCACTCAAGGGGCGATCGAGTTTAACATCAAACTTAATCCAACCTACATCATGCTCAATTCCAACAATCCAGCCTTTTAAATTGTTATAGATAACTGGACTAAATCTCTCACTATCATGGAATAGGACCGGATCTCCCACCTTATAGGTTGCTTCACGCCACGTCGTGGCACGCCCAAGATTACTACTTTGCAAAAATCGATTGATATTATTGATGCCATAAAGACCATCGTAATTTAAACAAAGTATTATTTCGTCATGACCAATCGCTTCAAATAAACTTCTATCAAGAACCCTAGAATAGCAATTGCGAACCATTGACTCTGCTATGTCATCCTCTAGATTTCTAACCTTTGTCCAGAAGTCGAGCAAACTAGGGTTCTTAGCTCTATATGGTGTTGTCAGCTCAAACACGGCACTTTGAGGTAAGAATGACGGCATCAGCTCGAACCAATTCCCAAATTGAATAGATTCAATCTGATATACATCTCCAACAAGAACCAAAAGCCCAAACTTGGTTTTCTCTAACACTTTAATGAGGTCGGCATTACTGACCGTGCTACATTCATCGATAATTAGCAGATCATATTCCTGATCAGCACTGTTCCATATTTGGCTCTTTATGGTTCTAAATTCCGAGTTTTGAGAACGTACCTTACGTTTTAAATTGTCTGTAGCAGGATTTGTATGAGCGAGAAAGAGCTTTTTCTTATCATTGAAGTAATGCGCAATATGATCAACCATGGTCGATTTACCAGTACCTGCCGCCCCATACACTAAAGCCACGCATGACTGACTAAATAACTGCTTGAGAGAATTCTGCTTTTCAGGATCGTCTATACCATGCGCAGTTTCATGAAGCCATCGCTCCACAGCTTGTGCATAACCATTAATATTGGAAGACGTGAATTTCTGTAACTTCTCCACAATAGCAGCAGTATCATCTTCGTACTCTCTTATGAATACTTGACCATTTTCAATGACCAGCTGCCGGCCTGTATGCCGATAATACAATTCTTTGTTGTATGCATATGCTAAAGCAGTTATGTCCCCTAACTCCTGTACATCAGCTAAAGCCGTATAAAGAGCCCCATTCCTCTCCACATTATTCTTAACACTGCGTGCGAGTATTTCATGCTTACGGCCGCTTGCATCGAGACTTTCAATCAAATCTTGAAAACGAGGATTATGTCCTGGAAGAGAAGTACAAAAAGGCATCTTATCGAATGGTATACAACCGTATGAAAGCAACATGTTAGACAAATAGCCACAGCCTCGATAATCAAACTGCATTTTCAAATTCAGGTTATACATACGCAACATCAAGTAACGTAAGACGTTGCTACCTGGAGCTGAGGCACTAATAACCCCTCGAGCTCGATCCAGAGCTTTAAAAATCTGTTTTTTGGATACGTCATCATTTGAAGCTAAACGCTTTACGTGTTCATAAGCATCATTTTTCATATCCATTAAATCAAGCAAGTTTCCAGAACCTTGTGTTAACCAATACATTAGAAAACGATATTCTGCTGAGTTGGTTCGCACTTCAGAATCTATACCTAACAAGCGAGAAAAATTATTAAATTCACAAGGCCGAATAGATACTTCCCATTCGCGAATAACCATAATCGGCATGGTCTGACCAATAACGTCTATAGAATCCCGTTGAAGCGTCAGCATCGCTGCATATTTATCCGTCATATCAATGCTCGTAAAAGCAATGATTCGATCAAATTTACTTACTTTGTTAACTGCACGACAGAATGTAACTTCGTAATAAACATGCCAACCGACAAAAAACGGTCGAGTTTTATGAATGTAGTAACGGCCTTTTGAACAGTCATCCATTGATGAATAACGTGATTCCTCAATTCGTGCCGCAATCTTCTCATGGTACTCACGCATTGATGGGTCGAGATCTACAGGAAAATTTTCAAGATTATGTAAGAGTTCAATACCAAACCACTCTTTCAGTAAGCTACGCATACGATGAAGATATTCGTAATACTTGAGCATCAATCGCTCGGAACCATCTCCATTCATAGTAAAGTGAGATGTAGTTTGCTGAATCAATTTATGAAACTTCAACAGAAAGCTTAGTTTCGAATCACCACCTACATATGAAAGCCCAGGCTCGACTGAGGGATATGTAAAAGCGGCATTCCAATCTTTTGTATGAAGAAATACAGCGACACCCTCAACCAAATTTCGAAGTTGAGAAAGGATATTTAGGGAAAGTAAATCTCGCTGACCCGCAAGCAGATCAATATTCTGACAAATCGCTGCATTTGCATTAATAATCTGTGAACTCACCGTAAGCATATTCGGTCATTTTCCTCCAATGAAAATGGACATTCAGGTACAGGAACCTTGGCCAGATAAACTGACCGCACCACATTTATCTATATAGAGCATGCAAAATTCTGGCTCGCTACGCCAATAAATTTAATAAAAAGTCCCGCTCATTGAGCAGGCCTTTTCTTTTCCTAGCCACTAAAAGCAAAACGTTCTAGCTACTAGCTTCTATTTCCTTAATAACCTTCTTCCCCCGCCACCCAATAAACAGCCCAGAAGACACTATCAACGCTGAGCCAACCAACATTGACGTGGTGAACTCTTCACCAAAGAACAACAGCCCCAGCGAGCAACCAAACAGTAAACGGGTATATCTAAACGGCGTTACTGCGGACACTTCGCCAGTACGCATCGCTTTCATTAAACAGGAATAGGCGATTACCCCCGCGACCGTAGCAATCACAATCGACAATAGCTCGGACTGCGAAGGCAACCTATAAACCTCACCGGCCCAGCTGGAATAAAGGAGCCCAGAGATCAAGACCGATAAAAAGCCATAAAAACCTAGCCTTGCTGTACCTATAGTCGGTGGTGCCATACGGCTTGCGAGGTCTCTACCGGCAAAACCGATCATCCCTATTACCGCCAACAAAGAGAGCTGAGAAAAGCCATCAGCGCCCGGCTGCACGATTAAGATAACGCCTAGCAAACCTATAAATATGGCTAACCACCTAACGGGGCTTACCTTTTCCCCTAGAAACAGCACAGCGCCCGTCACAACTACAAGCGGAGTAGCTTGCAGAATAACGGTTGCGGTAGACAGGGGAATAAAGGCGATTGCGAGTACGTAAAACAGCCGCCCGATTACTTCAAAGACGATGCGAATACGCATAGGCAAAGACAGAACATCTTTGATAAACAGCGGCTCGCGGTTAAATTTAAGCATAACCGCAAACAGGAACATGCCACCTAAACCAAACAAAGCTAACACCTGCCCAACCGGCAAGGTTTGCGCAGCCCCCTTAACCAACGCATCTTCGATAGCAAACGCAGCCATGGCAGCAATCATCCACAGGCTGCCGACTAAATTATCTTTACTACTTGTACCTGTTGAGTGTGCCACGTGATCTCTGCGTTCCGATAGGTAGGTTGATAATGACCTACCATCCTACCTATCCCTTCTTAATCCCCAAGGCACAGCCAATAGAATATGAATAGTTACAGATCTGTAGAAAGCGGGATAGCGCCGTCGTTTAAATGAAATAGGAAGAAGCCAAACAAAAAAGGCCTGCTCAATGAGCAGGCCTTTCTTTTTCTAGCCACTAGCAGCGAAGCGATCTAGCTACTAGTCACTGAGTGCAATCAAACACCGTTAATCAGTAGGTGTACGCCGATACTTGCTACATAGCCTAGGGCAATTGCAGGCGCCCATTTTAGGTGAGATGCAAAGGTATATACGCCACGCGCTGTACCAAGCAGCGCTACACCTGCAGCAGAACCGATCGCAAGCATACTACCGCCCACACCCGCTGTTAGGGTTACTAGTTGCCATTGGCCTAGCGACATCGCTGGATCCATTGTTAATACCGCGAACATCACCGGAATGTTATCTACAATCGCCGATAGTACACCGACCAGACCATTCGCCCATGTTGGACCAAGGTCGTTGTACATAAGCTCCGAAACGATTGCCATGTAGCCAAATTGGCTCAAGCCAGCCACACACATAATTACGCCGTAGAAGAACAGTAACGTATCCCACTCGGCACGTGATACACGTTCCATCACGTCGAACTCTTTAACTTCTTCACGCTTCTCGGTCATATCTTCAAACAGTTCTACAGCACCGACTGTTTCACCATTTTCATCAACAACAGGTGCAGCACTAAACATTAGGTACGCGCCTGAGTTACCGATATTGTCGAAGTAGTTAGCAGCATCGTAAGACTTACCGCCCATTGGGTTGTCACGATACTTGTTTTGATAATGCTGACGTACACCTGCACCTGATTCGTCTTCTAGGACAGCATCTGCCAAAGTTGGACGTTGATCCTTATAGAAGCCTTTCCAGTGATCTTTAGTGCCGATCATCTCTTCAGCTGTGATACCCGTTAGGTTTTCTAGTGCAGTATTCCAGTGGGTAACATTTTTCTGTTTGTCGATCATAAATGCCGGATAAGGCTGGTCATTTAGATGCTCGCCAATATCCTTGCCGTAAGCCTGCAACACACTCAATGGGTTTTGATGCGCATCACTGCGACCACCAAAGATTGAGTCAGCCATAATCGTACGACCTTCCACCTTTTTCAGGTAGAAAGAGTACAAACCTAGGTAACCCAGACCAAACATCATGCCAGCCGCAGGCGGTAGGTGTAGGAAGCTGTGGAAGCTTACTGCAGTCACGATAGTCGCAAGGAACAGAACGATCATTACCTTTGCGCCCATTTTCATAAAGGACTTTTCCTGAGACGCTTCTGGGATCTCATTAGGGATCGTGAAGTGCATGATAACCGCAGGTACTAACCAGTTAACCAATGATGGGATAAATAGTGGTAGGAACTGCAAGAATTCTACCTTCCCTTTCTGCCAAACCATCAGGGTTGTGATATCACCGAATGGAGAGAAAGCACCACCCGCATTTGCCGCCACAACTACGTTGATACAAGCAATCGACACAAAGCGAACGTTCTTACCGCCAACAGCCATTACAACCGCGCCCATCAGTAGTGCAGTCGTTAAGTTATCCGCAATCGGAGAGATAACAAATGCTAGTGCGCCGGTAACCCAGAAAACCTTACGTAGAGAGTAACCACGGGATACCAGATAAGCACGCAGCGCTTGGAATACATTACGATCTTCAAGCGCGTTAATGTAGGTCATCGCTACTAGCAGGAATAGGAATAGCTCTGCGTATTCGATAATCGCATGTTTAATCGCATGGTGCGCCTGTTCTGTGGCACCAATTTCCTTAAATGCTAGCGCTACTAGAATCCAAATCAGACCCGCAGCCACCAGAACCGGCTTACTTTTAAGCAGATGAATATTGTTTTCCAGCGGAACCAATGAGTAAGCCAAAATAAAGATGGCGATACTTAGATAGCCATAGAAAGAGGCGCTCAGTTCCGGAACGTTAGCGGCCGCTCCGCCTGTTTCCGCAAAAGCAGTAAGAGGAAGCAGTAAGAGACCAACAACAGCCAACACAAAGCGTAAGCTTGCGCTGTTGATCTGTGGAAAAAACATCGACAGGTTCATGGTCAGAATCCGATTTTAAAATTGTTGTGTCTGGATCAGGTTACGGGTTTAAAAATACCCGCCGAAATCACATAAGAATTGACAATTCTTATGTGATTTCTGCCTAGCAACTTGCAGGGCTTGACCCATCGTCACGAGAAAGAGCGTCAACAAATGACCAAATTCGAGTAGACCAACGTTAAGTCCAACCAGCTACTAGCATGGCGTGTATTCATGCCTATGCTAAAAATGCTGCAATGCACACATTTTTGAGCGGGGCTAGGGTAACGCTTTAAAACAAAAGTAAATACTGGTCTTTAGAGCAATAAAGCACCATCTTTTGAGTAAAGGAGTCCGGTAAAAAGACAAGGGGTCTGAGCTAGCTGTAGGAAACTTACTCACGAATGCGCGTTTTTACATAGCGTAGCGCCAAAAAGGGACACAAATTCAAGGTGTATAGGCTGTGCTAACTTAAACCTTTTGGATAGGGACCAGAAGGAGGAGATCTGTTTTATCGATCTTTTAAATAGGAAGAAAGGGACTATTGCGAGATTTGTTCGCCACTATAAAGTTTGCGAACTTTATTCAAAAATCTGACACGCTGAGTATTGTTTGAGAACTCGGTCGCAACCACTTCGCCATTTACGACACGGATACGTGAAAAACAATCCTTCAGCTCTAAATGCTTTTTGCCTTGGCCCGCCGCATAGACACCACGAAGGAAGAAACCACTACTCGATTGCTGACCTTCAGTCACAATCTTGTCGTATACCGCTTTAAAAATTGAGGGGTTGATCACAGAACCCATAAACCTCTCCTTCTACTTTTCTTCAGCGTGTTTTAAAAAGTCGTAGATATCTTTGTGTTGCTTCGCCAACCAATCGTTATTTGACGAACTGCTGTTGGATATTTTATCTGCGAGGCGCAGTAGTGTTTTGTACGATTCACGATCTTTGATTGAGTGCATAACTTCCTCTCCTCCAGTAAGAAAAGACTTAGCTGTTTATGCTCTTTGTGGCTAAAACAATGCCTGCTGATTTTCATGGTGCTTAAGGTGGGAGAAGTTCTACCTGCCTGAGAGCGAGCAGGTAGAACTGTTCAGCAATGTTAATGGTGAGGTCGTCCATTGCCTATCACTTATGAGCGGGATCTAGATTATCAATAATGATAATGATTCGCAATAGCGTTTTATGGTTTTTAGTAAATAATTTTAGTTCGACAGAAATACTGGTTAGCAGCGCTATTAGAGATGTCCCGTTTTCACATAGATTAATGCGCCATCGTCCTTGGTATAAGGGTGATGCTCACTCAAATGAGGACTACGCAACCACGAACCTTTTGGGTAGACACCATGCTCATCGTAGAACGTGCCTTCGAGCACCAGTATCTCTTCACCGCCAAAATGACGATGGGGGTTAAACTGCGTATTCGGCGCCCACTTCACCAAGGCGACATGCTCGCCCTCAAATTCATGTAAAGGCATCACGGTTAAACCATCGACCAAGCCTTGTTGCCAAGGTTGCTTAAGGGTGTCGATCGCCTTTTGTTCGTTATCGGCTTCGTTAAACTGCTGCAGTTTTACAAAGATGGTCGCCCCCTCTTTGCCGATCTTCGGGGTGTGGGAGGTGCCAATAGGATTACGGACGTAACTCCCTTGTGGATAATCTTGATGTTCATCAGAAAACACACCTTCAAGCACGAAGAACTCTTCCCCTCCACTATGCACATGTGGAGAGAACTCACTAAAAGGCGCATAACGGACAATCGAGGTCGCCCGTGCAGACTCATCACCAATACGGTCTAGCATCATGCGCTCGACACCCGCCATTGGCGAATCAACCCAATGATAATCTTCGGGACGAATAACTACGCGTTGTTCAAAATCGGCATTGATGCGCGTGACCATAGAACAGTCCAATTAAAAAGGGCCTAGCCATATAACACTATTAAGCTGAGCCCTACGTTTTGAATTACTATGCTGTTTCAGCATAGGTAATGACAGATACCACTGCACCCGTGTTATCCATAATCGCACACATTCGCCCTACATCAGGTACATCCATCGGTGGATAAATAGCTTTACCACCGTTAGCTTCGGCAAGAGCCAATGTAGCATCAACATCATCTACCGTTATATAAGTTCCCCAGTGGTTAGGCACACCTGCAGACTCTGGTGGTTTAGGCATAATCCCGCCAACCGGATTACCATCGACCTTCAGCACACGATAGATCATCTCCCCCATATCTACGTGCTCAACTTCCCAGCCGATAACCTTTTCATAGTAGGCCGTAGCAGCTTCGACATCATCGGTCATTAATTCTGACCAACTAAAGATTCCCTGTTTTCTAAATGCTTCGTCCATAATTTTTCCCTTTATATAGTGAAGAAGGTAAACCTAAATTCAGGCTAAAAAGGCACGTAACGCCACCCTGATAAAACACTATTTACTTTGTACGTTATTTCTTTTGAGAGTTCATTAAAGTTCCCTTTTACATTCCTATCCAGTCTACGCGCCACAAATCACCAGTAATTTCTCACAATTTTTTGATAACAACACAGGCGATATCCATAAATAAACGTGAGAAACATCCCCCTACAAAGAGCCATAAATCTACTACCAAATATAGAGACCGTTATATTTAAAACTGGTTATATAATGAGATCAGTTTGAGCTAGACAAAGCTGTAGAACTGAACTGATAAATTGGATTTACGTTTTAGACCCATCGATAATCTTTCGATCATCGCAAGGAAGCTAACCCTCCTCACAAGGAGCTCAGCTTTGACTACGCTATATGATGTAATTAGCAAAGGTACTTTCGATGATAGGCACACATTTCCCCATATTGCTGTCTTATTTTCATATTGCTTAAACTCTCTACGCTTGAGTGAAGCTCTATGCTGTTTATAAGAAATAACATCTGGCTTGCGTTTTACGTCTTCCTCTTGGCAGGTTTCGCTGCGTTTATTTTTATTCTGACGAAAACTCATGAGTCTATCCGGGAAAACGTGAGATTAGAGCAAGAGAACCTGACTCGAATCACATCAAACTCGGTTGAAGCCTCACTCCGCCAATATGAAACTCTTTTAGATATTCTCGGGCAGGAGCTCTTACACGAAGATAAGTATCTGGATCGAGAGAAATCGATTCAGGAGATAGACAAATTACTTAATGCATCTCACACGACTCATAACTTCTTCCAAATAGATCTTGATGGCAATATCGCCGTCACGAACTCCCTCTCCCAAGATAAACGAGAATCTTCGCTTAACCTGCTGCAAAACCCGAAAGCCAAAGAATCCTTCAACCTCACCTTAGACAGCAATGCAGCCGTTATTGGCCGAACCTATTTTAGCTACTGGGAAGACGCCCTAATCATCCCGATTCGTAAAACGATTAGAGATTCACAGGATAAACCGTTATTCGTCGTATCCCTTACCATCAATATTGAAAAAGGTTTGCCGTTCTTTTCTAACACTATTGAGCACAGCGCTGATTACAGTGTGTTTATCTATAGAGAGCGAGACCGATATTTTCAGGTGGCCCCTAAACGTCTTATCAACGATCCAGCCGTATACGAACATCAATTTTCGGAAGAGAGGATTCAAGAAAGCATCGACTACGTAGAACAAGCCTACAACACAAGTTTTGAGATTATTAAAGATAAACAGATCATTACGACCCATGTCACCGGTAAATTTAATGATGATTCTCAATCGATGATGTCTAACTTTTTTATCAAAGAGTTTCAGCTTTGGGTCGGGGTAGAACGAGATACCCAGGTCATTCGTCAGAAGTTTTTCCAAGCAGCCACCAATCTAGTTTTACTGTTCTTTTTTGCTTACGCCGTCATATTTTGGCTCTTTCGAGTGATTAGCAGTAATGAGAAGAAAAAAGAGGAGCTACTAACCTTTAGAGCAACCCATGACTTCCTCACCAATCTGCCTAACCGCTATTTTCTGGACAATTACTTTTCCAAACTAGAAGAGCAAGACAGTTACCATCTCCTGTTTATCGACATGGATAACTTTAAGACAGCCAATGATAACTTCGGTCATGATTATGGCGATCAGGTTCTGATTGAAATCACTAGAAGGCTCAAACTAAGCACTCAGGATAGAGAATGCCTTGTTGCGAGATACAGCGGTGATGAGTTTGTAGTCGTAGCATTCAATCTTTCAAGCTTTGAAGCAGAACGCTTAGCCGAAGATATTTTAGAAGAGATATCTAAACCCTACCTAATAAGTGGCAACCGCTTAATTTTAAGTGCCAGCATAGGTATATCTCACTGCCCAACCGATGCTAGCTCATTTGAAGAAGTTAAAAGGCTCTCAGACTTTGCCTTGTATGAAGCGAAGCATAATAAAAATTGCTACACAGTCTTCCACGAAGAACTGAAGAAACGCTATCTAGATGACCTTTCACTGGAAAATAAACTGAGAGATGCGATTAAGAACGAGGAAATTTACGTCGTTTTTCAGCCACAAGTTTCCTCAGAGGGGGCATTAACCGGATTAGAGTCTTTAGTGCGTTGGAATAGTAAGGAGTTTGGCCCAATTCCACCCAACCGTTTTATCCCCATCGCTGAAAATTCAGGCCTTATGCCAGAGCTTGGCCGCTACATCATTCGTCAATCCTTAGATCAGGCTGAAAAATTAACCTCCATCAATTGCTCAATATCGATTAACGTTTCTATAAAGCAGTTTTTCTCAGATGGCTTTTTTGAGTACTTCACACAACAAGCGAATCAATCTCTGATAGATAAACGCAGGCTCAAGATCGAGATTACCGAAAGCCTATTTATCCAAGATCTAGATTACATACTTGGGATAATCAACCAGTTTAAAGCGGAAGGCTTATCTGTATCTTTAGATGACTTTGGTACAGGCTACTCATCTTTAAGCTTATTGAAGAACCTGCCTATCGACGAGTTGAAAATCGATAAGAGCTTTGTCGATGATATCGTCGAAGACAAAGGCGCCAGATTATTACTGCAAGGCATCATCGATATAGCCCATAAGATGGGGATAACCATTGTGGCTGAAGGTGTTGAAACATTCGAGCAAAAGCAGATCCTTTATGATCTGGGATGCGAAGTGTTTCAGGGATATTACTTCTACAAACCGATGCTTATTGGCGATCTGATTGAGGAGTTTAACTAAGCCTCGTGGAGATAAACGCCGTTTTTACCGCTTTTCTTAACGCGATACATGCGTTCATCAGCTACACGCACCAGAGTTTCTAGATCCTCCCCATCCTGCGGACAGTTAGCACCACCGACTGAACAACTGACCTCAAGATCATCAGCAATATCGGCATAGCTCTCGTTCATAACATCAAGCAAGCGCTCTGCAAGGCCTGGAGCACAGGTCGCAGAATCATTACATCGGATAATCATCGCGAACTCATCGCCACCAATACGCGCCACAAAATCTCCGTCCCGAAGCGCAACACTAAGTCTAGAAGCTACTTCCACCAGCACTTTGTCACCGATTTCATGACCGTAGGTATCGTTGATCATTTTAAAATCATCGACATCAACAAACAGCACAGTTAGGCAGCCTTTTCGAGAAGCTGCATCCTGCATAATTTCATGTCCCGTAGTCATAAAGGCTTTACGGTTAGGAACACGGGTTAATTCACAGTGATGCGCTTCGTAAGCCATCGCTCGCTGCTGTTGCTGTGCTTCTTCAACTTCTGCAGTTGTATCCTCTAATGCCTGCTGGACCTGTTTTTTTTCTAATAAAAGCATCAGAAAACGATTCATAACATCGTGATAGTGATAGGCAGCGAGGACGACAAATGGCATAGCGAGCAGACCCACAAGCAACGCATTGATCAGATTGGTAATCTGCTTATTCATATCGCGCTTGACCACTTCATGGAAACGATTATTCTCCCGCTGCAACACCGCTAAAGCAGCCAGCGCCTGAGTATCATCTATACGAACTTGCTTATCGATTTGCTGGGTAGATGTACCTCTGTGCACAGCCAGCTCAGCAACATGTAAGTTATCTCGATACATCTGCAAAGTCTGGCGGATCACTAACAACGCTTGGTTCTCTTTACTATTGAGCTCTAAAGCAGAGTAGTGGGTAATGACTTGAGTGGATTTATCTATATCACCGCGTAAACGATCCAGCAAAATCTGATCCTGGCGTAGGACATAGTTTTTAAAGTTATGGATGAAACCGCCATAACCTATGGCGCGGTGTAGTTCTGAAAGCGCGGTAGCACGGCTCTCGGAGGTATAGCTATAAGCATTCCAAGCATCTCTTACCCCAGAAGAGAGAAATAGGAGAAGCCCTCCCATCAGTAAGATAACGATGGATAATGAAACAGCTAAAATCGTAATACGACGACTAAATCGCTTACGGAATAAACGTCCTTCCATGACGTACAGCACCTATGTTGCCGACTAAAAACCGTCAAAAATGTAGGTGTATATCATAGCCCGTTTATATAGAGGGTCAAGTGTATGAAAATTTAGTAGTAAGACCTTAGAATTACTGTGCAGCACAGTTGTAATAAGCCACACTAAACTCTTCAGGGTTCACCACTGTGTTTAACCCAACATTCAGTCGCATTAAACCTTCAGCATGCCCTCCCAATAAATGGAAGCTTTGCACGTCACTGGTTTTAATCGGGATAACTTTACGGTCCCCAGGAATCACAAAATCCGCCCAGCACTCTACTTTTGCCTGCTTTCTCTGCTTGGTAGGGTCAGTAATCACAAAAGAAACATCCAGATAACAGAGTGAGCCCATACCCACCGTAGTTCGATCGGTACATACAGGTTTATCAGCGATAACTTCTAAACTAAAAGGCGATGCTTCGGCTGATTTTGGCTGTTCAAGTGTTTGAAGTGCTAGGTATTGGTTAAATATCCATCCTATCACTTTCTGTTTATTCGGCTTTAAAAAGAAAACTTCAGACCATTGTCCCTCTCTGCGGGTTTCTAGCACCAACTGGTCTTTACTGACCTGTGCTATCACTCGCCATTTCTGCCCCGGTCCCTTACGAATATTGATGTTATCGCCGGTAATTTGGTAATACTCCAAAGCCTGCGCAGGCAGAGCAAATAGAAGTACACAGAGGCAGAACCATGATCTGAAGAGTTTCATTTTATTCCTCACCCTCAGACTGACCTTGAGCGTTGTTATCCACTTCCAAACTATCTACGCGCTGATAACCGCGCGGTAACTTGTTACCCCGACGACCTCGCTCACCTCGATAGTGCTCGATATCAGCAGGCTTAAGTTTCAAGTGTTGGCGACCCGCATGCACTAACAGCGTATCTTCCGGAGCAATAACAGCTAAAGCCGTTACCAATTCCTCTCGAGCTGACGCTCTAGCTGACGGAATATTGATGATTTTGTTACCTTTACCACGCGCCAGTTGCGGTAGTTCAGACACAGGGAATACCAACAAGCGCCCTTCAGTTGTCACAGCAGCCAAAAGAGAGCCTTCGACTGAACTCATAGTGATTGGCTGTAAAATCTGGGCGTTCTTAGGCAGGGTTAATGCCGCCTTACCGTTTTTAGTCTTACTAGTGAGATCAGAGATCTTAGCGATAAAACCATAGCCAGCATCAGACGCCATCAAGACCTGATCGTTATCCTTACCTGCAATTGCAGCATCAACCGTGGAACCTTTTGGCAGCGTAATCCGTCCTGTTACGGGTTCACCTTGTCCACGAGCTGACGGTAGATTATGGGTCTCGATCGTAAAACTTCGACCCGTGGTATCTAATAAGAGGGTCGGTTGGTTAGTTCGGCCCTTACAACTTAACTTAAAGGCATCACCGGATTTGTAATTGAGGCCCTCGGCATCAATGTCATGGCCTTTTGCAGCACGAATCCAACCCTGTTTAGAGATCACTACTGTGACAGGATCAGACGATAGAAGGTCTTTCTCGCTGAATGCCTGCGCTTCTTCTCGTTCTACGATTGGCGAGCGGCGGTCATCACCATACTCTTCAGCGGCGTCTTGGATCTCTTTCTTGATCAGTTTACGCATCTTAGCGTCAGAACCCAGAATACCTTCCAGCTTCTTACGTTCTTCTTCCAGCTCGTTCTGCTCAGACTGGATCTTAAACTCTTCCAGTTTCGCCAAGTGACGAAGTTTAAGGTCTAGAATCGCATCCGCTTGAATTTCTGTCAGACCAAAACGCTTAACCAACTCGGCTTTCGGGTCTTCCTCGTGGCGGATAATCGCAATGACCTCATCAATATTGAGATACGCGACCATCAAACCTTCAAGGATATGTAGGCGATCCAGCACCTTAGTTAGACGATGATTCAAGCGTTTACGTACAATCTCTGTCCGCCAGCTAAGCCATTCAACCAATATCTGACGAAGGTCCTTAACTTGCGGTTTGCCGTCCACACCGATCATATTCATATTCACACGATAAGTGCGTTCAAGATCAGTAGAGGCAAATAGATGGGCCATTAGCTGCTCGACATCAACACGGTTCGAGCGAGGAATAATCACTAGGCGGGTTGGATTCTCATGATCAGATTCATCACGAAGATCACTCACCATCGGCAGCTTTTTCTGCTGCATCTGAGCGGCGATCTGCTCCAAAATTTTAGCACCCGAAACCTGATGCGGTAGCGCAGTGATGATGATCTCACCCTGCTCTTTCGTATATACGGCACGCATCCGCACAGAACCACGCCCAGTTTCGTAAACCTTTTTCAGATCACGGCGAGAGGTGATGATTTCTGCATCAGTGGGCATATCCGGGCCAGGCACGATCTCGGTAATTTCATCCAGATCAGCGCGCGGATTATCTAGCAAGTGCACACAGGCTTTAGCCACTTCACGCAGGTTGTGCGGCAGAATATCAGTCGCCATACCTACCGCGATACCCGTCGTGCCATTCAACAACACGTTTGGTAAACGCGCAGGCAAAATCGCAGGCTCACGCATAGTGCCATCAAAGTTAGGCACCCAATCAACCGTACCTTGACTGATTTCAGCCAGTAAAACTTCGGCATAACGCGCTAAACGGGATTCGGTATAACGCATCGCTGCGAACGATTTAGGATCATCCGGAGAACCCCAGTTACCCTGACCATCCACCAACGGATAGCGATAGCTGAACGGCTGAGCCATTAATACCATCGCTTCATAACAAGCGGAATCGCCGTGCGGGTGAAACTTACCCAACACATCACCCACTGTACGCGCGGACTTCTTATACTTGGCCGATGCTTTAAGACCCAACTCAGACATCGCATAAACAATGCGGCGCTGAACCGGTTTCATGCCATCACCTACATGGGGCAACGCACGATCCAAAATTACGTACATGGAGTAATCCAGATACGCTTTTTCCGTAAAGTCTTTTAAAGCAAGGCGCTCAGTGCCATCTTCAAAGGTCGTTTGTACCGTCATAATTCACATTACACTCGTAATAACTTCAGTCTTAGCTCTACAAAAACAAAGTAGCGTCGACTGAAAACAACGTTTGTTCGGTTTCTCTGCCGTTATAAATCGCAGGTAACTCGCCACCAAAGGGTGCGCCTGCGCCTTCATAACGATCAAAACGTAATTCTGGTCTAATTCGTAACCAAGGCTCCGGATACCAAGATGCATTTACCGTTACAGCGTTATATTCACCCGCGGGTAGCAAGAAATACGCACCTTGTTTATCCTCAAACCATTCGGCTCTTAGTCCTAGCTGCAGATCTTTTTTGACCTGCCAGAGCAAACTACCATTAATGCCATACCATTCACTGTCTTCAGTGATCAAAAATCCCGGCGGGTTCTCAGCAGCTGCCGTAACATCACCACCTTCTTGGCTTCCGTACACACCATTGAGTACTGCACGCCACTTAGGCGCGCCTGTAAAACGATGTGATAGGGTTAGCGAATGGAACTGCCTAAACAAATTCTCATCATTACTGCTAATCGCAACAAATGGGCGCTGATCATTAACCCCATTCTCAGATTGTTCATTGCCCCAGATACTTTCCAGATCAATCCAGGTTTTCATATCCGGGCTGCGCCACTGTAGCGCCGTTATGTAGCTCTTGTCGCTGTTATTGTCTTGCAGGTTATTCCAACCTTGAACAACACCTACTTCAACACCTAACAACCCATACTCAGGGTCGATCGGCAATCGAGCCGAGACAAGACCTCCGAAATGTTTAGATGGACCATACATCATGGCGTAAGCATGAGAGTAGAAAGGACTCGGCGGATCAATTGGCGCACCAATTTCATTACCGATATTGGTAAACCAAGTACCAAACTGCCAAGTTACGCCATTACCTATAGACGCGTAACCTTTGATAAACCACTGTGGCAAGATGAACACGCGAGATTCGTCATCATTGATACCCAGCTCATCATCAAAGCCATAAGTACGGCTAAAATCCTCGCCATAACGCCCTTGAATCAGAAAACCCCAATCCCATTTATCAGGTGTAGGGCCTGGAAAAGGACCAACACGTGGTTTGTAAACGGTCTCCAGAGGCCTTTCGATCAATACTTCCGCACGATTCAGGATCAAGCCTTCATCGACATTAAAGAACCCGGTTGGGAAGACGTTCGAAGAACCATTATCGTTATACTGAACCCCCGCCTGAACCCGCGCAGAGATATCAATGCGATGTTCTTCCCAAGGGTCACGGTCAATAAAGATCGGATAAAACCAACCCGAAGGCTGCTTGGCTAGCACTTGCCCTGATACAAGGCTCAGTGCCAACAACCAAGCCCAAGGCTTATACATCAGCCAAGTTACCTTTGCTCTGCAACCAGTCTTTACGGTCACCCGAGCGTTTCTTAGCTAACAACATATCCATCACTTCGTTAGTGCCATCACCCGGCTCTACCGTAAGCTGAACAAGACGGCGAGTATCAGGTGACATGGTTGTCTCACGTAGCTGAAGTGGGTTCATTTCACCCAACCCCTTAAATCGCTGCACACCAATTTTGGCATTCTTACGATCAGCCTTAATTCGCTCGATAATGCCGTCTTTCTCGGCGTCATCTAGTGCGTAAAACACCTCTTTCGCTACATCGATTCGATAAAGCGGCGGCATAGCCACATAAACGTGGCCCGCTGTTACCAGCGGCTTGAAGTGACGCACGAACAATGCACAAAGAAGCGTGGCGATATGCAGACCGTCGGAGTCCGCATCGGCCAGAATACAGATCTTGCCATAGCGCAGACCATCGAAGTTTTCCGAAGCAGGCTCCACACCAATCGCTACCGAGATATCATGGATCTCTTGTGAACCTAGTACTTCGCTTGGATCAACTTCCCATGTATTCAGAATCTTACCGCGCAAAGGCATAATTGCCTGAAACTCACGCTCACGTGCTTGTTTAGCAGAACCGCCCGCAGAGTCACCCTCTACCAAGAACAGCTCTGATTGCATCGCATCACCACCGGAACAGTCTGCCAATTTACCCGGCAGAGCAGGTCCTTGCGTAACCTTCTTACGCACAACCTTTTTGTTGGAACGCATACGGCGTTGAGCGTTAGAGATTACAACTTCTGCAAGCTGCTCACCTTCTTCTACATGGCGGTTTAGCCATAAAGAGAAAGCATCTTTAATCGCACCAGAGATAAAGGCTGCGATTTCACGGGAAGATAAACGTTCTTTGGTTTGACCGGCGAACTGCGGATCCTGCATTTTTGCAGAGAGGACATAGCAACACTTATCCCAGACATCATCTGCAGTCAGCTTCACTCCACGAGGTAGCAAATTTCGGAATTCACAGAACTCGCGCATCGCTTCCAGCAAACCTGTACGCAAACCATTTACATGAGTACCGCCCTGTGCCGTAGGGATCAAGTTTACATAACTTTCGCAGGTCATCTCGCCACCTTCCGGTAGCCATTGCACGGCCCATTCGACTGCGTCTAATTCACCCTGCAAAGAGCCAGAAAATGGTTCAGCTGGTAGTACTTCAAAGACCTGAGTTGTGCCTTTTAGGTAATCAATTAAACCATCTTCGTAATACCACTCTTCCTTCTCACGCTTAGCGCCCGTCAGATCGGTAAAAGTCACCTTTAAGCCAGGGCACAGAACCGCTTTAGCACGTAGGTTATGCTTTAGACGTGAAACACTGAATTTATGCGTATCGAAGTATTGAGGATCAGGTAGGAAACGAACCGTAGTGCCGGTATTGCGCTTACCACAGGTATCAATCACTTCTAGATCAGATACTTTTTCACCGTCGGCAAAGCCAATACGATAGACCTGACTGTCGCGACGTACCTGCACCTCTAAAAGCTTAGATAAAGCATTTACAACCGATACACCTACACCGTGCAAACCACCGGAATAGTTGTAGTTATCGTTGTTAAATTTACCACCCGCATGCAGTTTACACAGGATCAATTCAACCCCGCTGACACCTTGCTCTGGGTGGATATCCACAGGCATGCCTCGACCATCATCGGTCACGCTTAAGGACTGATCTTTATTCAGTACCACATCAATCTGTTTAGCATGACCGGCAAGCGCCTCATCCACCGAGTTATCGATGACTTCTTGCGCCAAATGATTTGGACGATCCGTTTCCGTGTACATCCCCGGACGACGTCTAACCGGGTCTAGACCACTAAGAACTTCTATGGAACCAGCGTTGTATTGCTTGGACATCAAATACTTTCCTGTCGCAAAACTTTATCTATGAATCAACGTTTAACGATATTTAAATCGGTTGCGCCTCGGGCAGTTCAATACGCCCTTCAGCAAAGGCCAGAATGGCAGGGATCAGGTTTTCAAATTGCTCGAAACCATGACTACCACCCGGCTGAACAAACTGCGGTGATGCTACAAATTTCTCGACCGCTTCCCGGTAATCCAGCGTTTCATCTGCCGTTTGGGTTAATAGCAGGTAAGCCTCTGGCCGTTTGATCTCTTGGCAATTTAGCGCCAACAATTGCGCTAGATGCTCCTGGGTGAGCTCGTACTCTTCACCGGAATAAAGATTCACATTAGGCCCAAGATACTGAGGCAACAGTTCAAACGGTCTTACCGACGGATTAATTAAAACCGTACGTACATGCTCATAATGCTCGGTTAACCATGTACTGTAATAACCACCCAGCGAACTTCCTAGTAATATGATGGGTCGCTGTTGGTTTTGCTCAACAAGAGCGCGTAACTGCTCCATAGCTTCAGCAGGCCAGTGGGATAGCTCTGGCACCATCACCTGATCGCCTAAACCTTTACCCTGCAGATATTCGACAAACACCTTCGCCTTCATCGATTGCGGCGAGCTGTTAAAGCCATGAACGTATATATAAAGCGGTGTATTCATTTTCTTCCTCTGGCAAAGAACTTACCGGAGGGGAAAGCAAGGCGCAATAGCCAGTAAAGCTATGCGGGTAATCTAATCACTTGTTGGCTAATTTTCCCACAAGAATAGAGCAGATAGCGGCCATAAGCGGGCCCTGCTAGCTTAGGATCATCTTCTACTTCAGAACTGTCTGTCTGAGCTTTAAACTGCGCTGCAGTGGCTGGAACAGAGAATAGCTGAACATCCCCTCTCTGAATCGCCCAGCTTTGATGCACATGACCAAAGATAACGCCTTTCACTTGTGGATAAAGATCAACAATCTGCCAGAACTGACCAGCATTGCCTAAACAGATATCATCCTGCCATCGACTTTGCACAGACACAGGGTGGTGATGCAGCACTAGTAGCACATGTTGATCAGGCGCTGTCTGGCTTAATTCAGCTTTTAAAAAACTCAATTCTGACTCAGAAAGCGAACCGCTACCTTTGCCGTCTGGTTGTGAACTACTATCTAGAAAGATCAGTTTCCAACCATCGAATGTTTTAACTCTTGAAGCTAACTCTGTATCGGCAAAGCGCGTCATTTCCTCTGGCAGATCATGATTACCAGGGATCCAGTATGTAGGATAAGAAAGACTATGAACGTAAGAGACTAAACGGTCATAAGCCTTAGGTGCGTGATGTGTCAGATCACCCGTAAGTAACAAGGCATCAGCAGATTGAGATTCAATCTCCGTTATCACTTTTTGAAAGCGCTGCTCTACATTGACACCTTTCAACAACATATCAGGCTCTTGTTGCAGATGCATATCACTAACTTGGAGCAGAGTGATGGTTTCAGCCACTGAATACGGGTTCCATGCTGTGGCCGTGATTTAAGCACTCGCTCAACCACTCGCCCAGATATTCATTCAGCTGAATTTTCTCATCCGGCAGGTGCATATTTTTATTGGGGTAGGGATAGACACCGGAGAGCTGCTTACGACGCTGCATGCAGATTACCTCGGCCATGCCAGCATCGTGGTACAAACGCACCACTAGACCCGGGGCTTCTAGCCAAGGCGAATTCGATTCAAAGCGATGGCTAATCAACAACGTGGTCGTATATTTGAATCGCTCATCAACTTGCAGACGCAGATAGGCAGTATGCTCAGGCCAACTCACCTGAAACTCGCGTTCATCACACTCATCCAGATCGGGCAATAGCTTCATAATACGAGCATAGTTAGCCTCGCAATGCGCCATCTGCCGAGTTAGATCTGGAATATATTTCCGCTTCATCTGCCTATCCGATTTATCGTTTACTACTACTGCCAACGCTGATCAAGCGCTGACTTATTTAACTGCAGCCACTGCAGCGCAATTATCGCAGGGGCATTATTAATTATACCTTGTTGTACTAATTCAAAGGCATCTTCCACAGGAATGACATGCACTTTGATATCTTCGCCCTCTTCAGGCAAACCATGAATGCCTTCAACACCACTGGAATCCACCTGAGCACAAAGTAGATCAATATACTCTCGCGTTGCTCCAGTGCTCGGTGAGAAACGGGTAATGTGCTTGATCTCACCTAACTGCGCGCCCGCTTCCTCTACTGCTTCTCGGCGAGCGACATCTTCTGTGGTTTCACCTTTCTCGACGATACCTGCCACCAGTTCCAGCAACCAAGGCCCATCAGAGCTATCAAATGCACCTACTCGGAACTGTTCAATCAAAACAACCGATTGTTTAACCGCATCATATAGCAGCGCACATACAGCATCGTCACGGTAAAACAACTCACGCTGGATCTCTATCTCACTGCCAGCAAAGGTTTTATGCCGCAGATAAAGTTTGTGCATTTGAAAGAAACCATCGTACAGGGTTTCTTGTTTATCGATGTTGAAATCTTTTTGACCAAAACTTGGTTGCCATTTTTCAGACATGTGCTGTTCCTGTCATTGACTAGCGAATAACTCACTATATCAATTAACCAGCTCATCAAGCCAATTGATCAATAGATTTCGAAATTAAGGATTGGAGAAATTAGCCCTGAGTAACAGGGCTAGGATAGAAGCTTAAGCTTACGCAAAGCACCTTAAGCTATCGGCTACCGATGTAGTTATGCAGCGCCGACGGGACACAAACATCGCGCTCTCGGCAGACTTCTTCGCTTCTTTTTTAGCCATTGCTGCAAGCTCTGCTACCTCATGAAAGCTGTTACAACAGCAAGGATCAGGGTGAACAACACCGACAGCCAAGCCTAAGAAAGAGAAGAAGGTGCGGTTATCTTGACGATCACTCGCCCAGATTCCACCCGCTTGGATATCCGCATCGCAGTAAAAACCTTTTACCGCTTTATCGAACTCGCGAATAATCCGTTCACAGCTCAATTGCCAATCCGGTGAGCGATAGATCACCACAAAGTCATCGCCTCCCACATGGCCGATGAAATTTGAATCATAAGAGGCATGCTGAACCAGCAATTCACCCAGCAAGCGAATCACCTGATCCCCTTTTGAATAACCGTAGCAATCGTTAAAGGGTTTAAAGTTGTTCAGATCAAAATAAGCGACATGAAAGTCAGCCGATTGATTAAGCAACGCATCCACTTCGTTATTGATCGGGACATTACCCGGTAAAAGCGTCAACGGGTTGGCGTATTGCGCATTTTGAACTTTGAGTTCGGTCAGTCGTTTCAACAGATCTCGCACATTACCCATGCCAACATAAAGATCGTTCTGAGTAATAATCAAATCCTGCTGGATCTCATTCTGTTCATTCTCTGTGATAAGCCGAGAGACTTCATCCAAGCTCATCCCTGCATCCACAATAAGCACGTCATGAGACAAGATCCGCTCGACCGGTTTTGTACCATAAAGCGCTCGACCATACTGGGTAGAGAACAACTCAAACAGGCTAGACCTTCTCACAACCCCTTGGGGGACACCTTCATGCACAACAGGAAGTGAACTTAGTTCGGAATGTGCTCTAAACAGGTCACTTACAGACAGCACTGTATCCTGAAGAGAAACGGTTGGGGCATTGCGTAATAGAGAATGAGCCGTTTCGCAGTTTTCAACACGAGGTGCGTTTGCTGAGTTGTACACATCAGAGGCTGGAGGCTCGACCGTTTGTGGCTCTGGGCTAGGATAACCAAGGTAAAAACCTTGACCAATATTGATACCTAGCTCCTTGATCGTTTGAACTTCTTCCTGACGCTCAATACCTTCTGCAATGACTTTGCAGCCCATAGTATTACTGATGTTATAGATCGAGCGTACGAACTCCCGTTTTACCGGATCACTATCGATATCAGAGATAAAATGACGATCAATTTTGACGTATTCAGGCTTTAGCTCCGACCACAATTTCAAGCCAGAGTAACCTGTCCCCAAATCATCTACTGCTACTTGGAAACCCATATTACGGTAGTGTTCAACGGCAGCATGAGTTAGGCCTTGCTGATCAAAAGGGTGCTGTTCGGACAGTTCAATAACAATATCCGAAATAGAGATGCCCAGCTCTTGTAGCAGCTCAGCAGTAAAACCTTCGGTGTGCTCTGGCGTTCCTAACAAAGACGCACTGATATTAAGAAACAGCTGCCCACCTGGATTCAACTCTGCAAATGCTTCGAGGGATTTGCGTCGGGATAATAACTCAAGTGTGTGTAATAAATTGTTTTCAATGGCTGTCTGAAACAACGCGCCAGGCGAAGCCATAACCGTGCCCGCAGGCCCTCGAATTAAGGCTTCATGACCAATAACAACATTGTTTTTTAAATCCACAATCGGCTGAAAATGTGGATAAAGTGATTCTGACTCTAAAATATCGAAAAGATACTTACGACGTGACTCAGCATCCACTTCATTTGTTGCAAGCAACATACTACTCACCTGTGACGCATTACTCTTAGACGCACAGGCTAGCGAGAAAGGATGACACTTCAGTGACAATCCCTTAAAAAATCTACCATTTTTATGGGTAAACCATCGAGCAAAAATAAATCACGCCTAATATTTGATCATCACTAAATTTTTCTGATAGGCAGCCAAACGCTAACAAGCGTACCTACATTTTTATGGCTATCTATAGTTATTTCACCGTAATGCATATCAACGATCTCCTTCACTATCGACATTCCTAGCCCTGTCCCTGGAATAGCCCCTGACTGGTCAGCACGGTAAAAACGCTCAAAGATCATCTCTAGCTCCTGTCGGTTCATACCAATACCATAGTCTTTGATTTTTAAATCCACACCGAGTGTGTCAAGCCTAGAGCTCTCGGATATCTCAATTTCAATTGGGCTATCAGCAGGCGAATATTTCATTGCATTACTGATGATGTTATTAAGAACCTGAATAATTTTATCTTTATCGCATCTAATGATTGTAATATCATTCAAGTTCCAAGACAGAGACACCCTGTTACCTTTTGACTGTTGTAATCCAACAGCATCATTAACAATACGTTTAAGGTCACACTCTTTAACAATTAGCTCATTTGCACCTTTCGCCTCTATTCTAGCCAGATCCAGCAAATCATTTAGAATGTTTACAAGCCTACCCACTTGATTATGAACAATAGTGAGCATGTCATACGTTGTGCTTTTATCAAAACTAGCATTTAGAAGAAGCTCTGAATACCCATATACACTTGCCAGTGGCGTTCTCAATTCATGTGCAGCAGTAGATAAAAAATCACTCTTCATAATTTCTAGCTTTTTCTGCTCTGTCACATCACGAAAGTAAACAATTCCACCTAAAAATTCTTCACCTTCTTCAAATCTAATAATACGCTCAAGATGAGAAATACCATTTAATTTAATCGTGATAAATTGTGGAGGTATATATTTTTTATTTAAATAATCAACCTCTAAAATAGAGGTACCCGATACTATTCTTTTTCTTAGAAGATCATCAATAAGTTGCATATCCTTACCAACAACCTCCTCTAATTTACAGTTTAATATTTTAAGAAAAGTATCATTAACCATTTGAATAACACCATTATAATCAAAAGAAACAAGCCCATCAGGACTTAAATCAAAAATAGCAGTAAGCTCTTTCGAACGCTGCCTAATGATCAATTCTTTTGACTTACGATCGCTAATATCACGTAAATACCAGAGATGACACTTCTGATCATCAACACCAAACTTTATGGGTCTATAATCAACCTCTAAAGTTCTACCTTTTTTAAGAGGGATTTCAAAGTTACTGATTGGCTTGTTATTAATTAATGACAAAGAGAAGAAATCTTTGACGCTATTTTCATTAACACCAACCTTAGATAAGTAATCAATTAGCTCATCTATTGAGTCTGCTAATATTGACCTATCAGGCAGATGCAAAAGATCTAACAAACCAAAACATGCAAGGTTACTAAATAACACTTTCCCATTGCTATCACTCAATAAAACGCCTGAAGGTATTCCTTGGAGCAACGATTTAAATAAAAACTCTCTTTGCGCTATATACTTACGCTGTTTTTTCTCCGACTCAATCAGCTTTTTAATTTGAGTTGACATATAATTAAATGCCAATGAAGCTTGAGCTATTTCATCATTACCTGAAACTTCTATTTGATGCCCCCAATTACCTTTTGCTAGCTGTTTAGACCCTACTTGAAGCAATGTCATCTGGCGCGTTAAGTAAGTCCCAAGAATTAGAGAAAACAGTGCACATAAAATTAATTCTATGAGGGCAACACTACCAATACTTACACTCGCCTCATGCAATCTAATTTCACTTTTCTTAGCATTATAACCAATTTCAACTTTCCCTAAGTAATAACCACTTTCCATAATAGGTAATTGAATATCAAAAACGCCATCCTCAGGTAATTCTTTCCCATTCTCTTCAACAAAATTATATTCTAAATAGTTTTTCTTCCCCTTATCTATTAACAGTTTATTCCGCCCATAAATTCGAACGTACAGAACATCAGAGTTATCTAGTAAATCATCCGTTGTACTATGTAAGGTAGCAAGATCTTGAGATATAACTGCATTCTTAGTAGCAGTCACAAATAATTCACTATTAGTCCTACAATACTGAATTAAATCATCCAAACTTGCTTTACGCAGAAAATCCAAACTAATCAAAATAATAAAGGTCAATAATATTGACTCTATAACTGCTATGCCCAGTATAGTTTTTAAACGAAATGACACAGCTCTCACCTAAAGTCTACTATTCAGCATCATTCAGAATAGAAATATCCAGTTCTCTCACCATATCCCACTCAGCATCTTGTGCCTTAACAATTCCTGAAAAGTTAATCTGGTCGAGAACCTCTCGACCTCTTTTAATGTCTTTTAATCCTATAAGTGCCTTTTGTACCAAACTAACCATTTTATCGGGCACTCTCGGATGAGCAGCAAATGCATGAGGGGTATAACTTTCCGAAAGCCACAAAACTTTTAACTTTTCTCGGATATCTCTTGATACTGTATTTAATGTCCTATTTATCCCTCCTCCTGCATGCGTAAGCCCGCTGACAACATTACGATATACCGAATCATGAGAACCAACATAGAGGGGTGTATAATTAATATCTCTTCGATCCAAATGTGCTTGGGTTATGACTGTTGCAGCAAAAGCTGCAGGCGCAGGAAATGCTATATCTTTACCATCTAATTCATCTAGTGAAACTAATGGGCTATCTTGTCGAACGACAATTAATCCTCTGAGCGCCTTATCTTCTTGGCGAGCAAAAACAAGATAACCGGGAGTATCGTGGAACACCGTATAGTGGTAAGGGTTCATATAAGCAAAGTCATATTCCCCTCGAGCCAGGCGCCTTTCAAACTCAGGAATATTCGGAGCAGTTTCAAAATTTAAAGTAGCGCCTACCTCATGCCCGACGATCCTTAAAACAGGGGTCCATAGACGTACAAGTTCTTTTCCTGCCTGCTGAGGAACTACTCCAAAAGTAAAGACATTCTCATGTCCATCAGCATATAATTTATGACTAAATACAGCCATAAGAGTTAAATAAATCAGAATCAAGACCTTAAGTCTAAAATAGTGCATACATTTTCACCCTTATTCAGGTAATTTAGTATTCAATTCAGACCAATGTGCCAACTCTCTATCCATGTTTCGACCAGACCCACCACAGCTCATACGCACACTAAACTGAACACCTGATGACAGTTCAGATAGTTGAATCCCTCCACCAAGAAAACCCCAAATAAGTTCTGAGTGGGGTGAACAATGCGCTGTAATATCTTTACTTTCCCATTGCCAGACGATTATTCCTAAACCTTGATGAACCTTAAGGGTGACTTCCCTGTCATTCGCTTCATCCACTAGAGAACTGGATACCAATTGCACTAAGGTGTCTGTCAGCAACCCCATATCTCCATAAATAACACCATATTCTTCGTTACTATATGAGGGGATAACTTTTATCGAACTTTGAGATAACCTTGCGCTCAATACCTGAGTTAAATTTATGACATTTATTCGATCTAATCGGTCAAGTCCTCCTTCCAAAGAACCAAAAAAAACCCTCAGATCTTTCCATTTCTGTTGTAACTCTTCACCTTGACAACACAAGAGATTCAACTGGCGCACCATTTCCATTCGGTTGCTGATTAGGCCATTTTGAAGTCGATCTCGAATCGTGTCGGCCGTAACAACTAACTCATTTGCTCTTCGCTCAAAATTCTTCTCTAATAGCTTTAGAAAGTTGTCTCTCACAGCATGTAAATCTGGTGTCACCAACGGTGTTGATATGAGCACTTGAAAATCGGAGCATGTAATTGAAGAAAAACTAACCGGATAACCAAGTTTGGTTGGTAACGCAAACACATATGTACGTACCCCCCCCTCATAAGTAACCTTTAGCTGTTCCTGCCTTATAAAAACGCGATGTACCTCCTCCATATCAAACATGGAGCTTGCAACGCAGTTGCACCATATGATTTCATTTTGCTTCGAAAGAACTATGACACCGTGCTGTAGCTCTTCCAACACAAGCCTAAAATCATCTGGAATGATTAAGTTACCCATAAAATTCAAAAAGGTCCTTCACATTACCAAGTTCGCTAATCAACTGATGCAACTCTTTCAAACGTTCAATATTATTGATAAATACATTAAGTAATTCTGGATCAAATTTACTTTCCATTGATCCACTGATCATGCTCAAAGCTTCATCATAGGAATAGGCATCTCGATAACATCTCTTCATAACTAGCGCATCAAACACATCAACGATACTAACAATACGTGCAAAAAAAGGAATATCATCTCCCCTAAGCCCATTGGGATAACCTGATCCGTCATAATTTTCATGATGATTCAGAATAACGTCATAACAAACCTTTGAAATATCAGAATTAAAGCTTTGGAAGAAATAAGAGCCCAGCACGCTATGCCTTTGCATGACGGCTTTCTCTTCTTCCGTCAAAGATCCCGGTTTCTGTAAAATTTGATCCGAGATTCCTACCTTACCTAGATCGTGCAACGCGGATGCATAAAACAGAGGCAAGCATTGGTTTTCAGGCACACCAACCAACCTAGCCATTTCAAGAGACAGAAAAGCTACCCGTATAATATGAACCCCAGTATCATCATCTTTAAACGCAGCAGCCTGTACCAACCTAGTCATCCCTGCGACTTCAGCCTTTTCCAACTCCTGTTTAAGGTTTGACAATGAATTCTCTACCATATGCGTACTTTTACAATAACTAGTCATAGATATTCTTCAATACATCCAGCAGTGCCAGTGGACTAAAAGGTTTTGTGATATAAGCATCGGCCTTCACTTTTTCCCCCAGCTCTCTATCAGACTTCTGAGCTCTGGACGTCAACATAATGACTTTAGTATCAGGCCGAACATACTTAATCTTTTCACATGCCTGAAAGCCATCAAATCGACCCGGCATCATTGCATCCATAATCACAATCTGCGGTAAAACTACACTCACCATTTCTAGGCTACGCTGCCCACTTTCTGCTTCAAATACTTCATAGTTATCCAGACCTAAGGTCATCCGAACCAAGCGCCGTAATTCTGGTTGGTCATCAACGATCAATACACGTGTAGTCATAATCCATCTTCGCTCTTTGTTTGCACCGCCAAATCCATCAATTCTGCTTCGATTTTCTTCAGATATATCTCTTCAGCTATTTCCCCTGGCGCACCAGTTGGGATGCTCACGACTACACGAGACAACTCAGTGTTGATACGGATACTTCCTCCATGTATACGAATAATAGAACTCGCCATATCGAGGTCGATCACATTGTCATTTTGAAATTTTATATTTCTATCATTCATGAGCGGAATATGAGTTACGCTGGCCATTATCCCAATATCTTGAAATGTCATTAGCAACTCACCGTTACACTGATACAGTTCACAGCCAACTCTTTTTGCATGAAACTGCTGCTTCATATAATTTACGACAGCTTGCAACGACAACACTAGCCAGTCTTTACAACCATAGATAACACCCAACTCAGAACTATCTTTCAGAAATACATCCAGCTTTCCATCTAGTCCCGCAATAACAAATTGAAACAACAATCGAGGTTCTAGGCGCTCATCCCCTCGAACAGGTAAGCCCTTACCCATAGCTAAAAGATACCAAACGTCTTCGCTAGAATATTCAACAAAGCGAGCTTGGTTCTGTATAGAATTCAACCGATTGGCCAAAATTGGGCTGATACTTTCATTTTTTCCAATATATGAAATTGTCTCTGCTATCGAACGAGTTAGCTCCGTAGTAGGCATCACTAATTCCTGTTTAATATACTGGGCAAATGCTTTAAATTCCTCGCTCAAATCCGCCCTTTGTGGAACATCAATGAGCCACTTATACCCACTCTCCGATAAACACCTCGCTTCAAAAAGTAACGCCCCCTCAGAGCTCATACACACTACATTTTCTGATCCAGAAAGCTGCTTAATAGCAATAGTATCCCCTATCCCTAGATTGGTGGAGCGTTGCAATTGCGCACAGATACCACAGACGCGGTTATCAACATCTATTACACAACCACCAATGCCGACGATATCTAACAAGACTTGAAAAAAATGCGGAGTCATATATCACCTATTCCGAATATACTGAATTTTCTGCTTTTTCCGATTTTTTGTCAAGACAAAACACAAGGCTGTAGCAAGGAGGATTACTTAGGTGTGATTATTTCGAAAGAAGAGAGATAACTTTACGTTTAATTTCGTCCATAGGAACAGGCTTACCATAGATGGGAGAAGAGAATTTTTCCGGTA
This sequence comes from Neptuniibacter sp. SY11_33, assembly GCF_047778025.1. Lineage (GTDB taxonomy): Bacteria > Pseudomonadota > Gammaproteobacteria > Pseudomonadales > Balneatricaceae > Neptuniibacter. Next base: position 3,350,876 of record NZ_CP180543.1, read on the forward strand.
AATTTTTTCTAATTTCTGACAGAGGTAGTCCTGAAACAATAATCAACTGCTCTTCCGTAATTAACTTATTTTCAAACATTGAATCGACTATTTTATAACCATTAATATCCGGAAGGTTTATATCTAGTATTACTAAATCCGGGCAATTCAATCCCGCTTGCAAAAGACCTGAATAGCCTTCCATTGCAAATACAATTTTGATGGGCAACTTCCAACTTTGTAATGTGGCCTTATATAGGCTATTTAAAACCGGATCATCTTCAATAATTAACACATTAAGTGTTTTTTGTTCTACGTCATCACTTACATCAGGAACAACTCCATTTTTAATCTGCAACGCAAGATCGTTAAGTTCTTTGACAGAGTATCTTCGATGCCCCCCCGGTGTTTTCCAGCTACGAACAATCCCAGAATCTGCCCATAACTGTATCGTTCTAGGCGTAACATTGAGTAACTCCGCTGCTCGATTACTGGAGCACACACCGCCATCTGTTTTACTTCCCATTTTTCTACCTTAGAAAATCCATCTATACTAATTTCACTAACTCAGATCATGCGTAAGTATATTAGCAAACTTAAAACACGTTAATTTACAGAAAACTGACGCAGCATCTGAATCTCTTCTGCCCAGATCGTATCATCAATCGTTTCCAAGACTAATGGAATCCCTCGAAAACGGTCATCGCGCATAATGAATTTAAAGACCTCAAGACCAATCTCTCCTTGGCCTAAACTATGATGACGATCCAAGTGTGAGTCTAAACCGCCTTTAGAGTCATTCAGGTGCATCCCTTTAAGATATTCAAAACCGACGATCTTGGCGAAATTTTCGAAGACCTCAGCACAACTCTCTTGGGTACGAATATCATAGCCAGCCGCAAACATATGGCAGGTATCGATACACACACCTACACGACCCTTATCTTCAACTTGATCGATAATGGCTGCTAACTGCTCAAAACTAAAACCAAGGTTGCTGCCTTGGCCTGCTGTATTCTCAATAACCGCCACAACTGATTCGGTTTGCGCAATTGCCCAGTTCAGCGATTCAGCGATCTTAGCAATACACTCCTCTTCACTAATCTTGCGCAGATGACTGCCCGGATGAAAATTAAGATAAACCAAGCCCAACTGTTCACAACGCTGCATCTCATCTAAGAAAGCATCACGAGATTTCTGCAATGCCTCCTCTTCAGGATGACCTAGATTTATCAAATAAGAATCATGTGGAAGGATCTGCTCTGGCTTAAAATTCAACGCAGCGCAGTTTTTCCTAAATGACGCAATCGTCTTTGAATCTAAAGGCTTTGCCACCCAACGTCGCTGATTTTTAGTAAATAGAGCAAATGCATTCGCTTCAATTTCTTTAGCATTAAGCGGGGCGTTTTGCACACCACCGCTGGCGCTCACATGCGCGCCGACGTAGTAAGGCAGTAGATCAGACATCAATTATTCACTTCAGTGTAAAATAGAAAAGCAGCAACTTCGCTGCTTCCTGTTAAGAATCAGACAATAGAGGCGGCAAAGATACTATTCAGGCAGCAGATGATCCACCAGCATTTGCACCGATCGTTTACCGCGGAACTCATTTACATCCAAACGATACACGGCTCTAACTTGGGTAATATCCTGATCCGGCCATAATTCCATATCAGCATTAAACTGAATCGCATCGACAGCCAAACCAGAAACCGGCTCCATCAACACCATTTTCAGGTGTCTTTGACCGACCACTCTTTGCTGGATCAAGGTAAATTGACCATCAAACAGCGGTTCGGGAAACTGATGCCCCCAAGGACCAGCATCACGTAACAACTCTGCTAACTCGATGGTCATCTCAGCGGCTGTAAGCTCACCATCGGTCAACACCTCTTGCTGGAGGTCTGACTCACTTAATTGACGCCTAACTTCTTCATCAAAAGCGTTTTGAAACAGTTCTAGATCTGTAGCTTTGATGGTCAAGCCTGCAGCCATGGCATGACCACCGAACTTGCGTAAAAGTGATGGGTATCGCGCAGCAATCGCATCTAAACCGTCTCGCACATGAAAGCCTGGAATAGAACGCGCGGAGCCTTTTAACTCGCCTTCATCACCTTGAGCAAAGGCTATCACTGGGCGGTGCGTTCGATCTTTAATCCTAGAAGCCAGAATACCGATCACCCCTTGATGCCATTCAGGCTCATACAGAGATAGACCATACGGCAGCTGCGCAGAGTCTAGTTGCAGCTTATCGAGCAGATCGAGTGCCTGTTGCTGCATTTCCTGCTCTATACCTTTACGTTCTTGGTTAAGATCGTTCAGCGTAGCTGCTAGATCTTTGGCTTTCTGTTCTGATTCAGTCAGCAAACACTCGATACCGATCGACATGTCTTCTAAACGGCCAGCGGCATTCAAGCGTGGCGCTATAGCGAAACCAAGATCTGATGAAGCGACTTTATGTTGTTGACGGCCCGAAAGCTCTATCAACGCTTTAAGGCCCGGACGACAATGCCCCGCTTTGATACGTTGTATACCTTGATGAACCAGCACACGGTTGTTCTGCTCTAAAGGAACAACATCCGCAACCGTTCCTAAAGCAACAAGATCTAAGAGTGAACCTAAGTTAGGGCTAGGTAATCCATTTATAGCGAACCAATCTTTCTGCTGAAGCGCCCTACGAAGTGCAATCATCACATAGAAGATAACACCGACACCGCAGGTAGATTTAGCTGTAAACTGACAATCAGGTTGATTCGGATTCACTATCGCACACGCAGCAGGAAGCTCCTTACCAGCCAAATGGTGATCCGTAACAATCACTTCCAGACCCGCAGCAGTCGCCGCAGCAACGCCATCAATACTTGAAATACCATTATCGACGGTTATCAATAGATCAGGGGATTGCTTCAGCGCCTCCGCCACAATCTCAGGACTTAAGCCATAACCATACTCAAAGCGGTTAGGTACCAGATAACCTACCTCTGCTACCCCCATCATTCTCAGAGCTAAAACAGCAACAGAGGTACTAGTCGCACCATCACAATCAAAATCACCAATAATTAAGATTTTTTCCCGTTGCTCGAACGCCCTGACTAAACGGTTAACGGCTTCATCAATGCCTGCCAAGCCACTATCGGGCAAAAGCTCATTCAAGCTCCTGCCAAGCCCTTGCAGATCATGCACTCCACGTGATGCATAGATACGCGCTAAAACTGGGTTTACCTGCTGAAACACAGGTACTGATGTATCGACCTGCGGCCTAGGTGAAATGTTTAACTGCTTCATTCGCTCTCTAATTCAATGGTGCTAAAAGGCGCCGGGAACAACACGTCGGTTTTTTCAGTGTAGTGATACGCCAATAGGCCTATCCACTCCTTAACAGCAGTGTTTAGTCCATTCATATTTTTATTCAGGCCAGGATCGAAACGCATTGTACCGGCGCGGTAATCAACAGGGAAAGGGATTACATCAATCCCCGCTTTACGATACACGCCAACCGAACGCGGCATATGGAACGCTGATGTTACTAACAACCATTTTCCTTCGACCTTACCCTCAGTATTCGCGATCAAATCCTTGGTATAGATGGCATTTTGAAAAGTATTTCGCGAATCGCGCTCGATCGTTACACGCGCCCCCATACCTTGCTGATGCAACCATTGCTCAGCAACGTCACCGCCACGAAATTCCGGTGCCAATAGAGCTCCAGAACCTCCAGTGATAACTATTTTTGCTTGGGGGTAACGCAGCATTAATCCGGGCAGTGCCATTAAACGGTCTGCAGCCTGATTAAATTCAGGCCATTGTGTATGAGAGGACATTTCTGCATTTTCACCACCACCCAGGACAATTATCCCCGCGATAGGCTCTTTAGCTTCTGATAATACAGGTTGCGGAAAGCGCTGTTCTAACGGCTCTAACAGATAGTTAGCCACTGGATATACACTGATTGTCAGCATCGCCAAAACAGAGGTCCAGACCAGAAACACGCCCAATGCCCGGCACCACAAGAGCAGGCCAAACAGAAGCATTAGCAGTAAAAGATGATCCGGTTGCGCGACAAACCATAAGATCTTTGAAAGAATAAAAAACTGATCAGCCATGTCCATAGGCCCCTGTATTATTATTTTTCTGTCAGACACAAAAAACCCGACGTTAACGTCGGGTTTTGAGAATATCACATCTGATTAATAGTTACTCAGTGTGTACATGACTCGCTACATACTGCTGAACGGTGTTCAGATCATTGTCTAGCACTTCTAGCTTCTCTTCACGTTCGAACAGGTCAGCCATGTGCGCAGGCAGATGCGGTGCATCCAAGCCAGCTTTAACCACCGGTTCAGGGAATTTAACCGGATGTGCTGTTGATAGGGTAATCATTGGCACTGATTGATCGCGGTTACATTCACGTCCAGCTTTAACACCGATCGCTGTGTGTGGGTCTAGAAGATATTCAGTCTCTTCGAATACCTGCTTGATCACATCACAGGTTGTCTCATCATCTACTGCATAGCTATCGAATAGCTCGCGAACTTTCTCCCAACGTGCAGGATCTAGTTCTACAGACTCTTTCGAGAAGCGTGCCATTAAATCGCTGATCTCTTCACCGTTACGACCGTATACATCAAATAGCATACGCTCGAAGTTAGAAGACACCATGATATCCATAGAAGGAGATAGCGTGTGAACCAACTCACCTTTAGACATGTCGTTACCGGAGATAACACGGTGCAGGATGTCATTTTTGTTAGTTGCAACAACTAGCTGCTTAACCGGCAAGCCCATCTGCTTCGCCAAGTAACCTGCGAAAATATCGCCGAAGTTACCTGTTGGTACAGAGAAACTTACTTCACGGTGAGGACCGCCAACAGCCAAAGAAGCTGAGAAGTAGTAAACGATCTGAGCCATGATACGTGCCCAGTTAATCGAGTTTACAGCACCCAGTTTCATGCCTTTCAGGAAGTCCTGATTAGCAAAGCTGTCTTTTACCATCTGTTGGCAATCATCAAAGTTACCTTCCAGCGCGATATTAAAGACATTGTCTTTAATGATCGTCGTCATCTGACGACGCTGAACTTCTGATACGCGGTTATGCGGATGCAGAATAAAGATATCTAGATGCTTGCTGTGGCAGCAGCCTTCGATCGCAGCTGAACCTGTATCACCGGAAGTTGCTCCCATGATTACCAAATGCTCGCCACGCTTCTGCAATGCATAGTCCATTAGACGGCCTAGCAGCTGAAGTGCGAAGTCTTTAAACGCTAATGTTGGGCCGTGGAATAACTCCAGAACCCACTCGTTAGTACCTAGCTCTTTCAACGGTGCTACAGCGATGTGATTAAAACCGGCATAGGTTTCATCGATCATCTTTTTAAGATCAGCATCGTCGATACAATCATCAACGAATGGCTTAATCACATTGTAAGCAAGCTCGTTGTACGGCAAACCAGCCCAAGAAGCGATCTCTTCTTTGCTAAATGTTGGCAGCGTTTCAGGTACATATAGACCACCATCACTTGCCAAACCAGCCAGCAAAACCTCTTCAAAGTTCATTGCCGGAGCCTGTCCCCGGGTAGAGATATATTTCACGGGGTTTACTCCTTAACTATCAAAGTGCTCAGCACGGATACGTGTAACCGAACCGTTGATTTCATCTAATGCTTCGATCTGAGCAATTGCATCATTCACTTTTTGCTCAAGAACAGACTGAGTCAGGATAATTACTGGCACCTGGTCTTCAGCTGTTTCTTTCTGGATGATCGCTTCAATATTGATATCTTGCGCACCTAGGATGCTAGAGATTTTAGCTAGCACACCTGGCTTCTCCTGTGCATTCATGCGCAGGTAGTATGCAGATTCAGTTTGTTCAATTGGTAGAATCGGCGCATCAGATAGCTCAGTCGGCTGGAAAGCCAAGTGAGGTACACGGTTGTCACGATCAGCGGTTAGCGTACGAACAACATCAACGATATCAGCAACCACAGCAGAGGCTGTAGGCTCAGCACCCGCACCTGCGCCATAGTACATAGTCTGACCAACAGCATCCCCGTCAACTAGAACAGCGTTCATTACGCCGTTTACGTTAGCGATTAGCGCTGATTCAGGGATCAGTGTTGGATGAACACGTAGCTCAACACCATTATCAGTGCGGCGAGTGATACCTAAATGCTTGATACGGTAGCCTAGCTCTTCAGCATACTGTACGTCATCACGTGTGATCTTGCTGATGCCCTCAGTGAACGCTTTTTCAAACTGTAGCGGTACACCAAACGCCAAAGACGCAAGAATAGTCAGTTTGTGAGCTGCATCGATACCTTCAACATCGAACGTTGGGTCCGCTTCTGCGTAACCAAGCTCTTGCGCTTCTTTCAACACATCTTCAAATGCACGACCTTTGTCACGCATTTCAGTCATGATGAAGTTACCTGTACCGTTGATGATACCTGCCAACCAGTTGATCTTGTTTGCAGAAAGGCCTTCGCGGATCGCTTTGATGATCGGAATACCGCCCGCAACAGACGCTTCGAACGCAACCATAACGTTCTTCTTCTGAGCGGCTTCAAAGATCTCGTTACCGTGAACCGCAATCAATGCTTTGTTTGCAGTTACAACGTGCTTGCCGTGCTCAATTGCTGTCATAACCAGCTCTTTAGCAACGTCGTAGCCACCAATCAGTTCAACAACAACATCAATTTCTGGGTTTTTAGCTACAGCAAAAATATCGTTGGTAATCTGAGTGCCTTTGGTATCGCAATCTGGGTTTGTGTCGCGAGCACCAACCTCTTCAACAATAATCTTGCGGCCTGCTCGACGAGCAATCTCTTCCGCATTGCGCTTCAGCACATTAAATGTGCCACCACCGACTGTACCTAGTCCGCAGATACCAACTTTAACCGGTTTCAAACCTGCACCTCGCATGCTGTTGAACTAAAAAAAACCGCGATAGCCTCTTTTTTTCAGGCAATTACCGCAATCTACAAAAAATAAGGCGGCTATTATAGCCAAAACAAGGCAATAGCTCTATCTCTGAGCCCATTATGACCCAACAAATAAAAAAGGAGGCTAAATAGCCTCCTTCTCAGTAATCACACTGGGTTATTTTTCAAGATCTAACAGTTTAACCAACTGCTGCGCTGGCGCATATCCTGGGTACAAACGACCATCTTCAAAAATAATTGCAGGCGTACCTGTCACACCGACAGACTGACCCAACTGCAGTTGATCTAATACAGGGTTATCACAAGTCTTAGCTGCTGGACGACCACCTGATTTAGCTTGATCCATCGCTTGACGACGACCTTCAGCACCCTCTGCACACCAGATAGATACCATGCTTTTAAAAGTACCTGTACCAGTACCATTACGAGGGTAAGCCAAGTAATTAACTTGAACACCTTGCTCGTTCAGAGCTGGAATCTCGGCATGCAGCTTACGGCAATATGGGCAATCGACATCTGTAAAGATATTCACAGTCGCTTTTACTTCACCCTTAGGCTTATAAACGACTAACTGTTCTTCATCTAGATCAGCCATCTGAACTTTACGCTGCGCACTTTTCTTACGCTCGGTTAGATCAACAAACCCTTCTTTGTCGGTGAAGCGATAGAGTTTACCAATAAGAAAGTATTCACCTTTCTCATCGGCATACAGCACTTCACCACTGTTTAACTCGACTTCACGCAATCCAGATAAAGGCGCATCGCCAATCTCTTTGACAACAATCCTAGCATCCACTTTCTTAAGGTTCTGTTCGATAATCCCTTCAGCTTCTGCCGCCATTACTGATGTGGCTACACACGCCCAAAGGCAAGCAAACGTTTTAAATAAGTTTTTCATAAAATTTCCAAATCTAATAAAGCTCAGACTTATGCCAATACCAAGAAGAGACTCTCGATCTAACGAAAAGTTCCACAGTCTAGCAGATTAACCTCGCGGGTGATGCTGCTGATGCAAGGATTGCAGTCGCTGTTGCGCTACATGGGTATAGATCTGCGTGGTAGATAGATCGCTATGGCCCAATAACATCTGAACCACACGTAGATCGGCACCATGATTGATCAAGTGAGTAGCAAAAGCATGTCGTAATACGTGTGGTGATAACGGCTTATCAATGCCGGCCGTTAGGGCATGACGTTTAACCCTGTGCCAAAAGGTTTGTCGAGTCATCTGCTGCCCTCGCCTACTTGGAAATACTACATCATCCATCTCTTCACCCATCAACAGAGGGCGAACTTGTGATTCATAGCGTTTCACCCAACTGATCGCTTCATCGCCCAAGGGAACCAAACGCTCTTTTCCGCCTTTACCCATGACTCGAATCACTCCCTGATTGAGGTTCATTTCATGCACTTTCAGAGCAACCAACTCAGAGACACGCAACCCTGTAGCATACAACACCTCCAGCATCGCACGATCTCTAAACTGCACAGGATCATTAAGCTCAGGGGCCTCTAATAAAGCTTCGACATCGGCCTCTGTTAGGGTTTTTGGCAGGCTACGGCCTTTTTTAGGGCTTTGAATCAGCAGCACAGGATCTTCCTCTATCTCCCCCTCACGAAGAAGATAACGGTACAAACCGCGCAGGCAGGATAACATTCTGGAGGTTGAACTAGGCCTTAATCGCTCTTTTACCCGCCATCCGAGGTAGGCCTGTATATCAGCCCTTGTACAGGTAAGTAAACGAACTGCATTAGGACGCAGCCAAATAGCAAACTGAGTAAGATCTCGACGGTAAGATGCTAAGGTATTGTCACTTAACCCCTTCTCCATCCAGACCACATCTAAATAAGTATCAATTAACTGCGCATCACTGGGATGCACCGTTTCCGCCTCACGTTTTTCTACCACTTATACTCCAAACGTCAGACAAACGCTCTAATGATATAACTGTGCACTTTGAATCTTATCGTAAGCCATCGGGTAAGTTGCAGTGCCACGACCACTAACGACACGATGCTCAACAGTGATGACTTTATCGGTTACAGCGACTAATCGCCCCTCAACTTTCTGACCAAAGTAAGTATAGAGAATCACCGACTTACCTATGTGAGCACCCAGCTCTTCAACAGCAATCTTCTTGAATGACTTTTGCACGGGTTTCTTCGGTTTAGGTCGCTGATACATAGTAACTGCAGGCACTACTTCCAGCTCTTCTTCGGGCTCTACAACCTTCTCGATCTCTTCACCTAATACCAATTCAGGAGGCTCTTGGCTTTGCATCAATTCTCGAAGCAAACGCTCCCCTTCTGGGTCTGGCTCAGACCAATCCAATCCATCAAGCGCTACATACTTCTTACTAAACTCAACATAAGGATTTAACTCGCGCACCAAATCGCTCGGCGTTTGAATTAACGCCATAGATTGAATACCAAACCCCTTAGGAACATCCACACGTAGATATAACGAGCTTCCCGGATTATTCAGACCTTCAAACGCATTAAATAGCTCATCAGGAATCTTCCAGCCTTCATAAGCTAAACGTTTTGAAAGTAAGTTTTTATAACGTTCGCGATAACTCTTAACCGGTTCTTTATTTAAATTCGCACAGAATTTATTACGCTTTTGGTTATAACCGCGATCAAAGTAGCGCGCTTCAATATGCTTTAGCTGCGGCTGAGCAAACACGATGGATTGCATATTCAATGTTTCGCTCGCAACCTTGAGCACCATCGACATACTTATATTCGCGACCTGCTTCGTCCTACTTTGCAGATCAAAATTCAATTCTCTATCAAGTGCATCAAAATGGTATTGAAAGGAAACATCAGAATTCAGGTGGCCGTAGCCCATTTTTCGAATTTCAGGTAAACCGATAAATTCCAAGCCACCACAAGCTAGTGCATCATAGCTTTGGCCTGCTTCACGCTGGGCTTCTAGCACCATACGCCCCCAATCCTGCATATACCCACTATTCAGGCTTATATTGAGGCCTTTGAGATCAACATTAAATGCATCAGGTAGCTCACCCTTGGAGAGCTTTTCTTCTAAATCGAGAACAAAGCCCCATGAAGGCGCCTTCAGTACTGCAAACTGAACATCAATTTCACCTTCTGAACCTGTTGGGACAAACGAGATACCTTTGAGGCCCACCTGAGCCTCCACAAGGTCGATATGAATATCTTGATAGGTCATTTTTGCAAAAGGCGCGATATCCTTTGCAAAGCTGTCCGCTGCAGTAGAGACCTTCCACCAGACAAAACCGTACACAGCGGCGAAAAGCGCAATCGGCGCACAAATAACCGATAGCACAGTTGCAATTTTTTTGATCACGTTAACTTGCATAAACCTTAGCCCCGAAAGCTCTCCCTATATGCACGGAACCCTAATGATAGTTGTTATTATGGGTGGGAACTGGCGAATCTGTCCAACCCTTTATCTATTCACTTGATGCTTCTCAACGAATAAACAGAAAACAAAAACAAAAAAAGCGGCATAAAGCCGCTTTTTTTAAGAGAGGAAGATGAATTAACCCAACTTCTCTTTGATACGTGCAGACTTACCGCTACGCTCACGTAGGTAGTAAAGTTTAGCCTGGCGAACATCACCACGACGTTTAACTTCAATGCTATCTACAGTAGTGCTGAAAGTCTGGAAAGTACGCTCAACGCCCACACCGTGAGAGATTTTACGTACAGTGAAAGCAGAGTTCACACCACGGTTACGCTTGCCCAGCACTACGCCTTCGAACGCCTGTAGACGTGTACGGTTACCTTCAACCACTTTTACCTGAACTACAACAGTATCACCTGGTGCGAATTCTGGTACTTCTTTGTTCATTTGTTCAGCTTCAAGCTGCTGAATAATTAGGTTCTTGCCGCTCATCGCTTGCTCCTAAACATTCAACCTTCGGACCCTTGGGTCTCCCGGATAAAATCGGTTAACAATGACTTTTGTTCAGTATCCAACTCAAGATCTTCTAGCAAATCAGGCCGGCGTTGCCAGGTTCTTCCTAATTGCTGCTTCAGACGCCAACGTCTGATCTCTTTGTGGTTGCCACTCAACAATACTTCAGGCACTTGCATATCGTCGAACTGTTCTGGTCGAGTATAGTGAGGACAGTCTAGTAATCCATCATGAAACGAATCTTCTGTAGCTGAATCCTGATGTCCTAAGACCCCAGGTACTAAACGAGAAACTGCATCAATCATAGTCATTGCCGGCAATTCACCGCCACTGAGGACAAAATCCCCAAGCGACCACTCTTCATCAATTTCCGTTTCTATCAGGCGCTCATCAATACCTTCATAACGCCCTGCTACCAGAATCAACCTCTCACGCGAAGCCAGTTCCTGTACGCCCTTATGATCCATGCGCCGGCCCTGCGGCGAAAGGTAAATTACTTTAGCCTCTCCACCCGCAGCTGCTTTAGCAGCATGGATAGCATCCCTAAGAGGTTGAATTTTCATCAACATTCCTGGGCCACCACCATAAGGTCGGTCATCTACAGTTTTATGCTTATCGTGTGTAAAGTCCCTAGGACTCCAGCACTGCATCTGTATCAAACCATTTTTCACCGCTTTACCTGTTACGCCGTAGCAACGAATTGCATCAAACATTTCAGGAAAGAGTGTCACCACCCCGAACCACATGGTTCAGAACTCTGGGTCCCAATCGACCCGCATCGTACCTGTTTCCAAGTCAATCTTTTTAATCACCTGATCAGGAAGATAAGGCAACAGACGCTCTTTTTGATCAATGCTGTCTGCTGTACCTTTCACAACCAATACATCATTTGCACCGGTTTCCATCAGGCGGATCACCTTGCCTAACAATTGGTCAGACTCGGTATAAACTAATAGGTTTTGTAACTGGCTCCAGTAATACTCACCCTCTTCCAATACTGGAAGCTGGCTCGCATCTACCGCAATATCTAAGCCGCAATAATTGCGAGCGATATCACGATCATCAACACCGGCCAGTTTTGCAATCAGGCCTTTACCATGGCGCTTGCTGGCTTCAACCTCTAAAGGCTTTAAAACACCATCAATTTTTAATAGCCAAGGCTTATAATTGAAAATATTCTCCATTGGATCGGTATGGGAATAAATTTTCACCCAACCCTTAACCCCATAGACCGCAGTAATGCTTCCTACAATGAGATGTTCATTATTTGGATTACTGCTCATTTTCAATCCTGATCAAAAACCTAAAAATTACTTAGCTGCTTTAGCTTCTTTTACTAGCTTAGCAACGCGCTCAGAAAGCTGTGCGCCTTTGCTCTGCCAGTATTCAACACGATCAAGATCGATACGAAGACCTTCTTCTTGACCACGTGCAGTTGGGTTAAAGAAACCAACACGCTCAATAAAACGGCTGTCACGCGCATTACGCGAGTCCGCTACTGAGATGTGATAGAAAGGACGCTTCTTAGCGCCACCACGAGACAAACGAATTATTACCATGCGTTAGACCCTTTTATTGAGTGGGTTTTGATATCGCCCACTGTTTGATGAACCAATCTGTTTTTAACGCAGATCGGACCGGAAAAATCAGGGCGGCAATTCTACGCGAATTTGCCGCCCTAATAAAGTGATTTCGTTTAATAAATGCGCAATTATTACATGCGTGGGAAGCCGCCAGGACCTCCCATGCCACCCATACCACCTGGGCCACCACCCATACCTGGTGGCAGCATGCCTTTCATTCCACGCATCATCTTCGACATACCGCCTTTGCCGCTGAACTTTTTCATCATTTTCGACATCTGCTTATGCTGTTTAAGCAGGCGGTTAACATCTTGCACTTGTGTACCAGAACCCATAGCAATACGCTTTTTACGAGAGCCAGAAATGATATCAGGCTTACGACGTTCCATCGGCGTCATTGAGTTAATGATTGCTTCCATCTGGTGCATACCTTTCTCGGCATTAGCAGCATCAGCCGCTTGCGCCAACTGCCCCATACCCGGCAGTTTATCTAGCATGCCCATCATGCCGCCCATATTCTTCATCTGCGAGATCTGTTCGCGGAAGTCTTCTAGATCAAAACCTTTACCTTTTTTGATCTTCTTAGCGAATTTCTCAGCTTTCTGCTTATCGATCTTCTGCTCGGCTTCTTCGATAAGGGAAAGGACGTCACCCATACCTAAGATACGGGAAGCGATACGATCAGGGTGGAATGGCTCTAAAGCATCAACTTTTTCACCCACACCTAAGAACTTGATTGGCTTACCTGTTATCTGACGCACAGAAAGCGCAGCACCGCCACGGGCATCACCATCGGTTTTTGTCAGAACAACACCGGTCAACGGTAACACTTCATTAAACGCTTTAGCCGTATTCGCCGCATCCTGACCTGTCATAGCATCAACAACAAACAGGGTTTCGATAGGATCAACCGCTTCATGTAAGCGCTTAATTTCACCCATCATATCTTCATCAACATGCAAACGACCTGCAGTATCCAGAAGAACGACATCATGATGCTGGATACGCGCATGGGCAATTGCAGCATTCGCGATATCAACTGGATCTTGCTCAGCCGTTGATGGGAAGAAGTCTACTTGTACTTCACCCGCTAGTGTTTCTAGCTGTTTGATCGCAGCTGGGCGATAGATGTCAGCAGAAACAACCAAAACCTTTTTCTTTTCACGCTCACGCAGGTGACGACCAAGCTTAGCCACAGAGGTAGTCTTACCCGCACCCTGAAGGCCGGCCATCATCACAACAGCAGGAGGCTTAGCCGCTAGGTTAAGCCCTTCATTAGCCTCACCCATAACCTTGACCATCTCTTCATTGACGATCTTCACAAAGACCTGACCCGGCGTCAGACTCTTGGTTACTTCGGTACCTACCGCGCGTTCTTTAACGCTGTTTACGAACTCTTTAACAACAGGCAACGCCACGTCTGCTTCAAGCAGCGCCATACGCACTTCACGCAATGTGCCCTTAATATTGTCTTCTGTCAGTTTCGCCTGACCCGTGACTGAACGTAGCGTATGCGTAAGTCGTTCTGTTAAATTCTCAAACATGTCCTGCCCCACACTTCCTCTTTACAGACAGCCTTAAAAGACCCATTACATAGAGGAAATCGATAATCTTGGATTAATAATCACAGTATTATACCGCACTCCAAGCATCCTTAGCAGCCCCTCTTCTTTTATCCTTCATCTATCTGTGACAAACTAAGGCTCGATTTACACTCCACCCTGTAAACACTGTTCTCCAGGAACACTGGACAGAAGAGACGAAGATGTTATCCATTTCTACATTAGTTGCCATTCTGCTTTACTCAACCGCAGGTTTTTTTCAATGGCAAATAATGCGCGGAGATCGCAAACAATCTCGCTCAATCAATCAGTCCTTAGGTCTTGCGGGGCTGGTAGCGCACACAGCTGCGATTTTTTTAGTACTGCACCAACCGGGCGGCATTAACCTCAGCCTCTTTAGCGTTGGTTCGTTGATCTCTTGGCTTGTAGCGGGCTTAGTATTACTCAGCAGTTTACGTCAGAGCATAGACAACCTCTTTATCGCCGTATTCCCAATGGCCGCCATGACGGTATTAGCCACTTGGGTTGCAGGTGTCGGCGAAGGCAAAGCCTACGATGCAGGATTAATCCTCCATATCCTGCTATCGATCTTGGCTTACAGCATCTTCACTATTGCGACCATTCAAGCCATTTTACTGTCACGACAAGTTTCGGCACTTAAGCATCATCACACACGCGGGTTGGTGTCTTCACTACCGCCACTGCAAACAATGGAACGCCTATTGTTTGAGATGCTTTGGACAGGACTTACACTATTAACCGCAGCGCTTGTCACTGGCTTTATATTCTTTGAAGACCTATTTGCCCAGCACCTTGTACACAAAACAGTGCTATCTCTGATCGCTTGGGGGCTTTATGCCATCTTACTATTTGGTCGCAATACTTTTGGCTGGAGAATAAACGCAGCTATTCGCTGGACGATCACAAGCTTTGCGATTCTGGCGATCGGTTTCTTTGGCAGTAAAGCCGTAATGGAATGGCTTATCTGATATCCAGATAAAAGCACGTATTATTCGAGAGTATGGCTTGACACTCTAAGAGCCACATTTAAAAATATCACTCCATTACTAATATAGGCATACCGTCTTGGAAGACGCATCGATAAGTTTTCTCTTGGGAGTCCTTGGCTTCCTAATCCTTTGTTCCGCTTTTTTCTCTAGTTCCGAAACCGGCATGATGTCGCTCAACCGATATCGCCTAAAACACTTAGTTAAGAAAAAGCACAGCGCCGCAATTCGCGTCAGCAAACTCCTTGCACGACCAGACCGCCTGATTGGCGTTATTCTGATCGGTAACAACTTTGTAAACATCCTTGCTTCGGCTATCGCCACTGTCATCTGCGTTCGCTTATGGGGCGACGCCGGCATTATGGTTGCCACCTTTGGCTTGACTGTATTGATCCTAATCTTTGCAGAAGTATCTCCAAAGACGATGGCTGCAATTCACCCTGAAAAGATCGCTTTTCCTGCCTCTTTAGTTCTGGCGCCGCTTTTAAAACTGATCTATCCGCTTGTGTGGATCATCAACGGTATTACTAACAACTTCCTTAAGCTATTTGGCGTTAATGTAACCGGCGACAACAGTCACCATCTCAGTACTGAAGAACTGCGCACGCTGGTACACGAAGCAGGCGCACTGCTTCCACAAAACAACCAGAACATGCTTCTTGGTGTGTTAGAACTATCCGAAGTAACAGTTAATGATGTCATGGTGCCACGTAACGAGGTACTGGGTATCGACCTAGATGATGACCTTGATACGATTATCTCGCAGTTAAGCCGTACTGAGCATACTCGCCTCCCAGTCTATCAAGGTGAGCTAAACAAGGTGGTCGGCCTACTGCACATGCGCAACCTAGCGCAGGTTTTCCACAGTGGTACCGTAACTAAGGCGGCGATCCTTCAAGTGATCCGAGAGCCTTACTTTATTCCGGAAAGCACTCCTTTACAGACGCAACTACTGCACTTCCAATCTCAAAACCGCCGTATCGGTATGGTGGTTGATGAGTATGGTGACGTACAAGGCATTGTGACGCTGGAAGACATCCTAGAAGAGATTGTGGGTGAGTTGTCATCGAACAACAAAGAAGCCGATCAAGATATCTTTTTGCAGGAAGACGGTAGCTATTTTGTCGATGGCACCGCTTATATCCGTGATGTAAATAAAGCGCTGGATTGGGAACTACCAACTGATGGCCCGAAAACAATGAACGGCCTGATAACAGAAACATTGGAGTCGATTCCTGATGCTAATGTTTGCCTGCAGTTGGAACAGTACCGCATCGAAACACTTCAAGTCAGCGACAATGTAATTAAGACCGCTCGCATTATCGCCCTGCCTAAACCGGTAGAAGAATAGAGTTCAGAAGGCCGACTCCCTAGGTAGCTACTCTACTAAAGGGAGTCATTTAAGCCAGCTTCTAACTAAGCTTAGCTTGAACGCTATCCACCTTATCCTGCATCGTTTGCTCTCTATCTGTACGTGTACCTAAGCGCATTGATGTCGTTATTCTCGGCGCACCCATTTCATGTACAGTTTCATGACAGCGCTTCACCGCCAACATGACCTCATCCCAGTCGCCTTCAACATTGGTGCCGTATGCATGCATCTGGTGACTTAGACCTGCCTTATCAAAAATTTGCTGACAAGCCGCTACATACTCAGATACTGACACACCGACACCTAAAGGCACGATACAGATATCAATCATAACCTTCATCTTGGATTACTCCGGTAACTGGCCTTGCTCACGCAGCTTAATTTTTTCCCAGACAGCGCGTTTTTCATCATTTGAGTAAACACCCCATTCCGCTATTTCGATACCACTTCGCTGACAGGCGATACATAAGTCATTCTCATCCAGCGCACAAACTCCTACACAAGGGTTTGGCACAGGTTTATTCTCTTGCTTGGTCATACTTCTACTTCTGAACTGTTAATTCTTTCTTAAATCGACGCATATTTTCGACGTAGTGAAGTGCATTTTGCCTAATACCTTCCACCTGCTCATCACTCAACGTACGCTTAATTACAGCAGGAGAGCCCACCACTAAGGAGTTATCTGGTATTTCCATCCCTTCCGGGACCAATGTCTTAGCGCCGATCAAGCAACCTTTGCCAATTCTGGCACCGTTCAAGATAACCGCACCGATACCAATAAGCGAACCATCACCCACCTCACAGCCATGAAGCATCGCCATATGTCCAACAGTGACATCCCGACCTATGCTCATTGGGAAGCCACTATCGGTATGCAACACCGAACCATCTTGGATATTACTTCCTTCACCGATAACGATAGGGTCATTATCTCCACGGATAACGACGTTAAACCAGATAGAAGCACGATCATGTAGCTCTACATTACCGATAACGGTCGCATTCTCCGCCACAAAATGCTCTTCACCCACTAACGAAACTGCTTGCTCACCTAACGAATACAACATAGTCCCCCTCAAGACCCACTAGTGAAATGACGAACCTTATGTTCAGGCCGTGGCTTCATTGGAATATTAGCCCCACAACCTTCATTTAGTAACTCTGCCAACATATAAGCAGTTAAGCCCCAAATTATATGGCCATTAAACTCCCATGCTGGAACATAGATACTCTGATTTTTAAAACGTATCTCATCCGTTGCATAACGGTTATCCGCAAGAAAAAAACTCAACGGCACTGTAAAGATCTCATCCAGCTCAGCTGGGTTCGCTGTAAATTCAAGGTCTGACGGAATCACGCCCACCCAAGGGGTCACCTGCAAGCCATGCTTAGATCTCACCTGCCCCAATTGCCCGATGACATCAACATGCTCAGGTGCTAAACCAATCTCCTCTTCGGCTTCGCGCAAGGCAGTGAAGAGTAGATCTGTATCCGTATCATCATATTTACCGCCAGGGAATGCTATTTCACCACTGTGAGATGACAGGGTTGCCGATCGTTTGGTCAACACAACATGCGGGTCGT
This sequence comes from Neptuniibacter sp. SY11_33, assembly GCF_047778025.1. Lineage (GTDB taxonomy): Bacteria > Pseudomonadota > Gammaproteobacteria > Pseudomonadales > Balneatricaceae > Neptuniibacter. The sequence continues at coordinate 3,368,805 of NZ_CP180543.1, forward strand.
CATGATCGGTCAAAGCGATCAAAACGCTGGCTTTAGGTGATGTTTCAGGCAAGCTGCGAGGCTCAAACCCCACTAAGCGCTCGCGAATAATTGTGAGCATAAGCGTATCTTAAAAACTGAAGCTCTACTTAGATTAAAATGATTATATAGCTTAATAGTAACAGAGCTATTGAGTGAACAGCCAAAAGAAACTTGGCCCTCGCTTTTTAACCTCATGGTGATAACCTAAGCTACTCATGCATTTCTTGCCTTAAGACAGATGGACTAACCTAGGTTAATTGAATGAACTACTGCCCTAACTGCGCCGGCACACTTACTTTCAGCATTCCTGAAGGGGACCACCTTCCTAGGCATATCTGCGACAACTGCAACACTATCCATTACTCAAACCCAAAGGTCATTACCGGCTGCGTGCCGATCTACCAAGATAAGGTCTTACTGTGCAAACGCGCCATTGAGCCTCGCAAAGGCTATTGGACCTTGCCTGCTGGGTTTATGGAGAACAATGAATCCACTTTAGAAGGTGCAATGAGAGAGACTCGAGAAGAGGCAAATGCCGAAGTTAAGATCAGTCACCTCTACACCATCACTTCGATCGTGCATGTGAATCAGGTACAGATGCTCTATCTGGCTTACATGGACAAGCCAGAGTATTCAATCAGTTCAGAATCATTGGAAGTTGAGCTATTTAGTGAAGAAGAGATCCCTTGGGATGAACTCGCCTTCCCCACCATCAAGAAGGCGCTAACCTATTACTTTGCCGATCGCAAAAATAACCACTTCCCATTGCGCGAAAATGTTGTAAACCGCTCTATGCAACACCCCAAAGAAGCCGTTTAATACATCACTAGCCCATGACTAGCTAAAGTAACGCTCAGTCACAGCATCAGCTGGTATCGGCTTCTCGTAATAGTAACCCTGCCCTTCCATACAGCCTGCCTGAGCCAAGAACTCGGCCTGCTCGGCTGTTTCAATGCCTTCCGCAACTGTAATCAAGCCGAAGTGACTCGCCACATCAATAATCGCAGCACTAATAGCAGCATCATCAGGGTTATCCGGTAGATCATCAATAAATGCACGATCGATCTTTAGCTGATCCAGATTGAAACGCTTCAAATACGCCATACTGGAGTACCCCGTACCGAAATCATCCAAGGACAACTGTACGCCCAGACCTTTGAGATCGTGTAACAACTGCAAAGTTTTATCCTGATCATGCATCAAGGTACTTTCGGTGATTTCCAACACCAATGAAGCAGGATCGATCGCAGACAATTGCAGAGCCGCCTCAACTTCTTCAACCAATTCTGGTCTAAATTGACGCACAGATACGTTCACAGACATTGTAAATGGCTGATCAGACTGCTTGCCCCACTCAGCCGCTTGCTGACAAGCCTGCTGCAACACCCAGCCGCCGATTGGTAAGATTAAGCCAGTTTCCTCAGCGAGAGGGATAAAGTTATTCGGAGGAACCAAACCAAGATTTGGGTGCTGCCAACGAATCAGCGCCTCACAACCAGCTAAAGAGCCATCGGATAGGTTCACTTGCGGTTGATAATAAAGCTCAAACTCTTGATGCTCAATCGCTTTACGCAGAGCGATCTCAACCTGCAGGCGCTCTGAAGCACGTCGATTCATTTCAGCGGTGTAGAACTGATAGTTATTGCGGCCCTGATTTTTAGCGAAGTGCACCGCAGCATCAGCGTTACGTAACAACTGGTCGAAATCATCACCATCATCGGGGAATACTGAGATACCGATACTTGGTGTAATCATCAAATGGCTATCGCTTTGCAACGGTTCAGAAACTCGGTGAATAATGCGTTCACATAAGTTAGCGGCCTGCTCTAAATGCTTTAAATTCGGCAAGAGAACACTGAACTCATCGCCACCTAAGCGACTCACTGTATCTGCTTCACGTACCTCATGCTGGATGCGCTCAGCGACCATCTGCAGAATTTCATCACCAAAGCGGTGACCAAGACTGTCGTTGATGTTTTTAAAGTTATCTAAGTCGATATACAGAAGCGCAAAGCGCTGTTTGGTCGCCCTACAACTAAGCGAGATGGTTTGATCTACTTTATAGCCCAGCAGGCGTCGATTTGGCAGGTTGGTCAAAGAATCGTAGTCAGACAGATACCGTAGCTTATCTTCTACTTCTTTACGCTCCGTCAGATCAGTAATGGCAGCGATATAGTTCTGAACTTCACCTTGTTCGTTGTGAGAAGCACGAATAGAGAGCCACTGCGGGAATATTTCGCCATTCTTACGGCGGTTCCAGATGTCACCACCCCAAGCGCCTTTCGCATGGATCTCTTCCCACATTTCCTTGTAGAAATCAGCACTATGCTGGCCTGATTGTAACAAGCGCGGGTTACGCCCTATCACTTCATCAGCAGTGTATCCCGTAATATCGACAAAGGCATCATTCACAGCCAACAGTCTACAATCTGCATCGGTCACCATAATCCCTTCACTGGCATTATCAAAAACTCGCGAAGCCAACAGTAGAGCGTTCTGTTTATTTTCAATTTCGTCCTGATATTTACCAAATTGGCGGTTCAACCAACCGGAAAAGACAAACGTCAATGATAGGGTTGCACAGGTAGCTAAAAACAGGAATGCATAGATCTGGGCACGATCCTCTCGCATGGTTTTCTCGACCATTTCCTGCTGTTTGCTCATCAATTTCCTGATGTCATCAGGATAGAAACCACCAACCAAGACCCAACCCAACTCAGGCACTGTCTCTACCAATGATATTTTAGGATGCGGCCCTTCACCGTTAGGGTAATACCACTCATACTCGATAAATCCGCCGCCATTTTTTGCAGTCTCATAAATAAGATCCAGAACTTTACGTTCTTTCTTGCTCATTTTGGCACTAGGGTTATGCCCGGTCAGTGAGCTTACCCCAGCAGTCGAGAGTAAATTCCCCTCAGTATCAAACACTGCGAGATAACCGTTCTCACCGAAACGAATCGTTTCTAAACGTTTCAAAGCCTGTTCTTTAAGATCATTCTCTATTTGATAGAGGTAATCGCCAGTCCCAATAATCCATCGATAAGGTTCAAATGCTTTTACAAAGGCGATCTTTTCCGTCATCTGGCTCTGATCATGCGGCGGATACCATCGATAACGGGAGAACCCCTCTCTTTCAGAGTTCTCTACCGCATCTAACAAACCACGCATAATATAATGACCGGTGTCGTCCTGATTATCGTACAGAGACTGCCCCTCCACCCCTGGCGAAGTCGGCAATAGAATACAGATGCCTTGGTCATCATCGATAAAAATGTAACCTCGACCATTAAAGAAACGTAGATCGCGCAAAGTCTCACGAATGAGGGACTTCACTTCTGTTTCAGGTCTTAGGAGAGATTCACGATCATAGATAGTTTGCGCGATCGTATGGGCTTTAAGAACTTCTTCACGTGATTTTTGCTTCAGAACAGCTTCTGCTTGAGCCACCATATACTGGATATAGTCTTTAGCGCCATCAAGCTCAGTGACTAGGTGATCTCGCCCTTTATCCATAAACTCCTTTTCCAAAGAAGCTAGGCGATACTCACTATCTCGTTGGTTTTTGTATAAAAAATGCGTGGCTACAGCTGCTAATAGCATCACTGCTATGGCAACTGATCCCCAAAGGAGGTAACGCGGCAATGCACCTACATTAGTGGGTGTCATAGAGGTAGACCTCTATAATTGCAACGATGGATAGAAACCGCATCTACTTTTCCATCGTGATAAAGCCGACTGGCTACGCACATCTAATAAATGGCCCAATACAAACAAAAAGAACCGACCTGCCACTTTAACAGATTTTGTCAATAAACAGACCATCCATCCGGTCAAAAATTTGATCTAGGTCAAACTACCATAATTTATAGCAGCCAACAAAGAACAGAGGCTTTACTTTAGACCAGTACAGATGCGGATTAAGGCTGTGCTAACTTGGTATTTATCTCATCCAAATAGCGCTGATAATCAGGGCTATCGCTACGACTATAATTAAGATTACGAAATAATCCTGTCAGGGTGACAAAATAGTCCCTCACCGCAACCTTATCTTTGAATTCTTTCGTTGAGATCAGAGCTGTCCTCAACAGAGTAAACAACGCTTGTTGACGTTCGATGGGGGCCGATATATCGACATCATCAAAAGCATCCTGCTGCAAGTAGACCTGATCTAAACAGATAGATTTGTGGAAAAGAATATAATCCTGCAGGGTAACTCCCTCTTCACCCGTTACCTGCATCATCTGCTGAACCGCCTCACCTTGATCAAGCAACTGCTGCATCTCTTTCACTTGAGACACCCAATCAGCACCTAAATGTTCGGCATACCAATCGGCAAGCTGGTCTAAATAGCGTGACCATGAAATCAACGGATCTACAGCTGGATAAGCACGCTTATAAGCCCGTTCGGCACTCAAGCCTAAAAAAGTCTTCACTGTTCGCAGAGTTGATTGGGTAACCGGCTCTTCAAAGTTACCTCCGGCAGGGGAAACAGTGCCAATCAGGGTTAGACTTCCCATATCCCCAGCATTATTTTCAATCAAACCCGCACGCTCATAAAGCGCCCGCACTGCAGAGTCCAAGTAGGCTGGAAATGCTTCCTCTCCCGGTATTTCCTCTAAACGCCCCGAGGTTTCTCGCATCGCCTGAGCCCAACGCGATGTGGAGTCGGCAATCAACAGCACGTTATAACCCATCTGGCGATAGTACTCAGAGATGGTGATCCCGGTATAGATCGATGCCTCACGGGCCGCCACCGGCATAGATGAGGTATTACAGATAATGACCGTACGATCCATTAAGGTTCCGCCTTTCGGATCCGGCATATTTGGAAACTCCGTGATCGTCTCCACCACCTCACCTGCCCGTTCACCACAGGCCACGATCACTACGATATCCACATCAGAAAAGCGAGAGATCAGACTCTGTAAAACGGTTTTACCCGCCCCAAAGGGCCCCGGAATACATGCGGTTCCACCTCGGGCGACAGGGAAGAAAGTGTCGATAAGGCGAATCGAAGTAAGTAGTGGCTCTTGCGGATAATGCCGTTTGCTTTTTCCAGACCTAAGTAAAGGCTCACTTACTGGTACACGCACAGGCCACTTCTGCTGCATTGTGACTTCAATTTCTTCACCTTGCTCAAGACGCAAACGTGCAACTGGCGTAGTTACCGTAAAACTCCCCTCCTGAATCCAGCTAACTTCTGCCTCACCATAGAGGTTAAACGGCGCCATAATCCGATGTTTAAATCGCCCCTCTTGAACATTGCCAATCAGATCACCGGCTTTGACACGATCACCAACTTTAATACTTGGTTGGAATGCCCAATGCTGCTGTTGATCAATCCCTTCAACTTCCAAACCTCGAGGAAGGAAGAAGCCATTCTGTGATGCAATGATCTCTAGAGGGTTCTGCAAACCATCATATACCTGACCCAACAAACCAGGCCCAAGAGCAACCGAAAGCATATCGCCGCTTTGTCTCACGGGGTCGCCAACCGCCACACCACGAGTATTCTCAAATACTTGGACATCTGCTTCTCCGTGACGCACTCGAAGCACTTCCGCCTGCAAATACTCCTGCCGTCCATCCATAGCGGTCCGAACAGGGCAGATATATACCACCTCATTTTTCAGAATCGGATAAAACACACCCTCTTCATCTTTACCCAGTTCGACGGTGACAATGTCATCGCGTACTGCAACTACCTGAGCTGTAATTTTCTGATCCACTAGACTTCCCCCTGAGCTAATTGCTGCTCTAGGCCTGTCATTTCCAATAACTGCATATTTGCCCTGTTAAACTCTGTTAGAGCGGCTTCAGCATCATAATTCAGATGGCGCTCGGCGATAGTCCAACGCAATACAAAACAGGCTAGCGCTGCAAAATTAAACCCATGTTGTTTCTCACAAAACGCTAGGTCCTGCCACAACCACTGGTTTAAGGTTTGCTCCACCAGCAATGCATCCTCTTTAGCTAAAACTCGTTGTAAAGGTTGTAGCTGTGGACACACTTCCTCTAAGCCAAATCCGGGCTCAAACCAATGTTTGCGAATACGCGGTAACCATCGACCTACGCCATAAAACAACGCAGAATTTTCCATGCCTGCTGAACGACTACGAAGTGCAGCCATCAGCGTTCTCAACTCCAAATGAAACAGAATACGCTGACGTAGAATTTCGCTATTCACCTGACCAAGTTGATCGGTCCACTGCTGCACAACCTCTTTATCCGTCGAACCTCGTAACACCTTCTCATCGGGATAATAAAGGCGCTCAACCAAGGCTAGTTGCTGCCTATCAGCATCGGTCAGCATGGTTAAACGCTGATCCAATGCAATACGCGATAGCGGCATCTGCTTACACTGTTCTAAATCGGGCAACCAAGGTAGCGCTGTGATTAAGGTGTAATAGTCGGACACTAGCGAATCACTCCCTCGATAATCGCTCTGAAGCGAGGCTGTAGATGTTTTAACAACAGCTTAGAGATAGCTTCGCTACTCAGATCTACTTCCACCTCCTCTCCTTGCAAACGAACACGAATACCTTTGCCTTGGTGAAGATCAAAACTGATGCCATCGCGCATCTGTTCAGCAGCAAGAGACTGAACAAACTGACTCAATTTACCTTCGCGGTACTCTTTAGGATTGCGGCGCAATTCATCCAAACCGATGTAATCATCCGGCAGAAGCAGCTCAATTTCCGGAGCATCAACGATGCCATGGTCGTGACTTGCTTTAGCTACCAATGAAAGAATCAAGTTACGCATAAATTCAGCATTATCCATCTGCTGCGCAACCAAACGCTCTACTTGATCAGTGAAAGAGTGAGATAAGGTTTCTCTAACTTCCAGATGCATATCACGCGCAGCGATTTTTAGTGCATCTTCGCCAGATTGTTGAAGTTTTTCTGCTTCTTTACGTGCCTTACTGACGATCTGCTCTGCTTCTTGCTTCGCTTGTGATAACAACCAGTCTGCACGATGCTCCGCTTCCTCAACTAAGGCCTCGGCCTCATGCTGACCTTTTTCCACACCCTGTTGGCGTAATTTTTCGATCAGCTCTTCAACGCCTGAAGACGCATAAGCTTTATGCTCATTACTCATCAACAACCCCTCCCTTACAAAGGCACGCCTGCACTAATCACCAGCGCAAAGATAAAGGCAAAAACTGCAAAGCCCTCTACAATCGCTGCCGGGGCTAACGACATGCCAAATATCTCAGGACGAATTTTGGAAACATTGATTGCAGAAGCACAACAACGTCCCTGCCATGCCGCGCTGAATAGAAGAGCTAAGCCACACAACAAACCAATGGCAGCTAAGCCGGGTGCATTATCAATTGTGATTTCTCGATTCAAGGCAAACATAACCACGATGCCGTAGATAGATTGCGACGACGGCATCGCAGCCACGCCAATATAACGACCATGACCTGTTTCGGTTTCTAACAGCGCGCCACAAGCAGCCTGCCCTGCCTGAGCACAACCAATCATGCTACCGATTGCACCTAACGCCATTGGGCCGTATAGACCAGCCCAACCTAAAGCAATAATCAGGTTATCCAAGGTGAAACCTCCCTTTTAGCAAACGGCTGAAAGGCATAGCCTTCATCCGCCAGACTCCAGTTATAAAATTCGATTAAATTCAGACGCAAACCATGGATCACACCACTGATCACAGTGAGCACGAAATTGAGAAGATGTCCCACCAGCAAGATAAGTACTTTAAATAACAAGCCAATCGCAGGCAGCGCAGCGGCGACATCTACCGCAAGTTGATTAAAGGTCATCGCCAACGAAGCACTGGCCAATCCCAAAGCAAAAAGACGCAGATAGCTCAGAACATCACCAAAAATCTTGGTTATCCCAGCAAGGGCCAATACACCATCAAAGAACCGACTCACGCTCCATTCTGACTTTTCACTTGAGAAAAGAAGAACCAGCGATAGACAAGCTGTTAATAACAGCCAATGAAGGACCTCAAAGCCGACAACCCATCCCCATAGCGCCACAGTGACCGAGCCTGCCCAGCCTAAGGCAGCATACCTTCGGCTACTGTCCCGCCGGACCCAAGCCATCATCAGGTTAGCTAAAATAAGGTGTACGGCCCCGACTGATATTGAGAGCAACATCATGCTGTCAAAGTCATTCAGATCCATCAGTTTGAACCCCTGCAACCACGCAAAGGGGGCTTGGGCACCGAAGTAGCTCCCCACCAACACGCCCCAGATAAAGCCTGCCACCGCTAACGCTGCTCCCATCGCGCGCAAACGCAGCCCCGTTTCAGAACGCCCCATATCTCGCCAGTAAAACAGCAAGATTGCAGCCAGCAACAGCGAGTAGCCTGCATCGGACATGATCAACGCAAAAAAACTAACAAAGGAAAAGAACACCACGCGCGAAGGGTCCCAACTGCGATAACCAGGCATTTGGAAAAAATTCACCACCTCTTCGCCACCAGCAACAGAGGTTGGGTTCTGTAATAGTGTCGGGGGCAGCTCATCAGGTTTAGGAACTTCGAGCTGTAACACCATACTTTGCTGATCAGCAAAGCGCTGTAACGACGCTATGCTATCCTCAGCGACCCAGCCCTGAATGGCAAAGATCTCATCCCGATCCAAAGTCTGATCAGATACCTCAGCCAATTGCGCATCATCCTCGGTACCCGCAATAGAGCGCTGCAGGAGATAGATCCACCGTGTAAGCGCCTCGCGTTCGGCTTCAACTGTTTCCAACTCAACCTCGATATCTTCCAATTCACGTTGCAACTGCTCGAGTGGAATAGCACCGGTATGAGTGCGGGTCACAGGCATAGCGTTTAACGGCGGCTCTGTTTCTGAAATAACCGTGATATAGCTATAGCGATTATCTTGATGGACCCTTTGCCAAGGCAGCTCCGCTTTCTCTACCTCTTTCATCTTGTAATTAGGCACAAGATAAAACCACAAACGACGACCGTATAATTCGCCTTCCTCGGGCAAGATAAAACTACCCCAAGGCTTGAGATCCTTTATACGTTTACGCAAAAAATCATGCCGTTCCACTAGCTTCAGGCGCAAACTACGGTTTTGATCAACTTTGTCTGTGACCTCTAGCAGATCAAAATGACGTTCGCTCACTACCTGCTTACGCTTTTGCTTAGAGTTCAGCAGATAGTGCAACACGCCATGGAGCTGTTCTGGGCTCACTTGATGCTCTAACTTCACTTGAGATTTTTGCGGCGCTACCAAAGGAATAACATGCATTACCCCCAAGGTTTGCAAAGCATCTAGAATAGATGCTTTTTCCTCGGTTAAGCCAACTAAGGTCGCTTTGTTAAGAGACTGAATACTCATAACTGCAGCCTCCGACGTTTGCTCTTCGCAATTTTGGCGCGCACAACACCCGCTCGTTCTGCATCTGATAAAGCGATACGGATCTTGCGAATATTTTTTTCAGTCTGCGGAATCAAAACCTTATCGAATAGATTTAAGCGCTGGGTCGTTTTCTGTAATCCAGCTTCCAATATCTGCAGGCGTTGTTGGTAGATTCTGATCTCCACTTCCAGTTTTAAGGTCTGCTCCTGCAGCAACAAGACTGTATCGACCCAATGGGGCAAGACCAAACGTGAGTATTCAGATAGTTCAACCTTAAACTCAGCTAGTTCAGGTAGTTCTAGTCCGACTAAATTGCTGTACTTAACTTCCACCTTTTGCACCTGTAGCAACTGGCTAAGCTCAATCTCCGCACCCGCTAGCATTGGCAGCTTTTCAGATACACAAAGGTGAAGATCTTGCAGCTTTAGCTGATTAGCCTGCAGAAGCTGCTGGGTTTCTTGCCTCGCAGCCAGAAGCTGCTTTCGCTTTAAATCTAAGGCGGGCACGAACTGACGAAACGCCTTTAAACGTCCGCCCTCGCGATTTAATGTGGTCTTATTGAGTGCTAGCTTCGCCACAATTCATCCTTAAACCTGAGCTAGATTTTGCGTTGGAAAATACTTATCCACCAACACCTGCTTCATCAACAACTCTTGCGGCTCGAAACATTCCGCCAGCGTCAGCCAGCACTGATCTAACGCTTGCTCTAACGGCATAGTGACGTGTATATCCATAAACCGATCTCGGAACAGCTCACCAAATTTAAGTAAGCGCTCATCATATTCACTAAGCTCAAACGACATCGCCTGCTTCTGCGCTGCATCTTGAGATTCCGCATACAAGCGCACCATAGTGTTCATAATCTGACTATGATCTTCTCGGGTGACTTTGCCGATAACATGCTGTTTTAAGCGCGACAGGGAACCAAACGGATCAATCACACCATCGTGCAGATAGAACTGACCTTCGGTGATATAGCCGGTGTTATCAGGTACAGGGTGAGTAACATCGTCACCCGGCATTGTCGTAACAGATAGGATGGTTACAGAACCTGCACCTTTATAATCGCAGGCTTTTTCATAACGACGCGCTAATTGCGAATAGAGATCCCCAATGTAACCTCGATTTGAGGGTACATGCTCCATCGAGATACCCACTTCTTTAAGCGCGTCGGCGTAAGCGGTCATATCAGTGAGTAGCACCAGTACTCGTTTGCCTTCTTCAACAGCAAAGCGTTCGGCCACCGCTAACGCCATATCCGGAACCAACAAACCTTCTACGGTAGGGTCAGATCCCTGATGAACAAACATGACCGTGCGCGCTAGCACACCTGCTTCTTCAAATGCCTGACGGAAGAAGTGGTAATCATCGAACACCAAACCTATACCGCCAAAAACCACCACATCTGCATCTGCATGGGTGCCAATCTGCGCTAGCAGCTGGTTATAAGGCTCTCCTGCCACAGAAAAAACAGGGATTTTTTGGCTCTCAACTAGACAATTAAACACATCGATCATCGGCACGTCGGTGCGAATCATATGCGATGCCAAAACACGTCTAGCCGGATTGACCGTGGGGCCGTCAATCTCAATTTTGGGCTCTTCAGTGAGCATCGGACCATTATCTATAGCTCGACCTGTTCCGGAGAAAGAGCGCCCAAGAATATTAGGAGAAAAAGTAACTTCCATGGAACGGCCAAGGAAGCGAACCACCGAATGGGTAGAGAGGCCTTTAGTGCCTGTGAAGACCTGAAGCGAGACCTCTTCACGATCGAGCAAAATGACCTGGGCCAAATTAGCTTCAGCACCATAGTGTTTATCATTTTCGATTAAAGCCAGATCACCAAAACAGATAGACGAAGCACCATCTGTTAACGGCACATGTACTTTAACTATGTCACCAACAATCTCCAGAATACGAGAGTAACGTACCAATAACTGCGTCACTTCTACCTCCCTGTCATTCGGTTACAACTTTAAAATTCTTCTAAGCGCCAAACATCGTAGGCTGGCTCTTCATAAGGGTGAGCCGATTTCATTGCATCAACGGCCTGACGTATCAACTCATCGCTGCAAACCAGCTCAACTTTCCACTCATCAACCGTTTCAACATCACCTTGCTGCCCTATATGCGGATCACTACCTTCTAAAGGCCGAAACTGCCCCTGACCCAGCACCTGCCAACAGCAACAATCATAGTTACCAATTCGTCCTGCACCTGTTTCGAAGACAGCCACTTTAACTTGTTCCAAATTTTCATCGGGAACAAAGAAACTTAGTTTATACACCGAAGTTTTACCGTTTTATTTAACTGTTCAACCATGTTGGGTATCTGCTTAGATATACAATCCGATATAGGCGCCATAGTCTCAGTTTGACCTAGCTGAACCAGAAACAAACTGATCTGCGGCAAGGATTGTTCGAGTTTAAGCAACAACTGCCAACTCTCTGAGATACCCAAAGTATGACTACTTACTGGCGCATTTTGCATATGCAAAAACCCAGACCCATCCTCAATATACCTGTACTCACCTGCTTTTTGCGCCATTTCACAGGCATCAATCACAATGACCTGATCAAACTGAGGCAATAGCGTCACTAACGAGTGAGCAGGACTGGTTAATTTCTCGCAGACTACAGATTCAGGGAGCTGGCCTTTCAGGGCATCCACCAGCAGCCAACCGATTTGATCATCCCCATGGGAAGAGCCCACACCAAACACCCCTAATTTCAAGGCTTACGCTCCGTTGTTAACTTTAGGAAGTGAGTTGCGCAGGAGATACAAGGGTCATAATTACGGATCACTTTTTCGCTGTGCAAGCGCAGCAGTTCATCGGGTTGATCCAAACCAAATTTGCTCAGGGAATAAAGCAGATCTTGTTCTATACGCGCTTGGTTTTGACTCGTTGGCGGGACAATTTTCGCTTCTGTGATTAAGCCAGCCTTATCCACTGTGTATCGATGCCATAGCAAACCTCGAGGAGCTTCACTCCAACCGTATCCAGTACCTGCATTCGGATTAACCTCAACTGCACTTTTTTCAGGAAACTGATACTTTTCCAGCAAATTAATCGCTTCATCTAAAGCAAAACAGATCTCCACACCACGAGCCAACATGCTATGAAACATATTCTGACTTGGAAAAGGATCACCCAATTTACGGAGTAGCTTTTGCAGAAAATCAGGCAGCTGTTGATGATTCAGATTGATCCTTGCCAAAGGACCTACCAGATAGTCCTGGCCATTGAGATGACTCCACAGCGCCGTCGACTGCGGCGACTGACTCTCTGCAAAGTAAGTTTCATATTCGTCCTCAGTGATATTCAATCCTGAGCTACTAACGAGACAACCTTCAGCAAGCGGATAGCTATTCGCTGCTAGCGAGACTGAATTAAAAGCCTGCCGATGATCCGGAATTTCAATCTCAGCTAACCATTCAACCATCACTATCGCTTGAGGCAATATTTCCTGCAGACTCTGTTTGAGTTCTAGGGCTTCAGTTACGGTAGGAGCTTTATGAAAACCGCCCACTTTAATGCCGACAGGATGCACAGAACGCCCACCCAAGAAGCGCATAATTCGGTTACCGGCATCTTGAATTGCAAAGCCTCTTCGAACCTCATCGGGGTACTCTCCTGCGAGCTCCAACGCCGAGTTATGGCCAAAATAATCTGGCAACGCTAGTAAATGGATATGCAGACCATGGCTTTGCAACCATTCGCCTAAATAGAGCAAACGCCGCATATCCTTTATCCACGGAGTTAGCTGAACCTGAAACAGAGACTCCAAAGCATTCACTGCACTGACTTGATAAGCCACAGGGCAGATTCCACAGATACGCGCCACAATGTCTGGTACTTCAGCAAAGTGCCGCCCTTCTAGAAACTTTTCAAAAAAGCGCGGCGGCTCATAAATTTTAAACTGTAGGTGCTGCAACTCACCTTGCTCAATTTTGAGATGGAGCGCCCCCTCCCCCTCAACACGGGCAAGTGAAGGCACATCAATCTGAATTTTACGCTCAGTCATTCAGCTCTCCTTTGCCCGTACTTGGATCAGGGTGAATCAATTGAAAGCGTCGACTAACTTCCGCATCAACAAGGCCTAGACCCGACAATCGACGTGCCAACGCTGCATGATGAGACAGCTCTGCATCGCCATAACAGCCATAGCATGCTCGACCAAATTTAGGACACAGAGCTCCGCAACCCAATCTTGTCACGGGCCCCATACAAGGCTCACCGGCAGTAACTAAAGTGCAAACCTGACCTGAGCGTTTACACTCGATACAGAGTTTTTCGCGTTCATCCTGAGGCATGACGCCCTCAAACATTAAGCTAATTGCCGTTGAGATTTGGCGACTATTAATCGGGCAGCCCCAGAGCTCAAAATCAACTTTAACGTGATCTTTGATTGGCTCAGACCTATCCAAACTGTCGATCAATTCAGGCTGTGGATAAATGGCCCCTGGCCAAGTTTCCGGCGCATCCGCTAAGTTCTTCAGCGCTTGGATTCCACCAGACGTTGCGCAGGCTCCCATGGTAATAAGATAACGACTGTTCTTACGTATCTGTTGGATACGCCGGGTATCATGCTGAGTAACAATACTGCCTTCGATAAAGGCGATATCGACCTCTGCGCTCTCATCCAGAACACCCGCTTCGGCAAAGTGTTTTATCTCAACCCGTTCCGCCAAGGTAACCAGGGCTTCGCCCATATTTAGCAATGCCAACTGACAACCATCACAGGAACTGAACTTATGCACAGCAATACTCGGCTTAGAGCTCATTACACGCCCTCCATGCCTAAACGGTCACACACAGCAGGGTAAGGAAATACTGGGCCATCCTTGCAGATAAAATCAGCGCCAAACTGGCAATGACCACAATGCCCTACGGCACACTGCATATTTCGCTCTAAACTGAGAAATATCTGAGCTGGCTCTACCCCCAAGCCAATCAGTTTTTCCGCCGCAGCATGCATCATCCCCTCAGGGCCACAAATCATCGCTAATGCATTACTTGAATCCACCGTCACTTGATCAAGTAACTCAGTGATACGGCCTTTATGGAAGGGCCATGCTGGCCCTGACTCATCTGCAGCAAGAAACACTTCAACATTCTCAAGCTGACGCCACCGGTCGTAGCGCTCACTCCAGATAAGATCATTACTGTGCTTAACCCCTTGAACAATACTCAGGCGTCGATAATGATCTCGTCGTTTCAACGCATAATTGATTGCTGCTACGACTGGTGCACAACCCAACCCACCGGTAACGATCAGAAGGTCCTTATTTTTGGCGTCCGGCAGAGGCCAACCTCGACCGAATGGACCTCTTAAACCGATTTGATCTCCCTGTTTTAATTTCGCTAAGCCTTCAGTAACACGCCCGACAATCCTAATAGTGTGATCAATGACTCCCTCGTCCTTAGGATCAGAAACGATCGAGATAGGCACCTCACCAACACCGAAAAGATAAAGCATATTGAACTGCCCCGGCTCAAACTTATAAGCCGCTCGCTCTGCGAGGTCAGCCAACTGCAAACGCAGCGTAAAGATCGTTTTAGATTCAAAAATCACCTCAGTAACCGTTGCAATCAAAGGCTTCTGACAGAAAACGCTCATTCTTTGTCTCCTGTTATCAGGTTTGCTTCAGCTACAAAATCAATCTCTGCTGGGCACCAGGTCATACAGCGCCCGCAGCCAGTACAACCTGATCTGCCATATTGGGCCTGCCAAGTGTCTAGCTTATGGGTCATCCATTGCTGATATCGCTGCTTAACGGTTTGTCGAACTTGAAATCCTGCTAACTGTCCATGAGATTCGCCAAAACAGCTATCCCATTCCCGTACATGATTACTCTGCTCACCACTTAGTTCTGGCTCTTCATGCTGTCGATGACAGAAACAGGTGGGACAAACCATAGTGCAGTTGCCGCAGGCAAGGCAGCGATCGGCAACATCATCCCATTGCGAATGATCTCTTCGGCTTTGCAGATCGTCTTTAGCGATAATATTGAGTGATCGGGTTTGCTGCTGCTCGGCCGTTCGAATTTGTTCCTTGGCAGTATCTCTCATTGCTTCAGTCACTTCGTGTAGCGGCAACTGATCGACTATGCTCAAACCTTTGTTCGAGCCCGATTGAATAAGGAAGCCATCGTCTAATTCAGTTAGCAGGATATCGTAAGCTTGCCTAACCTCAGGGCCATCTCCGGTAGAGGCACAGAAACAGGTTTCTGCCGAGACGTTGCAATTAACAGCAATTAACAACAGCCCTTGTCGCTTAGCTTGGTAACCGGGATCAACATATTCACCTTCTAAGAAATGCTGATCCTGCAGTTTTAGCGCGGCTAGGTCACAGGCTTTTACACCTATGATCGCAACTTTTTCTTGGGCTTGTTCAGGCACCAAAAATTGCAAACGGCCATCATCACCGCGCTTCGCCTGCCAGATAACTTCTCGAGCAGGATACAGAAGCGGTTTAAGCGCCGAAGGTCCATTAGCCCAATTAAACTGGCGTGAAGATTCGCTGTGTTTGAGTCGGTACTGCCCCGGAACCTGTTGATCCTGCCAGCCTTGCGGCAGTTGATAAACAGATTTGAGATCATCGTAGACAATCGCGCCATCACGAACTTGAGGACCATGCAGCCGAAAACCTCGCTGCAGCAAAAGCGCAAACAGCTCGGTTAAGTCCTCCCTCATGAGAAAAGCAGATTGAGAAATCGCCATTCACTTCCCCTCCCTTACTCTCTTAATATTAGCCTAAACTACTAGACAAGCTTCGCGGTTTGGGGCGGTTTCTGTCTTCAATTACGCGATCATAAATGACACTATGGAACGGTGTGCTAACCCAGACATTAATCGCATCTATTTTGAGTTTAGATATGAAAGTTCTTGTCGTTGAAGATAGCCAGATGGTCAGCCGTGTATTACAGAGGCTGTTTCTAACCTCAGACCTGCCGCTGGAAGCAGTTTTTTGTGACAGCCTTAAGCTGGCTCAGGAAAAGATCGATCTGTATGAAGATATCTTTGCGGCACTCGTTGATCTAAACCTACCCGATGCACCTAATGGCGAAGTGGTCGATTTGACACTGGAAAAACAGATTCCCACCATTGTGCTTACTGGCAGTTATGATGATCAGAAACGGGAAACACTGCTGCAATATGGCATTGTCGATTACATCATCAAAGAAAGCCGCTTCTCCTACGAATATGCCATTCAGCTCGTTCACCGTCTGCTTAAAAACCAAAATATCAAAGTACTTCTGGTTGAAGACTCCTCCTCATATAGATCATTAGTACGCAGACAACTCGAAAAACATCTTTACCACGTAATTGAAGCTTGTGATGGCCAAGAAGGCTTAGTTAAGCTGCAGCAAGACCCAGAGATCAAACTGATTCTTACCGACTATGAAATGCCAAATATGAATGGCATTGAGTTGGTACAAGCAATTAGACGCGAATACGAAACTTCGGAACTGAAAATTATCGGTATATCTGCTGCCGACAGCCCCTCCCTATCAGCCAAGTTTATTAAAAGTGGTGCTAATGACTTTCTCACCAAGCCGTTTAACTATGAAGAGCTTCACTGTCGGGTGATGCATAACATCGAGCAGATGGAGTTAGTCGCTCAAATAAAAGATGCTGCTAACCGCGACTTTCTCACGGGTCTACATAACCGTCGTTACTTGTTCGAGCAGTCTGAAAAGTTATTAGCACAATCACAAAATAAAGCCTGCTTAGCCATGCTGGATTTGGACTTCTTTAAACAGATCAACGACAACCACGGCCATGACGCTGGCGATGCAGTACTAACACAGATGGCCACCTTGCTCGACCGATCCTTTAACCGCTTTTTACATGCCCGTATTGGCGGGGAAGAGTTTTGTGTTTTGTTATGCGGCTTAAATCTAGAACAAGCAGAAATTTTGATGCAGCATTTCTGCACCTTAGTGCATGACACTGAATTTGTATTCGCAGATCAGGTATTACCTGTCACTGTGAGTATCGGCCTGATAGAACGCGCCGACGACAATTTCAGTCAGATGATTAGCCGAGCAGATGAGATGTTGTATAAAGCTAAGGAAGATGGCCGTAACACTGTTATGTGTGAATAAAAAAGCCGCTGATCAACAGCGGCTTTTTTAATTAGATCTAAAATCATTTCAGACCAAGAATATCCTGCATATCGTACAGACCATTCTCTTTAGCTGCTAACCACTTACAAGCACGTACAGCGCCTTTAGCAAAGGTTAGACGGTTACTCGCCTTGTGCGTGATCTCGATACGCTCACCTTCTGTACCAAATAGCACAGTATGGTCACCTACCACATCACCAGCACGGATCGTTTCAAAACCGATTTCACCACGAGGACGCGCGCCCACCTGACCTTCACGACCATATACAGCACATTCTTTAAGATCACGACCCAACGCATCAGCAACCACTTCCCCCATACGTAGAGCAGTACCAGAAGGAGAATCCACTTTGTGACGGTGGTGAGCTTCGATCACTTCGATATCGTAATCATCGTTACCTAGCGCTTTAGCTGCGATCTCAAGCAACTTGAAGCACAAATTCACACCAACACTCATGTTTGGTGCAAATACAATGGCAACGCTCTCAGCAGCCTTCTCTAACACTTCTTTCTGCTCGTCAGTCAGGCCTGTCGTACCGATAACAACTTGTTTACCGTGAGTAGTACAGAAACGAACATTCTCAAGAGTGACTTCTGGTGCAGTAAAGTCGATTAACACGTCAAAGTCAGCAACCGCTTCATGCAAAGAGCCAACAATCTTAACGCCTAGCTTACCAACACCTGCGACTTCACCGGCATCTGCGCCGATCAAAGAACTATCAGGCTCAACAATGGCAGCACCTAATTCGATGCCTTCAGCCATCTGTAGCGCTTCGATATTTGCTTTACCCATACGACCGGCTGCGCCAGTAACTGCTACTTTAATCATGTAAGTTTCCGCTCTTATTTGTTTTTGTCGTGAAGGATATTCTGGTCCATATCCAATGCCGGTTTGTCGCACTGAGGATGACCAACAGCACGGGCAGGTACGCCGACAACTGTTGTATGCCTTGGCACATCATCCAACACAACACTTCCGCCACCTACTTTGGCACCTGAGCCCACTTCGATGTTACCGAAGATCTTGGCACCCGCTGCTATCATAACGCCTTCACGAATTTTCGGATGACGATCACCGCAATCTTTACCTGTACCGCCTAAGGTTACAGATTGCAGGATAGAAACATCATTCTCGATCACACTGGTTTCACCCACAACAATACCTGTTGCGTGATCAAACATTACGCCATGACCGATTTTAGCCGCAGGGTGAATATCAACCTGCAACACACAACTAACTCTACTCTGGATATAAAGCGCCATGCTCTTACGGCCTTTATTCCACATATAGTGAGCCACACGATATGCCTGAATTGCATGAAAACCCTTAAGATACAGCAATACAGTCGCATATTTATCGATTGCAGGGTCTCGCGTACGTACCGCAGCTATATCAGCACATACCGCCTGCAAGATCTCTGGTGCTTCACGAAATACTTCTTCGATCACTAGACGAAAAGTCACTGCTGGCACCGCATCATCATGCAGCTTACGGCTCAGCAGATAAGCTAAAGCCGAACACAAGCTTTGATGCCCTAAAATATTAGCGTGATAAAACCCCGCCAACACAGGTTCTTCAATAACTTCACGTTCGGCTTCTGCCGTAATTTCATCCCAAAGCCAAGTTGGGCATTCTGGATTCTGGCTCATGCCATCCCCATTCTTATAAAAATTTAAGGGGCAATAAATGCCCCTTAAAATTAGGTCATATCTTCAAAAAACTTTTTCACAGAATCAAAGAAACCGTGCTTCTTCGGGCTGTGTTTATGCGTACCCAGCTCCATTTCATTTTGGAACTCACGCAATAATTCTTTCTGGCGACTACTTAGCTTAACAGGTGTTTCGACAACCACTTTAACCAGAAGATCGCCGGTAGACCCACCGCGTACAGGTGCTACACCCTTACCACGTAGACGGAACATTTTTCCGGTCTGCGTTTCGGAAGGTACTTTCAACTTAACACGACCATCAAGGGTTGGTACTTCTAGCTCACCGCCCAATGCTGCATCAACAAAGCTGATCGGCACTTCGCAGTATAAGTGTTTACCATCACGCTCAAAGATAGGGTGATCTTTAACATGCACTTGTACATATAGATCGCCTGCTGGACCACCGTGAGTACCCGCTTCGCCTTCACCCGCTAGACGGATACGATCGCCTGTATCAACACCTGCTGGGATCTTAACGTTAAGCGTCTTAGTTTTCTCTTTACGGCCATGACCATGACAGTCAGTACACGGATCAGAAATTACCTTGCCTTCACCATGACAGGTTGGACAAGTCTGCTGCACAGAGAAGAAACCCTGCTGCATACGCACTTGGCCTTGACCGCCACAAGTACCACAAATCTTTGCAGATGTACCAGGCTTAGCACCGGAACCATCACAAGTTTCGCATTCGACTAGTGTAGGTACTTGAATGCTCTTTTCGACACCACGAACGGCCTCTTCCAGAGTCATCTCCATGTTGTAGCGTAAGTCAGCGCCACGTTGTACCGAGCTACGGCCGCCGCGACCACCGCCGCCACCGAAAATATCGCCAAATACATCGCCAAAGATATCAGAGAAGTTACCGTCAAAGCCGCCACCGTGACCACCACGCATGTTCGGATCGACACCGGCATGACCGTATTGATCGTACGCAGCTTTCTTCTGAGCGTCAGATAACACTTCGTAAGCTTCGTTTACTTCTTTGAACTTATCTTCTGCTTCCGTATCGTCCGGGTTACGGTCCGGATGATATTTCATCGCCATACGGCGGAAAGCTTTCTTGATATCGCGATCAGATGAATCTTTAGATACACCCAATACTTCGTAATAATCTCGTTTTGACATGGTCACTACACTATACAGTCACAACACTGTTTTCAGCTTTACGCCGGATATGACAACGCGGGCATAGAGCCCGCGGTGCCGAGTAATTCGACTTTGCAGTGTCGTTCAACACTGCAAAGTTCTACGCTTATTTAGCTCTATTCAGCTAAAGGCGACTTATTTTTTGTCGTCTTTAACTTCTTCGAACTCAGCGTCTACTGCATCATCGTTACCGCCAGCTTGTTGCTGTTCAGCACCGCCTGCACCTTGCTCAGCTTCTGCTTGCTGTGCAGCTTCTGCGTACATCTTCTGAGCAACACCAGAGATCGCTTCAGTAAGTGCAGTAGTTTTAGCTTCGATAGCGTCTTTGTCGTCGCCTTTAAGCACTTCTTCAAGTTCAGCAGTTGCTGCTTCAACAGCCGCTTTCTCTTCGTCAGTCGCTTTATCGCCCGCTTCTTCCATTGTCTTCTTAGCAGAGTGAACCATTGCATCGCCTTGGTTACGCGCTGTAGTCAGTTCTTCGAACTTCTTATCTTCTTCAGCGTGTGCTTCTGCGTCGTTAACCATCTGATCGATCTCGTCATCGCTCAGACCAGAAGAGGCTTTGATTACGATAGACTGCTGTTTGCCAGTCGCTTTATCCTGCGCAGATACGTTAAGGATACCGTTGGCATCAAGGTCGAAAGTTACTTCGATCTGAGGCACACCGCGTGGTGCTGGTGGGATCTCAGCCAAGTCGAAACGACCTAGAGATTTGTTCTGTGCCGCTTGCTTACGCTCACCCTGTACAACGTGAATTGTTACAGCGTTCTGGTTGTCATCTGCAGTAGAGAAGATCTGAGACTTCTTAGTTGGGATAGTCGTGTTCTTCTCGATTACTGGAGTAGCTACGCCACCCATAGTTTCGATACCAAGCGTTAGAGGCGTTACGTCTAGTAGTAGAACGTCTTTAACGTCACCTGCTAGTACCGCACCTTGAATCGCCGCACCCATTGCTACAGCTTCGTCAGGGTTAACGTCTTTACGTGCTTCTTTACCGAAGAATTCAGCAACTTTTTCCTGAACCATTGGCATACGAGTCTGACCACCAACCAAGATAACTTCGTCGATTTCAGATGCGCTTAGATCAGAATCTTGTAGAGCGATCTTACAAGGCGTTAGGGAACGAGTAACCAATTCCTCAACCAAAGATTCTAGCTTCGCACGCGTGATCTTAACGTTAAGGTGTTTTGGACCTGTAGCATCAGCTGTGATGTAAGGTAGGTTAACGTCAGTCTGCTGTGCAGAAGACAGTTCAACTTTAGCTTTCTCAGCACCTTCTTTTAAACGCTGTAGGGCTAGTGGATCATTGTGTAGATCGATACCTGTGTCTTTCTTGAACTCATCAGCCAAGAACTCGATCAAACGTAAGTCGAAGTCTTCACCACCTAGGAACGTATCACCGTTTGTAGACAATACTTCGAACTGGTGCTCGCCATCTACTTCAGCGATCTCGATGATAGAGATATCGAAAGTACCACCACCTAGGTCATATACAGCGATAGTTTTGTCGCCTTTAGACTTGTCCATGCCGTATGCAAGTGCAGCAGCAGTTGGCTCGTTGATAATACGCTTAACTTCT
This sequence comes from Neptuniibacter sp. SY11_33, assembly GCF_047778025.1. GTDB lineage: Bacteria > Pseudomonadota > Gammaproteobacteria > Pseudomonadales > Balneatricaceae > Neptuniibacter. The sequence goes on from NZ_CP180543.1 coordinate 3,390,748, forward strand.
AGACCCGCGATTTTACCCGCATCTTTAGTCGCCTGACGCTGAGCATCGTTGAAGTAAGCTGGTACAGTTACAACCGCTTCTGTTACTGTCTCGCCTAGGTAGTCTTCTGCAGTCTTCTTCATTTTCTTCAGAATTTCTGCAGAGATCTGAGGTGCAGCTAACTGCTCACCTTTAACCTCAACCCAAGCATCACCGTTGTCAGCTTCAACGATTTTGTATGGCACCATTTTGATGTCTTTCTGTACAACATCATCTTTAAAACGACGACCGATAAGACGCTTGATAGCAAATAGCGTGTTGTCTGGGTTAGTAACCGCCTGACGTTTTGCAGGCTGACCAACTAAGATTTCACCTTCATCAGCGTAAGCGATGATAGAAGGTGTAGTACGATCACCCTCAGCATTTTCAATTACTTTAGATGTATCGCCGTCTAGGATAGAAACACAAGAGTTTGTAGTTCCTAAATCAATACCGATGATTTTACCCATTTGTATCTGCTCCAATTCTTTCTAAGCTGCCCGTTATGACGGACAGTGATTAATTCTATAAGTGACTTACTAGTCAGTATGAAATCTATATAAGTACGTTTCGCAGGGTTTCAAGGCCGAAACCAAAATTAAATTTGTCTAACGTACCTTAAGCTTTAGCTACAACAACCATCGCAGGGCGCACTAAACGGCCGTGCAATGTGTAACCTTTCTGCATTACTGCAATAACTGTATTTGGCTTCGCATCTGGCGACTCAACCATAGACATCGCTTGGTGTAGTGCAGGATCAAATGCTTCGCCCATCGGGTTAACTTGCTCCATCTGGAATTTAGCCAAACCAGACAGGAACATGTTCATGGTCATCTCAACGCCTTCTTTCATTGGCTTAACCGCTTCGTCATCACCGAAGGCTTCGATAGCACGTTCTAGGCTATCGACGATTGGCAACATTTCGTTGGCAAACTTCTCTACGCCAAACTTGTGCGCCTTTTCTACATCCTGTTCAGCACGACGACGAACATTCTGAGCATCAGCCTGAACACGTAGCATCTGATCTTTCAGCGTCTCAACCTCAGCTACTGCTGCAGCCAAGTCAGCCGCCAATTTGTCCGCATCTTGAGCAGTCTCTTCTGCAGCAACCTGTTCCGCTTCGCCTTGCTCAGCGTTTTCTTCTTGTGCTTCTGCTGCTACAACCTCTTCTGGTTGCTCAACTTTCTGCTCTTCTACTGGGTTCAGTTCTTCGTTTGCCATTGTGTTCTCCAGCCAGCCCATTCAATAAACTCGAGGGCGTCTGTTGGGTGTTAATATCAATTGCTCTTGAATATGGGGACAAAGAGATCACTTTCAACGGATAAATTCGATTTTTTTACGCTAATTTCAGATAAAGATTGCATCCGACCAAAATATGACTTATACAGAAACCACTGTATAAAAACACATGTATTTTACTATGCTGAATCAATTATCTATTTGTGACTTTGCCATTGTTGATCACCTTGATCTGGAACTAAGCCAGGGTATGACCGTGGTGAGCGGTGAAACAGGCGCAGGTAAATCGATTATGCTCGATGCTCTAGGCCTTGCCTTAGGTAATCGCGCAGAGAGCGGCGCCGTACGTCAAGGCGCTGAGAAAGCCGACATTACAGCAAGCTTCAACATAGATAGCATCCCTGAAGCCTCTCAATGGCTGTCAGAGAATGATTTAGACAATGACGGTGAATGCATACTGCGCAGAGTGATCACTAAAGAGGGGCGTTCTCGCTGCTATATCAACGGTCGCCCATCACCTGCCAGTCTAGTAAAAAGCCTTGGCGAGCTGCTTATTGCCATCCATGGTCAACATGAGCACCAGCGACTACTGAAAAAAGATCATCACCGCACACTATTAGACAACTTTGCCGGACAAACCAAACTGGTTAGCCAAGTTCAGAATAGCTACCAACAATGGCATAAACTCGCTAGCGAGCTAAAACGCCTATCTGAACAGAGTGCCGAACAAACTGCGCGAGTGCAGCTATTAAGCTATCAGATTGAAGAGTTAGACCAGCTAGCATTAGCCGATGGTGAATTAAAACAACTGGAAGAAGAGCAAAAAACCTTAGCCAATGCTGAGAACATTCTGAACACAGGCCATCAACTGATTAACCTAGCCAGTGATAGCGATGAAGCCAACTGCGTACAACAGATAAATCACTGCCTGCAGTTGCTATCAGAAATCCAATCGGAATCGCCTTCTGTTAGGCAAGCCAACGAGATGCTGAACTCGGCATTGATCCAAGTTGAAGAAGCCAGCAACGAGATCCGCCACTATATGGATCGTGTGAATGTGGACCCGAGCAGACAGCAAGATGTCGAGGAGCGTTTATCGACTATCTACGAAATTGCGCGGAAACACCGCATCACCCCAGCTGAACTTTGTGAGTTCCATCAATCCCTCAGCCAAGAGCTATCCAGCCTAAGTCGCTCTGACGAAGAATTAGACCAACTCGCTATTGATGTCGAAAGCGCTAAATCAGAATACCTTGCTTACGCCAACAAGCTAAGTGCTAAGCGATCCACTGCCGCGAAAAAATTAGGCAAGTTGGTTGATCAGCAACTACACAATCTGGGTATGCCATCTGCACAGATGTCTGTTGCATTAACGGCGTTAGATAAACCGAGTCTGCACGGCTTAGAAGAGGTGGAGTTCCTGATTATTACCAATGCAGGCCAACCACCAAAACCATTAGGAAAAATCGCATCCGGTGGTGAGCTTTCACGTATCAGTCTAGCGATCCAAGTCATCACAGCACAAACCTCCACCACTTCAACCCTAATTTTTGATGAAGTCGATGTAGGCATTGGCGGCGCTATTGCCGAAGTCGTGGGGCGCTTATTAAGACAGCTAGGTGAAAAAGCACAGATCCTGTGTGTAACCCATCAACCGCAAGTCGCGAGCCAAGGCCATCAGCACCTATTTGTGAGTAAACAGACAGATAAAAAGACCACTCACACGCAGATCAACCAGCTTAGCGCCGATCGCCGCGTTCAAGAGGTTGCACGTATGCTAGGTGGGATCGATATTACAGAACGCTCTATCGAGCATGCTAAAGAGATGCTCGCGCAAGCAAGCTAGATCTCAAGCCCATACACATAGTTTTTGGAAGGGTATTCCATACACTAAAAAACCCGCTAGTAGCGGGCTTTTTAGTTGTCACCAGAGCAAGTACTGCTTATTTTTCGTCTGCGTCTTTATGTACGCCGTATAGGTAAATAGTACGGTCAGTTACAGTAAAGCCCATAGACTCAGCGATCTCGTTTAGAAGCTCATTCAAACGAGGATCGTTAAATTCTTTTACGATGCCACTTTTTACGCAAACAATGTGGTCGTGCTCTTCATCACGCGCCAATTCAAATACAGAGTGGCCGCCTTCGAAGTGGTGACGCGTTACTAAACCAGCCGCTTCAAACTGAGTTAGTACACGGTAAACGGTTGCCAAACCAACATCTTCACCTTTTTCCATCAGCAACTTATAAATATCTTCAGCGCTGAAGTGATCACCCTCACCCGCTTGTTCTAGGATCTGATAAATTTTTACACGAGGTAAAGTTACCTTCAGACCTGCTTTTCTTAGTTCCTGATTTTCAAGTGACATAGTTATTTATTCTCTAAGCTGTTGGTGATTACTTAATCATGCGTGAGCTGAATTGCTTGTTCAATAGCGCACGAAACTTTATTATCCGCATTTACGCACAATAGTGGAAGCAAAATTCTGATGCAAAAACTACTAATTGCTACAACTTTTACTGTAGCGCTCACTCTAGCCGGTTGTTCTGGTTTCCCAGGTGTTTATAAAATCGACATCCCGCAGGGCAATGTTGTTACTCAAGAGATGGTAGATCAGCTTCGTCCAGGTATGAGCCAAAGCCAAGTTCGCTTTATCATGGGCTCACCGTTAATCACTGACACCTTTCACGAAGGCCGCTGGGATTACCTATACACTAAGAAAAGTGGTGACGATGGTAGCTATAACAAAGAGCGCATCTCTCTGTACTTCACAGATGGCAAGCTAAATGGCTTAAACGGAGACTTCCGTCCAGGTGGTAAGCGCAGCTAAGCCTTAGCTACGCAGGCGTGCAGCTTATTCAGCTTCTTTCTTTGCTTTCACCTTAGCTGCGCGCTTAGCCCTTGCTTCCTTCGGATCAGCAATCAAAGGGCGATAGATCTCAACACGCTGACCTTCCCGCAAAATCGTCTCTTTAGGGTTTTTGATTGCTTTAGCAAAAATACCCATTGGATCATTCTCAGGATCGATCTGTGGATAAAGCTCCACAATGCCAGACTGAATAACCGCATCATAAGCAGTGCAATCATCAGCTACAGTCAACGCTATGATTTTTTGCTCTGTAGGAAGGGCATAAGCGACTTCAACATTCATAGTGACACTTTCTCTTAAACGTATACTTGGTCTGCGCGGGTTACGAAGGCATCAACCATAGTCGTTGCAACTTGGTTAAAGACCTTACTCATCGCCATAGAAGCAATTTTACCCGAGAACTCAAACTGTAAGCTTAAGCTTACTTTACACGCTTCATCACTCAGCGGTTTGAAATCCCACACTCCACTCAAACGAGAAAAGGGCCCCTCTTCCAATTCAAGCGTCATGCTTACAGGGCGGTTAAGCTGATTTCGGGTGGTAAAGCTATATTTCAAGCCACCTTTAGAAAGGAATAAAGTCGCAACCAACTCATCGTCGGTGCGACTTATAATCTCGGTGCTAGCGCACCAGGGCAAAAACTCAGGATATCGTTCTACATCATTTATAAGATCAAACATCTCTTCTGCAGTGTGCAAAACCAATGCACTGCGATCTACCTGAGTCATGCCTTTTTTTCATTCCTTTACTTCAACTTCTCAACTAGGTTGAGAATAAAGATTACAGCTACCGCTACTGGCGATACATATCACAGCGCAATATACCATGCATTGAACAGTAAAGGAGAGGAGATTGCCAATTCATCTTCGGCCATTTTACGAGTTACAAACCAACCCGCGAAGATTGCGATGAACAATCCACCCAATGGCAACATGACATTAGCCGTCATAAAGTCTAGGAAATCAAAGACATTGAAGCCCATCATCTTGAAGTCGGAGATGAAGTTGAAAGAACCTAGCGCAGCGATACCTAAGCCCCAAACAACCAGACCTAGTACGATACACGCTGGAACACGGCTCCAACCAAACTTCTCAACCAACCAAGCAGCTGCTGGTTCGATTAGAGAGATAGCCGAAGTCCAAGCTGCAATACCTACAAGCAAGAAGAATACGAAACCAAAGATCTGACCACCAGGCATCTGACCGAAAGCAACAGGCAGCGTCACAAACATCAGACCAGGACCTGCACCAGGATCCATGCCGTTAGCAAATACGATCGGGAAGATAACCAAACCAGCAATCAAAGCAACAATTGTATCCATTGCAGCGATTGTAATTACAGAGCCACCGATAGAGGTCTTCTTAGGCATGTATGAACCGTACGCCATAATCGCACCCATACCCAAGGATAGGGTGAAGAATGAGTGACCTAGCGCGATCAATACAGCATTCCAACTCAGTTCAGAGAAGTCGAAGTGGAATAGGAAATCAAAACCTTGAGAGAAGCCTTCTGTCTGCATGGAGTAACCAAGCATGATCAATAGAAGGATAAATAGCGCAGGCATCAATAACTTAACAGCGTTCTCAAGACCTTTCTTAACGCCACCAACGATAACCACCATTACCATTGCAACAAAGATCGTATGCCAGATCAGCAATGTCTGAGGATCAGCCAGTAAGTCATTGAAGACTTTACCCGCATCATCACTACCAATCGCAATGAAATCGCCAGTACCCATACCAGCAATGTAATAAAGCACCCAACCCGCAACTACAGAGTAGAACGAGAAGATCATAAAGCCGGCTAGGACACCCATCCAACCAACAAATGACCATTTCCCTGAATGATTGGCTTCTATCGCCACATCTTTCATAGCATTGATAGGACTTTGTCTACCACGTCGACCGATGAAGACCTCTGCCATCATGATTGGCACACCAACCATCAAGATACAGACAAGGTATACCAGTACGAACGCACCGCCACCATTTTCGCCCGCAATATATGGGAACTTCCAAATATTACCTAAGCCAACTGCCGAACCAGTGGCCGCCAAAATAAAGATCCAACGAGATGCCCAAGCACCGTGGATAGACTTCTTTTCCTGCATGAACTGCTACTCTTCTGGGGGGTTAGTCGCGAAAAAACGCAAATTCTTTCACTTTTTCCTTATTAAGTACATCGTTGACTGCTCAAAAAGTGCACACCCCGCTAGCTCCCCATAACTTTAGGGATTTCCCCTGTTTTAGATAGCAAAAACAGAGCTTTTTATTGTGCAGATTGCACATTCAGAACTTTGTAGAAGCAGATGAACAAATAGAAATAGTTTTCCCTGATTGCAAGGCGCTTTCCCTTAGCAAGCCTGATCTATATAATCGCCCGCCATGGCCAAGAAAAAGAAAGCCCCATCGGGCAACACAATTTGTCAAAATAAAAAAGCACGTCACGAATACCTAATTTCGGATAAATTCGAAGCAGGCCTCGTATTGACGGGCTGGGAAGTAAAAAGCCTTCGCGAAGGACGCGCGCAACTGGTGGAATCCTACGTGGTTATCCACAAAGGCGAAGCTTGGTTAGTCGGTGCGCATTTTACTCCGCTTAAAACCGCTTGCACCCATGTAGTCGCAGACCCCACCCGTGATCGCAAACTTCTGCTGAATCACCGCGAGCTGGTCAACATCATCAACGCGACCAATGCCAAAGGTTTCACCTGCGTTGCACTTGCCCTTTATTGGAAAGGCAATCGCATCAAATGCGAAATCGCACTAGGTAAAGGCAAGAAACAACACGACAAACGTGCCGCAGATAAAGACAAAGACTGGGCCCGTCAGAAACAACGTCTCATGGCAGCTAAATAGCTGCCATATTCCAACCTTTGCTCTGAATCTCCCTTCTTTATCGATCGCCATTTCAATCACGGCTACACTTTCAAAACCCTTTCAGCCTCTCCTATGAAGCCCCCAAAGGAACTTGCGCAAAAAAATTAGGTCGAAGCTACAAATCTACTCGTCTATACCCAACACAATAGGTATACTTGCGAGCTATCTGGGGATGACTTGGCTTCGACGCTGATTACAAAACCTTAGGTGCATGTCGAGAACGTAGTGAATCTCGTAAATCCCTCACTACACAGTTATAGTTGCTAACGACGATAACTACGCTCTAGCTGCATAAGTCAGCTTGTGCCGCTCCTTCAGGTGTCTGTAACTAAAGGATTTTGCGGTATCATTCGAGACAGAATCGCCCGGATGCTTCGCCTTAAGCTGAACGGCTAAAACTAAAAAGGCTCGCCCATAACACCCTGGTTCTCGGGTCGTGACGGGTTAACTCAATAGAGAAACCTAAACATGTAGATCTTGAGGCGGAGGATTGACGGACGCGGGTTCGACCCCCGCCATCTCCACCAAATACAAAAAAGCCCTGCTAGCAAAACTAGCAGGGCTTTTTTAATACGTCTTTTTCTATCTGGTTACTGCGTTAGCAGGCAAGACCCCAAAGGGTGTCGAAGTCCAGATTTTCCCAGCCGTCTTCGCCATCGTGAATCCAGAATGCACCACAGCATTCACAGCGATAGATCGAGCTTTCAGGGATTGAGCTAATCAACTTTAGGTCAGCATGTGGAAAGCCGAGCTTTTCTTGCCTTTCACAGTTACTGCAGGATCTTTTGTCATCTTCCATGATCGTATACCTAGATTTATTACCTAAGCGCTAGCTTACTGAATAATCCTGTTTCTGAAACTAGGAAAAATTCTTAATTTGTTAAATTTCGCGCAAAAAACTGTATTTTTTTATAGTTTTCTTCAGGCACAAAAAAACCGGCCTAAGCCGGTTTTTTTAGTACGCCAGTGTCGATTAAGACAGTGGGTAGTTGTCTGGTAGTGGCAGACGCGCAACACCAGAATCGATCGCTGCTTGAGCAACTGCAGTAGATACAGCGCCTAGTAGACGAGCGTCTGTTGCTTTAGGGATGATGTAGTCACGACCGAACTCTAGAGAGTCTAGACCGTAAGCATCAAGTACGTCCTGAGGAACTGGAGTCTTAGCCAGCTCAGCAAGCGCGCGTACAGCTGCTTCTTTCATCTCTTCGTTGATTGCAGTAGAACGAACGTCCATTGCGCCACGGAAGATGAATGGGAAGCCAAGTACGTTATTTACCTGGTTAGGGAAGTCAGAACGACCTGTCGCCATGATAACGTCGTCACGAGTTTCGTGAGCAAGTTCTGGGCGAATCTCTGGATCTGGGTTAGCGCATGCGAATACAACTGGGTTAGCAGCCATTTTAGATAGCTGTTCAGCAGAAAGCAGGTTAGGACCAGATAGACCAACAAACACGTCAGCACCGTCGATAGCATCGTCTAGAGTACGCTTGTCTGTTTCAGACGCGAACGCTGCTTTTTCTGGTGTTAGGTTTTCACGGCCAGAGTGGATAACACCTGTACGGTCGATCATGTAGATGTTTTCGATCTTAGCACCCATGTTCACTAGCAGCTTCATGCAAGCGTGAGCTGCAGCACCAGCGCCTAGGCATACGATTGAAGCTTCTTCTAGCTTCTTGCCAGCTACTTCTAGTGCGTTGATCATGCCAGCAGCTGTTACGATAGCTGTACCGTGCTGATCATCGTGGAATACAGGGATATTACAACGCTCGATCAGAACACGTTCGATTTCGAAACATTCTGGAGCTTTGATATCTTCTAGGTTGATACCACCGAAAGTGTCCGCGATGCGCGCAACAGTGTCGATGAATGCTTGTGGGCTTTCAGCGTCAACTTCGATATCGATAGAATCAAGGCCAGCGAAGCGCTTGAACAGCAGTGCTTTACCTTCCATTACTGGCTTAGAAGCCAATGGACCTAAGTCACCTAGACCTAGAATTGCAGAACCGTTAGAAATTACTGCGACTAAGTTACCTTTAGCCGTGTAACGGTATGCATTTTCAGGATCCTTTGCGATTTCACGAACCGGCTCTGCTACACCCGGGCTGTATGCCAAGGAAAGATCACGCTGAGACTCAGCGTCTGTAGACAGTTCCACACTGATTTTACCTGGACGTGGGAACTCATGGTAATCAAGAGCGGCTTGTTTCATATCATCAGACATAGCTGCTGTTCCAATCTAGTTAAAAAGTCGAACACAGAACTATATAGAAAACAGATTTGCCGAACAACTATTCCGCACCTGCAACAGGCTTTTTTTCTTTAGGTTAAACCTAAAGTACTAAAAAAACCTGCTAAGAAGTCGTAAAAAGATAGGATCAACGTTTAATGCTGTATATGTGCAGAGTGGCTAATGCTCATCAACCAAGGCTGGTAGTGTGCAGGTGCGTTATGACTTTTCGGCTTAATCCAGCCCCTAACGGTAATGGCTTTACCTTTCAAATCTTCAATTTTTAACCTGCCGCCTAGCTGCTCTGCAACAATAGGGCTAAATTTCACAGCTAATTCGTCACCAATCTCTAAAATCCAACCAGAACGGATCTTTTTAACCGCTTTAACTTTACCGTTTAAGATTCTAAAGCCTGACTCACGATTTTTTAGCGAAGCTACATCTCGAATAGGAGCTTGCTTCCATAACCCAAGCTTCGCTTCGACCGCACGCTGTTCAGCAGATTTGAGGCAATCAAGATATCCAAGATTCGGCGGTACCGCTATATGGTAGGCAAAACCGTTTTCAAGCAGTGATTCCCCAACATGCTGACCGTCAGCATAAAGATGTGCCAACCAACGTTTGTAGCGATCTTTTGGTTCTTTACCTACCACTAACGCAACATCAGCGCCTTTTAATAAGTTTTTCAGGTGAGCGGTTGCTTGATCAGCATAGGCTTCGGCAGGTTTGTCTTCCTTGGCTGTTTCTGGGGTATTGATACCGATAAGGCGAATACGACGGCCATCAGTCAGTTTTACCGTATCGCCATCGTAGATATGTGCAATGTTTACCGTTTCAGCATGACGAGGTTGTTCACACTGAGCCGCGATAACGACAGCACTGTAACCAGAAACAAAAAAGGCGCACCACAATGGGAGCGCCTTTTTCAAAATTCTCATAAGTGACATCACTTATTTTTTCATGCCGCGACCGCCGAAACGCTTGTTGAAGCGATCGATACGACCACCAGAAGTCGCTTCTTTCTGCTTACCAGTGTAGAAAGGGTGGCAAGCGGAGCAAACGTCCAAGTGCATGTCTTTGCCTACAGTGGACTTAGTTTTTACAACGTTACCGCAAGAACAAGTAGCGGAAATTTCTGTGTATTCCGGATGGATACCAGCTTTCATGACAAACCTCATTATATTCATGCCGCCACCTGATCTTCTGCCAGGCACCGCATTGATTTAAACTACCAGTAAAATAACTGGTACGTTAAGTAGGCGGCGAATTATACGCATCGATATAATGCTGCGCAACTTAAAACCGTTCAAAAAGTGAGCAATTTAAGCATATATGAGCATTTTACGGCTTGCCATTCCTAGCCCCCTACGCAGACTGTTCGATTACCACTGCCCTGAAGGGACCGACCCGCTTTCATTAAAGCCCGGCATTCGCGTTCTAGCTCCGTTTGGGAACAGGGAAGTCATTGGTATTTTAGTCGAGGTGGCGCAAAGCAGTGAGTTTGATCATAACAAGCTTAAAAGTGCTTCACAGATCTTAGATGACTCACCGCCTCTACCTGCTCACCTGTTTAAACTAGCGCGCTGGTCTGCAAGCTATTATCAGCACCCAGAGGGCGATGCCCTGCAACAAGCATTGCCGGTTTTACTGCGTAAAGGCCAAGCCTGCGAATATCAACACGAAACGTTGTGGCGCGCCGCTGAAGGCGCTTGTTTAAGCGCAATCAAGAGCAATGCAAAACGTCAATTAGAGGCGATGCAGCTATTACTCGATCATCCTCAAGGGATCAGCGCCGATGCTTTCCGTGCAGAAGGCGGGCAGACTGCCACCCTTAAAACCTTACAAGAGAAGCAGCTCGCCGAATCATTTAAGCGCGAACACAAACAGCACACAGGTCCGATACTGCATGAGTCGCCTCTTCCTTTAAATGAAGAACAAGATAATTGCGTAAAGCAGATCGCTCAATTTAATGCTTTTAACGCCTGTCTATTAGAAGGGGTTACTGGCTCAGGTAAAACCGAGGTTTACCTACAAGCGATCGAGAGAATCATTAATGAAGGTAAACAAGCCTTAGTGCTCGTGCCAGAGATCGGTTTAACGCCACAAACAGTGACACGCTTTCAGCAACGCTTTAGCGTACCTATTGTTGCCCTGCACTCCAATTTAACCGATCGCCAACGTTTGGATGCATGGTTACAAGCGCGCGAAGGTATTGCGCGAATTATTATTGGTACCCGTTCGGCTATTTTCACGCCGATGAAAGCACCCGGCATCATTATTATTGATGAAGAACATGATGCATCGTTTAAGCAACAAGACGGCTTCCGCTATTCCGCTCGCGATTTGGCGGTCGTTCGTGCTCGTGCCGAAGATATTCCTATCGTTTTAGGTAGTGCCACGCCGTCTTTAGAGACGCTACAAAACGCGATCGATGACCGCTATCACTGGCTCAAACTCACTCAACGCGCGGGTAACTCCTCCCCACCAGAATTCAGGTTACTGGATATCCGGCAGGAGAACTTATCAGATGGCCTTTCACCACAGCTAATACTGAACATAAAGAAGCATCTAGAAAGTGGTACACAGGTTCTAGTGTTTTTGAATCGCCGCGGATTCTCACCGACATTGACCTGTCATGATTGCGGCTGGATAGCAGATTGCACCCGCTGTGATGCCCACATGACTCTGCATCAACGCCCTGCGCATCTGCACTGTCACCACTGTGACAAACAAGCTGCTATTCCTCACCGTTGTCCTGAATGTAACAGTGACCAACTGCAGCCGGTTGGCGTAGGAACTGAGCGCAGTGAGCAAGCACTGCAAAAACTTTTCCCGCACTTCCCGGTGATTCGCGTCGATCGCGACAGTACTCAGCGAAAGAACGCGATGCAGGAGATCATGAATCAGGTAAACAGTGGTGATCCCTGTATTCTGGTGGGCACGCAGATGCTCGCCAAAGGACACCACTTCCCACGGGTAACACTGGTTGCGATCATCAATGCCGATAGCGGCTTATTTAGCGCCGATTTCCGTGGCATGGAGCGAACAGCACAGTTAATTCTACAAGTTGCAGGACGCGCTGGGCGTGCAGACCATGCGGGCACAGTCATGATGCAGACCTATCATGCGGACCACCCAACTCTGCAAACGCTGGTTCAGCATGGCTACAGCGCATTTGCTCAAGAGGAGCTGCATAACCGTAAAATGGCGCAACTACCGCCGTTTACTAACTACGCATTGCTCCGAGCAGAAACGACACAGAATGGTCGCGCAGAATCGTTTTTGAGTGCGATTAGGCAGCAGCTGGAAGATGACATGCTGCTGCCACAAGATGCCCATTGGATCGGACCTTTCCCTGCGCCTATGGAAAAACGCGCAGGCATGCATCGAGCACAGCTGATGATCTATGCGCAAAATCGTAAAGCGCTTCATCAGTTATTAGCCAACCTGTGCTGGTATCTAGAGCAAAATAAAGAGTCCCGAAAAGTACGCTGGTCTATAGATGTCGATCCAGCGGATACTTTTTAAGCAGATCTCGCCTTTCAGCTCTTAACATAGGCAGGTTTTACAGGGATAATACGCGGTTCTTCTGAAGCCCCAACCGATCAAATAGGTCGACCTTGGGCTCACCGACTTACTTCAAACGGTATTTGTACGCTAATGAAAGAGATAATTGCAGAGCTGATTGACTCCGCCCTGAAGACACTGATTGAAAATGGCACTTTGCCTGCCGACGTAGAACCTAAAATCATGGTGGAAAACACCCGTGATAAATCTCATGGTGACTACGCTTCTAACATCGCTCTGACATTAGCTAAACCAGCTCGCTGCAACCCTCGCCAACTGGCTGAGAAATTGGTTGAAGCACTACCAGCATCAGACAACCTAAAACGCACAGAAATTGCGGGCCCAGGTTTCATTAACTTCTTTATCAGTGGTGCTTCTACTAGCTCTCTGTTGAAAAACATTCTAGAGCAGAAGAACAACTACGGGCGTAACAATAACGGCGAAGGTAAAAAAGTTCAGGTTGAGTTTGTATCTGCAAACCCGACTGGCCCTCTACATATCGGTCACGGTCGTGGCGCAGCAGTAGGTGACTGCCTATGCCGCATCATGGAAGCGAATGGTTGGGATGTAACACGTGAGTTTTACTACAACGATGCCGGTCAACAGATCAACAATCTAGCGCTGTCGGTACAAGCACGCTGCAAAAACCTAACACCGGATGATCCAAGCTGGCCTGAAGATGGTTACCGCGGTGACTACATTATCGACCTAGCGAACAGCTACATGGCTGGCGACACTGTTGTATCTGAAGACCAGTCTTTCACTGGCGCTAAAGATGCAGATGATCTGGAATCTATCCGCCACTTCGCTGTTGCTTACTTACGTCGCGAACAGGATCTAGACCTTAAAGCGTTTGCAGTAGATTTTGATGTCTACTTCCTAGAATCTTCTCTTTACGCAGAAGGTAAAGTAGAAGCAGCGGTTCAGACGCTGATCGAAAACGATTTCACTTACGAAGATGGCGGCGCACTTTGGTTGCGTACGACGGACTTTGGCGATGACAAAGACCGTGTAATGCGCAAGAAAGATGGCGGTTACACTTACTTCGTACCAGACGTGGCTTACCACCTTGATAAGTGGCAGCGCGGTTTCGACACGGTAATCAACGAACAAGGTGCCGACCACCACAGCACGATCACACGTGTACGCGCAGGTCTTCAAGCACTTAAAGCAGACATCCCTCAGGGCTGGCCTGACTATGTACTTCACCAGATGGTTACCGTGATGCGCGGTGGTGAAGAGGTTAAGATCTCCAAGCGTGCCGGTAGCTACCTAACACTACGCGACTTAATCGACGAAGTAGGCCGCGATGCAACCCGTTACTTCCTAGCAGCACGTAAGTCTGACAGCCATCTAACCTTTGATATCGACTTGGCGCGTTCTCAGTCTGCTGACAACCCTGTTTACTATATCCAATACGCTCACGCGCGTGTTTGCTCTATCTTCCGCAAACTAAACGAAGGCAACTTGGAGTGGAACGAAGCAGAAGGCATCGCTGCACTAGATAAGCTAGAACTAGAATCTGAGAAGAACCTAGTGATCAATCTGGGCAAATACCCAGAAGTGGTTAAGAACGCAGCTAATGCTCGCGAACCACACCAGATCGCTAACTACCTGAAAGACCTAGCGGCTGAGTTCCACACTTACTACAACTCAGAGAAAACTCTAGTAGAAGACGCCGAGGTACGTAACGCGCGCCTAACACTGGCTATAGCAGTACGTCACGTACTTGCAAACGGCCTAGATCTACTAGGTGTATCTGCACCGGAGCAAATGTAAGTAGATGGCATCTCGCAAGGATTACGCCAAAACCAAGCGTGGCAAAGCTTCAGCTAGCCGCGCTAAGCCTGCCCCAAAAAGAGCACCTGCCAAACAGCAGAAAAAGCGCTTTCCTACTGGGCTGTTGGCGTTAACCTTATTGCTGCTGGGCGGCCTTGGTTACGGTTTGTATAACCTAACTAAGGTTGATCCTGGCGAAGCCAGTACGCCACTGGCCAACAGCAAACCTAAGCCTGCTCAGACGACTGAAAAGCCAAAACCAGCTCCATCGAAACCGGTTAAGAGTCAGGCCCCTGTTGTTGAGAAGTCGACTACGTCGACTGATAAGAGCCGTTTCGAATTTTACGAAATGCTTAAAGAGAGCGAAGTTGAAGCACCTAAGGATGTGTATAAATCCACGCCAAAAGATGCCAAAACTCAGCATAAGTATCTGCTACAAGCCGGCTCATTTAAGGCCAAAGCTGATGCAGAGAGAATGCGCGCTCAGTTGATACTGCTTGGACTGCCAAACGTCCACACCAATATCAGTACCAGCAAAGACGGCACCCAATGGTATCGGGTACGTGTTGGCCCATTCGATAACCGCTCGCGCTTATCCAAAGCCTACGATAAATTGGTTCAGCAAAATATCCAGCCTTTGCGAATCAAACAGTAAAAGCCAAAAGCCCATCCTTAAGTCGATGGGCTTTTTGTTTTTACAGCCTTGAAATTCATCTCTTAGTCACCATCTTTCTTTAAACCTATAAAGAAACAGTGCATTACGTTTCATCGATTTATAGCGCACTGTTTAAGATTCACTCCCATTAGGAGCAGATAATGACAACGATAGTATCCGTACGTCGTGGCGATAAAGTAGTTGTAGGCGGTGATGGCCAAGTATCGCTAGGCAACACTGTAATGAAAGGCACTGCACGTAAAGTTCGCCTTCTGCCTAAGCACGATGTAATTACCGGTTTTGCCGGCAGTACCGCTGACGCCATTACCCTACTTGATCTTTTTGAAGCTCAGCTAGAGAAACACCAAGGCAATATTTTCAATGCCGTTGTAAGCCTAGCGAAAGAGTGGCGTGGCGACCGCGTGCTTCGCAAACTTGAAGCGCTGATGCTGGTAGCCAACAAAGAGAAAACTTACCTAATTTCTGGTAGCGGCGACATTATCGAACCAGAAGATGGCGTTATCGCTATAGGTTCTGGCGGCAACTTCGCTTTGGCTGCCGCTCGCGCACTGACTGACAATACTGAGCTTTCCGCTAAAGATATTGTTGAGAAGAGCCTACATATCGCTGCTGGTATCTGTGTCTTTACCAACGGCAACCTGACCATCGAAGAACTTGATTCAGTTCAGTAATCCAGCCACAGGAGCTAAAAATGTCTAACATGACACCACGTGAAATTGTATCCGAGCTGGATCGTCACATTATCGGCCAAGACGAAGCGAAACGCGCAGTAGCCATCGCACTACGTAACCGCTGGCGTCGTATGCAACTTGATGATGAGATGCGTACTGAAGTGACCCCAAAGAACATCCTGATGATCGGTCCTACTGGTGTAGGTAAAACTGAGATCGCGCGTCGTCTAGCAAAACTGGCTAACGCACCGTTCATCAAAGTTGAAGCAACTAAATTTACCGAAGTCGGTTATGTTGGCCGTGACGTAGAAACCATCATCCGTGACTTGGTTGATATGTCGATCAAGATGCTGCGCGAGCAGGAGATGGATAAAGTACGCTTCCAGGCAGAAGAAGCAGCGGAAGAGCGTATTCTTGATGCCCTTCTACCACCAGCACGCCCAGCTAATTTTGGTGAAGAACCTACGCGCGAAGACAGCGCAACGCGCCAGGTATTCCGCAAAAAGCTACGTGAAGGCCAACTAGACGATAAAGAGATCGACATCGAAGTGGCTCAGCCACAGATGGGTGTTGAGATCATGGCGCCTCCGGGCATGGAAGAGATGACTAACCAACTGCAAAGCATGTTCTCTGGCATGGGCGGTGGTAAGAAACAATCTCGCCGCTTGAAGATCAAAGATGCTTTCAAAGCACTGGCTGATGAAGAAGCAGCTAACCTTGTTAAAGAAGATGAGCTGAAACAATCGGCAGTTGAGCTAGTTGAACAGCACGGTATCGTCTTCCTAGATGAGATCGATAAAGTCTGCAAAGGCGGCTCTAACAGCAGTGGTGACGTATCTCGTGAAGGTGTACAACGTGATCTGCTACCGCTAATCGAAGGCTGCACAGTAAGCACTAAGTACGGCATGATCAAAACAGACCACATTCTGTTTATCGCATCCGGTGCATTCCACTTGGCTAAGCCGTCTGATTTGATTCCAGAGCTGCAAGGTCGTCTGCCTATCCGTGTTGAGCTAAACGCTCTAACACCAGAAGACTTCCGCCGTATTCTGAAAGAGCCAAATGCGTCGCTGACTGATCAGTACACAGCGTTACTGGGTACTGAAGGCGTAGGTGTTGAGTTTACGGATGAAGGTATTCATCGTGTGGCTGAACTGGCATTTGAAGTAAACGAAAGCACAGAGAACATTGGTGCACGTCGTCTACACACAATGATGGAACGTCTACTCGAAGAGCTTTCTTTTGCAGCATCAGACTGCTCTGGTCAGACAATTAAAGTAGACAAAGCTTTTGTTGATCAGCAGCTTAGCGAGCTAAGCAAAGACGAAGACCTAAGCCACTATATCCTGTAATTTGGATCCTTTAATTAGGGAGTTAGATGATGTCTAAAGCACCATTACCGACTCAGATTAAGCTGCACAAGAAATCTCGCACGCTGGAATTAAGCTATGAGGATAAAACCTTTGAGCTAAGTGCCGAGTACCTACGCGTGCACTCCCCATCTGCTGAAGTACGCGGCCATGGTATAGGCAATGGCGTGCTGCAAACAGGTAAAAAGCATGTGGGTATTAAAGAGCTGATCCCTAGCGGCAATTACGCTCTAAAGATTGTGTTTGATGATGGTCATGACAGCGGCATCTATACGTGGGACTGCTTACATGACCTTGCTTACAATCGCGATCAGTATTGGCAAGAGTATCTGGATAAACTAGCTGATGCAGGTGAATCACGCGATGGCGGCATGATCGCTATCGGCCGATAAGCTTTCCACATCGTTAATAAATACTTAAAAGGGCTATTCATTAATAGCCCTTTTTATTTCTACGTCAGTTCTACCTAAAATAATCCCTTTTCAATCGCAGACAATTTCAGCGGATAAGGTTAAAATCCCCCTCTAATCTAAGATTTTCAGGACATCCGGATATGGCAGATCAACGCAACGACAACACCACTCACTTTGGCTATGAAAACGTCAAAAAAGAGGAAAAAGTACAGCGTGTTGCTGATGTCTTCCACAGTGTTGCTGGTAAATACGATCTGATGAACGATCTAATGTCCGGTGGTGTTCACCGTCTTTGGAAACGAATCACCATCGAGCAAAGTGGCGTTCGTACAGGTAACACGATCCTAGATATCGCAGGTGGCACCGGCGATCTGACAATGCGTTTCTCTCGCCTTGTGGGTCCTACAGGTAAAGTTGTTCTTGCTGACATCAACGACTCTATGTTGAAAGTTGGCCGTGACAAGCTGATGGATAAAGGCGTAACGGGTAATGTTGAGTTTGTTCAAGCAAACGCTGAAGCCTTGCCATTCCCTGATAACACCTTCGATGTGATCACAATCGCATTTGGTCTACGTAACGTAACCGATAAAGACGCAGCGTTACGCTCTATGGCACGCGTACTTAAGCCGGGCGGTAAGTTGATGGTATTGGAGTTTTCTAAAACAGATAACCCACTACTCACTAAAGCGTACGATTTCTACTCGTTCAATATCCTACCGCACATGGGGTCTGCAATTGCTGGCGATGCTGATAGCTACCGTTACTTGGCTGAGTCGATCCGCATGCACCCAGATCAGGAAACACTGAAAGGTATGATGCAGAATGCGGGCCTGACAAACTGCCGCTACCAGAATATGACTGGCGGTATCGTAGCACTACACACAGGTATCAAACCTTAATCGCCTTTTAGGATTTAACCCATGCTCGAGATGCTTCAAGCTACCCTATTCACGACTGCAGAAACGGTATGCAACCAACTGCTCAAACGTGACCCGGTTACCCTTCAACATCTTGAGCGCCTCTCTGGCAAAGTGATTGCGATTGAGTGCACTTCACCTGCACTAAACCTTTACCTATTGCCTAATGCCGATGGCCTTCAGATCCAATCAGTTTTCAACGATGAGCCGACGACAACGCTTCGTGGCAACGCTGCCGACTTTATCACCCTGCTAACCAGCAAAGATAAGTCTGATGCAATGTTTGGTAAGACGGTTCAGGTCAGCGGTGACAGCGCGTTAGCTACCCGCTTTCAACAGATTCTGAGCGACGCTCAAATCGATTGGGAAGCGATGCTAGGTGATGTGATTGGCGACCTTCCAGCACACCAAGTAGCTCTGTACACGGCTTGGAAAGCTCAATGGTATAAGAACAGTGCTTCTAGCTTTATCCAAAACTTGGATGAGTTTGTGAAAGAAGAAGTAAGGTTTATCCCTACACGTCCAGAGATGGACCTTTTCACCAATGAAGTTGAGCAACTTCAAGAGAGAGCTGAGCGACTGGCCGCTCGCGTTGAACAAACGCTGGCAAGGCACAAAGCTTAAGTTACCAACGTTTGCTGCAATCGTTCTGAATTAGAACGGTTTTACAACGACAAAGATCAAAATCGGAATAAAGATCAGTAACGGTAGTTCGTTAAACAAACGGAAGTAACGGCCACTGCGATCTAAAGTCCCCGCTCTCATTTTGTTTAAGTACGCTTTACACCAGAAGTGATAGCCGATTAGCAAACCGACAAACGTCAGTTTTGCATGCATCCAGCCACCACCAATACCGTAGCCAAACATCAGCCATAAGCCTAGGCCTACGGTGAAGATCGCCATAATACTCATAAAGCCGTAGAGCTTACCGGCCATGATCTCTAATCGAGCAACATCCTGGCCTGCTTCACGCCCCTCTACGTAATGAACAAAGATTCGTGGAAGGTAAAAGATACCTGCCATCCAACTGGTCATCGCAAGAATATGAAAGACTTTTATCCACAAAAACGACATACAAATTCCTTAGTAACCTAGCAGCGGATAGAGTTCTCCGCGCTTAACAATTTTATGAGCAGATTGAATTGTACCGTCACTCTGCCATTCTGAGATAACCTTCTTCAACAGGGGTAAGGCTTGCTCTTCGGTCATACCCGGTTTAATAACTGGCTGATAGAGCAGCTTGAGCAGCAGGTAATCTAAACCAGACAGCAGCGTCTCTGGAGTACGATCATTAAAGATAGAGGGGTAAACCTTTTCCGAATCATTCGGCAAACCCATCACCTGCGTAATCTCTTCCACAATGCAGGTAACTAATTTTCCATGCATCCTTGCCTGATCGACCGGAATAATTACCGCCGCCTGATCGATCTCATAGCGACCATTCACTCGAAAGTTCGCCATGCAAACCGCACCATGAACGATCTTTTCCGCACGCTTACCAAAGAGTTCACCCACCTGACGTTTCCACAAAGACTGCTTAGTGAAAACCATAATCAGGTTAGCGTCCTGTTTACGATTCACTGTCTTAATCGATAAACCGGTTATCTCGGACAGATGCTTGAGGTGCATATTTACCAAACTGGTATGTACCTCAGCGTCAGGTACTTGGTGATCCAGCCACACCCGTATTGGTTTATTCCAGCGTCTGACCATACGCCCTTGAAGGCTGTATTCATTGCGCAGCGCCACCTCTTTGAAGGCCTGCAGAATAAACTCAGGCTGCTGCCAGCGAACAGCAGGATCGACTGCCGCCGCAGGTAAGGTAAACAGCGCGCTGAATAACCCAATAAACAGAACGAAGCTTTTCACGTATTACACAGCTTCTGTTGATACGGAAAGAAGACCTGTCAGCTCTACCTGCAGTTTATCTCCAGGTACCACTGGGCCTACACCTGCAGGTGTGCCGGTTAACACAACATCGCCCGGCTCAAGGGTAAAGAACTCACTGGCATGGCTAAGTAACGGCAGCACTTGATTCAACATAGCTGCACTGTTGCCCTGCTGACGGATCTCACCGTTAACGGTCAATTTGATCTCTACGTCTTGTAGATCGGCAACTGAACTTGCAGCAATAAAAGGAGATAGAGGGCATGAACCATCGAACGCTTTCGCCTTCTCCCAAGGATGACCTTTCTCTTTTAGCTTTCCTTGAAGGTCGCGGAAAGTTAGATCTAAACCTAAACCCACGCCGCTAATCGCCGCTTGCGCTTCTTCTTCAGACGCATTACTCAGTTTAGAACCAATAAGAACCGCCATCTCCGTTTCAAAATGAACAGAACCATGCCCTTGCGGCACGGTAAACGGCTGAGTCATATCAACCACACTCGTTGCGGGTTTGATAAACAACATAGGCTCGGTAGGTATTGGATTATTCAACTCTGCAGCATGATCGGCATAGTTACGACCGACACAAATCACTTTACCCGTTGGCAGGTTTACCAAATCTCCGTCGACATTACTGTGTTGATAGCTCATAGGTACTCCTTAAATTATCGTAGGGTGAAGTTTACCCCCCAGCCGCACAGCGCTCCAGTTTTACGCTTGTTTTATAGTAGAGCATTAAACTGGATAGCAAAGTAATCAGCAGAACAACCAACGACCCAAAGACCACACCATCCCAGCCCCACGAGTGCCAAAACGGATCTAAATAGAAGCCACCGCTACTAGCCCCTAGGTAATAGAACAACAAATAAATAGACGATGCTGTCGCTCTAGCGTGCAACGCGATATGACTAACCCAACTACTTGCACAGGAATGCGCTAAAAAGAAACCAAAAGCACTGACCAAGAAGCCTAAAATGATCGCCCATAAACTGCCCTGTAGAGTCAGTAGCGTACCGGCCATCAAAATAATGATTCCCATAGCCATGACTAACGGCTGCGGTATATTTTTGGCAATACGTCCGGAGAACGCAGCGCCTACCGTACCGCTCAGGTACGTCAGGAATAGTAAGCCAAGCACACCCGCTGATAGGTAATAGGGCTCATCGGCCAGCAGAAATGTGGCATAACTGTATTGGTTGATAAAGATAAAAAAGTTAAGTCCGCCCACTATATAAGCGAGTAGCAACAGAGGATTGGAAAGGTGCTGATAAGCGTCTTTTATCATCTGCGTTGGCACGACTTTTCTTGCATTGAAATTCTCTGATGGCGGTAACAACCAGACAAATAGGCATAGACAGAAGAAGCTAATAAAGGTCATCAGGGCGAATGCTTCCTGCCAGCCAAAAAGCTCACCTGCAAAGCCACCAATAAGACGCCCGCCAATGCCCCCTAAAGTGTTACCGCTGATATACAAACCAACCGCAGCAATTAATCCTTTCTTTGTGAACTCATCGCCCATATAAGCGATCGCGATTGCCGGCAAGCCTGCTAAGCAAATACCTTGTAATGCTCGCCAGAACAAAAGCCACCTAAAATCAGATACCTGTGACAATACAAAACTACAAAGCACCGCCCCACACATAGTCATAAGCATCAATCGCGTACGTCCGAGGGCATCAGATAGGGGGCCAAACACCAACAGAGACAAACCTAAAGTCAAAGTGGTCACTGTTAAGCTCCAACTGGCTAATAGTGGACTAATATCAAATTCATCAGCCAACATCGGTAGCAAAGGATGCGTGATATAGAGATTGGCAAACACCATAAAAGAGCCTAAGCATAAGGCCATAGTTGCGCGCCAAAATTGATTTGTTCCGACTTCAATCATGTTCCACCTCTCATTCGTGGTGGAAGACTAGCAATCGCAATGCCATCATAAAAATATATACTTCTTATGGCTTTGATAAGAAAATATGATGATGGATATAAAACACCTACGCTATTTCAAAACCGTTGCCGATCTAAATAGCTTCACTAAAGCCGCTGAAAAGCTGCACATTGCACAGCCTGCAATGAGTATGGCGATCAGAAAGCTAGAAGAAGAGTTAGATCTAAAGCTACTGCATAGATACGACCGTAAAATCAGCCTGACCGATGAAGGTGAACACCTTTATCGCCATGCGAATAAGATTTTACAGGCTACCGAAGATGCCATTTTGGAGATGCAGGAGCTGAAAGGGTTACTCAAAGGCGAGGTACGCGTAGGCATTCCTAGCATGCTTGGCTCTTATTATTTCCCACCTATTTTGATGGCGTTTCGGCATCGTTATCCACAACTGACATTAACCGTTATTGATGGTGGCGCAGGCAAACTGCAACGACTGTTAGAACAAGGGGAACTCGATTTAGCAGTTATCGTAGATAAATCCATCCCCAGTAAGAACTTAGAATCTAAAATCTTTCTGCAAGAACAGATGATGGTGATCTCACCGCTAGACCACCCCTTTGCCAGTTTAGACAGTGTTGAATATGCACAACTCTTTGCGGAAGAGCTGGTGATGTTTAATACCGGCTTTTTCCACCGCAATGTAGTCGATGATCTGGCGGCACAGGCCGGTATCACTCCCAAGATCAGCTTTGAGACTAATTTAATTCCTCTAATTAAATCGATTGTTAAACAGGGGTATGCAATCTCAACCCTGATGGCGATGGTGATCGAAGATGAACCGGGATTAGTGGCGCGCCCTTTCACAAAACCGGTCTGGTTGGATCTTTCAATTGCGTGGCGTAAAGATGGCTATCTATCTCAGGCCAACCAAACCTTTGTCGATTTTGTTTTGGAAAACAGTCCGATTAAACCCTGAAATTTGCAGCGATTAGCATTTAATTTTATGATTCGCGCAAATTTTAGGAGATCAAACATGCTGAACGTAAACGAATACTTTGACGGCAAAGTAAAATCTATCGGCTTCGAAAACAGCGAAGGTAAAGTAACTTCTGGCGTAATGGCACCAGGCGAATACGAATTCGGCACAAGCGAAGACGAACTGATGAAAGTAGTTAGCGGTGAGCTAATCGTTAAACTACCTGGCAGCGAAGAGTTCCAGTCTTTCCCAACAGGCACTGAATTCAAAGTAGCAGCGAACCAGAGCTTCCAGCTTAAAGTTGAGCAAGCAACTGCTTACCTTTGCTTCTACGGCTAAGTAAAAGCTTGGCTTCTATATTCCCAATATAGAAGCCTTTCCCTACAAATACCCGCTTTATACAATCCACCTCATCTCAAGATGAATATTTTTCCGCCAATCTGAGCTTATCATTCATCCTTTTCAACTTTGGCTGTGCTAATATTCGCGCTTAATTTTAAAGCGTTTAAACCTGTGGCCCTCCTAAACGCTAGGAAAAGCCACGCAAATTAAAGAGCTGCACACCATGAGCCAAACAACCTCTCTCGATAAAAGCAAAATCAAAATTTTGCTTCTGGAAGGCGTACACCAATCTGCGGTGGACACTTTTAATCAGAATGGTTACACCAACATCGAATTCTTAACTGGTTCCCTACCAGAAGAAGAGTTGATTGAGCGTGTTAAGGACGTTCACTTCATCGGTATCCGTTCCCGTACTCAGCTAACTGAACAAGTATTTGAAGCTGCTGAAAAGCTAGTAGCTGTTGGTTGCTTCTGTATCGGTACTAACCAGGTAAACCTGGAAGCCGCAACGATGCGTGGTGTCGCAGTATTTAATGCTCCATTCTCTAACACTCGTTCTGTTGCAGAGCTAGTGATCGCTGAAGCAATTCTTCTGCTTCGTGGCGTTGCAGAGAAGAATGCTAAAGCTCACCGTGGTGAGTGGCAGAAATCGGCTAAAAACTCTTACGAAATCCGTGGCAAAAAGCTAGGTATCGTAGGTTACGGCAGCATCGGCTCTCAGCTAAGCGTTATTGCTGAAGCGATGGGCATGCAAGTGTTCTTCTACGATGTAGTGACTAAGCTACCACTAGGTAACGCGACTCAAGTTGGCTCTATGAAAGAGCTGCTAAACATGAGTGACATCGTTTCTCTACACGTGCCAGAAACGCCAGCCACTAAAGATATGATGGGCGAAGCTCAGTTCGCTGAGATGAAGCAGGGTTCTATCTTCCTTAACGCTGCTCGCGGTACAGTTGTTGTAATCGATGAGCTATGTAAAGCACTAGATTCTGGTCGTCTACTAGGCGCTGCTATCGACGTATTCCCTGTTGAGCCACGTACTAACAATGACGAATTCATCTCACCACTTCGTGAGTATGACAATGTAATCCTAACTCCACACGTAGGCGGTTCTACGATGGAAGCTCAGGAAAACATCGGTTACGAAGTAGCTGAGAAGTTGATCAAGTACAGTGATAACGGTTCTTCTATCACGTCTGTTAACTTCCCAGAAGTTGCTCTACCAGAGCACCCACACGTTCACCGTCTACTTCACGTACACAACAACGTGCCGGGCATTATGTCTGCGATCAACACTGTATTCTCTGAAAACAGCGTTAACATCAGCGGTCAGTACCTGCAGACTAACGAGAAAGTTGGTTACGTAGTGGTAGACGTTGATGCAGATTGCTCAGCGGTAGCACTAGAAAACTTGAAGCAGATCGAAGGCACAATCCGCTGCCGTCGTTTGTTCTAAGTTGATCTGATTTAATCAAAACGGGCAGCCTCAGAGCTGCCCGTTTTCGTTTTCCCAGCGTTTAAATATCGATTCAATCTGATTGAACACCTGATCTCGGTATTGCGGTGTTTCATTCACCAAATGATGTTTAGCATCATCAATCAACGTTAATTCCATCTCAGGATAAAGCCTGCCCAACACTGCCATATTGTGCTGCCAATCAACCGTGCTATCGAGGGTTCCTTGAATCATGTGGATGCGCCCCGACACAGGCAGATGCGCTTCGATCCAATCCCCCCACGCCAACATAGCACCCACCCAACTCACAGGGATTTCGCGGTGTTGCAAACAATCCCCTTCTCGTAGAAAGCGAATAAAGTCATCATCATGAGAGTTTTGACTATAACGTCTCGGTACACGCCGTAATACGTATTTCAGCCAGCGAAATTTGCGCTGTATGCTGCGCCACAGGCTTGGTCTTACTAAAGGCGCCAACAACACTCGTTCACCCAAGGAAGGCATGGTTTGATCGGTGAATAGGAGTTGATGCGCCATCACCACCGCACCACCTGTGCTCTGACCAACTAAATGAACGGGATAAGATAACTCCTGATCTAAACTCGCCAGAAGCTCTGCTAGTTGAGTCGCATAGTGTTGAAAATCATCCACAGCCAGTGGATCGCCATCGGATAAACCATGACCACTCAAATCGTAACAGAGCAGATCAAAACCACTTTTTAAAAGGTCATCAATCAAGTGCTGATATAAGCCAACATGGTCCATATAGCCATGCACCAACACAACCGTTCCGCGGTTATGGGAACGATCTAAAACCGAGAAGGACTGCAGCGTAACTGAGACCTCATCTAGCGCTATACGACCAATCCGATAATTGGATTTTTCAGCGATATCCAATAAGCCATAACAAGCTAAATAAGCACGGACACTTTCACTTGGAATTCCAAAACCCGTTTCAATATAAGGCCTTAGCCCTTTCACAAGGAGATCACGATCAAATATAGCCATAAACACCACCTTAGGGACTTAGCCACACAGCTTAGGTGATCATTTCTTACTTAACCTTAGCTAAAACCACAGCCATTCGCTCAATTTATACCGAATATAAGGCCCATTTATCATACTTTTGGGTCGACTTAGGCGACAATAAGACACCATTGCGCTACTGTGCGATGCACAAATTTAGCTGCAAATTAATCGACAGCGATCATTCACTCAGCTACCGGTAGCCTCGCACCGGAGCTGGCAGAATATTTACTGGGGCAATTCATTATGAGTCAAAGAGTACAGAGTGGCGGTCTTCAGGTTGCACAGGCTCTATACGATTTCGTTAACAACGAAGCACTGCCAGGCACTGGCGTAACTAGCGAACAGTTCTGGGCTGGCTTTGATGCCATCGTTCACGACTTGGCGCCAAAGAACCGTGACCTACTAGCTAAACGTGATGCGATCCAAGAGCAGATCGATGCATGGCACCGTGAGCGTCAAGGTCAGGCTTTCGATCTAGAAGCGTACAAAGGCTTCCTATCTGAGATCGGTTACCTATTGCCAGAAGGCGAAGATTTCGAAGCGACTACTTCAAACGTTGACCCAGAAATGGCAACAATGGCTGGTCCTCAGCTAGTAGTACCTGTAATGAATGCTCGTTTCGCACTTAACGCAGCTAACGCACGTTGGGGTAGCCTATACGACGCGCTTTACGGTACTGATGCAGTATCTGAAGAAGGCGGCGCTGAGAAATCTGGTTCTTACAATCCAGCTCGTGGCGCTAAAGTTATCGAAGCTGCACGTACTTTCCTCGACACAGCAGCTCCACTAGCGGCAGGTTCTCACAAAGATTCTGCTGGCTACAGCATCCAAGACAACAAGCTTGTTGTTGTAATGCGCGATGGCAGCGAAACTACGCTAGCACAAGCTGAAAAGCTGATCGGTTACACTGGTGAAACAGCTGCTCCGATATCTATCCTATTCAAAAACAACGGTCTGCACTTCGAAGTACAGATCGACCGTGAAAGCCAGATCGGTAAAGACGATGCTGCAGGCATCAAAGATATCGTGATGGAAGCTGCTCTAACAGCGATCATGGACTGTGAAGACTCTGTAGCAGCAGTAGACGGCGACGATAAAGTTGTTATCTACCGCAACTGGTTGGGTCTAATGAAAGGCGATCTAACTGAAGAAGTTAGCAAAGGTGGAAAAACTTTCACTCGCTCTATCAACGCTGACCGTGAATTCACTGCTCTAGACGGTTCTAACCTTGCTCTTAAAGGCCGTAGCTTGATGTTCGTACGTAACGTTGGTCACCTGATGACTAACGAAGCTGTACTAGACAAAGATGGCAACGAAGTTCCTGAAGGCATCATGGACGGTGTTGTAACTACGCTTATCTCTATGCACGATATGCAGGGTAAAGGTAAGTTCAGTAACACAACTACAGGTTCTACATACATCGTAAAACCTAAGATGCACGGTCCAGAAGAAGTTTCTTTCGCGAACGAACTATTCGCTCGTATCGAAGACATGCTTGGCCTAGAACGCTTCACTATGAAGATGGGCATCATGGATGAAGAGCGCCGTACAACTGTTAACCTGAAAGAGTGTATCCGCGCTGCTAAAGAGCGTGTTGTATTCATCAACACAGGTTTCCTAGATCGTACTGGTGACGAGATCCATACATCTATGGAAGCTGGCCCAATGATCCGCAAAGGCGACATGAAAGCTGCTGCATGGATCGGTGCTTACGAAAACTGGAACGTAGACAACGGTCTTCTATGTGGCCTACAAGGTCGCGCTCAGATCGGTAAAGGTATGTGGCCAATCCCTGATCAGATGGCAAACATGCTTGAAGCTAAGATCGGTCACCCAATGTCTGGTGCTAACACTGCATGGGTTCCATCTCCAACAGCTGCTGTTCTTCACGCGACTCACTACCATCAGGTAGACGTATTCGCACGTCAGGACGAGTTGAAAGTACGCGATCGCGCGAACCTAGACGACATCCTAACTGTACCAGTTGAAGCTAACCCAAGCTGGACGGCTGAAGAGATCCAACAAGAGCTAGACAACAACGCTCAGGGTATCCTAGGTTACGTTGTTCGCTGGATCGACCACGGTGTTGGTTGTTCTAAAGTGCCTGACATCAACGATGTTGGCCTAATGGAAGACCGTGCAACACTACGTATCTCTAGCCAGCACATCGCTAACTGGTTACGCCACGGTATCTGTTCTGAAGAGCAGGTAATGGAAACGCTTAAGCGTATGGCTGCTGTAGTAGATCGCCAGAACGAAAACGATCCTCTATACCGCCCAATGGCTGGTAACTTCGAAGATAGCGTTGCATTCGCTGCAGCGTGCGAACTAGTAATCGAAGGCTGTGTACAGCCAAACGGTTACACTGAGCCAGTTCTGCACCGTCGCCGTATCGAAGCGAAAGCTAAATTTGGCGCATAATCAGCCAAATTAAAGAGCTTTAAAACTGAAAAGCCGTGCTGAAAAGCGCGGCTTTTTTGTTTAGGCTGCCTCCCCCCTAAAATAGGTTACACTGATAGCATTCTTTGCCTGTGTGAATAACCTATGTCAGAAGCTCATCAACTTGCCGAATTCATTCTCTCTCATCCCAACCTAGTTGTCTTAACCGGGGCTGGCGTAAGTACAGATTCAGGCATTCCAGCGTACCGAGATGCCAAAGGTAACTGGCAGCACTCAGCCCCTACTCAGCATAAAGAGTACATGGAGAGCCACTACGCCCGTCAGCGCTACTGGGCACGTAGTTTGATCGGTTGGCCTGCCATTAGGGATGCCGAGCCTAGCGCGGCTCACACAGCACTCTCTGAGCTTGAAGCTATGGGATTTATTCGCTTACTGATCACACAGAATGTCGACCGCTTACACCAGAAGTCCGGCAGCCAAGCCGTTATCGATCTCCATGGTCGGTCTGATCGGGTCAGCTGCATGAGTTGTGCACAGAATTATGATCGCAAAGCTATCCACAGACATACTGAAGCGATCAATCCCCATTTCGAGATCCCTGAGGCTCCCCTTCGCCCCGATGGTGATGCCGATCTAGAAACCCATCTATTTGAAGATTTCTCTGTTCCTGAATGCGAAGCATGTGGAGGAATTTTAAAACCGGATGTTGTCTATTTTGGTGATAACGTCCCGATAGAACGTGTTTTTAGTGCCTTGGATGCACTAGAAGATGCCGATGGTTTACTGAGTGTTGGTAGTTCTTTGATGGTCTATTCAGGATATCGGTTCTGCAAACGCGCCCATGAATGGGGAAAGCCGATCTGTTCTTTAACGATTGGGGTAACGAGGGCAGATCCGCTTCTGAATCTAAAGCTGGACGCTCCGATTGCAGAAACGCTGACCGAAGCGGTAGAGATACTAAAACGAGAAGGTTAAGCAGGGACGGCTAGATCAAAATCCATGTCGTCTAGATGTTCTTTCATTACCTTACGCGCCATGCACACACACTTACCGCACTGACTACCAACCGCAAGCTCTTTGTTTAGATCACGTACGCTTCGCGCGCCTTGATCTACGGCATCACGAACATCACTACAGGTAATATTTTCACAAATACAAACGAACATTGAAACAATAACCAATCTCAATTAAATCGGGTAATGATAATAGTTATCAAATAAGTAACTTTCAATACATTTAACACGAATATTGTTGAAAATTATTCTCATTTAATGGCAATTATTGAATGCTCTTCATAACTCGCCAACTAATTGATTTACTTATTAAATTTATTTTCCAAAATCACACATTAAAAAACTGGTTATTTATTATACAGAATCGCAATGAGAATCTAACTCATTAATCTTTGCAACTTATTGTTTTGTAAGGATTTTTTTGATTTAAGTCAATTTATAAACTAGACTCTTGATCACTTTGAAATTGCTAACCCACACATAGCTGGGCGGTTATTAATAAAGGAGATCCCCCATGCAAGGCGACAAACAAGTCATTAGTCACCTGAACAAGGTTTTGACAAGTGAGCTCACTTCAATCAACCAGTTCTTTCTTCACGCACGTATGTACAAGAACTGGGGCCTAGATGAGCTAAACGGGAAAGCTTATAAAAAGTCCATCAAAGATATGAAACAGGCAGACGATCTAATCGAGCGTATTCTGTTTTTGGAAGGACTACCTAACCTACAACAGTTAGGTCGACTACGCATCGGCGAGCACACTGAAGAGATGCTGCAATGTGATATGGATTTCCAATTGGAGCAACTGATAATTTTGCGTGAAGCAATCGCTTACTGCGAAACTGCGCAAGATTACGTCAGCCGCGATCTGCTGGAAGATATTCTGGAATACGAAGAAGAGCACGTAGACTGGATCGAAACTCAGCAATACCTAATCAGTAATGCAGGTATCGAAAACTATCTGCAATCTCAGATTTAACGGGAGAAGACAATGAAAGGCAATCAAAGAGTCATTGACGCACTAAACGGCCTGCTAGCAATGGAACTAGCAGCAATGGATCAGTACTTCATCCACTCCCGTATGTACGATGATTGGGGCTTACATAAGCTGTTCGAGCGTATCGATCATGAGTTTGATGATGAGAAAGGCCACGCTGCTGCACTGATTGAGCGTATGCTGTTCTTAGAAGGCACACCAGACATGACCACGCGTGATGGTTTTAAAGTTGGTACTGACGTTCCTTCAATGCTTGAGTCAGATCTTCGCGTTGAGTACGAAGTGGACAAAAAGCTTAAAGACGCGATCAAAGTCTGCGAAGAAGAGCAGGACTATGTCAGCCGTGAAATCCTAGAGAAACTTCTGGAAGACACCGAGGAAGATCATGCGTACTGGCTAGAGAAACAGCTAGGTTTGATCAAAAAAATCGGGCTGCCAAACTATCTGCAATCTCAGATGGGCTAATAAGCTTATCCATTAAAGTCATACAAAGGCGCTGTTTATCAGCGCCTTTTCTTTTCCTACCATGAGCCTGCAGCCCCTGCCTTTTTGCGATAAAATTAGCCTATAACTTTTAGGAGAGCAAAACATGGCTAACCGCGCTTGCGCCCGACACATATTGGTTAAAACCCGCGACCAAGCGGAAAGGCTAAAAATGCGCCTAAAGCTAGGCAATGACTTTGGTAAGCTCGCTAAAAAATACTCCCTCTGCCCATCGGGCAAACGCCAAGGTGATCTGGGCGAATTTCGTCGCGGCGAGATGGTAAAACCGTTTGATGATGTCGTATTCAAAAAGCCTCTACATGAAGTACATGGCCCAATAAAGACTAAATTTGGCTGGCACCTAATCGAAACCATTTACCGCAAATAAACTAGGGTTAATCTCCAACGCGTAAGACTTTGTTAAGGTTCGGTCAGTATGATTAAGTTTTTATCTACTACTGACCATAAGCGCCATGCCTAAACTGATTAAAGACTTTCGTGATTACCAATTTGTTTATTACTGGTATGAAAAAGGCACAGGCAAACTTAGCCCTTACCTGCCAACTCTGACACATGCTGAAGAGTGGATTGAACAACACCGCTCAACTCAGTTTAATGGCGTTGATCGTCGCGGACGTGATCAATCATCCATCTATCAACGCCGTGCATCAGACCGAATTTTACGTGTAGATGTCGATATTTCGGTGCAAAAGATTGCTGATCTTAAACAATCTTTTGCAGCCTAAGGCCCTCAAATAAAACTGTATTTCTTGGCTTTATGCAGGTCTAGGCACTGTCACGACATCACCGAAGGTTTGATAATCGGAACCTCCCAGACGTGCTAATGGATCAACCAGCGCCGCATCAATTTTAGGTCGGCCCTGCTGATCTACTTCTACAACCGCATCATCCAACCATATTTTCTCTATACGGCCAAAGATAAGTCGCTGCGGAGCATTACCAATCTCCTGTTGCTGATACAGAGAACAAGACATAGCGATTTTGGGACCTACAATTCTCGGTAGATCAAACCCGTCAACATCTGTTGTTTCCAGATCGCATAGCTCGATTTCCGATTCTCCCCTAGGCAGCGTCACGGAACTATGGGTCACCTTAGTCGCAAGATCTGAACCTGCAATATGAATCACGAACTTTTCAGTATCTGCAATATTGGCGTAAGTATCTTTTGGCGAGCCATCAGGTTTTGAGCCTATAGATAACATGATCAATGGCGGATCACTGCACACTGCTGAAAAGTACGAAAACGGTGCGAGATTGAGTGCACCTTGTTGATTAGAAGAGAGCACCCATGCCACAGGGCGAGGTACCACAACTTGCGTCAGCGCATGATAGACATCTGACTTTTCCATATTCTCTAATTCTAAAAGCATATCCTTACCTGCAATAAAAAAGCCGCTTTCTGTTACCAGAAGCGGCTTTAGTAATCAGACTAACTTCAACAATTACAAAGTTAGAACTTTCTCGCCACGCGCGATACCAGAAACACCTGAACGTACAACTTCCATAATGTTAGACGTACCTAGCGCTTCAATGAAGGCATCCAGCTTACTGCTTGCACCCACCAACTGAACGGTGAAAGTGTTAGGTGTAACATCGATGATAGTACCGCGGAAGATGTCCGCAGTACGCTTGATTTCAGCACGAACAGTACCATTGTTCGCCTTCATCTTAATCATCATCAGCTCACGCTCAAGGTGCTCACCTTCAGTTAAGTCAACAACCTTAACAACATCAATAAGCTTGTTTAGCTGTTTAGTGATCTGCTCAACAACACGGTCATCACCTAGCGTAGTCACTGTTAGACGAGATAATGTCTCATCTTCAGTTGGCGCAACGGTTAAAGACTCAATGTTAAAGTTACGCTGAGAGAACAAACCAACAACACGAGACAGAGCGCCTGGCTCGTTTTCCATCAATACAGAAATGATATGACGCATGATTATGTTCTCTCCGTTTTGCTCAGCCACATGTCACGCATAGAACCACGTGGCACCTGCATTGGGTATACGTGCTCAAACGGATCAACTGCGATATCCATGAATACCATACGATCTTTCATTGCGAATGCTTCACGCATTGCCCCTTCCAGATCTTCATAGCGTTCAACCTTGATACCAACGTGGCCATAAGACTCAACCAGCTTGATAAAGTCAGGAAGCGACTTCATGTATGACTGAGAGTGACGAGATTCATAGTTCATATCTTGCCACTGACGAACCATACCCAAAGATTGGTTATTCAAACAAATAACCTTCAACGGAATATCGTACTGATTAATTGTCGATAGCTCCTGGATATTCATCTGGATACTACCTTCACCTGTTACACATACTACTTCTTCATCAGGGAAGTTCAGCTTAACACCCATAGCAGCCGGAAGACCGAAGCCCATGGTGCCTAGACCGCCAGAGTTAATCCAACGATTTGGCTTGTTAAACTTGTAGTACTGCGCAGCAAACATCTGGTGTTGGCCTACATCAGAACAAACGTAAGCATCGCCATTAGTTACTTTGCTAAGCATCTCGATAACTTGCTGAGGTTTCATCATCTCAGAGTCATCGGTACGGAAACGACCACCGTGACGCGCACGCCATTCGTCGATCTGCTCCCACCAAGCTTGCAGGCTATCAGCGCAAGGCGCTTTCTTAGCAGCCTGAACCTGTTCCAACATCTCTTTAAGTACCGCTTGAGCAGGACCTACAATTGGTACATCAGCTTTGATTGTTTTAGAGATCGAAGCAGGATCAATATCAATATGAACAATCTTAGCTGTTGGACAGAACTTATCAGTACCGTTTGTTACACGATCGTCAAAACGCGCACCAACACACAAAATCATATCGCTGTGGTGCATAGCCATGTTTGCTTCATAGCTACCGTGCATACCCAACATACCGATAAACTGCTTATCCGTACCAGGATAACCACCTAAGCCCATTAGCGTATTCGTTACTGGATAACCCAGTTCCTTAGCCAACGCGATTAGCTGCTCGCTTGCATCGCCTAAAATTACACCGCCACCGGTATAGATCACTGGGCGTTTTGCCGCCAAAAGCATATCTACTGCTTTTTTGATCTGACCCGTATGACCTTTAGCGATCGGATTGTAAGAACGCATTTTAACGCTCTTAGGATATTCGTATTCGTAACGCTCTGTAGGCGTAGTCATATCTTTAGGAATATCGACTACAACCGGACCTGGACGACCACTTTCAGCGATGTGGAATGCTTTCTTAATAATTTCAGGGATCTCTTCCGGACGTTGCACGCTGAAGCTGTGCTTAACTACCGGACGAGAAATACCGATCATGTCGGTTTCCTGGAAAGCATCTTCACCGATCAGGTGTGACATAACCTGACCCGTAATAACCACCATTGGAATAGAATCTGTGTATGCAGTAGCAATACCCGTTACTGCATTGGTTGCGCCTGGACCAGACGTAACTAGCGCCACACCCGCTTTACCGGTAGCTCGTGCGTAAGCATCAGCCATGTGTGTAGCTGCCTGTTCGTGACGGACCAGAATATGTTCGACTTCGTCCTGCGTGAAAATTGCATCGTAGATGTGCAGTAATGCACCACCTGGATAACCGTAGATGTATTTAACGCCTTGATCACGAAGCGCGCGAATTGTCATCTCTGCGCCTGAAAGTAATTCCACTTTTCTCACCCTCTAACGACGTCAGTGTCTCGTTACTGACGAAATTAACAGTTTTTGTTTCTGTAACGTTGAACGTGCCTATACCAGACAATATTTTTGAATCTCTAGCGATCTCACTCTGAACCATTCCAGGGGTAGAGCTGTAGGTTCACGTTCGGGTGTGTGCCGGCGTTGGGGATCGCCCAACCGACAGACCTTTGAGAAACGGCCCTCAGAAAGCTGTCTCCCTGAGCTTCGGGTTGTCCTACGCACTCAAGGCCTCAAAATTCGAGGCGGAAATTATCTCACATAGGTGCTTATTTTTTCAACTAAATTCATGCTGCACCTGCGGAATAGCGGGCGATTCGCGTCAAATACTATGCTCAATTTCCGTATCAGGTTATAGTTTTGCTATACAGAACTCAGAACAGAGCCCTACACTACCCTTCATCGGCTCTGAATGTACGTTTACAGGAGATCCCTATGAGTATCGCTGAGATTAAAAACAAAGAGCGTGTAATCAACGAATTGATGTCTTTTATCCGTAAAGTATTAGTAGAACCGGATATCAGCGAAAAAGCCCTAAAGATTGCACGCGAACACTTGAATGATGAAAACGCTGCTCAAGTGATTGCTGACAAGCTTTCTGCGACGACTAATATCAAGATTCCGCTAGAGCATAGCGAAGCAGATCGCCTGTTTTTGGAAGTTCTGATCGATGTAATTAAGGATGAACAAGCGCTGTATTAAGCGATACTCCTGCAATAAAAAAGGCTGCATCTAGCAGCCTTTTTTATTTGAAATAACAATAGGTTATTTTTTCCCGAGACTAGATATATAGCTCGTTAGCACTTCCAGTTTTTCAGGGTCATTATCCATAAACTGAACATCGACACCGATAAACGTGGTTTCGATACTTTTTTCGTTAGCCGCAAGAGAACTGACATAACCATTCATCTGTGCAACTTTACCGCCTTTGACTTGCTCGATATCCACCACCACTTGCTCAAGCAGGTTAGGAATACCCTCTTCACGCTTCACCATGATCTTAACTTGTTGAAGAGTGATATCTTTAATTGCACAACGAAGTACGCCTGAAGAGATTCGTAACTGAGCCAAGCCTTTTGGCTTTTTCGCCGCTTTTGGCGCTGCAGCGCTTTGGCCGGTCGCCAACATTTGCGCCGCTTTACGGCGTGATGCAGCACTGGATTCGATACGCTTGCCGATATATTTCTTAACTTTTTCAACAAGCTGTAAGTCTTCGAAAGGCTTCCCCATATAATCATTAACACCCGCCTGAATCGCTTTTAGAACGTAATCACGTTCACCGCGGCTGGTTACCATGATAAAAGGGATATCACCGTAGTGTGGCTGCTGCCTTGCCCAATTTAGAAGATCTAAACCAGACATACCTGGCATCTCCCAATCACACAAGATCAGATCATAATTGGTCGTTTCCATTTTCGAACGGCCATCATCACCGTCTTCCGCTGCATCGATCTGATAATCAGGAAAATGCTCTTTCACAATGCGCGAAACATGATCACGAATAAAACGCGCATCATCAACAATCAGCACTTTGATTTGACTCATTCTAGCCCTCTAGTACTTAACAACACTCGCCAAAACTAATTTTAGTTATGGTCAAACAACTGAAATGTTTGTTAGACCTCTTATCCAGAATAGATGATCAATCCCAGAATTTAAATGAATAATTGCTCCAGTAGCCCCAATCAAATGCTAGATTTCACTGAATACGCCCTGCACTGATGACCGGTATAACTAACTGTGGGAACTGCCTTTTTAGCGCCCAAGTCATTTTTTTCAGTTCCGCAGGGGTATTGAAAACAAGCACTGTATCAGTTTCACCATAATAGGGGCCTAACAACTGAGGAAAACCTGATTCACTCTGAAAAACTCCGCGTTGCGACGATCCAGTACACTCAAATACCCCAGCCCGACGAGGAAAAACCCACTTGCCTTTTTGCCAGCGCGGCGCCCCACTCGCTTTCTGGACGAGACAAATTTTTAAACGTTTAAGCACCAGTACATAGAAACGATCTTGCTCCTGCTCAACCATAAAGGCATTGGCCACACTATTACGACCAACACTGGTAGTAACATAACCCCAGTTTTGCGCGCCAGATTGCTTTAGTGCAAAAGCAGTTTTCGATCGATCGGTAGAACGAATGCGATATTGAAAGCGATAATTATCACGCAGATCAGGAGCGTTATGGAGACGGTAAACCGACTCAGCCGATAATGTGCTGAGTAATGGATTGAGGTAATCACTCACCGAGCGAAAGTTACCTCGATTCGTAATATTCAAGGTCAGTGGATAAATTTCAGGCTCAGTTTCTAAAGGCTTCGGCGGGCTCAGCACTGCTGTTTTTTTAATCTGTTTACTCTCTTCCAACTGAGACCGTTCCATCGGCTGGGGAATCGGTTCAGATGAACACCCGATTATTATCGCAGTGAAAAGTAACAACCCCAATTTGCGCAAAATAGCACCCACTTCATTTTTTAGAGTCACCAAGAATAGCCCAATAACTTACTGAATTTCAAAGTGAATACCTTAATTACAAGCACCAATAAAAAAGCCAGTGACTTAGGTGCACTGGCTTTTGGGGTTTCAGCTGTCTAAAAAAAACTTAGCGGAATACAAACTCACCTTGTTCAACATCAACAGCTATTTCAGTACCCGGCGCATAACGACCAGAGAGTATTTCCTGCGCTAATGGGTTCTCAATCCACTGCTGGATCGCTCGTTTTAACGGTCTAGCGCCATAGATAGGCTCAAAACCTACATCCACCAGCTTATCCATTGCAGTTGAGGTTAACGTCAAGCTCAGATCCCGTTCTGCTAAACGGCTCTGTAGGCGCTGTAGTTGGATCTTGGCAATACCCGCCACCTGATTCTTTTTCAGACTATGGAACACCACCACTTCATCAATACGGTTGATTACTTCTGGACGGAAATGACTACCTACCGCCTCCATTACAGCATTCTGCATCAACTGATAATCGTCATCATCACTAAAGTTTTGAATCAGATCAGAGCCCAAGTTCGATGTCATCACCACAATGGTGTTGCGGAAATCAACAGTTCGGCCTTGGCCATCGGTCAGACGCCCATCTTCCAGCACCTGCAGTAAAATATTGAAGACATCTGGATGGGCTTTCTCTACCTCATCCAGCAGCAATACAGAGTAAGGTTTACGTCGCACAGCTTCGGTGAGGTAACCACCCTCTTCGTAGCCCACATAGCCTGGAGGGGCACCGATCAATCGTGCGACCGAGTGCTTTTCCATAAATTCCGACATATCGATACGCACCATCGCTTCCTCTGTATCAAACAGGAAGCTTGCGAGCGCTTTACACAACTCAGTCTTACCTACACCCGTTGGACCTAAGAAAAGGAAAGAGCCATTT
Organism: Neptuniibacter sp. SY11_33; assembly: GCF_047778025.1. Classification (GTDB taxonomy): domain Bacteria; phylum Pseudomonadota; class Gammaproteobacteria; order Pseudomonadales; family Balneatricaceae; genus Neptuniibacter. The sequence goes on from NZ_CP180543.1 coordinate 3,428,932, forward strand.
GGACGGTTTGGATCGGCTAGACCTGCACGGGAACGACGTACCGCATTAGAGACCGCGATAACCGACTCTTCTTGACCTACCACTCGATCATGCAAGGCTTGCTCCATTCGAAGCAGTTTTTCACGTTCACCTTCCAGCATTTTGCTAACAGGGATTCCGGTCCAGCGTGCTACGACTTCTGCAACCTCCTCTTCAGAAACTTTGTTACGTAGAAGCCTAGCTTCCTGCTGCCCTTGTTCTTCCGCTTCTGAAGCGGCAGCTAACTGTTTTTCTAGCTCTGGAATTTTGCCATATTGGAGTTCTGACATTTTCTGAAGATCGCCAGAACGAGTGTGTTTTTCCAGCTCTATACGTGCTTGATCTAACGTTTCTTTAATCTTTTGCGAACCTTGCAGCGCGAGTTTTTCTGCTTTCCAAACTTCATCTAGGTCAGCAAACTCTTTTTCGACATTATCAATAGTGCTTTCAAGCTCTTTTAAACGCTGTTGAGCAGCACTATCTTTCTCTTTCTTCAGTGCTTCGCGCTCCATTTTCAGCTGGATTAGACGACGCTCGAGGCGATCCATATCTTCCGGCTTAGAATCCATTTCCATGCGGATACGGGATGCAGCTTCATCAATTAAATCAATAGCTTTATCCGGCAACTGTCGATCTGTGATGTAACGCTGCGATAGCTTAGCTGCAGCAATAATCGCAGAATCGGTAATATCAACACCGTGATGCACTTCGTAGCGTTCTTTCAAACCACGAAGAATCGCAATCGTCGATTCCTCATCAGGCTCATCAACGATTACTTTCTGGAAACGACGTTCAAGGGCTGCATCCTTCTCGACATATTGGCGATATTCATCAAGGGTAGTCGCACCAACGCAATGCAGTTCACCACGGGCTAATGCAGGCTTCAGCATATTACCCGCATCCATTGCACCTTCACCTTTACCCGCTCCCACCATGGTATGCAACTCATCGATAAAGAGGATAATTTGCCCTTCTTGTTTGGAAAGTTCGTTCAATACCGCTTTTAGGCGCTCTTCAAACTCACCACGGAACTTAGCGCCCGCAATCAAAGCACCCATATCGAGGGATAAAACTTGCTTACGCTTTAAACCTTCCGGCACTTCGCCATTTACGATTCGTTGAGCTAAGCCTTCCACTATGGCCGTTTTACCTACACCAGGCTCACCAATAAGCACTGGGTTATTTTTGGTACGACGCTGTAAGACCTGAATGGTACGGCGAATTTCGTCATCACGACCGATGACGGGATCTAGTTTGCCTGCCTCTGCTCGCTCAGTAAGATCAATACAGTACTTATCCAAAGCCTGACGATTATCTTCTGCATTGGGGTCCTGCACTGACTCCCCTCCTCGAATTTGATTAATGACCTGATCTAGCTTTTGCGGGATAACGCCCGCCTCTTTTAAACATTTGCCAGCGCTAGATTTATCTTCTGCTAAAACCAACAGGATCAATTCACTCGCGATATATTGATCGCCTTTCTGCTGGGCAAGTTTGTCTGCTTTGTTAAAAACCCGTGCCACATCCTGTGAGAAACGCAATTCGCCATCAGGATTTTGAACTTTAGGTAATTGCCTAACAGTTTGATCTACTTGATTTTTCAGTACGTGAATATTGGCACCCGCTTGCTCTAGCAACGGTGCTGTTCCTTGCTGATCAAGCAATGCACTTAAAAGGTGAATAGGTTCTATGTAGTTATTATCTAACCCAACAGCCAATGATTGAGCATCAGCCAACGCTTCTTGAAGTTTGGATGTAAATTTATCCGGACGCATACAACCTCCATATAGCCTTAAAAGAACCTGTATCTGACAACACAATAGTGTGGTGTTTATGGATACTAAGTTATCGGTATAACAGAGGTATGGGGACAAGTAGGGACCGCTTCAAGGGTTATGCGGTCAGAAATTAGACAGAGCTTATATAAAATAGACAATCATCATGATGGGAGCAGATCTAAAAATCGCTGCTTATTTTCATCAATATATTCTCTTAAGTTTTGCTGCCTAGCATCGGAATCACAAAAGCAGATCAAAATCGTATCTGCATCTAGCTGATAGCCGCTATAGTGATGGTCGCCCACCTCCATATGCGCTTCATCATAGCCATCATTATTTTGCGCTGCACTCTTAAATATGTAGAGCAGTGCTTGCTTGGCCACTGCTAAATGCTTCTTATAATCAACAGGAAAAGTAGAAACTTTAAGTACACCTGACGACAACAGACAGCCCTGCAAGATCAATTCTTGCTCCTGCATTTCACGCCAGATAGTCATTTTCTTTACTCCATTGCAGCAGGTCACTTGCCTGCTGGCGCAGCACCGGTAGAGATATTTCGTTATCAGAACATAAGCAAAGCGCCTGTTCCTGATCGGTAAACATTGAGAGGGTTTGGACTTTAGGGCCGGCGATAACAACGTTACTGACTTCGCCCATAAAAGCAGCTTTTTCAGCCAGTGCTTTAGAAAGCTTATTGACGCTTTTCAGCAAGGCTTTTCGAGACTTACTATCTATATTGGAACAGAGAATCTCTTGATTTTCATCGAGGTGCATAGCCCCTAATACACCGCGTTTATTCATCGCGGCATCAAGCAGGGTCTCTTCATAAACAGGTTTATAGAAATCTAAGGAGAAACCATTATTACCTAACAAACGATCACAAAGCTCATCCCATTGGACATTTAGTTCTACAGCAGAAATTAACTCTTCAACAATCCCCAAAACAGCACGGGGATCTCGGGCGTCAAGAAACATCACCGTTGCCATCAATCCCATTTCCCTAACACACGCCTGATACTCTTGAATGGGAGGGTTTGGCTCTACATCTGAGTGAGTAACCGCAATAATTAAGCGACGCTTTTGAATATATTCACGGAACTCTTTTGCGTAGAAACGGATATCGCGGAAAGGATCTTTTCGAGTGTTATCCACCAGCAAAACCATGCCAATGGCATCGTGTGCAAATTCGCAAGCCAACATCTCCCACATAAAGCGGAAACGCTCTTGGCCTGGCGTGCCGTAGAGGTGTACACGCGCTTGATCATGCAGATCCAGTACACCGTAATCCATAGCTATTGTGGTATTTTTCTTACGGCGAACCGTCACATCACTGGCACGCGCATCGGTATCCAGTGTTTCAATATCACTTAAGGATCGAATAGCTGTAGATTTACCTGAACACACCGACCCTGTAAAAAGGATCTTGTAGTTTTGCATGCACGCTTTCCTTGTCTAGATCAGAAGGTAACTGCAGTTTACAACTCGCTACCTGAACCAAAGCTAAAAATTTCCCCTATCTATACAACTAGTCCAGTCTGAGCAGATTGCAACTCAAGCATCCATTGTGCAGCGCAAAATAGCAATTATTACAAAGTCGACATCAGGTTATAGATTAATCGTAATCAACCCCTAACCAATACAGATTACTAAAGAAGAGAGCATAAAGAGCTAAGACTCTAGTTTCTTAGCAACCTGCTCTCTTAGGAAAGAGGTATGCACTTCACGAATATGCTTTCGTACCAAAGCAATATTAGAATCTTTTGCCGATAGGCAAACCAAAATCAATCCAGGCTTTAATTGATAGCCACTAATACGACGGTCACCGATCTCCAAATGAGACTCATTGTGTTTGGTTCGCATCTTCGCAACATTGGAAAACACATAGCTAAAAGCTTGCCTGCCTATAGTCGCATGATTTTTATATTCGGCTGGAAAACTGGATGCGAGAATTTCTTTGCCACTCAACACCATACTGCATTCAATTACCCCAGGTTTATCGACCTGCGTCAGTAGCTCAATCATGTATGGCTCCACTGCAATAGGTCAGAGGCTTGCTGTTTAACCACATTCAAGCTTAAGCCTCGATCAGAACACAAACCTAAAGCCTGCTCTTTTTCGACAAACACAGATAAGGTTTCTTGATTAGGCCCACATAAGACCAAATCATCTATGCGCCCCATAAAGGCTGCTTTATTTTCTAAAGCAGCCACCAGATTCACCATAGAGCGTAACAGCTCTTTATTTTGCTGATTTCTGACGCTAGCACTCAATACTTTACGGTCGGCGCCCAAATGCATTGCACCCGTAATACCGCGGGTATTCATTGCGGCATCCATAAGGGAAACATTATCAATAGCATGCTCTTCTGGTCTCTTGTCTTCGGCCAGATCGTCATCAGAATCAGGCATTGTACTATTGACCTCTAGACGCTTACCCATGCCTTTCCAATCAATCCCTTTCTCAAGGCTACCCACAAGCTCTTTCACAACTTTTAAAACCGACGTGGGATCACGAGCATCAATAAACACGACTGTGGTAAATAAGCCCATGGCCTTTAATTCACTCATGTAATAATCATAATCCGGATCAGGCTCTAAATCTGAGTGAGTCACAGCAATGATCAAGCGACGACGAATGATAAAGTCGCGAAATTCTTCGACATAGAAACGGATATCTTTGAAAGGGTCATTACGTGTATTGTCCACCATGAGGATCAACGCTTCAGCATCATGCACCAAATCGCTCATCATAAGCTGCCACATAAACTTGAAACGTTCTTGTCCCGGCGTTCCGTATAAATGCAGTTTAGAAGTGCTGTTTAACTCCAGTATTCCATAATCCATGGCTATGGTAGTTTTTTGCTTCCTGCGGATAGCTGAATCACTGACATTCGCATCGGTATCGACGGTTTCAATATCACTCAACGAGCGGATTGCTGTCGTTTTTCCTGAACAGACAGAACCAGTGAATAAAACTTTATAATCAGACATCTAAATCCCTCTGTGCTCTATAAAGCTATTTGAGCAATAAACCCTGTCACCAGGTCAATTCGATAAGCACCATCAACTAGCCAGAACCGCGATTAAAATAGGGCTTGATTAGATAGACTCGTAATTAACTAATTCTTAGCCGAAACCACGAAAGTTTCAACCATTCCAGCAGGATAACTCTCCGTTTAATCTCTATCCCAATCCTCACGATTACCCAAGCCTGACGTCTTATTCACATCAGAGTCCACAAAAGCAATCCCAATGTTTGTCACTCTGAAATGAGAATATTTAGGCTATATTTTTAGATACATGGAAAACACTAAGTTACAAAAAGGTTATAACCTTACTCTATACAGGTAATTGCAATAACGATCTTCTCAGTATATTAATGGGTTCTTTACTACCTGAATAATAAATACAAAAAAGTAAGGTGTGAGATGTACATCCGATTTAATGATATTTCAGAACTTGTTTCTGTAATCGGAGGCGAAACGCTCAAGGATCAAGAGCATTGGTTAATTTTTCTTGCTGATAAACATCAAGATGACCTCGACCATTTAGTCGAACAACTGAATCTTATAGGGTGCAGATTCTTTGGCGCAGTATTTCCCGGCTTAATCCACGGAAAGCGCATGCTCTATGAAGGCGCTCTAGCCATTAAGGTCAATTGCCTTAGTCCTCCCGTTGTTTTGCCGATGCCTTCAGAAGAAGAAAGAATTTCAGACCTACCGTCCTATAACGATATTCCTGAAGAAGGCGCTACTTGCCTGACCTTGGTTGATTGCTTATCCCCACAAATCGACAACCTGCTTAACCAACTTTACAACCGCTATAGCAAACGCTGTAGCTACTTTGGTGCTGGCGCAGGAAACCACGACCTAAAAGCCGACGCCTGCATTTTTGGGCCTTGGGGTACGCAGCTAGATGCAGCATTAGTCGCAATTATCGACCAAACCAGTCGCAGTGTTGCAAAACACGGCTGGGTTAGACATTCAGGGCCATTTGTTGCTAGCAGAACCACGGGCAACGTCCTTCACGAACTAGATTGGGAAGATGCAGAAACCGCTTACCGGAATTCTCTTCCATCTAAACTACAAAGGACTCCGGCCGAACGTTTTTACAAAGATGTAACACCTAGATATCCGTTTGCAGTTGAACACCCTGGTGCAGAAGATGTGGTTCGAGACCCAATCGCACTCTGTGGCAATAACGACGTGATGTTTTTATCAGATATCCCTCAAGGGGCGCTCATGTACCTAGTAGAAGGCACCCCTGAACATTTAATAGAAGCGGCCAGAGAAGCGGTTGAAGAAACAATGTCGACCAACACATCTGGGGTTTTAGTCTGTGACTGTTTATCACGAACGGTTGCGTTAGACAGTCAATTTCCAACAGAACTACGCACAGTTTACGAGCAAGTAAACAAAATAAACCCAGGCACGGATGTCTCCGGTATATTAGCCTTAGGTGAAATAGCAAGTAACGGCGAGCGTCCGGTAAACTTCTATAATAAAACCTTCGGCATATGCAGTTTCTATGAGTAAAACCCCAACAGACTTAAGGTCTGATATACAGCGGATGTACGAATTATCATTGGCTGTAGGTAATAGCCTAGACCCTGATCAGGTATGCCAAGAATTCACTGCATCACTCATGCGTCAAAGTGAAATTACGTTTCTTGGCATATGGCTATTACCGGAAAAATTTACTCAATCGATCCAAGAATATAATCTTTATTTCGCTTTTCCTTTTAGCCGTTCAAAAGAAACTAAGCTTCCCTTCAACCACCCTGCTATTTCACTTCAAGATGATGAGGACTTTTGTTGCTACGATTTAGCGACAGCATCGTCTGAACAACTCGCAGAGAAACACTGTACAGAGGGAAGTGCTGCTATATTTCGCTTGGGGGCGTTAGGCTACGTTCGCTTGTTGCGCGACGATAGTTACTTCACGCAAAAAGAGCTACGACAATTAAGACCAATCATCGAAAAACTATTTGTTGCTTTAGGTGGAGCTCTAGCATACAAACAACTCCATAAAGAACGCTCTTTCCTCGATTCTTTAATCGACACCATACCAGAACTGGTATGGCTAAAAGACCCAAAGGGCACTTACCTTGCCTGCAACACTCGCTTTGAAGAATTCTTTGGTGCTTTGGAGCATGAGATAGTTGGTAAATCAGACTACGACTTTGTCGATAAAGAACTCGCTGACTCTTTCCGTAAGCATGACCTAGCAACGCTAGAAATTGATAGGACCAATACATTCCAAGAGTGGGTCACATTTGCTAATGACGGTCACCGAGCTCTGCTGGAAACAACCAAAACCCCTATGAAATCAGCGTCGGGAGATATCATTGGCGTATTAGGCGTAAGTCATGAAATCACCCAGCTACACGAAGCACAGCAAGCGTTAAGCACCAGCGAAGCAATATTCCGTAGCTATTTTGAGCTCGGTTTAATTGGAATGGCATTGATTACAACGGACGGCGACTGGATCCAAACCAACACTTATCTTTGCGAAATGCTTGGATACGAGCCTGAACACCTACAAATCACTCCGCTATTAGAACTGATCCATCCAGATGACCAAACCAATTTCAAACTGATGTGTGAAAGTTTACTTAATGACGATACTGACCATGTCCGTCATGAGCTCCGGTTAATCAGTTACTCTGGTCCCGTTGTGCACACCGAGATAGCGATGAGTGCGCAAGAAAGCACAGAAGGTAAGATCAACCACTTCGTCACGCTCATTTCCGATATTTCTGAACGCAAACGCACCGAACAACAACTTAGACTAGCAGCTAGTGTATTCGAACATGCCAGCGAAGGTGTGATGATCACCAATGAGCAAGGGATCATTCTGGATGTAAATAACGCCTTTTATCAGTTAACCGGCTACAACGCCGCTGAAGTTATTGGGCTCTCTCCCAGCATATTAAAATCAGGCCATCACAGTGAAGAATTTTTCGCTGCCATGTGGCAGAGTCTCAGACAAAATGGGCACTGGCGCGGCGAAGTGTGGAATCGCAACAAATCGGGAGAAATTTACGCAGAACTACTTAATATTGCTGCGGTAAAAAGCCCCAACGGAGATACCACTCATTACGTAAGTATCTTCTCCGATATTACGCAGCTCAAAGAGCATCAACATCAATTAGAAAAGATGGCGCATTTTGATGCCCTAACTCAACTACCCAACCGCGTCTTGCTCTCAGACCGCTTACAAACAGCACTACAACATTGTAAACAGCATAAGCAAATGATGGCGGTTGCTTATATAGATTTAGACGAATTCAAACCTATTAATGACACTTATGGCCATGATGTTGGCGATATGCTTCTAGTCGAAGCGGCAAAGCGCATGCAGAAGACGTTAGGCCCCGAGCAGGTTATTGCGCGACTCGGTGGCGATGAATTTGTTGTAATCTTAACGCAACTAAAAAATGTCACGCACTGCCAAGGGATTTTGGCGAATTTAAACCGAACTCTGGCAAGACCTTTCCAAATAAAGCAGCGTAATCTCTCGATATCAGCCAGTATAGGCGCGACACTTTATCCAGATGATGATTCCGACGCAGATACCATGATCCGCCATGCGGATCAGGCAATGTATACCGCTAAGCAAACTGGCCGCAACCGCTACCACTTCTTTGATCCTGCTGTAGATAGACAAACTCAAGACCAACATAAAGCACAAGATGAGATCCATGAAGCACTTATAAATCGGGAATTTGTGCTGTTTTATCAGCCGAAGATCAACATGCAAACAGGTGAAGTTTATGGTGTTGAAGCACTAATTCGCTGGCAGCATCCGACTCTAAATTTACTACCCCCAGATAGCTTTTTGCCACATATTACTAACTCTGATCTTGCTACAAAGTTAGGCTCTTGGGTGATGAACGAAGCGATACGACAGCTTCGAGTCTGGAGAGCCGCCGGGCTCAAACTATCCACCAGCATCAACATTTCGGCCGAGCATTTACAAAACCCAGCGTTTCCTGAGCAATTAGCCGACCTACTGGCTAAATACCCGGAGGTTCCGCCAGAAGCAATCGAGTTAGAAGTATTAGAAACCACAGCGTTTAACGATGTCAGCGCAGCTTGCGACATCATCGATAAATGTCACAAATTAGGGATAAAGTTTGCCTTAGACGACTTTGGCACAGGCTATTCATCTCTTACATATCTACGCAAGATTCCTGCTGATACAGTAAAAATTGATCGTAGCTTTGTTATGGATATGCTGGACGATGATGAAGACAAAACAATTGTTGAAGGGATTATTGGCTTGGGCAAAGCCTTTAATCGTGGAGTCATAGCCGAGGGGGTGGAAAGCCCTGAGCATGGGCGCTGCCTGATGGCATTAGGCTGCCACCATGCGCAAGGTTATGGCATCGCTAAACCGATGCCAGCAGATCTGATCCCAGATTGGCTAGCCGCGTTTAATCTGAGCCAACATTGGAAGTAAACAAGTCGAATCAGCTTATTTCGAAATCAAAATACTGATTCGGAAATGGCTCATCCTGCAAAGTAAAATGCCACCACTCTTGATGGAAAGGCACAAAGCCATGCTGGACCATCACTCCCTGCAGTAACATTCGATTCGCTCGCGCCTGCGCAGATGCTATGTTTGAATCAAACCAAGATTCGGGGCCAAAGAAATCAAATTCTGTGCCCATATCGAGTTCTGCCTTGGAATCTAAATCGATCAATGTCAGATCAACCGTGCTTCCCCGAGTGTGGCTGGAATGCCGGATAAGATACCCTTTGCTAAACAGTTCCGGACGCTGCAATGTAGGAAAGAATCGCTCCTGTGTGTTACTAGCACCGTCTTGATCACACCAAGCAATAAACTGATCAACTGAACGCTGAGGTCGGTAGGCATCAAATACTTTTAGCCCCAAACCAAATTCAGCCAATGAGTGTTGAACCCTTTGCAAAGCTAATGCTGCAGGTTTTGTTAACAGGCAAGTCTCGCTCAGATAACCGCAAATTGTCTCACCAACAAAGTTATCGCCGGTAAAATATTTAAGATCGATAACGATGCTGGAGTCGACTTCTAAGAGATCAACAAAGAGTTCAGGCTTAGTAGTAATTAAATCCACGTTATTCAATCCAGATCAGACTTGCCATTCGGCCTGTTACACCATCTCGACGATAGGAATAAAACCGCTCAGCATCAGTATAGGTGCAATACTCACCGCCAGAGACAATACTTACACCTACAGCATTTAGCCTTTGACGAGCTAACTGATAGATATCTGCTAGATACTTGTCTGCTGAACCGACAACAGGGGTAAAAGCTTGACCAGCCTGCGCCTGAACCGCGACAAATTGATCTCGCACCTCTTTCCCTACTTCGAATGCATCTGGACCTATAGCCGGGCCTAGCCAAACATGTAGATTTTCTGGCTCATCAAAGCCCGCGACCGCTTGCTCCAAAATGCCATCAAGCAGCCCTCGCCAGCCGGCATGTACTGCAGCAACACGTTTACCATTACCATCAGCAAACAATACTGGAAGACAATCAGCCGTCATCACAATGCATGCCTGACCCGTTTCTTGGCTCCAGCATCCATCAGCTTCACGACAAACATCATCATTCTGAGCTTCGATCAGATTAACTCCGTGAACTTGCGATAACCACTGAGGGTTACGCGATAAGCCCAGTTCAGTAATCACTGCTTGCCGGTTTTGTTTGACATGCTCAGGATCATCTTTAACGTGATCCCCCAGATTTAATCCTTGATAAACACCACGACTCACACCATCGATACGTGTAGTCGTACACGCCTTAACCCCTTGAGGCGCATTCCAATCTGGGAGAATAAATTGCATTTAATTACACCATCTCATCTGCATGAGCATCTAAGTCGGCTTGAAGTAACGATAAAAGATGTTCAAAGTCATCAGGAAGATCAACTTCCCAAGAAACCAGTTCGCCCGTCTCTGGATGCCAGAGCTCCAGCTTTTTGGCATGAAGAGCCTGGCGTTTAAAGTCGCGAAGGCCTTCAATCATCTCATCGCTACAACCTTTAGGTAGACGGAAACGGCCACCATAAAGCTGATCACCTACGAGAGGATAATTAATATGCGACATGTGCACACGAATTTGATGGGTACGGCCCGTTTCAAGCTTCAATCGGATATGGGTATGGGCACGCATTTTCTTTAATACGCGATAGTGCGTGGTAGCTTCTTTACCTACACCAACAACAGCCATTTTTTGGCGATTTTTACCATGGCGACCCATAGGCTCATCAACCGTACCACCACCGGTCATCACACCGTGAACTACAGCTTCATATTCACGCCCCATCGAACGCTCTTGCAACTGATCGACCAGTTCCGTTTGAGCCGCAATGGTCTTAGCGATCACCATCAATCCTGTAGTGTCCATATCCAAGCGGTGAACAATACCTGCTCGCGGTACTTGTGCAATATCAGGACAGTGGAACAGCAGTGCGTTTAGTAAGGTACCATCACGGTGACCGACAGCCGGATGCACTACCAAGCCAGCAGGCTTATTAACTACTAAGATATGATCGTCTTCGTACACGATATTCAGAGGTATATCCTGCGGCTTATGATCTTCGATCATCTCCAGCTGAGTATCGATAACAATGGTTTCCCCCCCCAACAATTTATCTCGGGGACGTTTTACCTCACCATCAACTTTAACTGAACCGTCTTTAATCCAGCCCTGCAAACGTGAGCGGGAATAATCGGGAAACAGCTGTGCTACCGCTTGATCCAAGCGTTTACCAACAAGATCATCTTCGATGCGCGCTTCTAAATGTATTTGATCAGACATTCGAACCTGTTAGAACTTTCTAAATTGATATGTCTGGGTCTGTTAACAGGCCCTATCAGTTATGGTTAAATAGGCCGTTGAATTGCATATAGCCTCTTTCTGCCCAGTATAACCGTTCGGGCAAGAGACTACACCGGGATTAATATAAAGATGCGTATTACCAAGAGTCTTATTGTTGCTTTATTCTGTCTAATGACAGCAGCCTGTTCATGGTTTGAAGACGTTCAAGAATATCCAGATGTTCCTGAACAGCAATTATACCAAGAAGCAATCACTGCTTTGGACAACGAAAGCTTCGATGTAGCGATCGAAAAATTCCAACTTCTAGAAGCTCGTTACCCATTTGGCCGTTTTTCTGAACAAGCGCAATTAGAATTAGTTTACGCTTACTTTAAAAACTATGAGCCTGAAGCAGCGCGAGCAGCAGCTGATCGCTTCATACGCTTACACCCGAATCATGACAACATTGATTACGCATATTACCTAAAAGGTTTGACCGCGTTTGAACAAGATATCAATTGGATTACACAATACCTTCCAATTGATGAAACTAAACGTGATCCTGGTGCAGCCCTAGATTCTTTTGAGAGCTTCTCGACTCTCGTAAGCCGCTATCCTGATAGCCAATACGCTCCTGATGCGCAAAAGCGTATGGTTTACCTAAAAAACCGCCTAGCCGCATACGAAGTTCATGTAGGCCGTTACTACATCCAGCGCGAAGCTTTTGTAGCTGCAGCTAACCGCGGTCGCTATGTAATTGAAAACATGCAGGAAACGCCTGCTGTACCTGACGCATTGGCTGTCATGATCGAAGCTTATACCCACTTAGGTCAACAGGACCTTGCTGCAGATACGCAAGCGGTATTAGCAAAGAACTTCCCAAATTACCAATACACACCTATTTATAAAGGTGAAAAAACCCTATTTGATGCTGCAACATTTGACCTGTTTAGCGACGCTAAAGAGGTACCTGTGGCAACTCCTGTTCGTATGAATGAAAGCACTGACGCACCTAAACCTGATCGATCTCTCTTCAGCACCGTAACTTTCGGTGTGTTTGATGATGAAGATGAGGAACAGAAGAAATAACGTAGAAAAACATAAAGGCACCTAAAAGGTGCCTTTTTGCTTCTTAGGGAACCATAAAGAGATATAAGAGAGACAAATATGCAGGCAGCAGCGATTATCAAAGAGATGCAGGTACTACCTGCAATCGACCCTGCTCAGGAAATTACACGCCGAGTAAGTTTTATCAAAAACACCCTGATAGCCTCTGGTCTGAAGAACCTAGTACTCGGTATTAGTGGCGGCGTAGACTCATCCACCTGTGGCCGACTAGCGCAATTAGCAGTCAATGAACTAAACGAAGAAAGCAACGATAGCAGCTATCAATTTATTGCTATGCGCTTGCCTTACGGCGTACAGAAAGACGAAGAAGATGCGCAACTAGCACTTCAATTTATCCAGCCCACGCAATCTATTGCAGTTAATGTAAAACCAGGGGTTGAAGGCATTCACTCAGAAGTCACAGCATCACTCGCTGAAGCACAACTCAATCAGGCCTCAGAGGGAGCTGTAGATTTCGCTAAAGGTAACGTAAAGGCAAGGGCGCGAATGATCGCTCAATACGAAGTTGCCGGTATTATGGGGGGGTTAGTTATAGGTACCGACCACTCCGCCGAAAACATCACCGGCTTTTATACCAAATGGGGAGATGGAGCTTGTGACCTCGCTCCTTTATTTGGCCTGAGCAAGCGCCAAGTCCGTCAGTTAGCTCAAGCTTTAGGCGCCCCCGCACTACTTGTGGATAAAACACCTACAGCTGACCTAGAGTGTTTAGCACCTCAAAAAGCTGATGAACATGCGCTTGGCCTTAGCTACGATCAGATTGATGATTTCTTGGAAGGTAAGAGCGTTGAAGCGGAAGTCGAACAACGTATTATAGAGATCTACAATCGCACACAACATAAACGTCAGCCGATTCCAACCATCTACGACTAAACATCCCGACGAAGCCTGCAAACACTACTAGTTGCTTGCAGGCTTTTTTCTTAACGATCCATTCGATAAGGTTCAGCAGAGATAATTGTATCTCTGCCCAGCAGCAAATCGGCAAGCAGTCGAGTAGATGCTGGCGCAAGTACTAAGCCATTTCTAAACTGGCCAGCATTGATAAACACATTGTCCAAGCCGGTAACTTCTCCGATAAAAGGAATACCTTCAGGCGAGCCAGGTCGCAAACCAGACCAATGATGTTCAACTTCATAGTCAGCCAACGCAGGAATAATATCCAACGCAGTTGCATATAAAGATTTCCCAGCCTCTTCCGTTGTTCGTTTAGTAAAACCGATACGCTCCATTGTACTGCCTACCAACACCCGGCCATCATTACGCGGTATCACATAACGTCCGCCTTTTAATATGACACGATTTACCAAACCAGGTTTGGCTTTGAACAGCATCATTTGTCCGTGTACTGGCTCTACAGGGAGTTCTCTATCTACCATAGATAGCAACTCAGCACTCCAAGCACCCGCAGCGATAATTACTTTATCCGCACGCAGCTTATGGTCTGCAGTTTGAACGCCAGCAACGTGGTTACCATCCAGTTCAAAACCTTTTACTTCTTGGTTTTCTAACAGCGTCACTCGCGGGTTTAGCACTAAACTTTCACGTAGGGAACGACCTAAACGCGGGTTACGGATACTGCAAACCTCGGGCATCCATAAGCCTTCCTCTAAACCAGAACAAAGATTAGGCTCCTTCTGATAAAGAAAGTCGGTATCGACTTTACGAAGAGGACGATGGTATTTTTGCGCCCAATCTAGAGCATCCTGCTGATCCTCTACAGATACCATCAACATGCCTTTTTGGCGCAGCTCAGGATCAAAACCAGTTTCATCCAAAAGATCTTGCGCTAAATGGATATAACTACTTTGTGACCAGGTCGCCAGCTCTGTGACTGCATCAGGGTAACGCCAAGGGTACAAAGGCGAAACAATACCACCACCCGCCCAAGAAGATTCTTGCGCACACATTTGGCGATCTAACAAAGTGACATCAGCATTGGTTTGAGCAAGCTCTCGCGCCAACATCATACCGATCACACCACCGCCAATTATTAAAAAATCAGACATCTAAAACCTAAACTAACCATGTTAGAAATTTGAGTAGAGATATAGCCAGGAAATAAAGCCTGTCAGTATTCATCAACCACTACGCAAGCGACCAGTCCTCGATAAAACAAGCTTGCCTTCAACAGAATCCAAACTCCCATCCAAAACAAAAGTACCATTGTACCCTGGGCTACTTCCATCTGATTTAAATATCACTTTTTCTCCATTGTTCCAACTAATGGTATTACTAGAAGAAAAAGGGAGTATTTTAAGCGCTTCATCAATCAGAGGATCCCAAGCTTTATTGTCATTTGTATCTATATAGACAAACAAGCCGTTTTGCCATACCAAAGTGCCTGTACCAGCATTACCTGTGCAGCCATGAATACCATCCCAACTGCAAACTATCACCTGTGATTTCTTGGACACAGCAGTCATTCGAGCTGTAGATATTGCAACTCGAACTGAGGAAATATCAGAATTAAGCTGCCCACGTGATAACAATAAAGAAAAGCTAGGAATAGCCCAAAAAAGCACTACCGACAGTAGTGCAATAGAGAATAACAATTCCAATAAAGAGAAGCCTTTTGCACAGGCAAAAGGCATCCTCCAGCAATTGCTGGAGGAAAATCCATTTTTCATACATCCCCCGCGATCCTTGCAGGTTGATAAGAGAAATTACTTGTTTAGATTACCAACAATCAGCCGCACCGGCTGTTTTACGACCAATATTATCAATTGTCATATCACCACACTCGTCACCTGCCATGACATTCTTCGGACGAGCGAGAATTATATAAGTAGTCGCGGCTTGCGAAGCCAAACTTAAATCATAAAACTTTGCATTTCCATCTCTAGGTGCTTCATTATAAGGTAATGAGGCACCTATATAGGTACCATTTTCAGTAAACTCCCTTTCCATATGTTGGACTAAAGACAGCAAGTTTGCTTGAGCATCTGCTCTTCGCCCATCCGCAATTTGGGCTTGATAGCTTGGATATGCTATTGATGCCAAAATACCTACGACGGCGATTGCTATCATTAATTCTATTAGAGAAAACCCCTTCTCTTTATGAACCCTATTCATTGCACCTCTCTCCAAGCTTGGCGGCCTTCACTAAATTTTTCATTAAAGTTTTTCACAAAGATATCATCTGAATCTGAGTCATTAATCAATATACGAGCATCGCCGTTAGAGGTATTCACGATCGAATCATCACTTACACCACTTCCGCCACCACCATCAAAGATGATACCTGAAGCTGGCACATAAATAGTCTGTTCATCCCCATTTTCATCGGTGTAGGTATAAGCAACTTTATCGGAATCATCAATAACGCCATCCCCATTCGTATCAAAAGAACTATAACTAAGAACTCCACCAGTCGTTGGATCTAGAGAATAAAAGCGAGTTTCGCCGCCAGCTAAGCAAGGGTCATTAGAAGGTATTTTCGAAGCAAAAATAATAGACCCAATTCTAATCACTGGTTTGGTGTGAACTAACTCACCTTTTGGACCAGGTCCTCCGTATGTAGTACTCCACTCCAAATCTAAGAACCACCCTTTATCAGAGGCTAAAGGTTCATTATCAGTAATCAGGCTTACTACGCCTTCACTGACTGTTGCTTCGTAATAAATTTCTTGCTCAAGTAAATCTGAACGCCCAGAAATTGGGGCCCCTGTATCATGCACACCATACAAGGACTGAACTTGTGGAGAATTCCCTACCTCATTATCACCAATTAAGTAATAACTGCCGGTACCAAAGAAAACAACTATTCGCCCTTTGCTATCAAAATCTGCTTCTACTGGGGCAGTAATTGGCTGCGCGGTTCCTGAACCATCAGTTGCCGTAAAGAAAGGAACAGGCGTTGTACCACTTAATAAGCCTGCAGGTGGTTCCCAATCCAATGGATCAGTACTAGACAAATCAAATCGCCATAAATTACCGTTGGTATCACCCACCAATAGACGATCTGTCACCTTATCTCCATTTTTGTCCACAGCCAACACTTGACCCAAGCCGCCATTGCTTGGGACAACAAAGTCTTTGATAATGGAGCCGTCCGCTACATTTAATAACCAAATATGGCCTTGTGATTTTCCGTGTGAGAAACCACTAGAAACAATCACTCCAAACTTACCGTTCGGTAATGCGACCACTGAAGCCTTTTGAATCAGCACTCCCATGTCTTCATGAGAGAACTCCCATAGAACACTATCACCATCCATATTCTCTGGATCACTAATATCGAGTAGCGATACCCCTTTGCCTCCTGCACCCAAAGTACTTACTGCTACAGTTTTCCAACCATCTGACACACCTGTAGGTACATCTGCAAGATCAAACCAAGCGTCTGCATAGTCCACAGGGCCATCCACATAAAAACGATGACTATAATCAGGGTCTGTTAGCTCATATAAATTACCAAAAGCATTTGAAGGTACGTATGCAAATAACTCTTTACCACCATTGGAGGTAAAAGAAGCATCAAAAATATGCAACATACCATCATTAGCGCCTAACAGAATTAGATTTGGCTTATTCACATATGCTGTAGTAGCACGATAGGCAACATAGTCAGTATCGATATCGCTAGGGAAGGATGAATAGGCTAATTGCCCATAACCAAAATTTAGCTTTTCAACATTTTTTGGTGATGAATTAACTATATCACCCAGTCGACTACCTCTCTGCCTAAAGGGGTTTGACGTATTAGAGACTGTCTGCTCAAGCGTTCGACTACCACGTAAAAAATCTAAACGCTGCTGGGCAAACGCTTCTGTTGTCAGTGGACCGTTGGACGGTGTTTTCCTGAGCATCTCTTTTTGTTCTGCAGATAGACTCGTCCACTTAAACTCCACCCCACCTTCATTTAAAGTAACTCCAGTTAGAATATCCTCTGCAGCGTAGGTACTAGTATAAATTTTGCGATTTGGCAGATCCGTTTCGGCCAATGCATCCATAATACTAGCAGCACTCCATGAATTAACCCCGGCTAATACAGCATTCCCAGAGATCGCTTGAGCTACTAAATCCCCAGACCACAGAGTTGTATCCATTAACGCATTATAAACAGCAGAGTTGTCATCTAATCGAGAGGAACTCGCAGTTAAGGTAGCCCCCGCACCTCGAATTGAGGCAGCAATTGAAGTAAACGCATCAGTCAAGCCATCTATCATTTTTCTGGCTTCACCAGCAGTGTAAAAATTATCTGCACGGTTGTAATCACTGCCAGAATTGGGATCCAGAACATCAGTATTGGTATACCACCACCACTCAGGAAGCGAATCGGTTCTCAAATAAGGATCACCTAAGCTTTGGGTAGCGCACTCAGTTCCGGTGGGCGTGTAATTAGGGTCTTCACAACTAGGGTGTTTCCGAACTACAAATCCACCATATTTTGCTGTCAGCCAGAACTGATTATTACGTTTATCCCTTAGCACCTCATTTTCCAGCACATCTACCCAATAGGTTTGTACCGTCTGAGTACCTGCAAAATCATTAGGTCTGATGTCAGAAGTATTCGCGTCATAAGCCAAACCAGCCATGTAAGCTGAGTTGTTTCGACCCGAATAGCTAGCAGCTCCTGTATCAATACTGATACCCTCTAGAGCTGCTATTTTGTCAGTGGCCGTTCTCACATCAACAGTATTATCACTACTCACTTCTGACGGCTTAGAAGGCTCATCTGTACCACTTGTATTACCAGGTAAGTTTTTATCCCTATGGGTATTTACATCACCAATGCCCAATACAACATTTTTCTGGCAAGCATATTGGATTGGATCACTCCACGTTCTAACTACCGGAAATCCATCTACCCACTTCCTAATTTCCGCACTACCAGGAGACGAATTATGACTAGGTGTTTTAGTATAATATTCTTCTATATTGCCCTGGTTTTTAAAGTATCGAAGCGAGGTGTAGTAGAGTTCACTAACCGGATCATAACTTTTAAAATTATTACTATTTAATTGACCAAATTTATTTAGGTAATTAAGCACACCACTGTCCGCAACAGTTACTCCATAATAAGTAGCTGTATCCGATGCATCCGATGAATCTGGATTTTGAATAAGAACACCTGTGGAAGAATCCCACTCAGCATTAGGATTGGTGATTTCACCTAAGGTAGGATCTAATTTTGTCGGTCCAACAAACTTCTTACTTGCTCTTAAAACGCCACCATCTCGACTGAAATTTGAATCGTTTAAATAGCCAAAAATACTGTATCTTATCTCGCCAGAATAACGCTGAATTAGGCCTTCCGGTTTCCAATTAGATCCATACTGCTTACAATTTTCTTCAACGCCAATATTAGAATCACAAACCTTAACTCGCACAGAGGTCCCATATTTATCACTTGATATATTTTCATAAGCAACGGTACCTCCTCCGGAGATTTCATTAATTGTTATGTTATCAACATAGTATTCGTGCCCGCCGTGAATATATAAACGACTAAAATTCGAATAGTTACTATCAGCATTACTCGTCACAGTCGCTAATTGACTACCGGAACTGTTATAAACTGTCAGCTTAAACTTATTTCCTGTTTCCGATTCAAATACAACGCGGTACCACTCATCCCTTGGGCGCGTAAATGAAACAGTGCTGCTGATCGAAGACGCGCCTCCGGAATTACGTCGTTCGATTTTGATATTACTCTGAGATACATTAAAGCCATATCCACTTGCACTTCCATTGGATAAAGATAAACGATCAGACTGGCCATTCTGAGTACCTACTGTAGGCCGATAAATCCAAGCTTCGAAGGTAAAATCATCATAATCAACTGTAGAACCAATATCTTTATAGCCACCATGTGGATCATCATTGTCAGTTTTTTTTAAGGAAAAACTGTCATCTTGTGCGACAGTAGAACTACGTGAAACATTACCATTAGAATATGCGCTCCAACCTGAGCTAAAGTCAGTATCAGCGAAAACAACACTAGACGTTGGAGAGGTAATATTTGTATACCCATGGCCTGACGGCAAGGTAAAATGCATTTGATTTGAAAGACCACCAACTTCAGATTTAAACCAAGACGTTGAAAAAGGGGTCGCATTATTTACAACGGAAGAACCATTAATTGTACGTTCATCAAAATAGTTATTTTGTCCGCTATGCCTAGCCTTTTCTACCCATGTCTCAGTAACAGTGTCTTTTACACGGTAGCCACCTGTTAATGCCCAACGAAATGGGTCAATTGTCTGAGTGGTCGCCCAATTCAGATAGTTACCGCTCCAGTAATCGCCTGGACATTTATAATTACTTGTCAGACTTACAGGATAAAAGTGTCGATCCGTTTCTGTAGATTCGTATTGGTAGCTATAGCACTTACCTGAATCGAAATAACCGATACTTTCAGTATCTTCGTCATAGCTGCCAATATTTGCGGCACTTAGTACTGTCGGCCACTCAACCGATGGCACTAACGCCAAATTCCCCGGAACGTTACCTTCGCCTAAAAATAACGGGGTTTGAGCAACGGTTGTTGCATTACTAATTGACGAGAATGAAATAGCGCAAAACAACAAACTGCAGGCTTTTAAATTCAAGTGTTTAGAAAATAGGACTTTCATTATTTTGCCTCCATCATTCAAAGTCATTACTTTTTAATGAGGTAAATTGATTCAAGCTGCACATCTGATGTGCCCGTTCTGCCTGTTGAATTAGAGCCAACTTTAATAATGAAACCTAGCTCTTTTGCGTTAGCACCCAAACCTGCCGTGATAGGCTCAACATATTCAGCATTCCAAGTCGGTGCCGTCGGTAATGCAAAGGATGCAGCATGGTTACCATTGATCGCCGCATCTTGATCAAACGTACCTGCCTCATATTGCGTCTGCGCTTGATTTTCGCCTTCTAACAACGCCGCTTCCGCTGCATTAAATGCTATATACTGATCTCTTAAATTACCTGACATTAGCTCCTGCATCGACGTACCTTGCATTGAACTGACTCCGATCAAAGATAAAATCAACAAGAAAATCAGTGAAATGATTAACACTGCTCCACGCTGGTTGTTGAACTGCTCCGACTTATATACCGTCATTCTATTAACCTATTCCTCAACGCCACCGTAGTACTAAATTGCTGCGCAATATTCTCATCCCCTTGAACATCAACGGTAATACGTACAGCAACAACATCACCCCAATCATTAGCGGCAGTAATTTGAGCCGCGGTATTGGCATAATTCAAACTCGGCCCAGCTCCCGAAACGACCCCATATTGAATCGTTAAATTATTCACATCTTCTACTAACTCTTGATCATTCGCTACGCCATTACTGTATGTGACGCTGCGTAATGCGGTAGAAGCAGCAAGTCCTGAGCCCACATAAAACAAGGTACTCGAAAATAACGAAACCGTAGTTTCATCTCCTGAACGAAATTCTCGCGAGAAAGGTTGAGTCGCGACGGTTTTGTTATTAATAATCTCTCCAGACGTTCCTCTGGCCATTGTGCTCCCAGACCCAGTGTTCTGAAACATATCGCATGTAAGACCATTAGAAAGAACAACTATATCACCACTATCCATACTTCCATTAACAGACACATTCGTGTCGTTTTGGTCTACATCACTTGTTAATTGTACTCCCGCATTCTCTGCTGCATGCTTAATAATGATTAAATCAGTATTCGTTTGGTAGCCATTTAAATCCCCTTCAAAAAACTCACCAGCCGCTGCCCCCCAACCTAGTAATGGATTCATTAAATCCAGAGCTTCAGCTTCATAATCAGAGTCAGTCGTATCAATAATTTCAATAACAGTGTCGTAGCACTCTCCCTTGTATCCAACGCTTCTTAATTCATGGGAGATCATCTCTAAAGCAAAACGCCCATTTTCTTGAACTCTAGATAGAGATTCATTCGATCTAAAACTTTGCGAACTACCTATAAAAACCGAAATTACTCCGCCAATGAGGAAAAGCCCCATTACCATAGCAATCATCAACTCAAGCAAACTAAAACCGCCTTGAGACTTATATTGAGCTTTAACAGCCATTAACTAAAACTCCATTTCATAGGTAAAGAGGGTCGGGGTTACTTGATCCGTATCATTCTCAGCTCTAATTCTGGCTCTATTGTCATTCCACTGGACCGTAATAGTTGCTTGCCTAGCATTTCTCACCAGCGTCCCTACAGCTCCAGAACCTAATTGAGTGGTAATACGCCCATCCCACTCAGCCCTATCACCGCCCTGACCATCATCATAATCACCGTTTAAAGTGGCATCAGGAGCGGAGCGTATCCTATCCGCTAAGTCATATGCTAAGAAAGTTGCTTGCGATCTAAAATACGAACCTTGGTTACTTTTTAACGCCATTGTCTGCAACGCAACTACCGACAGCAAACCTATAGAAATCACAACAATTGCAACTAGAACCTCCAATAATGAAGCTCCACATTGCTTTCCTTTCAATTCTTCTTGATTACACATCATGGGCAACTATCTACTGAAGCTATTTCTCGAACTGCTACTCGCCCACTAACATTCGTTGACAAGCAGCGATGATCCGTATCATTTTGAATTCTGATTGCAGCAGCAGTGCCTTGACCTTGACGATCAAAAACAAACCCTGTCACAGCACCAGAAACGGTAAGGCTTACCTCATCCCAAACTCTCACAGGGTCGACATCCGCCGCGTCTTCTAAATCAGTACCTGTTTGCGATACCACTATCCAACCACTACTCCAGTCAGCATCAAAATCACAAGCCGTCATCGCCACATTTGCTCGACAAACAGCAACCGTTCCTCTTTGGCTCAATGCCTCAGAACGTGCTAGCTGGAGAGCTGAAGTTAAGTCATGTGTTACTGCACGGAGCCTGGAGGATTGTACGAAAGAGTTAAAGCTCGGAATACCAATTCCAAGCAAAACCACCAACACGACAACCGTGAAGATTAACTCCAATAAAGAGAAGCCTTTTTCCCTCAACAACATTTACGACATCCAATAAATAAAGTTCTTATAATTTAAGATTAGTCGTTTAAGGGAACATACGCCATAGGTAGATTTTTACGGGGGGTCTCAAGTAAGAATAGCTTAAGATAGGACAAATACAAAAAACCCGAATTAAAAAATTCGGGCTCTTAATATCATCTTAGCTAACTTGAAGAATTTCTACCTGAAAATCTAGCTTCTTCCCTGCCAGCGGATGATTAAAATCAACCGAAACCATCTTATCATCAAATTCGGCTATCACACCTGGAAGCTCACCATTGCCAGCATCCGCGAATGAAATAACCAGACCTTGTTCTAATTCCATCCCTTCAAACTGACTACGAGGGACATTCTGAATATTACTTGGATTACTCATCCCAAAACCATTTTCTGGGAGAATTTTTAGGGTTTGTTTCGCCCCTTCTTCCAATCCAAACAGGGATTTTTCAAAACCTTCCAACAAGTTACCATCGCCCACAGTAAATGTCGCGGGTTCAGCATCAAAGTTGGAATCAATTATTTGACCGTCTTCCAGTTTAATTGCGAAGTGCAGCGTAACGGTTTTACCCGGACCGATCAATTTACTCATTGTGAACTCTCTTCAGATGATTTGCGCTTCCCTTCCAGAAATAACATATCCAGAATCAGAATAATCGCTCCAATCGTGATAGCAGTATCCGCAATATTAAAAGCGGGGAAGTAATAATTCTGATAATGCAGGGAGATGAAATCAATCACATACCCTTGTACCGCCCGATCATATAGGTTGCCTAAAGCACCACCTAATACGAGGGACAATGCTAAGCCTAACCACCAATAGATACGAGGAGTACGCTTTAGCCAGATCACCAGTACAACGCTCACGACCACAGCGATTGCCACGAAAAACCAACGCTGCCAGCCACCTGCTTCTGACAAGAAGCTAAAAGCAGCGCCTGTGTTGAACAACAGCGTTAGATCGAACATTGGCAGTACGGGATTAGGGTCGGCATACTTTAAATTAGTTACCGCTAAGTATTTACTACCTAAATCCAGCACAACTACCAGCAGCGATAGCACGCCCCATACGAGGCAGCTTCGCGCTGATTGTGTTTGTTGTTCAGTGCTCTGTGTCATTAAGCAAAGCTACGGCTTTCACCGGCACCTTTAACGTTATCAACACAACGACCACATAGCTCAGGATCTTCGGAGTCCTGACCTACATCTTCACGGAAGTGCCAGCAACGTGGGCACTTATGAGCAGCGCTTTTAGCCACGCTAACTTTAAGCCCATCCAGCTCCGTATCATTAGCATCTTGTGCATCAGCTAACGGCGCTACTGCCGCTTTTGATGTGATCAAAACGAAACGCAGCTCATCTTCTAATTTACCTAGTAGTGCCTGTAAAGTTTCATCGCAATACAAAGTCACTTCGGCTTCTAAGCTACCGCCGATGTTGCCATCGCTACGCTCAGTTTCTAACTGCTTATTAACCGCAGTTTTCACTGCCATTACCTGTTCCCAGTACGCAGAATCAAATGCACTATCCGCAGGTAGTTTAGTTAGGCCCTGATACCAAGTATCCAAATGAACAGACTGAGTACGTTCGCCCGCAAGCGTTGCCCATATCTCATCTGCAGTGAAACTACAGATTGGCGCAATCCAACGAACCAGCGCTTCAACAATATGATAAAGCGCAGTCTGAGCAGAACGACGCGCATGTGAATCAGTCGCTGCTGTGTACTGACGGTCTTTGATGATATCTAAGTAGAAACCGCCCATATCCTGAGAACAGAAGTGGGACACTTTCTGGAATACTTGTAGGAATTCATATTGGTTGAAGTGCTCGATTAGCTCTTCTTGCAAACGAGCAGCACGATCTACGGCCCAAGCATCCAACGCCACCATATCTTCTGGTTTAACCATGTGCTGAGCAGGATCAAAACCGCTTAGGTTAGCCAAGAAGAAACGTGCGGTGTTACGAATACGACGGTAAGCGTCCGCGGCGCGTTTCAAGATATCGTCAGAACAGGTCATTTCACCGCTGTAATCCGTTGAAGCAACCCATAGGCGCAAGATATCCGCGCCGTACTTATTCATTACTTCCTGTGGCGATACAACGTTACCAACCGACTTAGACATCTTGCGGCCTTGACCATCAACGGTAAAGCCGTGCGTTAGCACCTGTTTGTATGGCGCTTTGCCTTTGATAGCAATCGCAGTTTTCAGAGAAGACTGGAACCAACCACGGTGCTGATCCGAACCTTCAAGATACATATCAGCTGGGTATTCCAAGTTGTCACGCTGATCAACTACAGAATAATGCGTTACACCCGAATCAAACCAAACATCCAAGGTATCAGTTACTTTTTCGTACTGATCAGCTTCGTCGCCCAATACTACTGTAGCATCCAGATCGAACCATGCATCCATACCCACTTTTTCAACACGCAAAGCAACCTGTTCGATTAGCTCAGGTGTATTCGGGTGTAGCTGCTGAGTTTCTTTGTGGATAAACAGTGCAATTGGCACACCCCAAGTACGTTGACGGGATACACACCAATCAGGGCTCTGCTCAACCATTGCTTCGATACGGTTTTGACCCCAACCTGGGAACCACTCAACACCTTTGATCGCTTCTAGGGCATCTTTCTTCAGACCCTTCTCTTCCATGCTTACGAACCACTGAGGTGTCGCACGGTAGATCAATGGCGTTTTGGTACGCCAGCAGTGAGGGTAGCTATGCTGGAACTTATGCTCCAAGACAAGTTTGTTGTTCTCAGTTAGCAGTGCAACGACTTTATCGTCCACTTTGTAAACGTGTTCGCCAGCAAATACGCCCGCACCTTCACCTAGAACACCCGAAGCGTTCACTAGATTCATTGTGCCGATACCGTATTTCCGGCCAACCTCAAAGTCTTCCACACCATGGTCTGGTGCTGTATGTACGGCACCCGTACCCGCATCCAGAGTTACGTGATCACCCAAGATTACAGGAACTGTACGCTCGTAGAACGGGTGCTGAAGTTCAAACTCCTCTAACGCTTGACCCTGACAACGACCAACGATGCTGTAATCTTCAACACCGTAACGCTTCATAGCATCTTCAACTAAGCCTTCGGCTAGAAGAATACGCTCTGCACCTAAACCTAGATCTAGCTGAACTAGCACGTAGTCTAGTTCACCACCTAGAGATACCGCTTGGTTAGATGGCAACGTCCAAGGTGTTGTTGTCCAGATAACAACTGACGCTTCGCCTTCACCTTCAAGACCCTCAAATTTCGCAAGGAAACCGTCCTGATCAACCGGAGTGAAACGTACATCGATCGCTGTAGAAGTCTTGTCTTGATATTCCACTTCAGCTTCGGCTAGTGCAGATCCACCCACGACACTCCAGTAAACAGGCTTGAAGCCTTTCACTAGGTGGCCATTTTCAACGATTTTGCCTAAAGCACGGATGATATTGGCTTCAGTATCAAAATTCATTGTTAGGTATGGGTTATCCCAATCGCCTAGAACACCTAAACGGATAAAGTCTTTCTTCTGACCTTCAACCTGTCGTGCTGCGTAATCACGGCACTTCTGGCGGAAGTCTTTGTGAGACAGTTTTACACCAGCCTTACCGTGCTTAGTCTCAACTTTGTGTTCGATTGGAAGACCATGGCAGTCCCAACCCGGCACATAAGGTGCATCAAATCCGTTCATTGTTTTGGATTTGATAATAATGTCTTTCAGAATCTTATTAACCGAGTGACCAATGTGAATATCACCGTTTGCGTATGGAGGGCCATCGTGCAAGATGAACTTATCGCGGCCAGCGCTGACTTCACGAATTTTCTGGTACAGATCCATCTTCTGCCAACCCTGTAGCATTTTCGGCTCACGCTGAGCCAAATTGCCACGCATTGGGAAGGCTGTTTCCGGAAGGTTCAATGTTGCTTTGTAATCGGTCATGGTTATAAGTTCCGAATTAACTACGGGTGCGGCCAAAGTAAGCCCGCACATCTTCAATATCTGCAAAAATTTGTTGTTTAAGCCCATCGATATCTGAGAACTTACGCTCATCACGAATAAACTGCTTAAACTCGACAGTTAGCAACTGCCCATAAATATCTTTATCAAAATCAAACAGGTGCGCTTCAAGCACCGGCTGCTGTCCACACACGGTTGGGCGTCTGCCTACGTTACATACGCCCTGAGCAGTGAACTCTGGGCCTTTAACCTCTACGGCATAGACCCCACGTAAAGGACAAGCATAACGGTGCATACGTACATTTGCCGTTGGCACCCCAAGCTGACGACCTAGTTTTTGGCCGTGCATCACACGTCCTGAAACGGCATAAGGACGCCCTAGCAAAGCAGCTGCTGTTTCTAGATCGTTCTGCTGTAATACACTACGAATACGCGTACTGCTGACGCGTTCATCAGCATTCAAAAACGTTTGTGTATTTACCACAGTAAAATCGTGACGTTCGCCTGCATCACACAACATGTTGTAATCACCTGAGCGATCACAACCAAAACGAAAATCATCTCCAACGACAAAGTACTTCACTGCTAAACCGTGCAGTAACAGCTCTTGTACAAACTGCTCCGCCGTCATCGCACGCAAACGGTCGTTAAAATTCAAGCAAAGATGGCGATCAATGCCTTCTGCCTGCAACAATCTGTACTTTTCACCAAAACGGGTTAAGCGCGGCGGTGCTTTATCGCCTGCAAAAAACTCTTGAGGCTGAGGTTCAAAGGTAATAACAACTGAAGGCAGGTTTAGTTCCTTCGCTTTTGCCTTTACCTGAGCAAGCACCTGTCGATGACCTAGATGCACGCCATCAAAATTGCCGATAGTTGCGACACAACCTCGGTGTTTTTCGCGCAGGTTATGTAATCCGCGAATTAGTTCCATCAGGTACTCTTGCTACTGCCAAAAATAAACGCGGCATTATAGCTCAGATAATATCCAACCTGTACTACTGAGACCCACTGTAAGCAACAGAATGCAAAATAAACTTAATTATGCTTCAAATGACGCACTCTCAAGCCCGCAAAAGCCAACACAACAGCATAAACAGCGCCGCCAGCAACCACCAAAATCGCCATTTGAGAGATTCGTGTCCACAGATCCATCTGCAGCCATTCTTCAACTGAACCCATCAACTGAATGATGACAATAGCCATCGCCACATTCGCCACCAACATACGCAGCAATTGCACAGCCCAACCCGAAGACCAGCTAAATACGCCAGATTTAATCAGCCCATACAACAACAACCCAGCATTCATAAACGCCGACATAGCTGTCGCAGCTGCCAAACCAACATGCGCAAATGGGCCAATAAGGATCAAGTTAAATACCATATTCGCTACGGCAGCTTGAATACCAATTTTCACGGGTGTCTTGGTGTCTTGACGAGAGAAATACCCCGTAGCTAAAACCTTAATCAACATAAAGGCGAGCAAGCCACAGGCATAAGCACGCAAACTAGCCGCAGCCATAAAGACATCACGATCGGTTAAAGCGCCATAATGGAACAAGGTGATCAACAACGGTTCTGCCAACACAAATAATGCAACCGCAGCTGGAATGCCGATAAACATCACCATCTGCATGGCCCAATTCAGAGTAGACGAAAACGCCTCGCCCGATTGAGCTGTATGTTTGCGCGACAAGCTTGGTAGGATTACGGTGGCAATAGCGATACCAAACACACCTAAAGGCAGCTCAGCCAAACGATCTGAATAGTACAACCAAGATACACTGCCGGTTTGTAGGAACGATGCCAATACTGTATCTAAAAGCAAGTTAATTTGAGTAACGGACACTCCGAACAAGGCAGGCACCATCAGCGTCATGATGCGACGAACACCTGGATCATTCCACCCCCAAACAGGCTTAGGCAAAAGATGAATGCGCGCCAAAAACGGCAATTGGAAAACCAACTGCACCACACCCGCAATCATGACACCCCAAGCCAAGGCCAAGATAGGCGGATCAAACAACGGACTTAGGAAGATCGCAGAACAGATCAAACTGATATTAAGCAGCACAGGCGTGAACGCAGGAACAGCAAAACGCTCATAACTATTCAAAATAGACCCGGCAAACGCAGTCAACGATATCAACAGCAGATACGGAAACGTAATTCTCAACATCTCCGCTGCCAGTTCAAACTTACTCTCATCTCCCATATAGAAACCTGGGGCAAACATAGCCGTTAACATGGGCGCTGCCACCACCGCCAACACAGTGATTGCGATTAAAATACTGCCAAGCGTACCCGCGACGTAATTAACAAGCTGCTGGACGGCTTTTAGGTCTTTTTGGGTACGATATTCAGAGAGGACCGGCACAAATGCTTGAGCAAAAGCACCTTCAGCAAATAGTCGGCGAAGGAAGTTAGGAATTTTAAACGCGACAAAAAAGGCATCAGCACTGCCACTAGCACCGAAATAATTAGCGACCACAACATCTCGCGCCAAACCGAGTACTCGAGAAAGCATCGTCATCACACCAACCACGGCACTTGATCGCAGCAATCCCGCTGATTTTTTCGCTTCTGTTTCCCGCTTCGACACCGCTTCCGCCTATAATTTCATGAATGACACTCAAGAGAATGGGAATATTACTGCTTCAACAAGAAAATTTCTGCAGTTTTATTGACAGACAGCTCTCAAATATGAATAATCTCGCCTCTAATTTTCGGCGTATACAAATTAAGCCGATATCTTACTAACTAATTTTTAAGGAGCCGGACTGTGGCAAATTCCGCAGGATCTCGTAAACGTGCTCGCCAGGCAGAGAAGCGTCGCCAGCATAACGCTAGCCTGCGTTCCATGGTACGTACCTACATCAAGAAAATTGTCGCTGCTGTAGAAGCAGGCGAAAAAGCTGCTGCACAGGAAGCATTCCAAGCTGCACAGCCAGTTCTAGATGGTTCAGTGTCTAAAGGCATCTTCCACAAGAACAAAATCGCACGCACTAAAAGCCGTCTGAACAAGCAGATTGCTGCTCTTTAATTAGAGTCATGCGTAAAAAAACCGGCTTATGCCGGTTTTTTTGTACCTAAATTTGGCCCTCAACTAAGAGAGGACTAGATTATCTCTATGCACCAACTCTTCTTCACCCATAAAACCAAGAATAGATTCAATTTCACCACTCGGCTTACCAATAATCTTTTGCGCATCCCCAATACCGTAGTTCACTAAACCACGCGCAACGATGCGACCAAACTCATCACTGATGATAACCATCTCACCTCGAGAAAAGTCACCACTCACGCTGCGAACACCCGCTGGCAATAGACTCTTACCGCGCTCACGCAATGCTCTAACCGCACCCGCATCAAGCATAAGGTTTCCACGCGCCTGCAAATGACCTGCAATCCACTGCTTACGTGCCACCATCGGCCCTTTTTCAGGCACCAACAATGTACCGATATCTTCCGCCTCTCTTAAACGCAGAAGAACATCGTCTTCACGGCCACTCGCAATCATGGTCACAGCCCCAGAACGCGCCGCTAATTTAGCCGCACGTACTTTAGTCGCCATACCACCGCGACCCAATTTACCACCATCACCCGCCATCGCCTCGAGCGCTTCATCACCCGCTCTCGCCTCAGAAATCAACGTAGCATCAGGATCATGACGAGGATCAGCCGTGAACAAACCCTTTTGGTCAGTCAGCAAGATCAAGGCATCGGCCTGAACTAAGTTAGCCACCAACGCCCCTAGCGTGTCATTATCACCAAAACGAATCTCTTTAGTGACAACCGTATCGTTTTCGTTAACAACTGGAACAACACCTAACTCAAGCAGCTCTTTTAAAGTCGCTTGAGCATTGAGATAACGCTTACGATTAGAGTGATCTTCATGGGTCAGAAGAATCTGCGCAGTATGAGTTTTGTGGCGCTGAAAATTGGTTTCATAAGCCTGCACAAGGCCCATTTGCCCAACGGCTGCAGCCGCCTGAAGCTTAGAGATTTCGTGCGGTCGTGAATCCCACCCTAGACGAGTCATACCTTCTGCTACCGAGCCAGAGGAAACCAAAACCACCTCTAAGCCAGACGCCTTAAGAGCAGCAATTTGATCTACCCAACGACTAATCGCATCTAGATCCAAACCCTCGCCATCATTGGTGAGCAACGCACTACCAATCTTTACCACCCAACGCTTCGCGCGCTTGAGCTTTTCCCTACCTACAGCCACTTAAAAACTCCTAACACCGTCTGTAGTAGCAACGATCACCTCAATTGCTATTCACGAACATATTCAACTTCAACGTCATAATCATCATCGTCAAAGTCGTCATCATCTACATCTTCGCCCTCGCGACGCGCCCTCATATCCGCACGCATCTGCTCAACACGTTCACGCGCCTCAGTATCAACCTGCTCGCGAATCTGCTGCTCTTGCTCAA
Source organism: Neptuniibacter sp. SY11_33 (assembly GCF_047778025.1). Lineage (GTDB taxonomy): Bacteria > Pseudomonadota > Gammaproteobacteria > Pseudomonadales > Balneatricaceae > Neptuniibacter. Next base: position 3,460,003 of record NZ_CP180543.1, read on the forward strand.
GGATAGAAGGATCTTCTTCTATCGCCTCTAGGCGATGATCCAGGAATGCCTGAATATCGCGCATCATATCATCCGTACCCTGCTGACTAAGCGCAGAGATACGATAAACCGGACCTTCCCATTGCAGCTCATCAATAACCGCCTGACAACGCGCCTCACGCTCTTCCTCAGGCACCATATCCAGCTTATTCAACACCAACCAACGCGGCTGATCTGCCAGCGTAGGGCTAAACTTCTTCAACTCACCCACCGCTACCGCAGCTGCTTGCTCAGGTGTAACATCATCCCAAGGAGCCATATCAACCAGATGCAACAAGATACGGTTACGCGCTAAATGCTTAAGGAAACGAATACCTAAACCCGCCCCCTCAGCAGCACCCTCAATAATTCCCGGGATATCAGCAATCACAAAGCTACGATTCTGTTCAATGCGAACCACACCCAAATTAGGAACCAAAGTGGTAAACGGATAATTTGCCACTTTAGGCTTGGCCGCTGATACTGCGCGAATCAGAGTCGATTTACCCGCATTAGGCAAACCTAACAAACCAACGTCCGCTAGAACTTTAAGCTCTAACTTCAGGTTTCGAGTCTCGCCGATTGAACCCTTGGTTGTCTGACGCGGCGCGCGGTTAACACTACTCTTGAAACGCGTATTGCCTAATCCATGAAAACCACCTTGGGCAATTTTCTCGACCTGACCAATTTCGGTCATATCAGCAAGAATTTCATCAGTATCGGTATCGATAATCGTGGTGCCGACTGGTACCTTTAGTACCAAGTCCTCACCTTTAGGCCCTGTACAATTTCGACTCGTACCACCCTTGCCATTTTCAGACTTATAATGACGCGTAAAACGGTAATCAATCAGCGTATTCAGGTTTTCATCCGCTTCAAAAAACACCGAACCGCCATCACCACCGTCACCACCGTCCGGACCACCTTTGGGGATATATTTTTCACGCCGAAAGCTCATACACCCATTGCCACCCTTACCGGCCTCAACCGTGATGACTGCTTCATCGACAAACTTCATGTTATCCCCCAAAAGTTAAACGTAGGAAACCTACAATTAAGCCCTGAAAAGCCACAAGACTCAGCGGTAGATCCCCTGAAAAATATTTTTAAAAAACTATAAACAAAAAAGCTCCGCCTTGGCGGAGCTTTTTAGAAGCTTAAAACCGTTGCTTACGCATCAACTACAGAGATGTATTGACGCTTCTGCGGGCCTTTAACTTCGAATTTCACAACGCCATCTGCTTTCGCAAATAGAGTATGGTCTTTACCGCAGCCTACGTTTGTACCAGCGTGGAATTTAGTACCACGTTGACGAACTAGGATGTTACCTGCAGCAACTACCTGACCACCGTAACGCTTGACACCAAGTCGTTTCGACTCCGAGTCGCGACCGTTCTTAGTAGAACCACCAGCCTTCTTATGAGCCATCTATCTAACTCCTAAACTAGGTTAATATTAGGCAGAAATGCCAGTAATTTTAACTTCAGTAAACCACTGACGGTGGCCCTGACGCTTCATGTGGTGCTTACGACGCTTGAATTTGATGATCTCAACTTTCTTCGCGCGGCCGTGCTGAACAACTTCAGCAGTCACTTTAGCACCGTCAACAACTGGTGCGCCGATTTTGATGTCGTCGCCGTTGCCAACTAGCAGAACACGGTCAAACTCAAAGTTTGCGCCCGCTTCAGCCTGCAGTTTTTCCAGTTTAAGGGTTTCACCTTCCTGGACACGGTACTGTTTACCACCGCTTACGATTACTGCGTACATTTTAATCTCCGTTATTTGCCCACCCAGCTACTAGAAAAAGGCCTACTTCTAATGGTTACACCATATGGTAGGGAGCCATTATTGGATGGGTCAGGGCGCGCGATTATATAGCAAACCCCCTTTATACACAACTAAGCGTCTTTATTTACATAGCGTAAAACCAGCATTTCTTGACAGAAACTATGCATACACCTAGCATGCGCTATTCTTGATTCCTTTAAGTTAGTAGCAGCCATTACTTATTATGCAGCCTCACCAGTTCAACCCTGTAATAGAACCCCAATTTGAAGCCGTAAACGATTACATCATTAATCACCTAGGCTCTAACGTACCTTTGGTAGAAAAAATTGGTCATTACATCGTTGAAAGCGGCGGCAAACGCCTTCGCCCATTACTCGTATTGCTCGCTGCAAACGCTGCGGGCTATCAAGACGACAAGCACATCCCGCTAGCGGCGATCATCGAATTTATCCACACAGCAACGCTGCTGCATGATGATGTAGTTGATAATTCTGACCTACGCCGCGGCAAAGATACCGCTAATGCCAAATGGGGTAATGCGCCAAGCGTATTGGTCGGCGATTTCCTATACTCCCGTGCATTTCAGGTATTAGTAGAAATTGGCTCAATGCCGATTATGGAAGTCATCTCCAATGCGACGAACGTCATCGCTGAAGGCGAAGTTCTACAACTACTAAATACCAAAAACCCAGATACCACCGAGGAAGCCTACATGCAGGTTATTCTTGGTAAAACAGCAATGCTGTTTGAAGCTGCAACTGAAGCAGGCGCAATCCTTGCCGAAGCCAGCAAAGAAGAACAAGAAGGCTTACGCTTGTATGGCTTGCATTTAGGAACAGCCTTCCAACTTATCGACGATGTAATGGATTACTTATCCACAGCAGAAGAGATGGGCAAGAATGTGGGTGATGATCTGGCTGAAGGCAAAGCAACCCTGCCACTTATTCATGCGATGCGCTCAGGTAACGAAGAACAACGCAAACTGGTTCGACAAGCAATCCGCAAAGGCGGCCTAGACGATCTTCAGCCGATTATGGATATCGTAAAAGAAACTCGCGCTATCGAATACACCCAGGAAAAAGCTCAAGCTGAAGCCGACAAAGCGATTGCAGCACTTGATGCGCTAAAAGATACATCATTCAAAGAAACGTTAATTCAAATTGCCAACTTGGCAGTGAAACGTAAAAGCTAAGCAGCAATATCTGTGCACTTAACGACTCTCAATTAAGTGCACAGATAACGCAGTTCAGTCACTCAATAACCAGACCACTTCCTGCCGATCACCATCTACAGCCCCTCCTAAACGTTTCACCTTGAAACGGGGCTCAAATAAGCTATTTACTTCCTCACCAGAAACACTGAACGGCGGTCCTTGTGGGCGATCAAATTCCAAGGTCACAAGCAAAATTTTTACACCCTTTGGTAACAGTTCAATCAGCTTATTGGCGTAATCTGCTCGCATATCCTTAGGCAAAGCAACCAGCGCCGCGCGATCGTAAACACCTTTTACATCCGCTAGACTTTCTTTGCTCAGCGCAAAAAAATCACCACAAATTAGATTTAGATTTTCGCATCTGTGTGAGATAAATTTTACAGCATCACCCGTCTCCGCAACCAAGCCACTCTCGGCAAAAAAGTCCAAGCAAGCACTGGGGTTAAGCTCCACTCCCAATACATCATGTCCGCGATCCCGCAGCCAGAGCATGTCCTTGCTTTTACCACATAAAGGCACAAAAACCTTGTCACCACCTGCTAAACACAGCCTCTCCCAATAAGAGACCAAGTAAGCGTTAACCTCCGGTTGATGGAAGCCTATACGCCCTTCGGACCACTTTTGATGCCAAAAATCATGTTCCATTTCGCCTTTTACACCCTAAGTCGTAAACTTTTTATTCAATAAACCTGACACAGATCGTGCCTAGTGGCATTCAAATCTGTATAATTGCGCGATATTTTGACTTATAAAAACCTGGATAAACAGAAGCTAATGACAAGACCTTCCTCTTTTAATCGCGATGAGCTGCTGTCTTGCGGCCACGGCGAAATGTTTGGACCAGGCAATGCGCGCCTACCAATTGGCAACATGCTAATGATGGATCGCATCCTGGAAATCACCGAAGACGGTGGCGAATTCGGCAAAGGCGAAATTATCGCTGAGTTGGATATCAACCCAGATCTTTGGTTCTTCGGCTGCCATTTTGAGGAAGACCCAGTAATGCCAGGCTGTCTAGGTCTAGACGCTATGTGGCAGATTGTTGGCTTCTTCCTTGGCTGGAAAGGCAACCCAGGCCGCGGTCGTGCATTAGGCTCTGGCGAAGTTAAATTCTTCGGTCAGGTACTACCGACTGCTAAGAAAGTTACTTACCGTATCCAGCTTAAGCGCGTTATTGAGCGTAAGCTAGTTATGGGCATCGCGGACGGCAGCATGTCCGTTGATGGTCGTGAAATCTACACAGCGAAAGATCTACGTGTAGGTCTATTCACATCCACAGAAGATTTCTGATCTATTAAGGCCCTGAATTCAGGGCCTTTCTTCTATTTTCCGTCTACTTTTTTACGAATTTAGTGGCAAAACACTACTGATTCACGGAAAATAAGCACCTTAAATTAGAAAAAGAGAGAGAAGCACATGCGTCGCGTTGTTGTTACCGGTATGGGTATCGTTTCTTGTCTGGGTACAGATAAAGAAACCGTTCTGGAATCACTGCAGCAGGGTCGTTCTGGTATTAAATTCCAAGAAGACTATAAAGAGCGCGGTTTCCGTAGCCAGGTAGCCGGCAGCATCGATATCGATTTCTCTGAGCAAATCGACCGTAAATTGCTACGTTTCATGGGTGATGCAGCAGCATACACTTACATTGCAATGAAAGAAGCAATTACAGATGCAAACCTAGCTGAAGACCAGGTTTCCAACGAGCGCACTGGCCTTATCGTAGGCTCCGGTGGTGCTTCTGCTGACAACATTGTTGAAACTGCCGATATCACTCGTGAGAAAGGCGTAAAACGTGTAGGTCCTTACCGTGTAACTCGCACAATGGGCTCTACTGTTTCAGCTTGTCTAGCTACACCTTTCAAAATCAAAGGTGTTAACTACTCTATTACTTCTGCTTGCGCGACTAGTGCTCACTGTATTGGTAACGCAATGGAGCAGATTCAGCTTGGTAAGCAAGACGTAGTATTCGCAGGTGGCGGTGAAGAACTTCACTGGGTACAGACTGCAATGTTCGATGCTATGGGCGCGCTATCCAGCAAGTATAACGAAACTCCAGAACAAGCTTCACGTGCATACGATGCAAATCGTGATGGCTTTGTTATCTCTGGCGGTGCCGGCATCCTAGTTATCGAAGAATACGAACACGCTAAAGCACGTGGCGCGAAAATCTACGCTGAACTAGTAGGTTACGGTGCTACTTCTGACGGCTACGACATGGTTGCTCCTTCTGGTGAAGGCGCTGCTCGTTGCATGAAGCAAGCAATGGCGACTGTAAACGGCAAGATCGATTACATCAACGCACACGGCACTTCTACACCAGCAGGTGACATGCAAGAGCTAAAAGCGATGAAAGAAGCATTTGGTAATGATATGCCTACAGTGACTTCTACTAAGTCTCTATCTGGTCACTCTCTAGGTGCTGCAGGCGTACAAGAAGCGGTTTACTCTCTGCTTATGCAGGAGAACAACTTCATCGCAGCGTCTGCGAACATCGATGAGCTAGATCCAGAAGCAGAAGGCCTACCAATCGCTAGCGAGAAGCAGGAAAACGTAGATCTACAACGCGTTATGTCTAATAGCTTCGGTTTCGGCGGCACTAACTGCACATTGGTATTCGAAAAACTAGAAGACTAATAAGTCTTCTAGATATAAAAAAACCGCCATTAGGCGGTTTTTTTATATCTAGTTTTTGGCTTAGGCTATTTCTAACGCTTTCATATGCTCTTCTAACCAAGCCACCATATCTTCATGGATTTCATCGACTGTGCGACCTTCTACAGGAATTGGCTCACCCACATGGACTTGCACAGTACCTGGGATCTTCGCAAAGCTTTTGCCTGGCCAATAGAGCCCAGCATCATGAATCATTGGGATCACCGGCACACCGGCACTTAACGCCAGCATCGCTCCACCTTTATTAAACTTACCCATTTTGCCCACAGGCACTCGAGTACCCTGAGGGAAGATAATCACAGGGATACCATCTTCTAAACGAGATTTACCCTCTGTTAAAAGCTGCTTAAGCGCACCACGCCTTTGGCTACGATCGATCGCTATAGGGTTTAACAGGCCTAGCGCCCATCCAAAGAAAGGAATCTTAAGAAGCTCCTTTTTAAGTACCGTACACTGAGGGCGAACCAACGTTTGTAGAAACAGCGTCTCCCACTCACTCTGGTGATTTGCGACAACGACATAAGCACCATCAGTTGGCAGATTTTCACGCCCAGTGATCTTCACACCCACACCACAACACAGCTTTAACCAAAAGATATAAAAATAGTTAATGAGGGTGACAAATTTAAAGCGCTGCTGAAAATTCAATAGCGGCGAGATGATTAAACTCAGCGAGGCATGCACAATTGTTAAAGGGTAAAAGCCTAAGTAATAAAACACTGCACGTAGATAGTGCAATGGATTTGTTTTTTTAGACATGCTTAGCCCCCAGTTACCGGCGGGAAGAATGCAACCTCATCACCAGCAGCTACGGCGGCCTTCTCGTCACACATCTCTTGGTTCACTGCCATCAATATAGGCGTATCAACCAGAATTTTTTGCCATTGTTCTCCGTGAAGCTCAACTAGCTGATTTAACACTGCAGACACATCAGCAGGCTGACTCACTTCGATTGACTCTTCAGCTATACCTAAACGCTCGCGCAAGCTGGCGAAATACACCACTTTAATCATGATTACTTCTCCACCTTCCAGTGACCGCTTTTGCCACCTTTCTTTTCCAATACTTTAACTGCGCTCATAACCATGCCTTTATCCACAGCCTTGCACATATCGTAAATCGTTAACCCCGCAACAGATGCCGCCGTTAGCGCTTCCATCTCTACACCTGTCTGGCCTGCTAACTTACAAGTTGCCGTAATCTCAACCACATTACGCTCAGTATTAGGATGAAGATCTACCGCAACCTTACTCAACATCAATGGGTGACAAAGAGGAATAAGATCACTGGTGCGTTTTGCAGCTTGAATACCTGCGATTCGTGCAACCGCTAAAACATCCCCCTTTTTGTTACCACCTTCCGTAATTAGCTTCATGGTTTCAGGCAACATTTCAACTTCTGCATAGGCAGTCGCTTCACGAAAAGTCACCTGCTTTTCGGAAACATCCACCATGTTAGCGTTCCCTTGGTCATCCAGATGGGTTAAACGACTCATAACTACTCCTGTGTTTGCGTTGCCTGATTTAGAACAGGATTAGCGTACATCTGACGAAGAATATCCTGCGCACCGCCTTCAACACTGTTAATACGTGCTTCTAAACCAGCCTCCTGATCAGCAGTAGCATCTTCACTACGACCTGCTGCAATCAGATTAGATGGGTGCAAATAGTAATTTTCATGAATTTGACGATCGATCTCAGCCGCAAGTTCTTCAGGCGTATCGAAGTCAGCATCGATAGGATCACCAAAAGCGACATGCACATGCCCCTTATCACCGGTAATGCCTTTCACGATACTAGAGATATCTTCATACTCAGATTTTTCATACACACCATCAGTTGCCTTAGCATGCAGCTCATTCGCTTTTAAGGCATCACATGGATCGTATTCATAAGAGATAGATACCGGCACAATATTCAGACGCTTAGCCTGCTCAGCAAAACTGCGCGATTTACGATGTGCCATATAAAGCATCTTCAAAATGGCTGGGTCGGTCGCATCATTACCATCTTTTGCGCGACCTTCTCGCTGCGCTAACCAGATAGAATGACCGCCTAAGATACTGTGATCGATATAAGAAGATAACTGCGTTAGCGCTTTCATCATTTCACGCCCTGTTGCAGAACGATTCACGATAAAGCTTTTATTCAAACGCATGATGTCAGAAACATAGGGCTTACGAAGCAGGTTATCACCGATCGCAATCCGAACTGTATCCATGCCGTACTGATGACGAACCCAATTGACAAATGCTGGATCCATCGCGATATCGCGGTGGTTTGAGATAAACAGGTAAGATTCTTCAGGATCAAGCTCATCTATACCACTACAAGTTAACTTAGTGGTAGAACGGCCAATCATCTTCTTCATATAGTTAGCCACCAGCATCTGAAACTCATAGACACTGTCGATCTCACCAATCTTGGCAGCCAGGGCAATACGAACAAATGGTTTTAACAACCATCCGATACTCGAGGATAATTTAGGAAACTGGTAACGCGTAACAGCGGTCAGGAATTCATCATTGTGAAGAATATTAAGGAGCGCATCCGCCACTTCACTATCGTTGAACGGTCTGATCTCTTTATACGGATCCTGCTGATCTGTCATTCTTTCCTCGAAAGCTCTACTAAAAAGGCCGTTATTTTACCGTTTTCTCACGCAAACTTCAGGGAAATTAAATGTAATTAACCGAGAAGTTCAGAAAACGGGATGAATCCGACCAAATCGCCCTCTTCTACAACTGTCTGAGGAGGAATAACAGCAATACCATTCGCCCAACTAGCAGACATCAATACACCGGAACTCTGGTTTGCGAACGGCTGTAAATACCCACCCTCAAACCGAACTCGCAGATATTCTTGGCGCTGAATAGCTCGCTTTCTCTGGAAACCAGCCGGTACTGCAAGCTGCAGTGGCGGTTCGAATGAAGCACCCTGCAACTTAAGCAAGAAGGCCCTCGCCAACAAGCAAAAAGTTATGAGTGTAGACGTTGGATTACCCGGCAAACCGACAAATGGCGTTCCTTTGACCTGCCCATAGGCAACAGGCTTTCCAGGTTTGATCTTGATCTTCCACATATCCAACTGACCAAGATGCTCAACACAAGATTTGACATGATCTTCTTCACCCACAGACACACCACCGGTGCTGATAATCGCATCTGCCGATACGGCCGCTTTTTCCAATGCAGCTAGCGTTGCTTCACGCGTATCTGCTACACAACCTAAATCAACAACCTGCATACCTAGACCTTGTAATAGCCCAGTCAGGATATAGCGATTAGAGTTATAGATCTGCCCTGCACCAAGAGGAGTACCTGGCTCCACCAGCTCATCACCTGTGGATAAGATCGCAACCTTCAGGCGTTTATATACAGACACTGTAGATAAGCCAACCGACGCTAATATCCCCAGATCAGCTGCTTGCAAACGCGTACCTATTGCGAGTACCTGACTACCAGCCAAAATATCTTGGCCAGCACTGCGGACATTATCACCAACCGGCACTTCTGCGGGGAAAACAACCTTATCACCCTCAAGATGAACATCTTCCTGCATAACTACTGCATTGGCACCTTGAGGAATCTCGGCTCCGGTAAAAATACGCGCACAAGTACCTGCAACCATAGGCTGTGGGGGCGTACCTGCAGGGATTCTCTGACTTACTTCTAAGTCCGTATTAGAACCCAAATCAGCCGTATTAATAGCGTATCCATCCATACTGCTATTATCAGCCGGAGGGACTGAGACAGAAGCGACTGGCGCTTCCGCCAATACGCGCCCTAAGGCCTCTGCAACAGGCACAATCTCGGTGTCTACGGAAACATTTGCTGCAGCTAAAAGACGCTGTAGCGCCTCTTCAAAAGGGATCAATCCAGGTTGAGAATCACAGCTTCCCATCTTCTTACCTTAAGCGTTATCTTCTTGATGCTTCATGATCAGCGAAGCGAAATTACAAGGCTTATGGCGATGATCTAACTGCTGCGCAATCACATCATCCCAACCGGTACGACAAGCACCTGTAGAGCCAGGAAGACAGAAAATCACTGTACCATTTGCGAGACCGCCTAGCGCTCTCGACTGAATGGTTGAGGTGCCGATCTGACCTGCTGAAACTTGACGGAAAAATTCACCAAACCCTTCTATAGATTTATCAAACAGCGGTGCCATCGCTTCTGGCGTAGAGTCGCGACCCGAAAAACCTGTCCCGCCTGTAGAGATAATCACATGGATATTTGAATCAGCAATCCAACTCGATGCAACTGCTCGCATCTGGTAGACATCATCTTTAACTATTTCACGTGCACCAAGTACGTGGCCTGCAGCCTCTAAACGATCAACCAAAGCTTGCCCAGAGGTATCTGATTCAAGAGTGCGGGTATCGGATACGGTTAATACGGCAATATTTAGCGGAATAAATTCCGCTCGGGCAGGAGTATGGGACATGAGTATTTTCCTTAATAAGAAAGTACAGGAGCAAGGACAACGATGAACTCGTTTAGCCCCCTGTCATATTCATAAAACGAATGATTTGTGGCTCATCCTCTAGATCAAATTCGTGTTTCTCAGGCTTCAAATCCATAGCATCGATAATAACCTGCTTCAGTTTTTCCTGATCATTAGGATGAGCACGTAATGTATGTAGAAGGTCAACGGAATGTTCGTTACCCAAACAAAGCAACAAACGCCCTTCAACGGTTACCCTGACACGGTTACATTCAGAGCAGAAGTTATGGCTATGAGGTGAGATAAAACCAACGCGGCTTTCACTATCGGTCATACGATAATAACGAGAAGGCCCGGCAGTCCGCTCTACAGTCGGCTGTAGTTTGTATTTCTGCTCAATAATCGCTCGAACTTCATCACTTGAGCAGTAAACCTCACCACGATCATGTTCGGAAATCTGACCTAAAGGCATCTCTTCAATAAAACTAACATCAACGCCTTTATCACGCGCAAAATCGACAAGATCGAGAATTTCATCATCATTGCGGCCTTTCATAACTACCGCATTCAACTTAATACGATCAAACCCTGCTTCAATAGCCGCATCAATACCTGCAAGTACTTTTGGCAATTTGCCAATTCGGGTCATCGCTTTAAAACGATCTTCACGCAAGCTATCAATACTGATGTTAAGACGATTAACGCCAGCATCTTTTAGATCTTGAGCCATATGAACAAGCTGAGAACCATTAGTGGTAATCGCTAATTCTGAATCTAACTGACCTACGCTACGCATCAGCTTCATAACATCACGACGAACCAAAGGCTCACCACCGGTCAAGCGGATCTTCTTTACACCTAAGCTAACAAAAGCTTGGGCGATCTGATCAATCTCTTCGAGTGTAAGTACTTGAGCATGTGGAAGAAAAGTCATCTCTTCCGCCATGCAATAAACACAACGAAAATCGCAGCGATCAGTTACAGACAGGCGAATATAGTCGACAGTTCTGCCAAACCGATCTACCAGCGCTTGCGTATTATCTTTAGAATTGGCCATGGTTTGTCAATGGAGCATGTAATTTATAATTTTATCGCACTAAAATAGCACAAATTCATTTCAACAGCAGTTAGACCAATTTTCATAGGAAACCTAATGTACTTTGCCATTAAGCACATCCATTTAACCTGCATAGCCCTGAGCCTCGTACTCTTTCTTTTACGCGGTGGCTTGGCACTTTTTTGCCCAGAAAAACTAGAAAAACGCTGGTTAAAGATCGTACCACATATTATTGATACCGCACTGCTGGTCAGCGCACTAACGCTCGCGGTAATGATAGAACAATATCCATTTGTTCATCACTGGCTAACCGCTAAAGTAATCGCGTTGGTGGTATATATTGGTTTAGGAACAATCGCTATCAAACGCGGTAAAACCAAAGCGATTCAAGCAACATCACTAGCAGGCGCTCTGCTTGCTTTCATTTACATTGCCGCTGTAGCGGTTTCTAAATCCCCAATGCCTTGGGGTTAAGAAACCTATAACACTTGGCGATTAGGATGATGGATAGATATCTCGCATCAACCATTGCAACTCCTGTCGCCAAGGTCTCTGCCTAATCCCAAATACGCTCAATAATTTTTTACACATCAAAACAGACGTATTAGGACGTAACGCCTCAGTAACATAATCTTTACTCGATACTGGGACTAACTTTTCCACATCAACGTTTTCGTACTGACCTGCAGCAATCAGAATCTCTTTACAGAAATCATAACGATTGATCACCTCAGCTCCACAGTAATGGTAAGTACCCCAGACATCTGCACCATTATGAATTTGCTTTAGCATAGCGAGAATAACCCGTGCGACATCGGATGCAGAAGTAGGACAGCCCTTACGATCTGTTACTGCTTGAAGTTCAGATTGTTTTTTAGCCGCTTCAAGCGTCCGCAGAACAAAGTTATTACCCTGTTCGCTAAACAACCAGCTAACTCGCAAGATAATATGCTTTGGCAAAGCCTGGCGAAGTCTCTCTTCACCTTGCCACTTACTATCACCATAAATCCCTAGAGGCGCGACATCATCCTCTTCGGTATAGCCGCTGGCATAGTGACCATCAAATACGTAATCTGTGGATAAGTGGAACATTGGGATAGACAGATCACCACAAGCAAAAGCTAAGGCCTCTACTGCATCAGAGTTAACCGCATAACATAGCTCTGATTGTGACTCCGCTTCATCAACATCATCAAAAGCAGCACAGTTCACAACATAATCCGGTAGATGATGAGCCAGTTGCTCAGAGATCTGCTCTGAATCAGTAACATCTAATTGAGATTTACCCAAAGCAACAACTTCAAAAAAGCTATCTGCTTCTACAGCACGCGTCAGTGCGCTCCCAACCTGCCCATGAGCTCCGGTAATTAATATTTTGATAGGCTTTAACAGTAGATCCAGTGCCATTAAACCAAACTCTCCGGCATCTCATTTTGACTCATAAAACTATTCATCCCGCGTAACAGCAGAAAGTTACCTCACTTCTTAAAAAATATACCTCAATCTCCCGGCAAGGCCCAGTAAACCCTTAGCAGGGTAGCTATTTTTAGTCGAAGCCTGATCTAACACCCAGATAACCCGTTAGTAACTGCCCGTAATACACCTATCTAAAGTAACTTATGTTCTTGAATATAAGCTGAAAAGTCATCAAACCCTCCGATATGCTGATCATTAACAAAAATTTGCGGCACAGTTTTTCGTTGGGTACGTTGAACCATAGTGGTTTTAACCTTAGGCTTGCCTGTAATTTCGATCTCGTTAAATTGCCATCCCAACTTTTTTAACAAGCGTTTAGCAGCAATGCAGTATGGGCAATAACTCATGGTATAAATTTCGACTGACGGCATTTTTTAACCTCTAGAAGTCATTCTTTATGTATTTATGCTGTCACTAAATTTACCCGTAATTCTTCAACTATAGGCCTCCAAATATCCACAGTAACCGTCCAAGCATCCAAATTTCATGTTCTCTCTTAGCTAGGCCTTGTAGAAAGCCCTAAAACGAAAAAACCTCGCAATGCGAGGTCTTTATCGATCTATCCAGTTCTACAAAAATTAGAACGGGATATCATCATCAAAATCATCAAAGCCGGGTGCAGCCTGAGGCGCTGGAGCCTGCTGCGGTGCTGGGGCAGGACGCTGCTGAGGAGCTTGTTGAGGCGCAGCTTGTGGAGCCATCTGCGGTGCCATTTGTGGAGCCGGTGCTTGCTGCTGTGGCTGTTGTGCATAACCACCCTGTTGCTGCTGGGGAGCATAGCCGCCTTCATTACCGCCACGACTATCAAGCAACTGCATTTCGCTTGCTACGATCTCAGTGGTGTAACGATCCTGACCACTCTGATCCTGCCATTTACGGGTACGTAACGCACCTTCAACGTAAACTTTGCCGCCTTTACGCATATACTCGCCAGCGATCTCCGCTAGACGGTTAAAAAATACCACACGGTGCCATTCAGTACGCTCTTGCTGTTGGCCCGTCTGCTTATCTTTCCATGATTCAGACGTTGCGATGGTTACATTAGTTACAGCATTGCCATTTGGCATATAACGTACTTCTGGATCTCCACCCAGATTGCCCACCAAAATTACTTTATTAACACCACGTGCCATTTTCTTTCTCCAAAAATCTTCTCTCACGTCAGATTGATAAACCTACGCGCATAACAAGCAAGCTTAACATGCGATCACCTTCTCGCCCACTCTTATCCCATAGAGATTTTCTCGTTTAGAAAAGCTACAGGAGACACGAAAAATCTCTATAATGGTATGTTTTGTTTTCCACATCTGAGAGCCATTATGGATAAGATTCAGGTCCGGGGTGCGCGTACCCACAACCTTAAAGATATTGATCTTGAGATCCCCCGAGACAAACTCATTGTTATTACAGGGTTATCCGGCTCAGGTAAATCTTCGCTGGCATTTGATACGCTCTATGCAGAAGGCCAACGCCGCTATGTTGAGTCTCTCTCAACCTATGCTCGCCAGTTCCTATCGATGATGGAAAAACCTGATGTCGATCATATCGAAGGCTTATCCCCTGCGATTTCGATTGAACAGAAATCAACATCTCACAACCCGCGTTCCACTGTTGGTACTATCACCGAAATATACGATTACCTGCGCCTATTGTTTGCCCGTGCAGGTGAGCCGCGCTGCCCTGATCACGATCTACCACTTGCAGCACAAACAATCAGTCAGATGGTCGACCAAGTGCTTGAGCTTGAGCAAGGCAGTAAATTAATGCTGCTAGCGCCTGTAGTACAAGGCAGAAAAGGTGAGCACTTACACACTATCAACAATCTGCGTGCTGAAGGCTTCATTCGCGCCAGAATCGATGGAATTGTGGTCGACTTAGATAGCGCACCAGAGCTAGATAAGAATAAGAAGCACGATATTGAAGTGGTCATTGACCGTTTCAAAGTTCGCGATGATCTACAGACCCGATTAGCAGAATCATTCGAAACAGCACTCAATCTCAGCGATGGCATTGCCAAAGTCGCGTATATGGATGGTGACGCTGAAGAATTAATCTTCTCTGCCCGCTTCGCCTGTCCAGAATGTGGACATAGTATTCAGGAGCTCGAACCGAGACTATTCTCTTTCAACAATCCTCATGGCGCTTGCCCAAGCTGTGACGGCTTAGGGGTTAAACAATACTTTGATCCATCCAAAGTAGTTCACGATGCAAACCTAACCCTATCCGAAGGCGCGATTCGAGGTTGGGATCGTCGTAGCTTGTATTATTTCCAACAGCTTAAAGCCGTAGCAGAGCAATACGGATTTGATATGGACACACCATTCAAGTCCCTTAAAAAATCAGAACAAGATCTTATTTTGAATGGTAGCGGCACAGAAACCGTCACTTTCCGTTACCTAAATGATCGCGGCGATATTATTAATAAAGCGCACCCATTCGAAGGTGTTTTGAATAACTTACAACGCCGATATAAAGAAACGGAATCTGATACCGTACGCGAAGATCTAGCCAAATATCTGAATATGCAACCATGCTCGTCCTGTAACGGCAGTCGCTTACGCCGCGACGCGAGGCACGTATATATCGATCAGCAGACACTCCCCGATATCGTTAAGAAACCGATTGGAGAGAGTTTAGAGTATTTTGAGAGTCTTCATCTAACGGGTAAACAAGGTGAGATCGCTGAAAAAATACTAAAAGAGATTCGTGAACGCCTAAGATTCCTTGTCAACGTAGGCCTAGAATATCTCTCTCTAGATCGTAATGCCGATACTCTTTCAGGTGGTGAAGCACAGCGAATTCGTCTGGCAAGCCAGATTGGCGCTGGCCTTGTTGGGGTTATGTACATTCTAGATGAGCCTTCAATCGGCCTGCACCAACGAGACAACGAACGACTGCTCAAAACACTGGTTCACCTAAGAGATTTAGGAAATACAGTAATTGTTGTTGAACACGATGAAGACGCAATTCGTCTTGCCGATTATGTCATTGATATAGGCCCAGGCGCCGGTGTGCATGGTGGACAAGTCATTGCTGAAGGGACACCAGATGAAGTCATGGCAAACCCAGCCTCTATTACAGGTCAGTATTTAACAGGGACTAAAGAGATCGCTGTACCTGAACAGCGTCATCCTTCTGATAGCAAGAAGCAGCTATGCCTCAACGGTGCTAGTGGTAACAACCTAAACAATGTAGATCTAAAGATACCTGTAGGCTTACTAACTTGCGTTACCGGCGTATCTGGCTCAGGCAAATCCACTCTGATCAATGGCACGTTGTACCCTATAGCAGCAACAGAACTGAACAATGCCACAACCTTAGATCCAGCACCGCATAAATCTATCGAAGGCATCAAGCATTTCGATAAGGTCATCGATATTGACCAAAGCCCGATTGGCCGTACCCCGCGCTCAAACCCAGCAACTTATACAGGTATTTTTACACCCGTGCGCGAACTATTTGCTGGTACTCAAGAGGCACGCTCTCGTGGCTATAAGCCAGGTAGATTTAGTTTTAACGTCAAAGGAGGTCGCTGTGAAGCTTGTCAGGGTGATGGAGTTATTAAGGTAGAGATGCACTTCTTACCGGATGTATATGTGCCTTGCGATGTTTGTAAAGGTAAGCGATATAACCGTGAAACACTGGAAATCAAATACAAAGGCAAAAATATCCATGAGGTCTTAGACCTTACGGTTGAAGATGCTCGAGAATTCTTTGATGCGATCCCAGCACTGGCTCGACGCCTACAGACCTTGATGGATGTTGGTTTGTCCTATATCCGTCTAGGCCAAGCTGCTACGACACTATCTGGCGGTGAAGCACAGCGCGTAAAACTAGCCAAGGAATTATCTAAGCGTGACACAGGCAAAACACTGTATATCCTAGATGAGCCCACTACAGGCCTGCATTTTTACGATATTCAACAACTGCTTAATGTACTCTACCGTTTGCGTGATCACGGCAACACAATTGTTGTAATTGAACACAATTTAGATGTAATCAAAACTGCAGATTGGATTGTAGATTTAGGACCTGAGGGCGGCGTCAAAGGCGGAATGATCATTGCCGAGGGCACGCCGGAAGAGGTTGCTGGGAACCCAGCTTCGCATACAGGGCGATTCTTAAAGCCAATGCTTAACCTGAAATAACTAGGTTATGTCTTTGCACGCATCCTCCTCTAATCAAGCTTAATGCTGCCAATGGACACCTTCTTTGATTTTCTTGGAAGGTGCTCCAGCTATAATTACATGTTTCTCGGCACTTGATCTTGTTACGGTTGTATTTGCTGCAACTATACAACCATCTTCGATAACCGAGTTTTTTAAGACAAAGCACCTTGCACCAAGCCACACGTTGTTGCCAATAGCGACTCTATCTACAATATTAATCTGATCACCAGCTTGATCGAAAATTAAATGCTGATCAGTATCCATCACAACAGATTCCCAAGCAAACATACAGTCATTGCCGATAGACATCTGCTTTTCACAAATTATTGTGTTGTCACCTGTAGCAATGAAATTGGCACCTAGATCCAGATCACCAGTAACAATTAGCCGTGTACCTTTACCAATCTTCACTTTACCCCGAACCGACAGTGACCCATCAACTTGGAGCATTGTCCGACTATAGCGATAGTCGATCATATCAGCCCCTGTAAAACCGATTCGAACAAGCCCAGTTTTAACCTTATCCAACTTGATTCTGCCATTTAGTGAAATAAGCTTAGTTTTATTGGAAACAATCAGGGGAAGCTTAACCGCTTGATTAAAAGGTAATAAGCGTAAGTTTACGTACAGGCTTTTTGGAATCGCAGCCAAGTACCGAAACAACTTAACCAATTTATCAGTATTCATTACAGCCAAAACCTTTGAACGAATAATCAATGTAAGGGTAATAGTAATGTCTTTGCTAAATTTCAGGCAATAAAAAACCCGGCATAAAGCCGGGTTTTTTTAGATCAAGAAATCTTAATCTTCTGCTTCGTCGTCAGCTTCTACAGCTGGACGATCAACTAGCTCAACGTAAGCCATTGGTGCGTTGTCACCTGGGCGGAAACCGCACTTCAGGATACGAACGTAGCCACCAGGACGCGCGTTGTAACGCGGACCTAGTTCGTTGAACAGTTTACCAACAGCAACTTTGCTGCCAGTACGTGCGAATGCCAAACGGCGGTTCGCTACAGTGTCGTTTTTAGCCAGTGTAATCAGTGGCTCTGCATAGCCGCGCAGTTCTTTAGCTTTAGGCAGAGTTGTACGAATCAACTCGTGCTCAAACAAAGATACTGCCATGTTTTTAAACATAGCTTTGCGGTGCGCACTGGTACGGCTTAATTTACGACCAGATTTACGATGACGCATGATAAATCCCTACCAAACCAGTCAGTTGTAATCGCCGAATCAGGAAGCGACTTTATCGTCGTTCTTCAGGCTAGCCGGTGGCCAGTTCTCAAGACGCATACCTAGGGACAAGCCCTTAGATGCAAGCACGTCTTTGATCTCTGTCAACGACTTCTTACCCAAGTTCGGAGTCTTAAGCAGTTCAACCTCTGTACGCTGAATCAGATCACCAATATAGTAGATCTGTTCTGCCTTCAGACAGTTGGCGGAACGTACAGTCAGCTCCAGATCATCTACAGGACGCAGAAGAATTGGATCAATTTCCGGCTCTTCTGGTTCATCCTTAGCTTGATCAGCACCATCTTCCAGGTCAACAAACACAATAAGTTGTTGCTGTAGGATAGTAGCCGCACGACGGATAGCTTCTTCTGGATCAATGGTACCGTTAGATTCGATATCAATAACCAGTTTATCCAAGTCAGTACGCTGCTCTACACGTGCGCTTTCTACAACGTAAGAAACGCGACGCACTGGGCTGAAAGTAGCATCCAGCTGTAGACGACCGATTGCACGAGTCTCTTCTTCATCAGAAACACGCAGATCAGCTGGAACGTAACCACGGCCACGACCAACAGTTAGCTGCATGTTAAGACTCGCGCCTTCATTAAGGTGAGCAATAACGTGGTCCGGGTTAGCGATTTCAACATCCTGATTCAGTTGAATATCACCAGCAGTTACAGGACCTGCTTCAGATTTGCTCAGAGTCAGAGTTACTTCGTCGTTGTTGTGCAACAACACTGCAACCCCTTTCAGGTTCAGGAGGATTTCAATTACATCTTCCTGAACACCTTCAATTGTGCTGTACTCATGCAAAACGCCTTCAATCTCAACTTCTGTTACGGCACAACCCGGCATAGAAGATAAAAGAATGCGGCGTAATGCATTGCCCAGCGTATGGCCAAATCCACGCTCAAGTGGCTCAAGAGTCACTTTAGCGCGCGTTTTGCTGATTTCTTGTACGTCAATATGACGTGGACTTAGAAACTCATTTACCGAACGCTGCATATTTCCACCAAAATAAAAGTTAAAATTACTTCGAGTACAGCTCTACAATTAGCTGTTCGTTGATATCTGCGGACAGATCAGAACGCTCTGGAGTGGCTTTGTATGTGCCTTCCATTTTTGCAGCGTCTACATCAACCCACTCAACTGCTGCACGTTGGCCAGCTAACTCTAGAGCGTTTTTAATACGCAACTGAGATTTAGCTTTTTCACGTACTGCTACTACATCACCTGCTTTAACTTGGTAGGAAGCGATATTCACAACCTGACCGTTAACAGTGATTGAGCGGTGAGATACGATCTGACGAGATTCGGCACGTGTAGAACCGAAACCCATGCGATATACAACATTGTCCAAACGACCTTCTAGCAGTTGCAGAAGGTTTTCACCTGTTGCACCGCTACGACGAGCCGCTTCTTTATAATAACTGCGGAACTGACGTTCCAGTACGCCGTACATACGACGAACTTTCTGTTTTTCACGTAGCTGCAGGCCGTAGTCGGATAAACGACCGCGACGAGCGCCGTGAACACCAGGGACAGTCTCAGCTTTACACTTGCTGTCCAGCGCGCGAACACCGCTCTTTAGGAAAAGGTCAGTACCTTCCCTACGAGACAGTTTGCACTTTGGTCCAAGATAACGAGCCATATTACCGTCTCCAGATTAAACGCGACGTTTCTTCGGTGGACGACAACCATTGTGAGGGATTGGCGTCACGTCAGTGATATTTGCAATTTTGTAGCCTACAGAGTTCAGAGCACGAACAGCTGATTCGCGTCCTGGTCCTGGGCCTTTTACAAATACGTCTAAGTTTTTCAGGCCATACTCTAATGCAGCCTGTCCAGCGCGCTCAGCCGCAACCTGAGCAGCGAAAGGGGTACTCTTACGAGAACCACGGAAGCCGGAGCCACCCGCAGTTGCCCAAGAAAGAGCATTACCCTGACGATCGGTAATTGTAATGATCGTATTGTTAAAAGAAGCGTGGATGTGGGCGAACCCATCCGCTATTTGCTTCTTCGCTTTTTTGCGTGTGCGATTACCTGGCTTTGCCATATTCGGAATTCCTATCGCTTACCACTTATTTACGGATCGGCTTACGCGGGCCTTTTCGAGTGCGCGCGTTAGTTTTACTACGCTGACCGCGAACCGGAAGGTTACGACGGTGGCGAATGCCGCGGAAACAACCAAGGTCCATCAAACGTTTGATGCTCATGGATACTTCACGACGCAGGTCGCCTTCAACAGTAAATTTAGCAACTTCTCCACGAACGATGTCCAATTGCTCATCGGACAGATCAGAGATCTTAGTAGTCGGTGCAATACCGCAAGTTTCTAAGATCGCAGACGACGTCGTGCGGCCAATACCGTAAATGTAAGTCAGAGAAATTACCGCATGCTTATTGTCAGGAATGTTGACTCCAGCTATACGGGCCATTCTATTACTCCGTTTAATAAAAGGTGTTTGTTTTAATTATCAAACACCAATAAAAATTTGTTCTGTTCGCAGAAGGCGCGCAATAATACACATTGATTAAAATTAAATCAAGTGTTGCACACCATCTACGCCCAAATCAGGGGTTAATTAACCCTGACGCTGCTTGTGACGCGGCTCTACTTTACAGATCACACGTACTGAACCGTTACGACGAACGATTTTACAGTTACGACAGATCTTTTTAACAGATGCACGTACTTTCATGATCTACTCCAGTTGTGGCCTTAGCGCGAAAGTCCTGCGCCGCCACCTTTGAGATTAGATTTCTTCATCAGGGACTCGTACTGATGTGACATCAGATGAGACTGAACCTGCGCCATAAAGTCCATCACGACAACTACGACGATCAGGAGTGAGGTGCCACCGAAATAGAACGGTACATTCGCTGCGACTACTAGGAACTGAGGCATCAAAGATACTGCAGTAATATAAAGCGCACCGAACAAGGTCAATCGGCCCAACACGGTATCAATGTAACGCGCGGATTGATCACCTGGACGAATACCCGGAATAAAAGCACCTGATTTCTTCAGGTTATCTGCTACATCCTTAGGATTGAAAACAATCGCTGTGTAGAAGTAGCAGAAAAATATAATTGCGACCGAGAATAGCAAAATGTAAAGCGGCTGACCTGGGCCAAGCGCTAAAGCAACATTTTGCAGCCAATCCATACCTTCACTTTGACCAAACCATTGGCCCATGGAAGCAGGGAATAGCAAAATACTGGATGCAAAAATCGGCGGAATCACACCAGCCATATTGACCTTCAATGGAAGGTGGCTAGATTGTGCCGCGAACACACGATTACCCTGTTGGCGTTTCGCATAGTTGATGGTAATACGGCGTTGACCGCGCTCCATAAACACAACAAAACCAACTGTAGCAATCGCTAGTACAGCAATAGCTAACAGCGCAAGGATATTTAAATCACCTTGACGCGCTGCCTCAAAGGCCTGTCCGATCGCACTAGGCAGACCGGCAACAATACCAGCAAAGATCAGAATGGAGATACCGTTACCGATACCACGCTCTGTCACTTGCTCACCTAACCACATTAGGAAGACTGCACCCGCTACCAGAGTTACAACAGCTACAAAATAGAAGCTGGCATCCGCGGTAAACGATACACCTTGATTGGCTAGGCCTACGGCCATACCAAAGGCTTGTACAGTTGCAAGCGCTACAGTCCCGTAGCGAGTGTACTGGTTAATCTTACGACGACCAGCCTCACCCTCTTTCTTTAACTGAGCCAAGGTTGGGCTAACGACCGTCATCAGCTGCATGATAATCGATGCAGAGATGTACGGCATAATCCCCAATGCCAAGATACTCATACGCTCCAATGCACCACCGGAGAACATGTTAAAGAGACTCAGGATTGTGCCCTGGTTCTGATCAAATAATGCGGCCAAACGATCTGGGTTGATACCCGGTACAGGAATATGTGCACCGATACGATAAACAACGATCGCCATCAAAACGAAAAGTAGACGAGACTTAAGCTCACCTAGTCCGCTTTGGTTGCCCGCTGGTATAGGTCCTTTTTTAGCCATTTATGCCTCGACTTTACCGCCAGCAGCTTCGATAGCAGCCTGTGCACCTTTGGTCACTTTAAGACCTTTAACAGTGACAGCCTTATTGATCTCACCAGACAAGATCACTTTAGCAGTCTTAATTTCCTGCTTGATGATGTCTGCTGCTTTCAAAGCATTTAGATCAATTACTTCAGCTTCGATCTTAGCAAGTTCGTTCAGACGAATCTCTGTAACGTAACGAGCAATACGAGAAGTAAAACCGAATTTCGGCAGACGACGCTGCAAAGGCATCTGACCGCCTTCGAAACCTGGTTTTACAGAACCGCCAGAGCGGGATTTTTGACCTTTGTGACCACGGCCACATGTCTTACCCAAACCGGAACCAATACCACGACCAACGCGTTTAGCCGCTTTCTTGGAACCTTCAGCAGGGCTTAGAGTGTTCAGACGCATGCTGTAACTCCCTTATTAGTCTTCTACCTGAACCAGGTAGTTAACTTTGTTGATCATGCCACGTACAGATGGAGTATCTTCTACTTCAACTGTGTGCCCAATACGGCGTAGACCTAGACCCTTAACACACAATTTGTGGTTAGGAAGAGTACCGATAGGGCTACGTACTAGTGTTACTTTAACAGTCTTAGCCATTGTCGATTACCCCAGAATGTCTTCTACGGACTTACCGCGCTTAGCAGCTACATCTTCCGGAGATTTCATTGCAGCAAGACCTTTAACAGTCGCGCGTACAACGTTAACCGGGTTAGTAGAGCCGTAGCACTTAGCCAGTACGTTATGGACACCTGCCAATTCTAGTACTGCACGCATCGCACCACCTGCGATTACACCAGTACCTTGAGATGCAGGCTGCATGTAAACTTTAGAAGCACCGTGACGTGCTTTAATTGGGTACTGCAACGTGTCGCCGTTCAGTTCAACTGAAACCATGTTACGACGAGCTTGTTCCATTGCTTTTTGAATAGCAGCAGGAACTTCACGAGCTTTACCACGACCGAAACCTACACGACCTTTACCATCACCAACTACAGTTAGTGCTGTAAAGCCGAAGATACGACCACCTTTTACTACTTTAGCGACGCGGTTAACCTGAACCAGCTTTTCCTGCAGATCGCCGTCTTTCTGTTCATGATTTGACATATTCGATCCCTTTAGAATTCCAGGCCGCCTTCGCGGGCTGCATCAGCCAAAGCTTTAACACGACCGTGATACTGGTAACCAGAACGATCAAATGCTACTTCAGATACGCCAGCTTCTTTAGCACGCTGAGCGATCAATGCGCCTACTTTTTCAGCTGCTGCAACGTTACCGCCAGCAGTTTCACGCAGATCTTTTTCTACAGTTGATGCAGCTGCAAGAACTTTTGCACCATCAGCAGAGATAACCTGAGCGTAGATGTGACGCGGTGTGCGTGTAACGCACAGACGTGTTGCACCTAACTCACGCATTTTAAGGCGAGAGCGGCGAGCACGACGAATACGAGATTGTTTCTTAGCGTTCATAACCCTGCCCTATTTACTTTTTCTTCGCTTCTTTACGGCGAACATACTCATCAGCATAACGAACACCTTTGCCTTTATATGGCTCTGGTGGACGGAACGCACGAATCTCAGCAGCAACTTGACCTAGAACTTGCTTATCAGATCCTGAAAGGATGATAGTAGTTACGTTAGGCGTTTCCGCTTTGATACCTTCTGGTAGGTCGTAATCGATCGGGTGCGAGAAACCTAGGTTAAGGTTAAGAGTGTTGCCTTTAGCAGCAGCACGGTAACCAACACCTTGAAGTTCAAGAGTTTTCTTGAAGCCTTCAGTTACACCAACAACCATGTTGTTAACCAGAGAGCGAGTAGTACCAGACAAGGAAAGAGACAGCTTAGAAGCTTCACGAGCTGTGAACTTCAAAGAACCTTCTTCTAGATCAACACCAACAGATGGGTGAACGTCTAGAGAAAGTTGGCCGTTTTTACCTTTAACATTGACAGTCTGACCGTCAATCTTAACTTCAACACCTGCAGGTACGATAACAGGGCTTTTTGCAATACGTGACATATTGAAATACCTCTTAGAATACCGTGCAGATTACTTCGCCGCCAACGCCAGCACTACGTGCAGCGCGGTCAGCCATTACACCTTTACTTGTAGAGATAATCGCTACACCCAGACCACCAGATACTTTTGGTAGTTCGTTTGCGTTCTTATAGATACGCAGACCTGGACGACTAACGCGTTTGATCTCTTCAATTACCGGCTTTCCTTCAAAGTATTTAAGCTCAATGTTCAGAACCGGTTTTACGTCGCCTTCTACTGCGTAGTCAACGATGTAACCTTCGTCCTTAAGAACCTTGGCAATTGATACTTTTACTTTGGAAGACGGCATAGATACGGCCTGCTTTTCAGCCATATGACCGTTACGAATACGAGTAAACATATCCGCTAGAGTATCTTGCATGCTCATGCATTTACTTCCTCTTGTGCAGCACAGTGCGGTACCCCTAAGGGCCTAGCCACTGCGCTTACCGTTATACTAACTGGAGATTACCAGCTAGCCTTTTTCAAACCTGGAACATCACCGCGCATCGCTGCTTCACGCAGTTTGATACGGCTAATACCGAACTTGCGGTATACAGCGTGTGGACGACCAGTAATCTGGCAACGACGCTGCTGACGAGATTTGCTTGAGTCGCGTGGTAGCTTCTGTAGAGCGATCACTGCATCCCAAACTTCGTCTTCTGATGAATTAGGGTTATTGATAATTGCTTTTAGTGCAGCACGCTTTTCAGCGAACTGTGCAACTAGCTTCGCACGTTTGTCTTCACGTGCCTTCATTGATTCTTTAGCCATGATGTATGCCTATCACTTACGGAACGGGAAGTTCAGGGCAGCCAATAGAGCACGACCCTCATCATTGTTCTGAGCAGTTGTAGTGAACGTAATGTCCATACCACGCATCTTATCAACCTTATCGAATTCGATTTCAGGGAAGATGATCTGCTCTTTAACACCCATGCTGTAGTTGCCACGACCGTCAAAAGATTTCGGGTTTAGGCCACGGAAGTCGCGGATACGAGGGATAGAAATATCTACCAAACGGTCCAAGAATTCCCACATACGCTCGCCGCGTAGTGTAACTTTACAGCCGATTGGCCAACCTTCACGAACTTTGAAGCCCGCGATAGATTTACGTGCCAAACATACAACTGGCTTTTGGCCCGCAATTGCAGTCATATCTGCAACAGCGTTCTCAAGCATTTTTTTGTCGCCCAACGCTTCACCAACACCCATATTAAGAGTGATTTTAGTCAAACGTGGAACTGCCATTACGTTAGGGCAGTTCAGCTCATCTTTAAGCTGCTGCTTAACGGAATCGTTATAAAGCGCTTTTAATCTAGACATGATATCTCCCCTTATCCGCCAATTACTTCGCCGGTAGACTTGAAGATACGAGTCTTAGTGCCGTCTTCAAGAACTTTGAAGCCTACACGATCGCCCTTACTAGTCTGCGGGTTGAAGATCGCTACGTTAGAAACTGCAATAGCTGCTTCTTTTTCAACGATGCCACCTGCTTTACCCAACATTGGGTTCGGCTTAGTGTGCTTCTTCACCATGTTGATACCAGAAACGATCAAACGATCGTCCAGAACACGCATGACTGTGCCACGCTTGCCCTTGTCTTTTCCTGCGATGACAATTACTTCATCGTCACGTTTAATTTTGCGCATAATTTACCTATATCGCTTCCTGCTACCCTCTCATGCTCAAAAACGCCAACACCTTCCGGTGTTAGCGTTTTCACATAAACCGAACAGTATTTTGTTCGATCTTTATAGCACTTCAGGCGCCAGGGAAATGATTTTCATGAACTTCTCTGAACGAAGTTCACGCGTCACTGGGCCGAAGATACGAGTACCGATTGGAGCGTCGCTCGCATTCAGTAGAACCGCTGAGTTAGTATCAAAGCGAATTACTGAACCGTCTGGACGACGAACACCTTTACGGGTACGTACCACTACGGCGTTAAGAACCTGGCCTTTCTTCACTTTACCGCGAGGAATCGCTTCTTTAACGGTAACTTTAATAATGTCACCTACAGAAGCGTAGCGGCGGTGAGAACCACCAAGGACCTTAATACACTGCACTCGCTTAGCGCCACTGTTATCAGCAACGTCAAGCATAGATTCAGTTTGAATCATGGTCTTACTCCAAAAACATTTTTAGGCCGCCCGCAATGCGGACGGGCCGGCTAATGGAGCAAAGGTGCGATAGTTTACACCTTTGCTGCACGCTCTTCAATACGAACCAACGCCCAAGATTTATTCTTAGACAATGGACGAGTTTCTGCGATGGTAACTAGGTCACCCTGCTGACACTCATTTTTCTCATCGTGAGCATGCAGTTTAGAAGAGCGCTTCATGAATTTTCCGTAAATCGGATGCTTCTCTTTGCGCTCAACCAGAACTGTGATGGTTTTATCCATCTTGTCGCTAACAACGCGACCAGTAACAGTTCGAGTACGTTTTTCGGCGCTCATACTTAGTTACCTGCCTTTTCGTTGAGTACTGTCTTCACACGAGCGATATCGCGACGAACCTGTCCAAGAAGATGATTTTGAGCAAGCTGACCAGTTGTCTTCTGCATGCGCAGATTAAACTGCTCTTTTAGAAGACCTAGTAGCTCTTGCTGTAGTTCATCAACGGACTTTTCACGTAGTTCAGTTGCTTTCATTACATCACCGTCCGTTTAACAATGGTTGTTGCAACAGGCAATTTTGCAGCAGCTAGGGTGAACGCTTCAGATGCAAGCTGTTCATCAACTCCGCTCATTTCGAACAGAATCTTACCTGGCTTGATTTGAGCAACCCAGTACTCAACCGCACCTTTACCTTTACCCATACGTACTTCAAGCGGTTTCTTAGAAATTGGCTTATCTGGGAACACACGGATCCAGATTTTACCACCACGCTTAACGTGACGTGTCATGGTACGACGCGCTGCTTCGATCTGACGTGCAGTGATACGACCACGGCCGGTCGCTTTCAGTGCAAATTCACCAAAGCTTACAGTGCTACCGCGCTGTGCTAGACCGCGGTTGCGGCCTTTCATCATTTTGCGGAACTTAAGACGTTTTGGTTGTAGCATCGACGTCTACCTCACTTACCTTTCTTCTTAGGCGCATTCTTTTCAGCACGAACTTGTTCGATGCCACCAAGAACTTCACCCTTGAAGATCCAGACTTTAACGCCGATCACACCGTAAGTAGTGTGCGCTTCATAAGTAGCGTAATCGATATCAGCACGAAGTGTGTGCAATGGCACACGACCTTCACGATACCATTCGCTACGAGCGATTTCGGCACCACCAAGACGACCACCTAGCTGAATCTTGATACCTTTAGCACCAAGACGCATTGCGTTCTGCACCGCGCGCTTCATAGCACGACGGAACATAACACGACGCTCAAGCTGGCTTGCAACACCTTGTGCAACAAGACGCGCGTCTAGTTCTGGTTTACGAATTTCTTCAATGTTGATGTGAACAGGAACACCCATCATTTCTGATACAGTGTTGCGTAGTTTCTCAACATCTTCGCCTTTCTTACCAATCACGATGCCCGGACGAGCAGTGTGAATAGTAATTTTTGCATTCTGTGCAGGACGCTCGATTTCGATGCGGCTAACAGATGCTTTTTCAAGCTGCTTGTCCAGGTACTCACGCACCTGCAGATCGTTCTGCAGCTTGCTTGCGTATTCGCTCTTGTCTGCATACCACACAGAAGTGTGATCTTTAACAATACCGAGACGAATACCCGTAGGATGTACTTTCTGACCCATAACGGAATCTCCTAGCAGTCAGCTCAGTCGGCCACTTTTACAGTGATGTGACAGGAGCGCTTCAAAATTCGATCAGCGCGACCTTTCGCACGCGGCTTGATGCGTTTCATAGTCATTGCTTCATCAACAAAAACTGTAGAAACGCGTAGCTCGTCAATATCAGCACCTTCGTTATGCTCTGCGTTAGCAATAGCAGACTCTAGTACTTTCTTAACAAGCGCCGCACCTTTTTTAGGACTATACGCCAGGATATCCAGAGCTTCACCGACAGACTTACCACGGATCTGGTCAGCGACCAGACGTGCTTTCTGTGCAGAGATGCGGGCGCCTTTGTGCTTAGCGGCAACTTCCATCATCTAACTCCTTATCGCTTGGCTTTCTTGTCTACTACGTGACCACGGTAAGTACGTGTCACAGCAAACTCGCCCAGTTTATGACCAACCATGTCCTCGGAAATAAATACCGGAACATGCTGACGGCCGTTGTGTACTGCAATTGTCAAACCTACGAAATTCGGGAAGATCGTAGAACGACGTGACCAAGTTTTGATTGGACGACGGTCGTTTGCTTCAACTGCAGACTCTACCTTTTTCAACAGGTGAAGGTCGATAAATGGACCTTTCTTCAGTGAACGTGGCACAGCTGTATCCTCTTACTTAGCGTTACGACGGCGTACGATCAACTTATCAGTACGCTTGTTCTTGCGAGTTTTATAACCCTTAGTCGGAACACCCCATGGCGACACTGGGTGACGACCACCGGAAGTACGACCTTCACCACCACCGTGTGGGTGGTCTACTGGGTTCATCGCAACACCACGAACAGTAGGACGAACACCACGCCAGCGCGTAGCACCAGCTTTACCAAGCTGACGCAAGGAGTGCTCACTGTTGCTCACTTCACCCAGAGTTGCACGACACTCAATTAGGACCTTACGCATTTCGCCAGAACGTAGACGAAGAGTTGCGTAAGCACCTTCACGTGCAACCAACTGTGCAGATGTACCCGCAGAACGAGCAATCTGAGCACCTTTACCAGGCTTCAACTCAACACAGTGAATTACAGAACCCACTGGGATGTTGCGTAGAGGCATAGTATTGCCAGGCTTGATATCTACAGAATCGCCAGAGATGATCTTAGCGCCCGCAGAAACACCTTTTGGTGCAATGATGTAACGACGCTCACCGTCTGCATATACAACTAGTGCAATATGCGCAGAACGGTTTGGATCGTATTCCAAACGCTCAACTGTCGCTGGAATACCGTCTTTGTTACGACGGAAATCGATGATACGGTACTGCTGTTTGTGACCACCGCCAATATGACGAGTAGTGATGCGACCGTGGTGGTTACGACCACCGCTCTTGCTCTTTTTCTCAACAAGAGCTGCATGAGGCTTGCCTTTATGCAGTTCAGTATTAGTCACTTTAACTACATGACGGCGTCCAGCAGAGGTCGGCTTAGTTTTAGTCACTGCCATTTTATATACCCTCTATTACTCGCCACCAAGAAAATCAATCTCAGAGCCGTCAGCTAGTGCAACATATGCTTTACGCACATCGCTACGCTTGCCTAAACCACGCTGTGTACGCTTGGTTTTGCCCTTAGCATTAAGAACGTTCACGCCTTTAACTTTAACGTTGAACAGCTCTTCTACTGCTTGCTTGATTTCTGGTTTGGTAGCGTCTTTAGCCACACGGAATACCACTTGCTGAGAACCATCAGCTACGATAGTAGCTTTCTCGGAGATGTGCGGACCCAGCAGCACTTGATAAATGCGTTCCTGTTTCATGCCAGCTTCTCCTCGATTTTCTTCAGAGCAGCAACAGTAACTAGCACTTTATCGAAGCCAACTAGGGCAACCGGGTCAACACCCGCAGCGTCACGAACATCAACGTGTGGTACGTTGCGTGCAGCCAAGTACAAGTTCTGCTCTACATCTTCAGTAATCAGCAGTGCGTTAGTCAGCTCAAGCTCGTTCAGCTTAGCCACAAACTGTTTTGTCTTTGGAGATTCCAAAGCGAAATCTTCAACAACAACCAGACGTTCTTGACGTACAAGCTCAGAGAAGATGCAACGCATTGCTGCGCGGTACATTTTCTTGTTTACTTTCTGAGCGTAGTCACGCGGCTGAGCCGCAAAGGTAACACCACCGGCACGCCAGATTGGAGAACGGCTAGTTCCCGCACGTGCACGACCTGTACCTTTTTGACGCCATGGCTTAGCACCACCGCCAGAAACCGCAGAACGGTTTTTCTGAGCTTTAGTGCCTTGACGACCGCCAGCCAAGTAAGCTGTAACTACTTGGTGAACTAGCGTTTCGTTGAATTCTTTACCAAAAGCCAGGTCGGAAACTTCAACCGAACCATTAGCTCCAGCTAAATTCAGATTCATTTCAAACCCCCTTAGGCGCCAGCTTTAACAGCTGGTTTAACGATTACGTTACCGCCAGTTGCGCCTGGAACAGCACCTTTGATCAACAACAGGTTACGTTCAGCGTCTACGCGAACAACTTCTAGGGTCTGCACAGTTACCTGAGCATTACCCATTTGACCTGCCATCTTCTTGCCTTTCCAAACACGACCAGGAGTCTGACATTGACCAATAGAACCCGGAGCACGGTGAGAAAGAGAGTTACCGTGAGTCGCGTCTTGCATGGAGAAGTTCCAGCGTTTAACACCACCCTGGAAACCTTTACCTTTAGACTGACCTGTTACGTCAACTTTCTGACCAGCTTCGAAGCGCGCAACTGTTAGCTCGTCGCCAACGTTGACTTCGTCGCCACCCGACAGGCGGAACTCCCACAAACCACGACCAGCTTCAACACCAGCTTTTGCAAAATTACCAGCTTCTGGCTTAGAAAGGCGGTTAGCCTTCTTAGCACCAGTAGTAACCTGCACTGCTTGGTAGCCGTCGGTTTCTTCTGTTTTCACAGCAGTAACACGGTTCGGTTCCACTTCGATGACGGTGACTGGCACGGATACGCCGTCTTCATTGAAGACGCGAGTCATACCCGCTTTACGTCCGATAAGACCTACAGACATTTTCTTTTAAAACCTCTTGCCAGTTGTGTACGGGGCTGTTACCCACTACGGCTGCCCTTTCCAGAGCATTCCACAATAAAAAAGCGCTTCATTAATTAAAATTAATTCTGCGCAGTTGCCTTTTAGCCGAGGCTGATCTGCACTTCAACACCCGCAGCAAGATCTAGCTTCATCAATGCGTCAACTGTTTTTTCAGTTGGCTCAACGATGTCTAGAACACGCTTATGTGTACGGATTTCATACTGATCACGCGCATCTTTGTTTACGTGAGGTGAAATCAGAACAGTGTAGCGTTCTTTGCGAGTAGGAAGTGGGATCGGACCTCGTACTTGAGCGCCAGTTCTCTTTGCAGTATCTACGATTTCCTGCGCAGAAGAGTCGATCAAGCGATGATCAAAGGCTTTCAGACGAATACGAATTTTCTGATTCTGCATTTCGATCACACATTTCCAAAAAATAATTTTACGGCATACGCCGACCTCCCCCTACTATGAGGGGGACGCAAATTCTACTTATGTCACTTGCGAAGGTCAACAGTAAGCACGATTAATTTGTACAATTAACAAACAATCTATACTCACCTCTACAATCCGTACATTAAGCAGGCACAAAAAAGCCCTCACAAGGAGGGCTTTTTCAAATCAAAGAGTATCAATTACTCAACGATTTTAGATACAACGCCAGCACCTACAGTACGGCCACCTTCACGAATCGCGAAACGTAGACCTTCTTCCATTGCTACTGGGTTGATTAGTGTAACGTCCATTTGAACGTTATCACCAGGCATTACCATTTCTACACCCTCTGGAAGCTCACACGCACCAGTGATGTCAGTTGTACGGAAGTAGAACTGTGGACGGTAACCTTTGAAGAATGGAGTGTGACGACCGCCTTCTTCTTTGGATAGTACGTATACTTCACCCTCGAAACGAGTGTGAGGAGTGATAGAACCTGGAGCTGCTAGTACTTGACCACGCTCAACTTCTTCACGCTTAGTACCACGTAGTAGAACACCAACGTTCTCACCAGCACGGCCTTCATCAAGAAGCTTACGGAACATCTCAACACCAGTACAAGTAGTAGTCGTAGTTTCTTTAATACCTACGATTTCAACTTCTTCACCAACCTTGATGATGCCGCGCTCAACACGACCAGTTACTACAGTACCACGACCCTGGATAGAGAATACGTCCTCGATAGGCATGATGAATGCACCGTCGATAGCACGCTCTGGCTCTGGAATGTAAGAATCTAGAGTTTCAACTAGAGTCTTAACAGCAGTAGTACCAAGCTCATTGTCGTCTTCGCCGTTTAGGGCCATTAGAGCAGAACCTGGGATAATTGGAGTGTCATCACCTGGGAATTCGTACTGGTCTAGAAGCTCACGAAGCTCCATTTCAACCAATTCTAGCATCTCAGCGTATTCTTCAGAGTCAGCACCACCACAGTCTTCTGCTAGTAGGTCTGCTTTGTTTAGGAATACTACGATGTAAGGTACACCTACCTGACGAGATAGTAGGATGTGCTCACGAGTCTGTGGCATTGGACCATCAGTCGCACCACATACAAGGATCGCGCCGTCCATCTGTGCAGCACCAGTGATCATGTTCTTAACATAATCGGCGTGACCTGGGCAGTCTACGTGCGCGTAATGACGCTCTGGAGAATCATACTCAACGTGAGAAGTTGCGATTGTGATACCACGCTCACGCTCTTCTGGAGCGTTGTCGATACCATCAAATGCAACAGCGTCACCGCCCCATACTTCTGCGCATACGCGAGTTAGAGCTGCTGTTAGTGTAGTTTTACCGTGGTCAACGTGGCCGATTGTACCAACGTTAACGTGCGGTTTAGAGCGTTCAAATTGTTCTTTAGCCACGTCTAATACCTCTATAAGCCATATACGGCAAATAAATAATTAAGTGAAATTGATTACAGCGTCAGCGACATTTTTTGGCGCTTCACCGTACTCATAAAACTCCATCGAATAAGTAGCACGACCCTGAGTCGCTGAACGAAGATCAGTTGCATAACCGAACATTTCACCCAACGGAACCAATGCATTAATAGTCTTACCCGAAGAACTGTCTTCCATACCCTGAACAAGACCTCGACGACGATTAAGGTCACCCATAACATCGCCCATGTAATCTTCAGGTGTTACAACTTCAACTTTCATGACAGGCTCAAGCAAGCATGGTTCAGCGTCTTGAGCAAACTTCTTCAATGCTTGAGAAGCTGCAATCTTAAACGCCATCTCATTGGAGTCAACGTCATGAAATGAACCATCGTACAGTCGAGCCTTCAAACCGATTAGCGGATAGCCAGCAATAACGCCGTTATGCATCTGCTCCTCGATACCCTTCTGTACAGCAGGTATAAATTCCCTTGGGATAGCACCACCAACGATCTCATTGATGAATTCCAACCCTTCTTCATCTGAAGGAGAAAATTCAACTACAACATGACCATATTGTCCGCGACCACCTGATTGACGAACAAACTTGTGATTTGCATCGACAGGCTTTTTAATCTTCTCGCGGTATGCCACCTGAGGTTTACCGATATTAGCTTCAACCTTAAATTCTCGCTTCATACGATCAACAAGAATATCAAGGTGTAACTCACCCATACCGGAAATAATAGTTTGACCAGTCTCTTTATCTGTCTCTACTTGGAATGACGGATCTTCCTGAGCCAATTTACCCAGCGCGATACCCATTTTTTCCTGATCAGCTTGAGACTTCGGCTCTACAGCAACCGAAATAACTGGTGCAGGGAACTCCATGCGCTCCAAGATAATTTTATCTTCAGCGTCACACAAAGTATCACCTGTTGTTACATCCTTCATACCAATCAGAGCAGCGATATCGCCTGCGCGAACCTCTTTAATCTCTTCACGGTTATTTGAATGCATTTGTACCATTCGCCCTACACGTTCTTTTTTGCCTTTAACAGAGTTAAAAACTCCATCGCCAGACTTAAGCACACCGGAGTAAACACGCACAAAAGTAAGCGTACCAACAAAAGGATCCGTAGCTATTTTAAACGCAAGAGCAGCAAAAGGCGCATCATCATCAGCATGACGTTCTGCTACTGTTTCATCTTTATCGTCCAATGTACCCTCAATCGCTTTTACTTCGATTGGGGATGGCATAAATTCGACAACAGCATCAAGTACAGCTTGAACACCCTTATTCTTAAATGCAGAACCAGCCTGCATAAGAACAATATCATTATCCAAGGTACGTGCGCGCAAACCTTGCTTTATCTCGTCAAGGGACAGCTCACCTTCTTCAAGGTACTTATCCATCAACTCGTCATTTGCTTCAGCTGCAGCTTCAACCAACTGCTCGTGCAGTTCATCCGCTTTAGCCTGCAAATCAGCTGGAATATCTTCCAGCTCATATGTCATACCCTGATCAGCCTCATTCCACATAATGGCTTTCATGCGAATCAGGTCAACCACACCAACAAAGTTCTCTTCCGAGCCGATCGGGAAGTTAATTGGTACGGCATTGGCACCAAGCCGCTCTTTGAGCTGCTCAACAACCATGAAGAAATCAGCTCCGATTCGGTCCATCTTATTGACGAACACCATACGAGGCACTTCATACTTGTTTGCTTGGCGCCATACTGTTTCAGTCTGAGGCTGAACACCTGAGGAAGCACATAGCACAACTACAGCACCATCTAGCACACGCAACGAACGCTCTACTTCGATAGTGAAGTCAACGTGTCCTGGTGTATCAATGATATTAATTCGATGATCTTCGAATTGCTGATTCATGCCTTTCCAGAAACAAGTAGTCGCAGCAGACGTGATAGTAATACCACGCTCCTGCTCCTGTTCCATCCAGTCCATGGTTGCTGCACCATCGTGAACTTCACCGATCTTATGGGAAAGACCGGTGTAGAACAGTACTCGCTCAGTAGTAGTCGTTTTACCGGCATCAACATGCGCACAAATACCTATGTTACGGTAACGTGCGATTGGAGTTTTACGAGCCACGACTTAATCCTCAGTAGTATCTTAGAAACGGTAGTGAGCGAATGCTTTGTTCGCTTCAGCCATGCGATGCACGTCTTCACGCTTCTTAACTGCAGCACCACGGCCTTCAGCAGCATCCATCAACTCGCCTGCTAGACGCAGAGCCATTGATTTCTCACCGCGACCACGAGCAGAGTCAACAGCCCAACGCATAGCTAGAGCCATACGACGAGCAGGACGCACTTCTACAGGTACTTGGTATGTAGCACCACCTACACGGCGAGATTTAACCTCTACCGCTGGCTGGATTGCTTCTAGCGCTTTTTCGAACAACTCAATCGGATCCTGATCGGAACGCTCTTGAATTTTATCTAGCGCACCGTATACGATCTTCTCAGCTACAGATTTCTTACCATGAACCATTACATGGTTAATGAACTTAGCAAGAACTGTGCTTCCGAATTTTGGATCCGGTAAAATTTCGCGCTTTGCAGCGACGCGTCTTCTAGGCATTGATAAGCCCTCAATTAATTAAAAGGTCTTCAGGTATCCCAAGCAAAAGATGCTAGGCCTTACTCTTACCGTGTATTCAGTACGGTATTTAGGGAACTAAATACTGTACTGGGACGACGATTAAGACTTAGGACGCTTAGCACCGTACTTAGAACGGCCTTGCTTACGCTCATTAACACCTGAGCAATCCAGTGCGCCACGAACTGTGTGATAGCGAACACCTGGAAGGTCCTTAACACGACCACCACGAATAAGAACAACACTGTGCTCCTGCAAGTTGTGACCTTCACCACCAATGTAGGAAGCAACTTCGAAGCCGTTGGTCAAACGAACACGACATACTTTACGTAGTGCAGAGTTCGGTTTTTTCGGAGTAGTGGTGTAAACACGGGTACAAACGCCACGACGCTGAGGACAAGCCTGCAATGCACGAACATCGCTTGGCTGAACTTTGCGTTTACGTGGTTTACGTACCAGCTGGTTAATCGTTGCCATTAAGCAAACTCCACGTTTTGATTTAACACCATAAAAAAATTGGATCTATTGAATCCAATCACAAAGGGGCCGGAATTTTAATCAATTCCGGCCCTAAACGTCAAATACTGGATACTATTTATTCAATATTTTCGAATAAATCTTTATTCAGCATCTGGCATTGAAGCATTTAACGCTTCTGTCAACGCCTGCTGAACTTCTTCAGCACTTACTGACACGGACTCACCTTCAGCAGGTTGAGCACGTTTGCGCTTACGCTCTTCATGGTAAGCAAGACCTGAACCCGCTGGGATCAGACGACCTACTACCACGTTTTCTTTCAGGCCTCGCAGGAAGTCCTGCTTGCCTGTTACCGCACCTTCCGTTAGAACTCGAGTCGTTTCCTGGAAGGATGCTGCTGAGATGAAGGACTCAGTAGCCAGAGATGCTTTAGTAATACCCAATAGTACACGATCGTACTTAGCTGGGATCTTACCAGCAGCTTCTAGCTCTTCGTTCTCTGCCAATACAGCCTGATATTCAACCTGATCGCCTGGGATGAAGGTAGAATCACCCGCAGATACGATCTCAACTTTACGCAGCATCTGACGAACAATTACTTCGATGTGCTTATCGTTGATGCCTACACCCTGTAGACGGTATACGTCCTGGATCTCACCAGTAATGTATTTCGCCAACTCCTCTACGCCCAGTACGCGTAGAATGTCATGCGGGTTAGACGGACCGTCAGAAACAACCTCACCCTTCTCAACGTGCTCACCTTCGAACACGTTTAGGTTACGCCATTTCTGGATCATTGTTTCGTGTGGCTCTGCATCACTAGGAGAGATCACCAGACGTTTTTTGCCTTTAGTCTCTTTACCGAAGCCGATTAGACCAGAAACTTCTGCAAGAATTGCAGATTCTTTCGGTTTACGCGCTTCGAATAGATCTGCAACTCGTGGCAGACCACCGGTGATATCCTTGTTCACGGTACCTTCTTGAGGAATACGCGCAAGAACGTCACCTACTTGTACTTCAGCGCCATCGCTAAGGTTCATGATCGCTTTAGCTGGTAGAAGATACTGCGCTGCAGAATCTGTACCCGGATGCATTACTTCATTACCTTTAGCATCCAACAGCTTGAACATAGGACGGATATCTTTACCAGCCGCTGGACGATCTTTAACGTCCAAGACCTCGGTTGTAGATAGACCTGTCAGCTCATCAGTCTGGCTTTTAACGGTAATACCGTCTTCCATACCTGATAGCTCAACCTTACCCGCCACCTCAGAGATGATTGGGTGAGTATGCGGATCCCAGTTAGCTACGATATCGCCCGCTTCAACAGAGCTACCGTCTTTAACTTTGATCACAGAACCGTATGGAAGCTTGTAACGCTCACGCTCACGACCGTGCTCATCAGTCACACCCAGCTCACCAGAACGAGAAGTCGCAACCAACGCACCATCTGGGCGTTCTACAAACTTAAGGTTGTGAAGACGAATTTCACCGCCGTTCTTAACCTGAATGCTATCTACAGCAGCTGCTCGAGATGCCGCACCACCGATGTGGAACGTACGCATTGTTAGCTGTGTACCCGGCTCACCGATTGACTGTGCAGCGATAACACCGACTGCCTCACCTGGGTTAACCAAGTGACCACGACCTAGATCACGACCGTAGCAGCTTGCACAGATACCGTGACGTGTACGACATGTGATCGCACTACGCACGATAATCTCATCAATAGAAGAGTACTTTTCATCGTTTTCTAGACGATGCTTCCACGCCTCATCGATTAGCGTGCCCGCTTCGATTAGAACTTCTACACCTTGAGGATCTAGAACATCAACAGCCACTGTACGACCTAGTACACGATCGCCCAGCGCAACTACTACGTCACCGCCTTCGATCAGAGGCACCATCACAAGACCTTCTTCAGTACCACAATCATGCTCTGTGATAACTACGTCTTGCGCTACGTCTACTAGACGACGTGTTAGGTAACCGGAGTTCGCCGTTTTCAATGCCGTATCGGCTAGACCCTTACGAGCACCGTGAGTCGAGATAAAGTACTGAAGTACGTTTAGACCTTCACGGAAGTTCGCTGTGATCGGTGTTTCGATGATCGAGCCATCCGGCTTAGCCATTAGACCACGCATACCCGCCAACTGACGAATCTGTGCAGCACTACCACGGGCACCGGAATCGGCCATCATGTATACAGAGTTGAAAGATTCCTGTTCGGACTCTTCACCCTCTTTTGTAACAACCGGCTCAGTCTTCAAGTTATCCATCATCTTCTTAGCCAACAATTCGTTAGCACGAGACCAGATATCGATAACTTTGTTGTATTTCTCACCCTGAGTTACCAAACCATCAGCGAACTGACGCTCGATATCCATTACCTCAGCTTCTGCTTCATCGATAATAGTTGTCTTCTCAGCTGGAATTTCGAAGTCGTTAACACCGATAGAAACACCAGACATAGTTGCCTGACGGAAGCCCATGTACATCAGTTGGTCAGCAAAGATAACTGTATCTTTCAAACCACAGCGACGGTACGCTTCGTTAAGAAGGCGAGAGATCGCTTTCTTCTTCATCGGCTGGTTAACAAGCTCGTAAGGCAGACCTGCAGGAACGATTGCGAACAACAAAGCACGACCGGCTGTTGTTTCTTTCATTTCAGTAATCGTTTCTAGGTTACCTTCAATGTCACGAATGCTTTCAGTAACACGTACTTTGATCTTCGCTTGAAGATCTAGCTGACCTGCACCTTGTGCACGCTGAATCTCTTCGATGTCGGCAAACACCATGCCTTCACCTTTAGCATTCACACGCTCACGAGTCATGTAGTAAAGACCCAATACAACGTCCTGTGAAGGTACGATGATCGGCTCACCATTGGCAGGTGATAGTACGTTGTTTGTAGACATCATCAACGCACGCGCTTCCAACTGAGCTTCAATAGTCAGAGGAACGTGTACAGCCATCTGGTCACCGTCGAAGTCGGCGTTGTATGCCGCACAAACTAGCGGGTGAAGCTGAATAGCTTTACCTTCGATCAGTACCGGTTCAAATGCCTGGATACCAAGACGGTGAAGTGTTGGAGCACGGTTAAGTAGTACTGGGTGCTCACGGATTACTTCGTCTAGGATATCCCAAACTAATGCTTCTTCACGCTCAACCATCTTCTTAGCCGCTTTGATTGTAGTCGCGTGACCACGAAGCTCTAGCTTAGAGAAGATGAATGGCTTAAATAGTTCAAGTGCCATCTTCTTAGGAAGACCACACTGGTGTAGACGTAGGTATGGACCTACTACGATTACAGAACGGCCAGAGTAGTCAACACGCTTACCTAGAAGGTTTTGACGGAAACGACCCTGTTTACCTTTGATCATATCAGCCAAAGATTTTAGAGGACGCTTGTTAGAACCAGTAATCGCACGACCACGACGGCCGTTATCTAGCAATGCATCAACAGATTCCTGCAACATACGTTTTTCGTTACGTACGATGATATCTGGAGCATTAAGGTCAAGTAGACGCTTAAGACGGTTGTTACGGTTGATAACACGACGGTATAGATCATTAAGATCAGAAGTCGCGAAACGACCGCCATCTAGCGGCACTAATGGACGAAGATCTGGCGGAAGTACTGGTAGTACCTCAAGGATCATCCACTCAGGCTTGTTGCCTGACTTGTAGAAAGCTTCTAATAGCTTAAGACGCTTAGAAAGCTTCTTGATCTTAGTTTCAGAGTTAGTCTGCGGTAGTTCTTCACGCAGCTGATTAACTTCTTCTTCAAGTTCAATAGAAGACAATAGCTCTTTAACAGCTTCGGCACCCATACGTGCGTCGAAGTCATCACCGAACTCTTCTAGCGCTTCAAAGTACTGCTCATCGTTCAGTAGCTGACCGCGCTCAAGCGTAGTCATGCCTGGATCGATCACTACGAAAGATTCGAAGTATAGAACACGTTCGATATCACGCAGCGTCATATCCAGCATCAAACCGATACGGGATGGCAGAGACTTAAGGAACCAAATGTGCGCTACAGGAGAAGCTAGTTCAATGTGTGCCATACGCTCACGACGAACTTTAGCTAGCGTTACTTCTACGCCACACTTCTCACAGATAACACCACGGTGTTTCATGCGCTTATACTTACCGCACAAGCACTCGTAGTCTTTTACTGGGCCAAAGATTTTGGCACAGAATAGACCTTCACGTTCTGGCTTGAACGTACGGTAGTTAATGGTTTCCGGCTTTTTAACTTCACCGTACGACCATGAACGGATCATTTCCGGAGAGGCCAAGGTGATCTTGATAGAGTCGAACTCTTCAGATTGGCCCTGTGTTTTCAGCAGATTCAGCAGATCTTTCATTCTTTCAAGCTCCTAACGGAGTTCTTGCTTGAGGCCGCCCGAAGGCGACCCCCGCCTGGTATACAGTTTTGTGCTTATTCGGATTCGAGCTCGATGTCGATACCCAGAGAACGAATCTCTTTAATAAGTACGTTGAAGGATTCCGGCATACCCGGCTCCATACGGTGATCGCCGTCGACGATGTTCTTATACATCTTCGTACGACCGTTCACGTCATCGGACTTAACTGTAAGCATCTCTTGTAGAGTATATGCAGCACCGTATGCTTCTAGTGCCCACACCTCCATCTCACCGAAACGCTGACCACCGAACTGCGCCTTACCACCCAGCGGTTGCTGCGTAACAAGACTATAAGAACCAGTAGAACGCGCGTGCATTTTGTCGTCTACCAAGTGGTTCAGTTTCAGCATGTACATGTAACCAACAGTTACAGGACGGTCAAACTTATTGCCGGTACGGCCGTCAAACAACGTTGACTGACCTGTGTCGCTCAAACCTGCTAGACGTAGTAGAGATTTCAATTCAACCTCTTTCGCACCGTCAAAGGCAGGTGTAGCTAGAGGTACACCACCACATAGGTTTTTAGCCAGTTCTAGAATCTCGTCATCAGAGAAACTGTCTAGATCTTCTGTGCGGCTGTTCATGCCAGCACCCAGATCTGCATTATAGATCTGATCTAGGAAGCTACGAATCTCAGTTACTGTCTCAGTACGCTCGCGCTCCTGATCCAGCATCTCATTGATACGACGACCTAAGCCTTTCGCAGCCATACCCATGTGTGTCTCAAGGATCTGACCTACGTTCATACGAGACGGTACACCCAGTGGGTTCAGCACGATATCTACTGGCTCACCGTTTTCATCGTATGGCATGTCTTCTACAGGCATGATTACAGAGATAACACCCTTGTTACCGTGACGACCCGCCATCTTGTCACCAGGCTGTACGCGACGCTTAGTAGCAACGTAAACCTTAACAATCTTAAGGACGCCAGGTGCAAGATCATCACCTGTCTGTAGCTTGCTCTTCTTATCTTCGAAACGCTTATCTAGAGATTCTTTACGATCTTCAAGCTGCTTCTGAGCTAGCTCTAGCTGCTCAACTGCATTTTCATCAGAAACGCGGATGTTGAACCAATCAGATTTAGACAAACCAGCTAGGAATTCAGCTGTAATCTCTTCACCTTTCTTCAGACCAGCACCACCGTCAGCTTTCAAGCCAACAAGTACACGACCTAGTCGTTCGAAAGTTGCTTGCTCTACGATGCGCAGCTCTTCATTAAGATCCTTGCGAATCGCATCAAGTTCAGACTTCTCAATAGACAGTGCACGCTCATCTTTCTGAACGCCATCACGTGTAAATACTTGTACGTCGATAACTTTACCAACTGTACCTGTTTTAACACGCAGAGATGTATCTTTAACATCAGATGCTTTTTCACCGAAGATAGCACGCAGTAGCTTTTCTTCTGGCGTTAGCTGGCTTTCACCTTTAGGTGTTACTTTACCTACAAGGATATCACCTGGGCCTACTTCCGCACCGATGTGAACGATGCCTGCTTCATCAAGCTTAGCTAATGCAGACTCACCAACGTTTGGAATATCTGATGTAATCTCTTCAGAACCCAACTTCGTATCACGTGCCACACAGGTTAGTTCCTGAATATGAATCGTAGTGAAACGATCTTCCTGAACTACACGCTCGGAAATTAGGATCGAGTCCTCGAAGTTGTAACCATTCCAAGGCATGAAGGCGATACGCATGTTTTGACCAAGTGCTAGCTCACCCATATCAACGGATGGGCCATCAGCCATAACATCGCCAACTTTAACAGTATCACCAGGATTAACGATAGAACGCTGGTTGATACATGTATTTTGGTTGGAACGTGTGTATTTAGTCAGGTTGTAGATATCTACACCTGCATCGCCCGCTGTCACTTCGTCGTCGTTTACACGAACAACGATGCGGCTCGCATCTACAGACTCAATCAGACCACCGCGACGTGCTACAACACATACACCGGAGTCTTGAGCTACGTTACGCTCGATACCTGTACCTACTAGCGGCTTATCAGCACGTAGTGTTGGTACAGCCTGACGTTGCATGTTCGATCCCATCAATGCACGGTTGGCATCATCGTGCTCTAGGAATGGAATCAAAGATGCCGCAACAGATACAACCTGACGTGGAGATACGTCCATATACTGGACTTTATCAGGCGACATTACCGTTGTTTCATTTAGGTGACGAACTGTTACAAGCTCATCCAACAGGCGACCTTCGTCATCCATCGTTGCAGATGCCTGTGCGATTACGAAGGTGTTTTCTTCAATCGCGGATAGATAATCAAGCTCATCTGTTACTTTATCATCAACAACACGACGGTACGGTGTTTCTAGGAAACCGTAATCGTTTGTACGCGCAAACGTTGCCAAAGAGTTGATCAAACCGATGTTTGGACCCTCAGGCGTTTCAATTGGACATACGCGACCGTAGTGAGTTGGATGTACGTCACGAACCTCGAAGCCCGCACGTTCACGCGTTAGACCACCGGGACCTAATGCAGAAACACGACGCTTGTGAGTCACTTCTGAAAGCGGGTTGTTCTGGTCCATAAACTGAGACAGCTGAGAAGAACCAAAGAACTCTTTAATAGCAGCCGCTACAGGTTTAGCGTTGATCAGATCCTGAGGCATCAAGTTATCTGATTCAGCCATGCTTAGACGTTCACGTACAGCACGTTCAACACGAACCAGACCTACACGGAACTGATTTTCTGCCATTTCACCAACAGAACGGATACGACGGTTACCCAAGTGATCGATATCGTCCACGGTACCTTTACCGTTACGGATATCAATCAAGGTTTTCATAACCTCAAGAATATCTTCTTTGTCCAGTACGCCAGAACCAGTAACTGCTTCACGTCCTAAGCGACGGTTGAACTTCATACGACCAACTGCAGAAAGGTCGTAACGCTCTTCAGCGAAGAATAAGTTCTCAAATAACGCTTCAGCAGATTCTTTTGTTGGCGGCTCACCAGGACGCATCATACGGTAGATTTCTACCAACGCTTCTAACTGGTTACGCGTAGGATCGTTACGTAGCGTATCGGAGATGAAAGGACCACAATCCAGGTCATTCGTGTACAGAGTTTCGAACTCAGTGATATTTGCAGCACGAAGCTGTTCAACCAGTTCTTCTGTAATCTCAGCGTTACAACCACAGATCAACTCACCTGTAGATGGATCAATAACGTCTTTTGCAATTGCCTTACCAGCCAAGTACTCCATTGGTACTTCAAGCTGTTCCATATTGGCTTTTGCCATCTGACGGATGTGGCGAGGCGTGATACGGCGACCCGCTTCTACAATCACATTACCTTCAGGGTCTTTCACTTCAAAAGACAGCGTTTCACCACGTAGACGATCAGCAACCAACTTCATGTTGATTGTTTCAGACGTCAAAGCCCAAGCCGTGTTATCGAAGAAGATATCTAGGATCTCTTCAGCTTGGTAACCCAAAGCGCGTAGCAGGATAGTTGCAGGCAGCTTACGACGACGGTCAATACGTACGAACAGGCTATCTTTTGGATCAAATTCAAAGTCCAACCAAGAGCCACGGTAAGGAATCACTCGCGCGGAGTAAAGAAGCTTACCGGAAGAGTGTGTTTTACCTTTATCGTGATCAAAGAACACACCTGGCGAACGGTGCAACTGAGATACGATTACACGCTCAGTACCGTTAACTACGAAAGTTCCGTTTTCAGTCATCAAAGGCATTTCGCCCATGTAGACTTCTTGCTCCTTGATATCTTTTACGGCTTTGTTGCTGGATTCACGGTCATAAATAACCAGACGAACTTTCACACGCAGAGGCGCTGCGTATGTAATACCGCGTATCTGACACTCTTTTACGTCAAATACAGGCTCACCCAAACGGTAGCCAACATATTCTAGAGATGCATTTCCAGAATAGGACACGATTGGGAAGACGGAGTTAAATGCCGCATGCAGACCAGCATCTAAACGATCTGCTGCTTCAACCCCTGTCTGCAAAAACTTTTTATAGGAGTCAAGCTGAATTGCCAGCAAGTAAGGCACATCCATTACTTGCGGTAATTTACCGAAGTCCTTACGGATGCGTTTCTTTTCAGTGTATGAATAAGCCATCAGTGTTCCCCAGCAAGTGCACCAAATTATAAGCAGGCCGAAAACCCGTTCCGGACTGTGTTACCGCTATTTATTTGCTGTCTATAAATAACGGAAAAAGGCCGGTGGCATATAGCCACCAG
This sequence comes from Neptuniibacter sp. SY11_33, assembly GCF_047778025.1. GTDB lineage: Bacteria > Pseudomonadota > Gammaproteobacteria > Pseudomonadales > Balneatricaceae > Neptuniibacter. Next base: position 3,504,660 of record NZ_CP180543.1, read on the forward strand.
CCGTCAGCACTTCGAACAGAAATCTGTTCGGATTAGCATGAAGTTATTACTTAACTTCAACAGAAGCGCCAGCTTCTTCCAGTGCTTTCTGAAGTTCTTCAGCTTCTTCTTTGCTAACGCCTTCTTTAACAGCAGCTGGAGCGCCGTCAACGATGCCTTTAGCTTCTTTCAGGCCAAGACCTGTAGCGCCACGAACTGCTTTGATTACGTTAACTTTCTTATCGCCAACAGCAGTTAGGATAACGTCAAATTCAGTTTTCTCTTCAGCTGCACCAGCGTCGCCGCCAGCTGCACCACCTGCAACAACAGCAGCAGCTGCAGTTACACCGAATTTTTCTTCCATTGCTTCGATAAGAACAACAACGTCTTTTATAGACATTTCAGCAATTGCGTTTAGGATATCTTCGTTAGTCAGAGACATTTCTATATTCCTGATATTTGTAAGCCCGAGGGCTCATTAAAACTTGTATAAATAAAGTTGCGTAAAAACTTACGCCGCTTCTTCTTTCTGGTCGCGAACTGCCGCAATAGTACGAACAAGTTTGCCCGCTGCAGCTTCTTTCATGCAAGCCATCAGCTTCGCAATTGCTTCGTCGTATGTAGGCAAGCTTGCTAGCATAGCCACGTCTACAACTTCGCCTTCGAATGCTGCTGCTTTCAGTTCAAAGTTCTCATTGTCTTTCGCAAAGTTCTTCAGGATACGAGCGCCAGCGCCCGGGTGTTCCTGAGAGAAAGCAATGATACTTGGACCTTTGAAAGTGTCCTGTAGGCATGCATAGTCAGTGCCTTCAACTGCGCGTTTAGCAAGCGTGTTACGTACAACTTTAAGCCATACGCCGTTTTCACGAGCTTCTTTACGCAGTGCAGTCATATCGCCCACTTCAACGCCGCGGGAATCCGCAACAACAGCAGACAGAGCACTTGATGCAGCTTCCTGGACTTCAGCGACGATCGCTTTTTTATCTTCGAGTCCTAATGCCACGATTTACTCCTGGAGTAGTCTTTCGACTTATTACCAACCGCCTCATTACTGAGGCTTTCCGAGTACGGTGGTTTGATTCAAATACAGAATCTCACCGTCTGCGCAGGCTGGTTTAGCCCATTAAGATAAGGAAACCCTTATCACCTGCGGTCTTTGACGGCCTTCATCTCTGTGTAACAGGTACAGAAGACCCTCAAAAAACCTTTCATGTCGATTAAACTTCTAGAGAAGCCTGATCAACTAGTAGACCTGGACCCATAGTGGTCGACAGAACTACTTTTTTCAGATACACGCCTTTAGCAGAAGCTGGCTTCAGCTTCTTAAGGTCAGCAACTAGCGCTTCGATGTTCTGCTTGATAGCAGCCGCTTCGAAGTCAGCCTTACCAACACCCGCGTGGATGATACCGTTCTTGTCAGTACGGAAACGAACCTGACCAGCTTTAGCATTGTTCACTGCAGTAACAACATCTGGAGTTACTGTGCCAACTTTAGGGTTAGGCATTAGACCACGTGGACCTAGAACCTGACCAAGCTGACCAACAACACGCATTGCGTCTGGAGTTGCAATAACAACACCAAAGTCCAGGTCACCACCTTTCATCTGCTCTGCCAGATCTTCGAAACCAACAACGTCAGCACCTGCAGCTTTTGCTTTTTCAGCGTTTTCGCCTTGAGCAAATACAGCTACACGAACATCGTTACCAGTACCGTTTGGCAGTACAGTAGAACCACGAACAACCTGATCAGATTTACGCGGATCAACACCAAGGTTTACAGCAACATCAACTGTTTCTTTGAACTTAACAGTAGAAAGTTCAGACAATAGAGAAACAGCATCATCAATTGAGTATGCTTTGCCTGCTTCTACTTTTTCAGCGATAAGCTTTTGACGCTTAGTTAACTTAGCCATTACTCTTCACCCTCAGCAACTAGACCCATGCTACGTGCAGTACCAGCGATAGTACGACAAGCTGCATCCATATCAGCGGCAGTTAGATCAGGCATCTTAACTGTAGCGATCTCTTCCAATTGAGCGCGAGTAACAGTACCCACTTTCTCTGTATTTGGACGACCAGAACCACTCTTAAGGCCTGCAGCTTTCTTAAGAAGAACTGCTGCTGGAGGTGTTTTAGTGATAAAAGTAAAGCTACGATCAGCATAAACAGTAATTACAACAGGAACCGGCAAACCGTTTTCCATGCTCTGAGTTTGAGCATTGAACGCTTTACAGAATTCCATGATGTTAACACCATGCTGACCTAGTGCAGGACCTACTGGTGGTGACGGGTTAGCGCCGCCGGCAGGAACTTGCAGCTTGATATAAGCTTCAATTTTCTTAGCCATTTTTATTTAACTCCTAGTGGGTTCAAACGCCTTGCAGCTCCCCATTTTCTCAAGACAGAAAAACCCCAGCTCTCGCTGAGGTTATTCCTTAAAACTCTAAATCAGGCTTTTTCGACCTGACCAAAATCCAATTCAACCGGTGTAGATCGACCGAAAATCAACACTGCCACCTGCAGCTTGTTCTTCTCGTAGTTAATCTCTTCAACCACACCGTTAAAGTCAGCAAATGGCCCATCGATAACTCGAACCATCTCACCCGGCTCGAACACAGTCTTCGGACGCGGCTTATCAACACCACTCTCAACTCGACTTAGGATCTCATTTGCTTCTGCTTCTGTGATCGGTGCAGGATTGCCCGCTGTACCACCAATAAACCCAAGAACATGCGGCGTATTCTTAACCAAGTGCCAGCTTTCATCATTCATATCCATGTGAACTAACACATAACCAGGATAGAACTTACGCTCAGATTTACGTTTCTTACCGTCACGGATTTCAACAACCTCTTCGGTAGGCACTAAAACCTCTCCAAAAAGATCCTGCATAGAGTGCAGTTCAATTCGTTCTTTCAGCGTATTCATTACACGCTTTTCGTACCCGGAGTACGCATGAACAACATACCAACGCTTAGACATGCTTATCAGCCTCTTAACCTATTGCTCCAGATACTAACCAGCTCAACAACGAGTCAAGCCCCCACAACGCCAAACCCATAATCAGAACCACAACCACAACAATCGCTGTTGTCTGCGCTGTTTCTTGACGTGTCGGCCATACAACCTTGCGAATTTCCTGCTTTGCTTCTTTAAACAAAGTAAAAAACGCTTTCCCTTTTGCTGTCTGCAGAGAAATAAAACCTGCAATCAACGCTAACACAAGCAGTGCAACCACACGGTAGAACAAAGACTGATCTGCGTATACAGAGTTACCTACAACGCCCGCAGTAACAATCGCTACTACAGCGACCCATTTAAGGGCGTCAAACTTTGAACCTTCGGAATTCACTTTGGCATTCACGCTTAGGGCCTCAGGATTACTTAAAAATAGCTTGTGCTTGATGCCATCTCAGAGAAGAGATGGCAGGCCAGGAGGGACTCGAACCCCCAACCTGCGGTTTTGGAGACCGCTGCTCTGCCAATTGAGCCACTGGCCTACTACATAATAGGGAGGCGTATTGTATAAGCCTCCCCATCAGTTGGCAATACCTAATTGTTGATTTTATTCAACAATTTTAGATACAACGCCAGCACCTACAGTACGGCCACCTTCACGAATCGCGAAACGCAGACCTTCTTCCATTGCTACTGGGTTGATTAGTGTAACGTCCATTTGAACGTTATCACCAGGCATTACCATTTCTACACCCTCTGGAAGCTCACACGCACCAGTGATGTCAGTTGTACGGAAGTAGAACTGTGGACGGTAACCTTTGAAGAATGGAGTGTGACGACCGCCTTCTTCTTTGGATAGTACGTATACTTCACCCTCGAAACGAGTGTGAGGAGTGATAGAACCTGGAGCTGCTAGTACTTGACCACGCTCAACTTCTTCACGCTTAGTACCACGTAGTAGAACACCAACGTTCTCACCAGCACGGCCTTCGTCAAGAAGCTTACGGAACATCTCAACACCAGTACAAGTAGTAGTCGTAGTTTCTTTAATACCTACGATTTCAACTTCTTCACCAACCTTGATGATGCCGCGCTCAACACGACCAGTTACTACAGTACCACGACCCTGGATAGAGAATACGTCCTCGATAGGCATGATGAATGCACCGTCGATAGCACGCTCTGGCTCTGGGATGTAAGAATCTAGAGTTTCAACTAGAGTCTTAACAGCAGTAGTACCAAGTTCATTGTCGTCTTCGCCGTTTAGGGCCATTAGAGCAGAACCTGGGATGATTGGAGTGTCATCACCTGGGAATTCGTACTGGTCTAGAAGCTCACGAAGCTCCATTTCAACCAATTCTAGCATCTCAGCGTATTCTTCAGAGTCAGCACCACCACAGTCTTCTGCTAGTAGGTCTGCTTTGTTTAGGAATACTACGATGTAAGGTACACCTACCTGACGAGATAGTAGGATGTGCTCACGAGTCTGTGGCATTGGACCATCAGTCGCACCACATACAAGGATCGCGCCGTCCATCTGTGCAGCACCAGTGATCATGTTCTTAACATAATCGGCGTGACCTGGGCAGTCTACGTGCGCGTAATGACGCTCTGGTGAATCATACTCAACGTGAGAAGTTGCGATTGTGATACCACGCTCACGCTCTTCTGGAGCGTTGTCGATACCATCAAATGCAACAGCGTCACCGCCCCATACTTCTGCGCATACGCGAGTTAGAGCTGCTGTAAGAGTAGTTTTACCGTGGTCAACGTGGCCGATTGTACCAACGTTAACGTGAGGTTTTGAGCGTTCAAATTGTTCTTTAGCCATCAGTCTGTCCAGTGCAAATTAATTTACAAAGCGCCAAATATAACAAAGGGCAGATATATTACTATATCTACCCTAAAAAAAATAATTCTGGAGCTCAAGAGCGGAATTGAACCGCCGACCTCACCCTTACCAAGGGTGTGCTCTACCCCTGAGCTACTTGAGCTTAGTCTCACTTGGAGCGGGTAGCGGGAATCGAACCCGCCTCTTCAGCTTGGAAGGCTGAGGTAATAGCCACTATACCATACCCGCCTTGCTGTGAATGGTGGTGAGGGGTGGATTCGAACCACCGAAGCTTACGCGTCAGATTTACAGTCTGATCCCTTTGGCCACTCGGGAACCTCACCAACAATTTCAAAACTTCACTGACCTATGAGATGGTGCCGGCACCAAGAGTCGAACTCGGGACCTACTGATTACAAGTCAGTTGCTCTACCAACTGAGCTATACCGGCGTCTCAATGAAGTGGCGCGTATATTACCACCGCCTCAGGGCTTTGCAACCCTTTTACACAACTTTTTTTCAATTTTTATAAAAGAATAGTTTTCTTTAACTATTTCTTTGATTTTATTGGATAAATTTCGATCAATTGGTGCATCCATCGTAACAATATAGTGCTTTTTGTTAGATTCACGCATTTCTATGCGACTATCAATTTCTATCCTTGAAAGCGCCGTAACTTGCTCTACTGCTGATTCTTTAGTTCGATAGCCTTCAAGACTGTATTCAAAATCGAGTAACTCATCGCCGACTTCGCTCAATTTCTGCTTTTCTAGATAATCCATTAAAGCCAATCGCTTCTCTAGATCCTGCGGTAAGGAGATCACTATCACATAGTCTGTAGCTACAGTATCAATTACTTTATATTCTGCTTGGCCGCCCAAACCCACTATAAATTGAGTGACAGCTGCCGCTTTTACATCAGAATCAAAACCAGTGAACCAAATACACTCTTTCTGATCAGCACTATCGACTTTCAATCTATCTAAGGTACTTTGATCCATCTCAGCAACCAGTTTTAATGTACTCAACTGCTGGGGTGTATCAGAAATTTCATTAGCTTCTGGCTCTAGCTGTATAGAATGCCAAAACAGTAATACTGCATTGGCCAATAAAAGAAACAGAAATAGCCAACGAAACATATCTAATTCAACGCCCAAGCCAAACCATCTAAGACCAAATCAGGCTCTAACTGCCCACACCCCGCCATCTTGTAGAACAATTCGCCATCACCACCTGTTATATAGAGCGCGCTATGCTCAATATTCAGATCAGTCACAATTTTTTCCACTAAAGCAGCAAAGGCGAAATCAATACCGTTAGACACGGCTGAATTTGTATCTTTGCCCGGCTCAGGGTTAAAGGACTTAATTGAATGATCTACTAGAATTTCAGATGTATTTTCTAACAGACCTTTTTGCATCAACCTCAGGCCCGGAATGATATGACCACCTATATGCTGGCCCGCGCGATCAACGTGATCGACTGTAATTGCACTTCCACAATCAACCACACAACAAGCACCACCCGTTTTTTTAAAGGCCGCCAACATAGCCAACCAACGATCAACCCCCATCCGCTGTGGATCGACATAGCTATTTTTTAACCCAGCTTGCTCTGCTGTTGTTTTAGCAAATAAAGGTTCGACCTGCTCTAGCGCTTTGAAGATTGCTTTCAGTTGCAGGTTTACCTCTTTACCTGCAACTGACGTCACTCTGATTTTTGAAAATTTTTTCGACCAGCTTTCCGGAATTGATTGTTCGCCTAATCCCCGCGTTAACAGCTTACCTCGAACACCATTATGTTCGAGCACTCGCCACTTTATAAACGTATTGCCAGCATCTATTTCAAGAATCATAAGTTTCGCTGAACACTCACTTCTCCACCATGAAAAGCCTGCACGCCAGATGGCGTTTGTAGTAATAATGCACCGGAAGTATCAATACCGTTGCAAATACCCTCTACCACCTTCTCACCAACCTGTAATGCAATCTCTTTATTCTGCATCGCATGATAGGATTGCCATTCATCAACCCATGCAGCAAAGCCTGTGCGTTCAAACTCTTCAAGTCTTACTACCAGCTGATTAATAACTTCGGCTAATAGTCGATTACGGCTTACTTCAGTACCAGCAATAGTTTTAAGATCCGTCCAAGGTTGATCGATATCTTCGGCCTGTTCTTTTGGCATATTCACATTCATACCAACACCAATAATTACTTGGCATTGACCGGACGCCTCTCCATTTAGCTCAATCAAGATCCCTGCGAGTTTTTTGCCTTGGTAAAGCAGGTCGTTTGGCCATTTCAGCTCAACCCCATCAACCGAGAGTGTTTCCAATGCTTTAACAAGAGAAAGGCCTATCAGCAAACTCAAACCTTCAAGTGCCGCTGCACCCTGTTCAAATCGCCATACCAATGAGAAATATAGATTGCGAGCAAAAGGACTCACCCAGTTGCGACCACGTCGACCACGACCCTCTGTCTGCTGCTCAGCAACAAACAAACGCCCATGACAATCTCCCCGCTGAGACTCCTTCATAGCCATCTCATTAGTAGAGGCGATGGTTAACGGAATTTCCGGGCATTTAATTAGCCCAGCAATATCCGGGCGCAAAGCAGATCTAATCTGCTCATAATCCAATAGTTCTACACCACCCGGGACACGATAACCTCGGCCTTTAACACTGTAGACTTCAAGACCGCTTTCTTCGATACGGCGTATATGTTTCCAGATCGCACTACGGCTGATTCCAATTTCCTCTCCTAATTCTCGACCGGAGTGAAATTTTCCATCAGCTAGAATAGACAACAACGAACGGAGCGTCATACTACTTTGCCTTCTTTAAATTTTGTCTAAAACAATAAAGCTATAGTTGTATGGGTTAGGTCCTTCTGCAGAGAAATCGTCTCTACCCACTTCTTTCCAATTCTCTCGCGCAAATTCAGGGAACCAAGCATCCCCTTCTATTTCTGCATCAACTTCTGTCAGATATAAACGGTCAGCCTTCTCTATCGCTTGCGCATAAATCTGACCGCCGCCAATGACCATCGCCTCGGATGCGCCATCGATCATTGCTACACTTTCAGCCATATCAATAGCCGCTTCTAGACTAGAAACAACTTTGACACCTTGAGGCGCATAAGATTCCTGCCTAGAGATAACGATATTGGTTCGCCCAGGTAATGGACGACCTATAGACTCATAGGTATTTCGCCCCATGATAATCGGCTTACCCATAGTCACTTGTTTAAAGTAACGTAGATCTTCAGGTAAGTGCCATGGCAGCTTATTGTTAACGCCAATCACTCGATTTTTAGCTTGTGCAACAATAATTGCTAAGTTCATCGAAACTCCTAATCGACTTATATCGCTAAGATATTAAGCATCATTTTATATTCTTACCAAAAATACTTAACATTCGGTAACATAATCTCACTGAATTTAAACACAGGGTTAAGCACAAACCAATGAGACAATACCTAGATCTGTGCCAAAGAATTATCGATGAAGGCGTTTGGGTAGAAAACAAACGCACAGGCAAACGCTGCCTTACCGTCATTAATGCTGATTTAACTTATGATGTCGGCCAAGGGCAGTTCCCTATGGTGACTACGCGTAAGTGCTTTTACAAATCAGCGATTGCAGAGATGCTTGGCTATCTCCGCGGTTATGATAACGCAGCAGATTTTCGCAAGATTGGCACCAAAACATGGGATGCCAATGCCAACGATAATGCTGAGTGGCTAGCCAACCCATATCGCAAGGGTGAAGATGATTGCGGTTTCATATACGGCAAAGTAGGCAGAAACTTCCCAAAGCCCGATGGCGGCAGCATCGATCTATTGCGCAAAATTGTGGATAACCTATCAAACGGGATTGATGATCGTGGTGAGATCTATACTTTCTATCACCCGGGCGCCTTCCACATGGGTTGCTTACGACCTTGCATGTATAGCCATCACTTCTCACTGTTAGGCGATACACTTTACCTAAACAGCACTCAGCGAAGCTGCGATGTACCATTAGGTCTGACGTTTAATATGGTACAGGTGTACTTCTTACTAGCGATCGTAGCGCAGATCACCGGTCACAAACCGGGCAAGGCTTATCACAAGATCGTGAATGCCCATATTTATGAAGACCAGATTGAGTTAATGCGCGATGTGCAGCTCAAACGTGAGCCGTTACCGTTGCCGACGTTTAAGATCAATCCAGATATCAAAACGCTGGAAGATTTGGAAACATGGGTAACCGTTGATGACTTTGAAGTTGAAGGCTATCAGCACCACGACCCTATTCAGTATCCCTTCTCAGTTTAAATCAGACAATAAAAAAGAGGCCTATTTGGCCTCTTTTTTTATGCTCAATTTCATCCCCGCTTGTAAGCAAGCCCAACCAAGAACAACCCCAACAGGATCATTGGCAAAGAAAGCAACTGCCCCATAGTTAGCCACTCAAAAGCGATAAACTGAAGATGCGCATCTGGTTCGCGCACAAACTCCACTAAAGACCGGAACAAGCCATAGAGCAGAAGAAATAAACCAGACACCGCCATTTTCGGTCGCGGTTTAGATGAGAACCACCAAAGCACCACGAATAACACGAGGCCTTCCAGCGCAAATTCATACAGCTGAGAGGGATGACGAGGTAGATCTCCACCGCGAGGGAAGACGACTCCCCAAGGGCCATCCGTTACACGCCCCCACAGCTCACCACCAATAAAATTACCAATACGGCCTGCACCTAAACCAATCGGCACCAAAGGAGCGACAAAATCAGTCATGGTAAAGAGGGATTTACCGTGTTTTCGGCCAAACAGATACATAGCCGCGATAACGCCGAGTAAACCTCCGTGGAAAGACATTCCCCCTTCCCAGACAGCAAACAGCCAAAGCGGATCTTGCAGGAAGCGATCAAGGTGATAAAACAGGACATACCCCATTCGACCACCTAATACCACGCCCATAGCGCCCCAGAAGATCAGATCGGATATCTGCTCTTCAGTCCATCCCGATCCAGGCAAACGCGCACGCTTTACACCTAGCCACCAAGCTGCAGCAAAGCCGATCAAGTACATCAGACCATACCAATGAATCTGCAATGGCCCGACATCCAATGCGATCGGGTTAATTTCATGAACCCACACAGCGCTACTCCTAAACTAGGTTACTGATTAAGAAACGCAGTCCTACACAGAATAAAAAGACTGCAAAAATCCGCTTTAAAACTGGTCCCGGCAGGCTGTGCGCCCATTTAGCACCAAACTTAGCAAAATAAGAACTGGTCAAAACAATACCTGCAAATGCAGGTAGGTAGACGTAACCTGCACTCCAATCAGGCATATCAGCATTACCCCAACCTTCCCAAACATTGGTTAGAGCCGCCATTACCGCAATAGGAAGGCCACAGGCAGCCGATGTAGCAACAGCTTGCTGCATCTGCACTCGCCCCCAAGTGAGGTAAGGCACGGTTAGGGTTCCACCACCAATACCAAAAATACTGGAGAGCCAACCAATTACACCACCTGAGATAACAAAAGATTTGGTACTCGCCGATTTTTCACCCGCATCAGGCTTTAAGCTCAACGCCATCTGGATCGAAACTAAAATAGCAAAGCTTCCCAATGCAATTTGCAGCCATTCACCGGTCATTTGCCCCGCTGTTTTAACACCAAGAAATGCGCCCAATAGAATACCGGCCGTTAAAGGCTTAAAAATATCCCAACGGACCGCGCCTTTGCTGTTATGTGCCATCGTAGAACTGATCGAAGTCACCACTATCGTCGCTAAAGAGGTGGCAACCGCCGCATGAGTTAGCACACTAGGCGCCATCCCCTGCAATTCAAAGCAAAAGACCAATACCGGCACGATCAACAGACCACCACCAATACCAAATAAGCCGGCAACAACCCCTGCTGCTGCGCCTAAAATTAAATAGGTAAGAATTGTGATCAGCATCTTTTATCCTTTACTCTGCCTTTGTGCAATTTGCACTTACAATAAAAACGATCGCTATATTACCCAATTAATGGCCTATTACCTATGTGCTTAATAACATTCGCGTATAAGACCCACCCTAAATACTCTCTGATTTTACTCGCCAATCGCGATGAGTTTTTTCAAAGAACGAGCCAAGCAATGCATTTTTGGCCCGATCAGGCTCACGTGCTTGCCGGAAGGGATCTAGAACAGATGGGCACTTGGTTGGGCATTAACAAGGAAGGAAAGTTCTCTGCCGTAACCAATTTTCGTGACGGCAATAACATGGCCAAATCAAAAAAATCTCGAGGTGAGCTTACAGCCAATTTTTTAACTGGCCCTCACGATGCGAAAAGCTATTTAGCGCAATTGGAGAAAGCAAAATCGCAATACGGCGATTTTAATCTGCTTACCGGTGACAAAACTGGACTTTACTATTGCTCTAACCGCGGAGGTCAAACACAGCAATTAAAGCCAGGCGTATACGGTATGAGCAATGCGCTTTTAGATACACCATGGCCAAAGCTCAGCCAAGTAAAACAGGCACTATCAGATACAATCGAAAGTGAGATTATTTCTGAGCGGGTTTTGTTTGAGATTATGCTTAACGATCAACGCGCCGCAGACGAAAACCTGCCCGACACCGGCGTACCTATTGAATGGGAAAGACTGCTCTCTTCTAGCTTTATTAGATCCGAGACTTATGGCACTAGAGCCATAACCCTCCTTCTACAAAAGCCAGATGGATACACAACAGTTGTCGAACAAGGGTATGATTATAATGGGCCGTTAGAAAGAAGTGAGTATCAACTTACTTTGCCAGCCTTAGGGTAGTTATCTTAAGAAAAACCGACTAAACAACTACCGGCTGTTTTGGCAGCGATATACCCAAGTCAGTGAGACGCTCATTGATAAATTGCTGAATTCGATCAGCATCATCCATCGCCATCACATCTTTCAAGAGCTGACCTGCATCTTCCTTACTCACTTGGCGAATGGCGGCTTTCACTTTAGGCAAGTTGGTCGCATTCATTGATAGCACATCATAGCCCATTGCCATTAGGAGCAATGCACCACCAGGCTCAGACGCTAATTCACCACAGATAGAAACCGTGACATTTTCTTTATGGGCTTCTCGCGCAATGAAAACAAGTGCTCGAAGAACAGCAGGATGGTAGCTAACATACAGATCAGCTACACGAGGATTATTCCGATCTACGGCAAGCAGATACTGAGTCAGGTCGTTAGAACCTACCGAGATAAAATCCACACGACGGGCAAATCGGCGCACCTGATATACAGCTGCTGGTACCTCAACCATCACACCCACCAATGGGCGCTCTATATCATGCCCTTCATCTTGCAGCTCTTTAACTGCACGATCGATCTGACGACTTGCTTCTTCTACTTCACCTACGCTAGTCACCATCGGCAACATGATACGCAGATTACCGTAACCTTCACCCGCTTTAAGCATGGCGCGCACTTGCACAAGGAATATCTCTGGGTGATCCAAAGTCACTCGAATACCACGCCACCCCAGGAACGGGTTTTCCTCTTCAATAGGGAAGTAAGGTAGCGACTTATCCCCACCGATATCCAAAGTACGCATTGTCACAGGACGAGGGTGGAATGCTTCTAACTGCTTGCGATACGTCTGCGCTTGGTCCTGCTCACTCGGGAAGAACTCTCGAATCATGAAAGGCACTTCGGTTCGATAAAGCCCGATACCTTCTGCACCGCGGTCAAGTGAACGCGCTACATCGGCAATCAAACCTGTATTTACCCATAACGGCATTCGGAAACCATCTGTCGTTTCCGCAGGAAGGTCCTTAATCGCTTCAAGTTCGGCTGCTTGTTCCTGCTCACCACGCAAGATATCTCTGTATGCCGTTAGAAGATCTTCTCCCGGCTGTACGTAGATTCGACCTGAGTATCCATCAAGAATAAGCTCTCGACCATCGATACGTGTTAGAGGCAGATCAACCGCCCCCATAATGGTCGGAATACCCATGGAACGAGCAAGGATCGCAGCATGCGAGTTACTCGAACCATGCACAGAGACTAAACCGACCAACTTCTCGCTCGGCACTTCACCAAGCATCGCCGGTGTTAATTCATCAGCAACTAGAATAGTTTCATCGGTAAATTCGAGTACAGCCGGTGCATCTTCTTGCAGATAGGCGAGCACTCGACGACCTAAATCTTTGATATCAGTCGCACGCTCACGCAGATAAGGATCATCCATCATGGAGAACTGACGCACATGCTCCATGACAACTTCACGAAGTGCACCTTGTGCCCAATTGCCTTGGCGAATTCTCGCTACAACTTCGCCAGCCAAGGCGTTGTCATCCAACATCCGCAAATAGACATCAAATAGTGCTTGTTCTTCTGAACGCAAACGCTGAGCTAAACTGCGCCCAACAACCTTGATATCTCGGCGAACGAGTTTTAATGCCGCTTCGAAGTTAGCAATCTCCTGCTCAACATCTTTAGCAACTTTATCCGGAACTGAGTTTAAATCCGCCGGTGGCGCAACAACCGTAGCTGAACCAATAGCGACACCCGCAGAACCGGGTACACCTTCAAAGCGCAAGTTGACGATTTCGCCTTTAGATTCCTCACCGATCGCACCTAAGGAACCAGTAGCCTCAGCATGGGCAATGGCACCTGCTAACTGGGCAGATAAGGTAACAAGAAAAGCTTCTTCACTCTCATCAAAACGACGAAGCGCTTTTTGTTGAACAACTAAGACACCCAGCACACCGCGGTGATGGATAATAGGCACACCTAGAAAAGAGCTAAATCGCTCTTCACCGGTGGACTCAACATATTTGTAGGCGGGATGCTCGGAGGCATTTTCAAGGTTGATTGGTTCGGCACGATCTACCACCATACCCACCAAGCCTTCTTCGGCAGATAAACGAACGCTACCTACCGCCTCTTGATTTAGACCCTCAGTCGCCATCAAGACATAACATTGATCCTCGGGATCAAATAGATAAACAGAGCAAACCTCTGTGGACATAGCCCGCTGGATGCGACGCACAATCAGATTCAGTACCGAGTCCAAATCTGGCGCGATACTGACTTCCTGTACAATTTTCTTCAACACATCCAGCATTCAGTGTCTCTCCTTCTAGGTATTTATGGCATTAAATCTCGATAGTTTAGGTGATAATTCTCGCATTGCCTTGCGATACACCTCTCGTTTAAATGACACAACCTGTCCTAGCGGATACCAATAGCTCACCCAACGCCAACCATCAAACTCTGGCGATTCAGTGTGATCAATTTTTACCGCACTATCTGCGCTCAACATCCGTAGCAAAAACCATTTTTGCTTCTGGCCAACACATACCGGATGCGAATTGCGCCGGATCATTCGTTTGGGCAATCGGTATCTCAACCAACCTCGGGTTACTGCAACAATTTCTACATCTTCTGCAGCAAGTCCAATCTCTTCTCTTAATTCCCGATACATTGCTTCTTCAGGGGTTTCATCCTCATTAATCCCCCCCTGCGGAAACTGCCAAGCATCTTGACCAATTCGTCTTGCCCAAAGGACCTGACCCAGCGAGTTAGCCAGAATGATACCGACATTCGGCCTGAACCCATCTGAATCAATCACTTTAGTTATTCCTAATTATTTTTCAGCTATTGTTCCATAATTCTTTGATACTCAGCAAATCCCTTTTCAGACAATTGCATTCAACGCGTATCCTCCCTATCCTTGCGACACTATCTTATTCGTTGAGGAACCTCTTTTGAGCTTAGCAATTTTTGATCTGGACAATACTCTTCTTGCCGGTGACAGTGATCACGCATGGGGCGAATTTTTGTGCGAAAAAGGGATTGTAGATAGCGATGAGTATAGTCGCGCAAATGACTACTTTTACGAGCAATATAAGAACGGCGGATTAGATATTTTCGAATTTCTGGCCTTTGCTCTAAAACCTTTAGCGCAGATGAAACGTACAGAGCTAGATAAGCTGCATTTAGAGTTTATGGAATCTAAAATTATTCCAATTATGCTGCCAAAAGCAGCTGAGCTTCTGCAGAATCACCGTGATCAAGGTGATTACCTGCTTATTATCACAGCGACTAACCGTTTTGTAACAGGCCCTATAGCAGACAAGCTAGGTGTTGACGATATTATTGCAACCGACCCAGAAGAAGTGGATGGTGAATACACAGGCAAAGTTGCGGGCATACCTTGTTTCCAAGATGGTAAAGTAACGCGTCTGAATGAGTGGTTAAAGCATAATGACTTTAACTTAGAAGGTAGCTATTTCTATAGCGATTCCCACAATGACTTACCATTGCTGGAACAAGTGACTCATCCCGTGGCTGTAAATCCAGATGAAACACTGGAAGATCATGCCAATACCCACCTTTGGCCGGTTCTTGATCTACGCTGATCAGCGCATAAAAAAGAGAGGCAATAGCCTCTCTTTTTAATTTCAGTTAAAACTCAATCAAAGCGTTCCGCAAAATGGCGAACATCGTGAGCTAACTTATCAATCTTATCAGCGGCCTTTTCCATCTCTTCCAAAACAGCCGCACTGATCGCTGACTCAATCAACAGTGCTAACTCATCAAAATGCTCTTCACCAATATCATTACACAATGCTGTTGGTAATCTCTCCTTAAAAGACGAGACAACATGTTGAGCATGTGCAGTTTGTTTCATTGTCATCGTACTACTCCTTAACTGTTACTTATGTACTGGGTGACGATCGATTTGCCCTTGAGCATTGCTAACGATTTGAGGATCCGGCTGAAGATCAATCTCTTCACTTTTATTCGGATAAGGCATGCGGCTGAGAAGATGACGCATCGCATTTAATCTTGCACGCTTCTTATCGTCAGATTTAATCACTGTCCAAGGTGCATCTGCTGTATCGGTATAGAAAAACATCGATTCTTTGGCTTCGGTGTAAGAATCCCACTTATCTAAAGAGGCCAAATCGATTGGAGAAAGCTTCCATTGCTTCAACGGATCTACGCGACGGGCCTGAAAACGTCGAAATTGCTCGTCACGACTTACCGAGAACCAAAACTTAAACAGCTTGATGCCGCTTCGCGCTAACATACGTTCAAGATCAGGGGTCTGACGCATAAACTCCAAATACTCAGATGGTGAACAAAAATTCATCACCTTCTCAACGCCAGCGCGGTTGTACCAAGAACGGTCAAACAACACGATCTCACCAGCCGTAGGTAGGTGATTGATATAACGCTGGAAGTACCACTGCCCTTTCTCTTGCTCCGTAGGCTTTTCTAAAGCCACAACACGGGCACCACGAGGGTTTAGGTGTTCCATAATACGCTTGATGGTTCCGCCTTTACCGGCTGCGTCACGCCCCTCAAAGAGAATAACTACACGCTGTCCAGTCTCACGCACCCAGTTCTGCATCTTTAACAATTCTATCTGCAGCTCTTTTTTGCGCTTTTCGTATTCTTTGCGGGAGATCTTTGTATCGTAAGGGTATTCGCTGGACTCAAACTGATCAGTAACTTCCTGATCCAGCAGTACAGTGGGGCAGATTTCTTCTTGCGGTGGCATGACCACATCTGCAGTTTGAACATCAACGTCTGGGGTCTGTAACTCCTGGTTCATAGGCTTACCTCTCTAGCTTGGTTAATCAGTATTACTGATTATGCGCCTGCTACATCAGGAGTTTCTGATATAGATCAAACAACCGTTATAATTTTAAAAAGTAACATTCTCTCGGTAATTATTCTTCGGTATGATCCCTCGCCCTTTCCGGTTAAACCTTCACTGACTTTCAGCTCTTAAGCTACCACTTTACAGTGTTTCAAGGACTCATTTAGCTCATGCATCAACATACTTCTAGTGATGATGCCCACTAGCTTATTCTGCTCAACCACTGCATACACTTTTGGTTTATCCAATCCCATCTGCTGAGCTAAATCGACAATACTCAATCCCGGTGAAACCGTGAGTGGATCGGTACGCATAATATCGCCAACCATCTCGTGGCTATCACAGTGATAACTGTCGGTAACTAAATAGGGCAAACAATCAAACTCTGATAAAAAGCCAACCACCTTCAAGCTATTATCCACAACCGGTAAGCCTAAATATCCAGAATCTAGAATATGAGAAACCGCCTCAACTAGGGGCATATCTGCACTCAGCGGCTTATTCACAGGAAACATCGCATCTCTTACTTGTAACATAACCCTACCCACCTGTTTTATCTTGCTGTTTACAGTCTGGCAAAGAACTCGAAAATGACAAATGCACAACAAAAAAGGGGAGCCGTTTCAGCCCCCCCTTTCTCGATCAATTAGACAACGCTATGGACATGGATTTGGATAGCGAACATGAATTGCCTCAATCTCAGCCAGCAGCCCTTCATCAAGCTTCAGATTTACTGAGTCTATATTCGTTGTAAGCTGCTCCATCGTCGTCGCGCCAATGATATTACTTGCTACAAAATTACGACTATTAACAAAGGCCAAAGCCATCTGCGCTGGATCCAAGTGATGCGCTCGCGCTAGCGACACATATTCTTCGGTGGCTTTTAAGCCTTGTTCATTCACATAACGCGTGTAATCAGGAAATAGAGTTAAACGGCCTTTCTCTGGCTGCCCCCCATTAAGGTACTTGCCACTCAAGGTACCAAAAGCCATTGGCGAATAAGGCAGTAGAGACACTTGCTCACGCAGCAAAACCTCGGTTAAACCCACTTCGGAGGAGCGGTTTAGTAAATTGTATGGGTTCTGTACGGAAACAACTCGTGGCAGGCCTAATTGCTCGGCATAGGCTAGGAACTTCATGGCTCCCCAAGCTGTTTCATTGGATAAGCCCACATGTCTAATCAAGCCTTCGTCCACCAGCTCTTTCAAAATGTTTAGGGTTTCCAATATTGCTGCTCCATCATTTTCTGGAGCATGCTGATAACCTAACTTACCAAAGAAATTAGTGGTGCGATCTGGCCAGTGGAGTTGATAGAGGTCGATGTAATCAGTTTGAAGGCGTTTCAAACTGCATTGGATCGCTTCACGAATATTTTTGCGATCAAAATGCATATCGGGTCGAATAAAGCTGACAAAATCTCCAGGTCCCGCAACTTTTGTTGCAACGATCACCTTATCGCGGTTGTTGCGTTGCTTCATCCAGTTGCCGATATAGGTCTCTGTCAGCCCCTGATAGCGTTCATCCACTGGCACTGGATACATCTCAGCGGCATCAAGAAAGTTGATACCTTGTGCCCAGGCATAATCTAGCTGATCAAACGCTTCAGCCTCAGTGTTCTGTCGCCCGAAGGTCATGGTTCCCAGACAGATCAGACTCACATTGAGATCAGTATTACCTAGCTGACGATATTGCATGGTAAAGCTCCTATCTGGGAACAGATATCAGGTTAAGACGACGGCAACACTCTGACAAAAAAGGATTTAAGGTAATCCGTTTCCGGAATCGCCGGATGTACTGGGTGGTCTGCACCTTGATGCCCCTGATCAAAGATCTGAGCATTACGATCCAATTCGCGGCTATTACTACGAATAATATCGATCAAGCGATCACGCTGCAGGTGCATAGAGCATGACGCAGACACCAAGATTCCATCTTTCTTAAGCAGACGCATCGCGAAGTTATTCATACGGGAGTAAGCACGCTCTCCATTACGAATATCCTTTTTCTTCTGGATAAACGCAGGCGGATCCAACACAACCACATCAAATTTTTCTTTATCTGCAATCAGCGACTTACAGATATCAAAGGCATCGCCGTGGAAACCTTCAAAACGATCAGACGCATTGTTGATTCGCGCGTTCTCAGCTGCCACTTCTAAAGCAAAGTGGGAAGCATCAACACAGATAGCCTGGTTAGCACCAGCAGCCAAAGCTTGCGCACCCCAACCCCCTACATAGCTAAACAGATCCAGTACTCGCTTACCTTCAACATGTTTTTGCATCTGTGCACGGTTATTACGATGATCGTAGAACCAACCGGTTTTCTGACCTTTCTGCAGTGGTGCTAGCAGTGGTACAGAGTTTTCCATCAACGGACACAGTTCAGGGATATCACCTTGGATAATCTCTGTGTAGGTTTCCAAACCTTCCATATCACGCATTTTACCGTCGTTACGCAGCAAAATAGCTTTCGGCGTAAACACTTTGTTCAATGCGTCGATAATGTCATCTAACACCGCTTCCATGCCGGCTGTAGATATCTGTACAACAAACACATCGTAGAAACGATCAATCACGAGACCTGGTAGAGCATCACTGTCACCAAACACCAGGCGATAACACTCATCAGTAAAGCAGCTTTCACGCAGTGATAGCGCCACTTTAAGACGGTGAATGATTAAAGAACGATCCAAAGTGTATTTAAGATCACGACTGACGATTCGACCGCAAATCAACGTATTTGGGTTTACATAAGCAACGCCTAAAGGTTTGCCTTTGTCAGTTTCGACAATAACCTGCTGGCCCGGTTCAAAGCTCTTAAGCGGTGTCACACGGTTATCCACTTCGTTACTGTAGATCCAAAGGTGACCACCACGCAGCCTGCGCTCAGCCCCACTATTTAGTTTTAGAGTTTGCAGTGACATGTTTTTCCTGTTTTACAGACAACTGTCCCGGCATATAGCCGGGACAAGGTATTTATTACTCAGGCCGAGGCCTAAATCTGACTTAAGCTTCAGATTCGCACAGATCGTTGTAAGCTTCTGCACTTAGTAGTTCATTCAACTCGTCGGCATCACTTAGCTTCAATTTGAAGAACCAACCATCACCGAATGGGTCAGAGTTAACTAGTTCCGGAGAGTCTTCCAGATCTTCGTTAACTGCTACAACTTCACCGCTTAGCGGCGCGTATACATCAGATGCAGCTTTAACAGATTCAACAACACCTGTTTCATCACCTGATTCTACTTCAGCACCGACTTCTGGCAGCTCAACGAAAACTACGTCACCCAAAAGGTCTTGCGCGTGATCTGTTACACCGATTACAACGGTGCCATCACCCTCAACGCGGATCCACTCGTGACTAGCAACGTATTTCAGTTCAGATGGAATGTTACTCATGTTTATTTCCTACCCCTATGGGTCCTGTTTAAATCGAATTCTTAGTCAAAAACTTTTTTGCCGTTACGGACAAAAGAAGGACGAATTACACGTACAGACACCAACTTGCCTTTACCACGCAGATCCACTTCAGCTGCATCCGTTGTACCCACTGGCACACGCGCCATAGCGATCGAACAACCCAAAGTCGGAGAGAATGTACCGCTGGTAATCTCGCCTTCGCCAATGCCTTCTACTACAACCTTCTGATGAGCACGTAAAACACCTCGCGCTTCCATCACTAGACCGACAAGCTTATGACTTACACCTGCATCGCGCTGCTGCTGTAGTGCTTCACGTCCGATAAATACACGTTCTTGCGGTTCCCAAGCGATAGTCCAACCCATATTAGCCGCAAGTGGAGAAATGGTTTCATCCATATCCGCACCATATAGGTTCATACCCGCTTCTAAACGCAAAGTGTCGCGTGCGCCTAGTCCACACGGAGCAACGCCAGCATCCGCCAGTGCCTGCCAGAAATCTGCCACTTCATCTTCAGGCAGCATCACTTCCAAACCGTCTTCACCAGTATAGCCAGTTCTCGCAATAAACCAGCCTTCAGACTCTAAACCTTGAAAAACACTTAACTGGTCGATCAAGTTAGCGCGAGACTCAGTTACAGCTTGTTTAGCCAATGCTAATGCGTCTGGGCCTTGCACTGCTACCATCGCCAATTCTGGCTGTTCTGTTAGCGCAACGTCATCAAAGCTAGCTGTCTGGTCAGACATCCAACGTAAATCTTTTTCGCGTGTTGCACAGTTCACAACGACACGGAACCACTCACCAGCAACACCTGGCTCTGTCATTAGGTAGACAATAAGGTCATCAATTACACCAGCATCTTCATTCAGCATGCCGCTGTACATCGCCTTACCTTTTTCCTGCAGCTTAGCAACATCGTTTGCTAGCAGGTAACGTAAATACTCTTTAGCGTCTGTGCCGGTAACGTCTACAACCGTCATGTGGGAGACATCAAACATACCAGCAGCTTGTCGAACTTTGTGATGCTCATCTACCTGAGAACCATAGTGGATTGGCATATCCCAACCACCGAAATCGACTAGCTTAGCACCCATCTCTTGGTGCTTTTCGTACAATGCAGTTTTGCTACCCATATTATTAACTCTTATCAGGGGCTAGCGTAGGCCTTGTTATCGTTATAAACAGGTCTTGCTAGGCTTTAACAACTGCTTTTCAGATCAAGAGCGAATCAATTGACCTGAAAAACAAAAAAGGGAAGACAATTTATAGGGATTCTCTTCACAGTTCAATCTTTGAACGACAAACTAGGGTTGGACTATGGTCGGATCAGATTATCCAAGTCGATTATTCTTGAATGTTTCTCTGTGCTAATGCTGGCAAACGACCAGATAAGCCCATCGCATCCATCACAATATGATTTTTAACGGGCGATAGTTTATCCAATAAATTCATACCCATATTACGTGCCAAGCAAGCTAAAGGCTGTCTGGTATTAAATAAACGCTTGAAGCTTTCCATAGCCAAAGACATCTGAATATTGTCACTGCGGCGTTCGCGCTGGAATCTACGTAATACCGATTGAGCACCTAATAGCTCGCCTCGACGTGATGCCTCCATCAAAGTTTCAGCTAATTGAGCAGCATCTAGCAGACCTAAGTTCACGCCCTGCCCCGCCAGAGGATGGATAGTATGTGCTGCATCCCCAATCGCGGCAAAGCCAGGTTGAATATAATGCTGAGCATGACGCTGCCGTAACGGGAAAACGCTACGTTGATCGCACCATTCGATTTCCCCTAGACGCTTCTCAAATGCACGGCCTAACTGCTGGCAAAACGCTTCATCGGGCAACGCCATCAACTCATTGGCATGTTCTGGTGATGTCGACCAAACAATCGAGCAATAGTAATCACCCTCATCATTACTCAAAGGCAACAATGCGAGCGGCCCATCCTCGGTAAAACGCTGCCAAGCAGTAGCTTGGTGAGGCTGCTCGGTTTTAACTGTGGTAACAATGGCATGATGACCATAATCCCATTCCACCATCGGCAGACCAGCATGTTGACGAGTTTTCGATAACGCGCCATCCGCAGCAACGACTAGATCCGCTTGAATAATTCGACCATCACTCAATTTAACCGCACGGCCTTGATCAGACTGGGGAGATAGCTCCGTCACTGTCACACCAGTAATCAGTTCTACTGAAGGTGTGTCCAATAAAACCTGATACAAACCCGCCAGTGTCACACGGTTTTCTACAATATGGCCTAATGCAGGCTCATGTAGCTCTCGTGCTGAGAAGTGAATATGCCCAGTCCCTTCGCCATCCCAGACATCCATTTCGGTGTAAGGGCTTAGACGATAATCCTGCATATACTTCCAAGCACCTACAGAGGTTAAAATCTGCTGCGATGCACAAGTTAGCGCACTGACACGAGGGTCATAACCTTCAACTTGTGCACCTTTTACAAACCCAGAGAAACCTCTAATATCGCCTTCGCGCTGCTCTAATAGCGTTACTTTAATATCAGCATCTGCCAAAGCCGCAGCAAGGGTAACTCCCACCATGCCGGCTCCAACAATCACTACATCTGAATTAAGCACTTGTGCCTGTGTATTTTCTGGCATGATCTATCTCTATTTCAGGTCTGGAGCGGGCATATCTAAGCCCATAGCACCGCGGGCAAAAACAGTTCTAGCAGGCGGACATATGTCTAATAGTTGCAGGCCTAGGTTACGCCCAGCGGCAAGCAGAATATTATTATTGGAGAACAGTCTCATAGTCTGATCGCTAAGCCCAATCGTACGCTGTTGATCTTGTCGCTGCTGTTCGTAGAAATCCTGAAGTACGTTTAAGTCACCTAGATTGCCACCCGCCTTACGGGCTTGAATTAGGCGATCAGCTAAAGCGACAACACCACGTAACGCCAAGTTGTACCCTTGCCCGGCAATTGGATGCAAGGCATGCGCAGCGTTACCTAAAACCACTAAACCCTGACGTACCTGTTCCTGCGCTAAAACCAATTTTAACGGATAGGTATGTCGTTCACCTACTTTGACAAAATTACCTGCACGATGACCGAAGCGTTCATGCAAACGCGCTATAAACTCAGCCTCTTCCAGCGCCATCACTTCATCGACTTGATCATTAGGCACTGTCCAAACTAAGCCACAACGATGCTCACCGTTTTGTTCTTCCAAGGGTAACAGCGCCATAGGGCCCGTATCGGTAAAACGCTCATAAGCAATATCGTTGTGTGAGCGGTCTAAGCTGACGTTGGCTATGACAGCATGTTGCTCGTAGGTTGTTTCGCTGTAGTTCATGCCCATCCCTTCACGCAATGAGGAACGGCCACCATCAGCCATCACAACTAACTCGGTCGTTAACTGATGCGTCTCACCCTCTTTTTCTAGGGTGACGCCCATCTGGTCAGAGCCATACTGAACATCTGTCACTTCGGCAGGGCAGATAAAATCAATGCGATTCGCATCATCCTGCTGCAAACGATCTAGCAGGACACGTCCAAGCCATTGGTTTTCGACCACATAGCCCAACGCAGGTACTCTTTCCTGCTCTGCATGCAGACGCGTCACACCAAAATGACCTTTATCTGAAACGTGAATATGTTTGATGGGTGCTAAATGCGCTTTTAGTGTTGGCCAGATACCCATGACTTCGTAGATAGAGCGACTACCATAAGCTAATGCCGTAGCTCTGGAATCATAACTCGGCTGATACTCCAGTGCGCTTTTCTCAGGCATAGGAAAGGCTTCAATTACGGCGATATTCAGATCAAGCTGTTCACTTGCAGGCAGTAGGGCACAAGCTAAGCTCGCACCCACCATGCCGCCACCAATCACCACGATGTCATAGTGCTGTTTCATTTTGCTGCCATTAACACTTCAATTTCTGCAATTTCTTTCGGCACAGCCGCAGTGAGATTTTCATTACCCTCTGCAGTGATCAAGATATCGTCTTCAATACGTACACCAATACCGCGCCAACGAGGTTCAACATTTTCGTTGTCCGCAGCGATATAGATACCTGGCTCAACCGTCATCACCATACCCGGCTCTAACGGACGCCATTCGCCATCGACTTTGTAATCGCCAACATCATGAACATCCATACCTAACCAATGACCAATACGGTGCATGTAAAAATCACGGTAGCGACCCGCTGAGATCTCTTCACTCAGCGTACCCGATAGCAAACCTAACTCAATCAGTCCTGCAGTTAACACTTCTACCGATTTTTCGTGTACGGCTTCCCACAAAACACCCGGTTTTGCGAATTCAATACAAGCTTTCTGTGCTTTCAAAACCAGCTCGTATATTGCCGCTTGTTCTGGACTAAAGCGACCATTTACAGGGAAAGTACGTGTAATATCGCCGGCATAATGATCTAGCTCACAACCAGCATCGATTAACACTAGGTCGCCATCATTGAGTGGTTCACTGTTTTCGATATAGTGCAGCACACAAGCATTTGCTCCACCACCCACAATGGTCGAGTAAGCTGGCTGGCGCGCGCCATTCATCGCAAAGTGGTGTAAAATTTCCGCTTCTAAATGATATTCCATCACACCGGGCTTACATAGTTGCATCGCCTTAATATGCCCCTGTGCTGAGATCTCACCGGCACGACGCATCATCTCTTTTTCGGCATCACCCTTAATCAAGCGCATTTCATGTAACAGGCAATCCAGCATCACCAATTCTGAAGGCGCTACTGCCCCTTGGCGTACTTTTGCGCGAATCAGGTTAAGCCAGTGTCGAACACGCTGATCAAGCTCTTCGTCTTTACCAATGGAGTAATAGATTCTAGATACACCATTTAACAAGCCAGGCAAGATATCATCGACTTCATCAATGGCATGAGCTTCATCCATGCCGTAGTCATTAACAGCGCCTTCAGGCCCTGCACGATACCCATTCCAGATCTCCATCAGCTTGTCACGATTACGACAGAACAGCACCGATTCACCATCTGTCCGACCCGGCATCAATAGCAACACTGCATCCGGTTCGTTAAAACCAGTTAAGTAGTAAAAGTTGCTATCCTGACGAAAAGGATATTCAACATCGCTATTCCGCTGTTTCATCTGCGCAGAAGGAATAATCGCGATACTGCCCGGTGACATCTGCGCCATCAACGCAGCACGACGTGCGACAAACTGATCAAGACCAATCTTCATTAGTGCAACCTGTTGTTTTCTGGCTTAGCTTTAGCAAACTCTTTTTCTTTCTCTTCTAACGCTTTATTACACTCGGTGAACAGCATCAGAACGGCCATACGCACATATTCTTGAACTTCCATCAGATCCGCTTCATTTTCATCAAGCTCTTCTAGATCGGAAGAAATTTGTGCTATCTGACCAAGGTCATTGAGAGTCTCTTTCGCTTCAGGCGATAAGCTGGCATCTGTATGTTTACCGTAGAGACCAAATCCGCTCAAAAAGCTCTGACACCAACGCCCTAACGATTCCGCACGCATAGAGATCTCATCTTCATCATCTGGAAGCACCATATCGAACTCCAGATCCATACTGTCCATACAGCCAAGTGTCGCTGTATATAGGTTGGTTACCACCGACTTACTGCTGTCTTGGGAGAGGGATTCTATATCAAGCAATTCATTAACAATTTGCTCCAACGCCGCTGGTTTTAAACGTGCACCCGCAGCTAAATGTCCCGAAATAACTCCGTGAAGTTCCGAAGGTGAAACAGCTCTCACCCCCTCCTCTACAAACATATTTGCGATAAGTTCAAAATCGGGTAAATCTACAGGTACATTTTCTAAAGACATGAATCGAATCCATCAATAATATCGTGCTGTTAATCCTAGCATTTCAACACTTCCTGTGCAGCGTCATTGACCCACAGACAGGGGCTGATTATAGTCCTGCAGAGAATAATTTAGCTTTAGGGGCATTCTTTCTGCATGACTGAGCATTACTTTAACGCGCTGGAACAGAAAATCGATCAACTTCTGGAACGCTGCGAACAACTAAATCAGGAAAACATTCAGCTGCGTGCCCGTGAACAACAGCTTAAAGAGGAGCGTGCTCAACTAGTACAGCTCAACGAACAAACGCAATCCAAAATTCAAGCGATGATCATGCGACTTAAAGCGTTGGAGCAAAACAAATGAGCCAGCCCGAATCCCAACCTGTCACTATTACTCTGCTAGACAAAGAGTTTAATTTTAACTGTCCGGCTGACGCAGAAGCTGAATTATTAGCTTCCGCAGACTTTCTAAATGAGAAAATGCTAGAGATCAGAAAAACAGGCAAAGTGCTAGGGCTTGAGCGGATAGCAGTGATGGCAGCACTCAACTTGGCTCATGATTTATTGCAATCCAAACAAGCGAACACCAGTAATATTGAAGAACGCCTACGTCACCTCGGCAACAAAATTGATCAAGCGTTAATCAACGAAACACAAACTGTTGATTCGGACAGTTAACCACTGTCCTTGAAAACTTTTCAACTTAAGAAAAATCCATATTTAACAGCCAGTTATAACACCACCTAGCAGAAAATATTTTTATTACAAGTCCTGACACCGGCATCATAAAGGGTATAATAAAAACATGCCCTGGGGTGTTCGACCGTTGGTTACGTCCCTCGAGCCGATAATCACACTTTTGGGGGTTGCTCGTAGTTTCTGGTGTGCATGTCCGATTTACCGGAAAGCCTAATGATACTCAGTAACCACCTCCTTGAACCTTCGGGTTCAGGGCCATATCCGACACCGGCACCTTGGGGATCTTCATATCGCTATGAATCAACAACGCAAACAGCTTCGTCAGCGCATTCGTCGACTCAGACGCTCCTTAACCCCTCTACAACAAAAACAAGCCGCACATGGTTTGTTGAAGAATATACGCACACGAGCAGATTTCAGACGCGCCAAAACCATCGCCATATATCTACCGAATGACGGTGAGATAAACCCTGAACCATTGATTCATTACTGCTGGAAACTAGGCAAGGAAGTCTACCTACCTGTATTACACCCTATTCTTCACAATCGCTTATGGTTTACGTCGTACACAAACCAAACGCCGATGATTAAGAATATCTACGGAATCCGAGAGCCGAAACTACAGCCACACAAACGCAGAGCCGCTTGGGCGATAGATTTAGTTTTGCTACCTTTAGTCGCCTTCGATGCTAAAGGCAATCGCATGGGTATGGGCGGAGGATACTATGACCGCACATTCGGCTTTAAAAATCTGAAGAAGAGCATGAAAGGACCAAGCCTTATCGGGCTAGCGCATGAAATTCAGAGAGTAGAAGAGCTACCTGTAGAGAGTTGGGATATCCCTCTAACATCGATTGTTACTGATAGCGAAAGCTATCTATAACGCAATTGAAAGCTTAGCTGTTAAAGACTTGCTCAAACAGAGAAGCAAACTGGAAATCTGCATGCGATACGCCGGTCATTACAGACCCTAGTACAAACACGACTACCAAGATTAGAACCAGATCAGGACCTTTTTTCATTATTCTGCCTATAAGGTTTACCACACATTAAACAAACGCTCGTTTACTTAATGCCCGGCCGTAGTTTTTCATAAACACAGTTTTTTGCAACCCCTTATAAATCATGGGGCAATAAAACTATCGGCCAGTTACATAATTATTTTAATCTAATATTGCAAAAAGAGCCAATTACCTACTGATTTATAAACTTTTTTGCAGAAAATTAAGAAAAATCATCATAAAAGGTATGGTTAACATCGAGAAAAGAGTCTGTCCGGTGATAATAGCAGCCATCATTTTCACATCCCCACCAAGCTGACGCGCCAGAATGTAAGAAGATGCAGCCGTTGGTAAGGCAGCGTACAACCAAATAATTTCAGCATTTGGCAGCCCCAATACAGCACAGATCAGAAAGGCCAATAAGGGCATTAATAACAGTTTGATCAACGAGGTCACACTGAGCGCTTGACCACTTTTCATTAAGACTTTAAAACTGAGGCCCGCTCCGACAGATAACAACCCTAACGGCAGAGCCATTCGACCTAAGAAATCAGCGATAGGCATCAGAAAATCCGGAAAACCTACCCCCGACTGATTTAACAACAGGCCACACAAGCTACCGACAATAAGTGGGTTCTTTAACAACGCTAACAACACACTCTTAAAATCTTGAGTGCTACGGGTAAAGTAGGAAAAGACCAGCACACAGCAGAAATTCAGCAAGGGGATCATGAGCGCCATGACCACTGCACCTACCACTACCCCTTGAGGACCAAACAAGGTTGCGGAAGCAGCCAAGCCCACATAAACATTGAAACGAACTCCACCCTGATAAATAGAGGTAATACCCGCTGCATCAACACTCAAGAACGGTTTCGCCAAAAAGACCAACAAACTGCCCCCAAAAACCAGCAACACAACAGCCAACCCTACCTGATCCAGAGGAACAGCTGTCATATCGGTACTGGCTAATCGGGACACCAACAAAATAGGAAACAGCACAAAGTAGGTCGCCTTTTCCGCCTGCCCCCAAAAGTCATCGGTCAAAAAACCGCTCTTTCTCGCCGCATAGCCTAATAAAATAAGCGCAAATACCGGCCATAGAGCACTGATAATTTCGATCATAATGTTATAGTGATCTTATAAAGTTAATAATGATGTACAGAGTGGAGCCTACAATGATGACATCTCTTGTCTTAACCGTCATCGGTCCTGATAAACCAGGTCTGGTCGAAATGCTAGCGCAAACCATTACTGAAAATGGCGGCAACTGGCTTGAATCCGGTATGTCCAGATTAGCTGGAAAGTTTGCCGGCATTCTAATCACCGAAGTTCCTGAAGATAAAGCAGCTACATTAACTGCAGCGCTAACAGCGCTAGACGCTCAAGGCTTAAAAGTCACTGTTGAGCAATCTTCAGCACCTGAAGCGACTGGCGCTTCTCAGCACTTTAAACTTGAGCTAGTTGGCCATGACAAACCTGGCATCGTTCGCGACATCTCAAGCGCACTGGCTAAACGCCACGTGAATGTTGAGCGCCTAAACACAGAACTAGTGTCTGGTTCTATGTCGGCCGAACTGCTATTTAAAGCCGAAGCCGAACTACTCGCATCTAGCGACCTAGACTTAGATGAGCTACAACAGGATTTAGAAAATATTGCCAGCGATCTAATGGTTGATATCAGTTTAGATAAATAAACCATAACGCAGACAAACAAAAAACGCGCTTACCTTTCTCAAGGCAGCGCGTTTTTTATTTCTGAGATGAGCTATTAACCACGCTCATCCAATTTAGCCTGACCACGCTTCACTGCTGCACGTACCTGATTTGGCGCTGTACCACCAATGTGATCACGCGCCGCAACAGAACCTTCAAGCGTTAGCACTTCAAATACATCCTGCTCGATCGTATCGGAGAACTGAACAAGCTCTTCCAACGTCATTTCACCTAGATCTTTATTCTGCTCGATACCGTACGCTACAGATTTACCTACAACTTCGTGAGCATCACGGAAAGGCATACCTTTACGCACTAGGTAATCCGCCAAGTCAGTCGCTGTAGAGAAACCGCGAAGCGCCGCTTCACGCATACTCTCTTTCTTAGACTCAAGCGCAGGCACCATGTCAGCAAATGCACGCAGACAACCTTTCACTGTATCGATCGCATCAAACAGCGGTTCTTTATCTTCTTGGTTATCTTTGTTGTATGCCAGTGGCTGAGACTTCATCAACGTTAGCAAGCTCATCAAGTGACCGTAAACACGACCGGATTTACCACGTACTAGCTCAGGTACATCTGGGTTCTTTTTCTGCGGCATGATTGAAGAGCCTGTACAGAAACGATCCGGCAGGTTGATGAAATCAAACTGAGCAGATGTCCATAGAACTAACTCTTCAGACATACGCGTTAGGTGCATCAATAAGATACTAGACGCGGAACAGAACTCGATCGCGAAGTCACGATCAGACACCGCATCCAAAGAATTCTCAGCCGGTGCATTAAACTCAAGTAACTCGCAAGTTAGGTCAC
Source organism: Neptuniibacter sp. SY11_33 (assembly GCF_047778025.1). Lineage (GTDB taxonomy): Bacteria > Pseudomonadota > Gammaproteobacteria > Pseudomonadales > Balneatricaceae > Neptuniibacter. Next base: position 3,534,515 of record NZ_CP180543.1, read on the forward strand.
GCTGAATTGGGTAAGTCGTACCCGCAAGTGCTGCAGCACCTAGTGGCATGATGTTGGCGCGTTCACGGCAATCTTCGAAACGGCCGAAGTCACGGGTTAGCATCTCAAACCACGCAAGCAGGTGATGACCAAAGGTCACTGGCTGAGCTGTTTGAAGGTGAGTAAAGCCTGGCATGATCGTATCAGCTTCGCGCTCAGCAATACCTAATAAGCCCTGCTGTAAACGCGTGATTTCAGCCAAGATCAGATCGATTTCATCACGTAGATACAAACGAATATCTGTCGCTACTTGGTCATTACGAGAGCGACCTGTATGTAGTTTCTTGCCCGTGATACCAATTTTCTTAGTCAAAGCCGCTTCGATGTTCATGTGCACATCTTCTAGCTCAATTGACCATTCAAATTCGCCGCGCTCGATCTCGACACGAATTTCGCCTAGACCACGGATAATATCGTCACGCTCTTCTTCTGTAAGAACGCCTGCTTTTGTCAGCATCTTCGCATGAGCAATAGAACCGCGAATATCCTGCAGATACATACGCTGATCAAATTCAACGGAAGCCGTAAAACGCGCAACGAAAGCATCCGTTGGCTCATTAAAACGACCGCCCCACTGCTGGTTAGTTTTATCACTCATGGGAAAACCTCAAATTACTCGGAGACTTAATCAGCTATTTTTAGCCGATATCACAAAATTTGCGCGACATTATATCACGCCCTTTCGCTTGAGGTGTCTATATCGCGCCCTGCAATCTGCTACAATCGGCAACAAATATTAAATATGCCGTATTTGAGACTACTTTTATGAGCAGAACCATCCGCATTGCTACCCGTAAAAGCCCACTGGCCCTATGGCAGGCAGAATATGTAAAAGCCGAGCTAGAACGCCATCACGCAGACATTAAGGTCGAATTACTCGGCATGGTATCTAAAGGCGACAAGATTCTAGATGCACCGCTAGCCAAAGTTGGCGGTAAGGGCCTGTTTGTAAAAGAGCTCGAAGAAGCAATGCTAGCTGGTGAAGCTGATATCGCGGTTCACTCCATGAAAGATGTACCGATGGAGTTTCCAGAAGGCTTAGGTTTAGCCGTGATCTGTCCGCGCGAACAGCCAACCGATGCTTTTGTCTCTAATACATACAACAGCATTGATGAACTACCTCAAGGCGCTGTAGTCGGCACCTCGTCCTTACGTCGTGAAGCGCAAATTCGCGAAAAACGCCCTGACCTAAAGATCAAATGGCTTCGCGGTAACGTCAATACACGCCTACGTAAGTTAGATGAAGGCGACTATGACGCGATCATCCTTGCCTCTGCAGGTCTGATTCGTCTAGAAATGCCTGAGCGTATTCGTTCAGAAATTTCTGTAGATTTCAGCCTACCGGCAGGCGGCCAAGGCGCTGTAGGCATTGAGTGCCGTACAGATGACGCTGAACTGCATGAGCTTCTTAAGCCTCTACATGACACCGAAACGGCTTGGCGTGTAACGGCAGAACGCGCAATGAACAAACGCCTTGAAGGCGGCTGTCAGGTACCGATCGCCTGCTACGCGACGCTGAACGATGACAACTCTGAACTATACCTACGCGGCCTAGTTGCAAAACCAGACGGCACGTTGATTCTGCGCGACGAACAACGTGGCGCTCCGGCTGATGCCGAAGCTATTGGCGTAGAACTGGCTGATCGCCTGTTAGTCGCAGGTGCTAAAGAGATTTTGGACGCAGTATATAACAAAGCAGATGCCTAACTCCTTCGCCAACCTTAGGGTTCTGGTGACACGTCCTGAGCATCAGGCCCAAAAGCTTACCGAACAACTCCGCGCCCTTGGCGCGGAACCTATCCCCTTTCCGCTACTCAAAATCCAACCTATCTCTGAAACTGATAAAAGCTTTCATTCGCTGAAACAACACATTTTAGATCTCGACCTATTTCAGCATGTCATTTTTATCAGTCCAAATGCAGTAGAGATTGGTTATGAGTGGATCGATTTATACTGGCCTCAACTCCCACTAGGCGTTCAATGGCTAGCCATCGGCAAACAAAGTGCGGCATTATTGAGCAACTATGGTATAGATGCCTATCACAGCCCTCTGGGGTACGATTCAGAAGCGCTGTTAGCATCACCGGCGCTACAACAGATTACTGGCGACAATATTTTAATTATGCGAGGCCAGGGTGGACGGGAAAAATTAGCCACTGAACTTCGTGCACGGGGAGCAGAGGTTAGCTATGCTGAACTCTACCGCCGTGAATGTCCTGAATATTCCGACGTTGATATTGCCGATACCCTTTTTAATCGGCCTTTAGATGCCATATTTATCAGCAGCGGTGCGGGACTCGACAATTTACTGGACTTGATACAGCGCCCTAATGGGAAATTCAGCACTGATTCACTATTACGCTGTCATCTTGTTGTGCCCAGTGAACGTATTAAAAAAGCTGCCGAAGCAGCTGGATTCAACAGAGTAACCACGGCCTCGGGACCTGACGATCAAGCAATGATCGACACCCTGAAGCAGTCACTGACTTTTGCGGAAATCGACAGATGAGCAACAAAAAGAAACAATCACAGGAAGATAAGAAAACCACTCAAGACGTACCTGCAACTGAGGTTGTTGAAGAAGTGGTTGAAGAAACTACAGAAGCAGTCGCTAAACAGGATGAAGCTGCTACTGCAGAAGAGACGAACAAAGAAGCAGAAGCAACATCGGCTGAAGCAGACAATGTGGCTGCATCAGAACAATCTGCTACTGAACCAAAAGCAGAGAAAGAGAAGAAGCCTGCAACATGGCCTGGCAAACTAGCACTGCCTATCTCGATTATCGCTTTAGGCGCTGCTGGTTACCTGTACTGGCTATCCCTACAACAAAGTGACAGTGTTGCTCAGAATAACGCAGCTATTGAAGCTCAGGTTAGCTCCTCTCTCAGCGACGCTCGAGGCTCTGTCGATCAAGCATTAGCTGGCATGAACCAAACATTAGGCCAACTAAAATCTCAAAGCCAAGCAGATAAAAACAACATTGATGAGCTGCAAGCACGTCTAACTAAAAGCATCCAGCAAGTGACAGCTAACCAGAAAACCAATCGTAAAGACTGGCTTCTGGCTGAAGTGGAATACCTGTTACGTCTCGCTAATCAGCGTGTACTAATGGAACAAACGTCTGCAGGCGCACTGAAATTGCTAAAATCTGCTGACAAGATCCTAAAAGAGACTGACGACGTTTCCATTTACGATGTACGCAAGGCTTTAGCTGCTGATATTGCAGCATTAGAAGCGGTGCCAGTATTGGATACAGAAGGCGTTTTCCTCCAGCTTGGCGCATTAAACAACCAGGTACAAAACCTGCGTTTAATCCCAATCTCGAAACAGCACAAGCTGCCAGACCTATTGGAAGAAGTGACGCCAGAAGTGGTCGAAGAGTCTTGGACTGCTGGCTTAGAAGAATCATGGAGCAAAGCAACTGACAAACTTAACAAGCTTGTCGTTATCCAGCACCGTGATGAGCCAATTGAACCATTGCTATCACCACAGCAAACTTACTACTTGCAGCAAAACCTTCACCTAATGCTAGAACAAGCTCAGCTTGCTCTACTGCAACGCAAGCAGTCATCTTATGATGCCAGCCTAAACAAAGCGCACGATTGGGTTTCTACTTACTTCGAGCAAAGCGACGGTACTACACAAAGCTTGCTGCGTGGTATTTCGGAGCTAAAAAGCGTTAAAGTAACGGCTGAGATGCCAGATATTTCTAGCTCTCTACGCAGCCTTAAGAACTACCTTGCTCATATGACAAAACTTAAGGAACAAGGGGCTTCATAATGAAAAAACTTGTCCTTCTCTTACTGATCATTCTGGCTGGCGGCGCATTTGTCGGCGAGATGATGATCAAAGATTCAGGCTATGTCTTAATCGCCTATAACCAAACAACGATCGAAACCAGCCTGTGGGTTCTTCTCATCGTTTTGGCCGTAGGTTTTGTCATTGGGCACTGGCTACTAAACTTAGTGACTCATACTCAGTTGCCAACCACTAAGCTAAAAGCCTGGAAAGATAACAGAAACCAGCTGATCAGCCGCCGCAAGACACTGAAAGGCTTAACCTCGCTATCTGAAGGCAACTGGGCTCAAGCACAGAAGCAACTAGCACAAGCTGCTGAGCGCTCGGATCTTCCGCTAGTAAACTACCTAGCTGCGGCAAAGGCTGCACATGAGCAAAACAATGAAGCTGCAGCTGACGAACTTCTACAAAAGGCACGTAATACAACGCCTGAGGCTGAAGTAACTGTTGCTATCTCTCAAGCTGAGATTCAACTATCTCGGGGTCAGCTAGAGCCTTGCCTTGCTACGCTTCTACGTTTGCGCACACTAGCACCTAAAAACACATACGTGATGAAGCTGCTGAAAGATGTTTACATTCGCCTGAATGACTGGAAAGCGCTTTCACAACTGATTCCTGCACTGCGTAAACACCAAGCGCTAAAAACGGAAGAGCTATATGAACTAAGCGCAGAATGCTGCGCTCACATTCTTGAAGACAGTGTGAGCAATCTTCCAGTAGAAACTAGCGAAGAAGACCGCCTGAAAGCATTAAGCGATGCTTGGTCTGATCTACCGACAGAGCAAACTAAGAATGGTGAAATCGTTCAGCATTACACCGAGCTGCTAGTTTCTCTTGGCGCCGAAGATCGTGCTGAGCAAAACCTTCGCAGTTTGATTAAGAAAAATTGGGACGAGAATCTGGTTACGTTGTATGGCCGCATCAACGGCGAGAATGCCAAGAAGCAGCTTGATAGTGCTCGTAGCTGGCAGAAAGCCCATGCAGAAAGCCCTGAACTTCTATTAACCCTAGGTCGCTTATCCTTACGTAATGAGCACTGGGGACAAGCGGTTAAGTACTTTGAGCAAAGCCTTGAGCTAGATGCTCGACCAGAAACCTTAGGTGAGTTAACCCGCCTACTTCGCCACCTAGGCGAAGATGAAAAGGCACAAGGCTTACTACAACAAAACCTAAGCATTGTGGCATCAGGCTTGCCTGAACTACCAATGCCAGTAGAGCAACAAGCTAGCGCTTAATAGCTTTACTAATCCATTAAAAAGGATGCTTATGGCATCCTTTTTTATTTATTCCGTTTGCACTAAGGCCTCCATCGCCTGTTCTGCCCAATGCAAACTATGGCGATAAGCCACATCAAAAAACTCTTTGCCAAAAGGCGAAGCTTCAACCTCATCCCAATCAGCCTGTTCAAAGGCAATCACCGCTTTAAGCAATTCACCTAAGTCCCCTTCAAAATCAGAAATCGCCTGTTTAATGCTATCATCAAGAGGGATTTGACGCAGAATCTCATCCATCTCCACATCCAGCAAGATATCCAGCTGAGATATCATTCCCACCATAAAAGAACTGTCTTGCTGCAAAGCCTCTGAGGATTCGGCCAGCAACTCACACATACGACCACGCACTAACAAATTTCTAGCGAGCTCCTCAGGCTTATCAGGATTACTTGCCAATGTGATCAGGGTTGCCCACTTCCGTATTTGATCATGTCCTAAAATAACCACTGCCTGATGCATTGAATCAATAGAGCGACTCAACTTATAAGCAGCTGAGTTAACCACTTTTAGGATTTTAAAGCTGAGCTTTGGATCCATAATGATCAGTTCTTCAATCTCAGCTGGGGTAATATCCGGTCGTTGCAACTGCTGTAAAAGCTGCATAAGTGCAGCGCTATTCCCGGGTATATCTTTCCCTAGCACTTTAACCGGACGACTGATAAAGCCTCCTTGAAACAGCTTAAAACCAACCTTTTTGCAAAACACTAAGGTTTCAAAATCATCTACATTTTGTGCAAGTGCAGTCTTCTTCGCTTTATTGAGCGTGGCGACCAATTTTTTGATTTTAGTCCGATGCATCAAACTAAAATCAATTTTGATGATATTGACCAACTTCACCAGCGGAATAAGGTGCGGCTGCATAGTAAATCCATCTAAAGCGAGCCTATACCCCTGTTTGGAAAGCATTTTAAGGTGAGATATTACCTCTTCAGTAACCGTTATATCTGGATGCACTTCAATAACTATCTCTTTTCTAGGCAACGCTAGAGAGCTCCCCTCCTGCAGCATCGAACTAGGAAAAGGCAGAAATACAGGTACTTTATGGATATGCCCGTCTTGAAAGAGACTGGTGAAGGTATGCATAACGAGCATTGACCCTTCAGTTTCAGGGTCAAACAACGAGTCTTCGATGTATTCAGAATATTGATAGCGCAGCTGGTAAGAGATGATCTTGAGGTTCCGATCAAAGATAGGCTGTCGAACCATCAATACTTCAGAGCTTTTCCCATCCATAGAACTGTAAAAGTCCCTGAGGCAATTACGGATTTAATACAGCTTATCCCGCTACTGACGTTATTGCCAGTCCAAAGCAAAAGAGGAGCTCTTAGCTCCTCTTTATATTTGCTCTATTCAACTCTTTATAACCTATCGGTTATAAAGGCTCTCTCTTCGTTGACTAACAATCTGCCACAAAAACTCAACCGCAGCGATAACCAATATTGAATAGCCCATCAGTTCAGTTCCCTCTTCTACGATATTCTTTACGACCCTAACATAGCCATCGCCCATCACCGCCTCCCAGAAGGAACCGCGGCCAAACAGACGTGAAAATACCAATACAACCAAGATGCCACTCAGATAGATACCAGCACTGGATAGTTTCGAGAACTCAATTAGGGAAGGCTTAACCGGATGCTTTTGTCTAATCAAATATAAAGTCGATGTCGCAATTAAGATGCAAACCAGCGTCTGCCATGCACCATCAAACATATTCTCATCTAAGAAAGCATCAAACTCACGAATCAGCATCATGCCACTCAGCGTTGCAACAACCACAGCAGCTGGGCGCAACGTGTCACTGTAATAAGCACCGATTAAGAACAGCATACAGGTAACGAAAGCAAACGTATCGTGCATCAATTCTGTCGCCGAACCTTCATCATACTTACTCTCAGCCAATAGGGTATAACCTTCCATTGCAAAGATATTTGCTACGCCTGCCATAAAGAGCAGATAAACAAGGGAACGAATCATTAGAGCAGCGAATGATTGCATCAGAATACATCCAAGTAAGTTGATAGAAACAAGTAAAACGTCAAGCTAGCGCAATTCTGCGCTCGATGCTCATCGATAACCGTCCAGATAAAGATTCATAACTAAGCGATTAGGGTAAGCGCGAACCGTGGATTCTAATAAAAAATGATCAGAAAAGCATTGATCAGAAAGCTTTGTTACATTTAGCAATGTGTAAAACGCGCTTTTAAGGACGATTGAGCAATAAAAAAGGAGCCAAGGGCTCCTTTATCGAGAAAGAAGTGAACTAGCTCTTAGGTCTTGGTGCATAAGCAAATACATCAGAGTGCATATTCGCTTCTTCAAACCCTCGGGGCTCACACGCATCTAGCAACGCATAAACCATACCCGGAGAGCCACTTGCGAAGATTTCTACATTTTCAAAACCGGTAAAATCTTCTAAAACAGCATCTGGCAGAAGACCTGTACGGCCTGTCCAGCCCGGGCTATTTTCTGGCTCGCTCACAATAGGCTCAAAGTGAACATTTGGATGCTCTGCAGCCCATTGCATTGGCAACTTTTCCAAATACATGTCTTCTTCTACACAAGCGCCCCAATAGATATAAATTGGGTTACCAAATTGGTTAGCCAATAAATGCTCTACCACACTCTTTACTTGCGCAAAGCCCGTGCTCGCCGCAGCCAAAATTAAACGTGTATTTGGCTTTAGTTTATGAGCTTGTAGGTAGCAATCACCTTTAGGCAACTCAATCTCTACCGTTTTTTCGCTTTTTAAATGCCCGATAATCGCATTAGACATATCACTCTCAGGCATATGACGGATATGTAACTCGATATCACGCCCCGTATCTGGCGCAGAACCAATAGAAAAAGAAGCCTGTTTACCGTCTGGTAAAAAGATATCTAAATACTGACCAGCAAAAAATTCGGCAGACAGAGAAGCCGTTGCAGGCATTTGCAGACGGATGCGGTACACATCGAGGTTTAGCTTTTCAAATGCCTTAATATCACAAAGGAGCTTTTTCACAGATAACTCTCCAGGGTTCTTTAACCCTTCAATCCTGACCCTTACATCACTTAAGGGTTTACATGTACATGCTAGTACACTTGGTGCACTACGAGTAGTTTGAACGCTATCAACAGAGAGGTGAAGCTCCGGATAACGCTGTTTAATTTCGCCTTCAAGCAGCTTTACTTCGCAAATTTCACAGACACCATTGCGACAGCTGACGCGCATTTTATACCCTGCTCGATGTAAACTTTCCAGCAGGGTTTCATCTGATCTTGATAGGATTCGATCTCCATTATTTTCGATCAGAATATGCTTAGGCATAGATCACTTTAAAATACCCAATTCGTCCCAGATATCGTCCACTTTGCTCTGAACTTCAGGATCCATAACAATAGGCTCGCCCCATTCACGGGTTGTTTCACCTTCCCATTTATTGGTCGCATCCATGCCCATTTTAGAGCCGAGACCGGACACAGGCGAAGCAAAGTCGAGATAATCAATCGGTGTATTATCGATCATCACCGTATCTCGCTGAGGATCCATACGCGTAGTGATCGCCCAGATCACATCATTCCAATCACGGGCATTCACATCATCATCGCAAACGATCACGAATTTGGTGTACATAAACTGTCTTAAGAACGACCAAACACCCAACATCACACGCTTAGCATGACCCGGATACTGCTTCTTAATCGTCACCACCGCCATACGATAGGAACATCCTTCTGGCGGCAGATAAAAATCTACGATCTCTGGGAATTGCTTCTGCAGAATAGGTACGAACACTTCGTTCAGCGCTACGCCTAATATGGCTGGCTCATCAGGTGGACGGCCAGTATAAGTGCTGTGATAGATCGGATTACTGCGATGGGTAATTCGCTCGACCGTAAATACAGGAAAGCTATCAACCTCGTTGTAGTAACCCGTATGGTCACCAAATGGGCCTTCATCTGCCATCTCGTCCGGATCAATATAACCCTCTAAGATAAACTCAGCGCTAGCAGGTACATGAAGATCATTGCCAATACACTGAGTAACTTCCGTTTTGCCACCACGCAGTAAGCCCGCAAAAGCATACTCAGACAAGGTATCAGGAACCGGTGTCACTGCACCCAAAATCGTTGCAGGGTCAGCACCTAAAGCAACGGCAACAGGGAATTTTTCACCCGGATACTCCTGCTTCCACTCGCGAAAATCAAGTGCACCACCACGGTGTGCTAGCCAACGCATAATCAGTTTATTTTTACCGATTAATTGCTGACGGTAGATACCTAAGTTCTGTCGCTCTTTATTAGGACCGCGTGTAATCACCAAAGGCCAAGTAACCAATGGGGCTGCATCCCCCGGCCAGCAAGTTTGAATAGGAAGGGTATTAAGATCAACATCATCTCCTTCGATCACATGCTTCTGGCAAGGCGCTGACTTAACCAGCTTAGGGCCCATATTGAGCACTTGTTTAAAGATAGGCAGCTTTTCCCAAGCGTCCTTCATACCCTTAGGTGGTTCAGGCTCTTTTAATTGAGATAAGAGTTTACCTACATCTCTAAGCGCTTCTACAGACTCCTCTCCCATACCCATCGCTACACGTTCAGGCGTACCAAACAAGTTAGCTAACACTGGATAAGAGGAACCTTTAGGGTTTTCAAACAGCAGAGCTGGACCGCCTGCTTTGAGAGTACGATCACTAATCTCGGTCATCTCCAGATTAGGATCAATCTCTTGCTTAATGCGCTTTAACTCACCACGCTCTTCCAGCATGTGGATAAAGTCACGCAGATCTTTATATTTGGGTGTCGCCATAATCAGACCTAGTAGATATAAAAAAGGGCAAGCAGATGCTCACCCTTTAATACGCAAACCGGTTTACTTCCGTTTCATCGAAAGGAAGAATTCGTCGTTTGTTTTAAAGTCTTTCAGTTTGTCGATAACAAACTCTGTCGCTGCAGTGTCTTCCATTGGATCTAGAAGTTTACGCAGGATCCACATACGCTGTAGTTCTTCTTCAGATGTAAGAAGATCTTCACGACGCGTACCAGAACGACGGATGTTAATTGCTGGGAATACACGTTTTTCAGCAACTTTACGATCCAAGTGAACTTCAGAGTTACCCGTACCTTTGAATTCCTCAAAGATAACTTCGTCCATCTTAGAACCCGTATCAACCAACGCAGTTGCGATGATTGTTAAGCTACCACCCTCTTCGATGTTACGAGCAGCACCAAAGAAGCGCTTAGGACGCTCTAGAGCATGCGCATCAACACCACCGGTTAGTACTTTACCGGAAGACGGGATAACTGTGTTGTAGGCACGAGCCAAACGCGTAATGGAATCCAGAAGGATAACCACGTCTTTCTTGTGCTCAGTTAGACGCTTAGCTTTCTCGATAACCATCTCAGCCACTTGAACGTGACGTGATGGCGGCTCATCGAAGGTAGATGCAACCACTTCACCGCGAACGGTACGCTGCATCTCTGTTACTTCCTCAGGACGCTCATCGATTAGCAATACAATCAGGTGAGTTTCTGGATTGTTACGGGTGATGCTGTTAGCAATGTTCTGCAGCATCAAAGTCTTACCTGCTTTTGGTGGTGATACAACCAAAGCACGCTGACCTTTACCCATTGGGCAAACCAGATCGATAACACGTGCAGTCAGATCTTCTGTACTGCCGTTACCAATTTCCATCCGCAGACGATCCTGCGCAAATAGAGGCGTCAGGTTTTCGAAAAGGATCTTGTTCTTCGCGTTATCAGGCTTATCGTAGTTAATCTCATTAACTTTTAATAATGCAAAGTAACGCTCACCATCTTTAGGTGGACGAATCTTACCCGCAATCGTGTCACCTGTACGTAGGTTGAAACGACGAATCTGACTTGGAGATACGTAAATATCATCCGGGCCAGCTAGGTATGAGGAGTCAGCGGAACGCAGGAAACCAAAACCATCCTGCAGAATTTCTAAGACGCCATTACCGTAGATGTCTTCACCGCCTTTCGCATGACGCTTAAGAATAGCGAAAATAACATCCTGTTTACGGGAACGAGCCAGATTATCCATTCCCATGCCTTTGGCAATTTCAAGTAACTCGGGAACGCTTTTTGTTTTTAGTTCGGTAAGATTCATAGTTTGAAGAAAAGTAGCACGAAGCTAATTTTTAATATGTGGATGGAATTTAAGAAGAAAGTCGAACGTTGGTCAAAACGCTCTCGCATAAAATACAAAGAAGGAAAAAGATTTTAGCGCGAGGACCAAACAAGCAACACTATAGAAGGTAGGTAAGAGTCTGTCTATAGTGCAAAGGTAAGAAAGTGTAATGTTTTGAGCCACATTACACTTTCTAGGTATCAATCTATTAAAGATTAGCTTCAATAAACGCAGATAGCTGCGATTTAGATAGTGCGCCAACTTTAGTAGCTTCTACATTACCGCCTTTGAAAAGCATCAATGTAGGGATACCGCGAATACCAAATTTTGGTGGAGTTTCGCTGTTTTCATCGATGTTCAGTTTACAAATTTTCAACTGGTCACCGTACTCTTTAGCGATCTCTTCCAGAACAGGGGCGATCATCTTACAAGGACCACACCACTCAGCCCAGTAATCAACTAATACTGCACCTTCAGCTTTGAGAACATCTTCCTCAAAGGAAGCATCTGTAACATTTACAATGTTTTCACTCATGGGAACTTTTCTCCGCTGCGCCCATTATTTTTCAATAAGACTGCCGATAATAGCATCCTCACCGCCTATTGTGTAACGCCTACAAGGGTAATTCCCTAGTATAACGGTCAATTATTTAGCTATAAGCTTAAACCTCAAACGCCATAAAACCCCATTTCATGGGGTTGCCAGAGCATATTTTCAGTAGACTATCCTTATAAATTAAAAGCCTTAAAACAAAAGATGAAAAGCACCTGCAGTACCGCAGTACTTTTGGTAATCTAGCTCAGCCTTCCATATCGGGTCATAGGACGATAACGCATGACAGAGCCTTCAACTGTTTCAGATAAACAAGATGATCAACGCTTAGCAGCTATTGATTTAGGATCTAACAGTTTCCATATGGTTGTCGCGCAACTTGATCAGGGTGAGATACGTCCAATTGACCTTTTGTCCGATAAAGTTCAACTGGCCGCTGGCATCAATGAGAAACGCTACCTGACAGATGAAGCAAAACAACGTGGGCTTGAATGCCTCAGCCGTTTTGCCCAGCGCGTCAAAGATCTCCCTAGAGATTCCGTTAGAGTCGTAGGCACCAACGCTCTTCGTGAAGCCAAGAATAGCCGAGAGTTTATTGAGGAAGCTGAAGCTATCCTAGAAACTCCACTGGAGATAATCGCGGGTCGTGAGGAGGCACGCCTTATCTATTTAGGTGTATCCCACACACTTGCAGATGATCAAGGCTCCCGCTTAGTCATTGATATTGGTGGTGGCAGTACCGAGTTTATTATTGGCGAGCGCTTTGAGCCCCGCACTATGGAAAGCCTCCATATGGGCTGCGTTAGCTATACCAAACGCTATTTTAAAGATGGCATTATCTCTGCCTCCAACTTTAAACGCGCTCGCACAGCCGCTCGCCAAGAACTGCAATCGATCGTCCGAGAATATCGCAATCTAGGCTGGAACAGTGCAGTAGGTGCATCAGGCACAATCAAAGCCGTTCGTAATATTTGCCAAGATTATGGCTACAGCCAAGATTCAATTACCTGGGAAGGATTACAACAACTTAGAGATCTTCTGCTGACCTTCAAACACAGCGACGATATCGACATTAATGGCATTAAAACTGAACGAAAAACCGTCCTAACTGCAGGTGTTGCCATCTTATGCGGTATATTCGAAGCTCTAAATCTTGAGAAATTGAGCTTCTCCGAAGGCGCACTGCGTGAAGGCGTTCTCTATGATATGGCAGGCCGTTTAAAGCATGAAGATGTCCGTGATCGCAGCATCACCGCACTAATGCAGCGCTACCATGTTGACCAAGAGCAAGCCGAACGTGTCGAACAAACTGCTCTGCTTGCTTGGGCTCAATTGAAGGAAAGCTGGCACCTTTCCTCGAAACACTACGATATGCTTTGCTGGGCAGCACGCACCCATGAAATTGGCCTTACAATCGCACACAGCCAGTTCCACAAACATAGCGCTTATCTGCTTAGCCACTCCGATCTACCCGGCTTTACGACGCGCGAGCAACAACAACTGGCAACTCTCGTCCGTGGTCATCGCCGCAAATTCCCTAAAGACGAGTTCAAAGCGCTACCTAAACGTTTGCAAGAACCCTATCGTCGACTCTGCGTGTTACTAAGATTGGCAGTTGTACTGCATCGCAGTCGCTCTTCAGATCGCCTACCGGCGATAACGTTTAGCTTTGATGGCAAAACACTGCATATGAACTTCCCTGAGGACTGGCTATCTCATCATCCATTGACAGAAGCAGGGCTTGAGCAGGAAGCGAGTTATCTAGAAAGCGCCGACATGAAGCTCAAATTCAGCTAACAATCCAATCATCAAACTTGCACTGCTAAAACTCATTAGTCGGTTTTGAGGTTAAGCGATTTACCATTTGATTGATCGCCTTCATCTGTGGCGCACTTCTTTTATAGTAATGATATGGCGGTAAGCTATTACTGCTATACCCCCAAAAATCCCAACAGCCACGAGGGTTTAAAGGCATGATTGAGGATGGTTTCACTTGCGGATAAAGGATAATCAACTGATTAGCATCCGCTGTTTCGTTATAACCTGCGTCCTTTACGAACCGATCCCCCAAAAATTCGTGACCTTGACGGCAACCATGCAGAGACACATGCACTCGGCAAGATTCACTACGGCAACTCTCAGGAATATAGGCATAACCTATGTCATCTAGACTACTGTATTCGCCTGAAATGAATGGCGTTTGATCAAACTTAATCAGCTCACCTGACAGCTCTTTAACATCTACCTCTAACTCCCCATAGATATGCTCTAACAAGCGCCGTGCTTGAGAGAAACCACAGTTGTTAATCCATGGTTTCTCTGTCAGGCCACATTGGTTATCTTCAAGATCATCGGTAATAAATCCGTGCCCTGCAGCCACTCTGTTGTCATATCGAATAGCACTTTCATCAAGCTCTAAGTGCTCATAGAAAGACACGGTCTGATCGACCACGACCTGCTTCACCGTTTTATCTTTAAGACCTGAGAAAATATAAACTTTGTCGTCAGAAAGATTCTCTAACCTAGCTATACTGCCGCGCTCCGCCTCAGCCTTAGCTAGTTCGGACAAATAACGGCTATTGGGATATAGAGAATCAGGACAACCAAACCAACTGTATTTACAGGGGTCCATACAGGTTGTGGTGGCGCTCACGAGCTTAGGCGTCAGATCATTTCCGGGAATACTCGCGACACAATTCCACGGTCCTCCAGCAATTATCCCAGCGCCCACTAGATTCTCAGAATATGCAATATGATACTGAGCAGCCATAAAACCGCCTGAGGATAAGCCAGATATGGAGGTTTGATCTGACATGGCATTTAACACCGGAAGCGCTAGAGATGATAAAGCTTTGTCATGGCTTTCTGCATGGACGCTACTTGCAAGCGTAAAACATCCTAAGAGCAGTAATAAACGGACCATAGTCTCTCCTTGTGATCAATCAGCGCTTTTATCATTAATTCGTTGGATAAGGTGTCTAATAGGGCCTACTCGAGTTCCACTACTATTCCCAGCATCGGTTTTCACTTGCATTAAAACAATTTGCACTTGAACTCCCAAACTGGACATAAACTGCTCCACACGCCCTGTGTAATCATTAACCAGTCCTAGCTGAACATTAATATCTTTATGCGAATAAGGGGATTTTAAAACCGAAGCAGAAACACCATAAGACCTAGCCTTTTCAGCATAGCGATCTGCTTGCTCACACGCCTTCGACCGCCCATTCGAACAAATAAGCAGTACGGAATTAAGATCTGATTTGATCTGATGATAAGGAGAGACCTGCAACCAAAACTCCGGGTTAGAGCCAAACGCCTTATCGTAGAAGCCATAATGCTTTGACCTCATTATCTCGGGAACATTTAGAGCAGCACTATCCAACAAAATAGATCCTAACCACGAATTCCCTCCCTTCTTGATGACTTCGGCCTGTGTAGATGAAAGCAAAGCAACTAAATGCGCCCCTGCCGAATGCCCCATCAATAAAAAATCATCAGGACTACCACCGAATTGCCGCATACTATTTTGCGCAGTCACAAGCGCCTGCTGCAGATCCTTCAACTGCTCGAGCGGCGTCACTTCAGGCACCAGACGATAGTTGACTGAAACAAATACAAAGCCAGCAGCAACCCAGCGCTGCACCTTGTTTAGCACAACACTCTCAGCCGACTTATCCCCTTTCGACCACGCGCCACCATGAACCATAAAGATTACAGGCGCATTTGAAATATCATCTCTTGTATAAACATCAAATGCCTGGGATCGGTGCGCGCCGTACTTTACATCGGAATATTGCGTATAACCTCTGCTGGTAATTTGGCCCCGAAAGCCCTCACCATAGACAGCAAAACTTAATAAGCAACTCAAAATACCTAGGAATACATTCCTCTGGCTAAAGCCTTTCATAAAATCACTCCCTGATTTAATAAGCATACATTTGATACAAATATGCTTTTTACAAAACAAAGGCAAAAAAAAACCTCGTATAAATACGAGGTTTTTTTCAAATGCTAGCTAGCCACTTATAGCTTAGGACCCGCTGCAATGATCTCTTCAGAAACACCTTCGAACTTCTTGAAGTTCTCTACGAACTGACCGATCAGGTCGTTTGCAGTTGCATCGTAACCAGACTTATCAGCCCAAGTGTTACGCGGGTTAAGCAGTGTATTATCTACACCTTCAACCGCAACTGGTACTTCTAGGTTTAGACCTTCTAGCTTCTCAGTCTCAGCACCGTTTAGAGAACCATTCTGGATAGCAGAGATGATGCCACGAGTAGTTGGGATGCTGAAACGCTCGCCAGTACCGTAAGAACCGCCGGTCCAACCAGTGTTTACTAGGTAAACCTTAGAACCGAACTCTTCGATACGCTTCATTAGAAGCTCAGCGTAAACGTGCGCTGGACGAGGGAAGAAAGGAGCACCGAAACAAGTAGAGAAAGTAGACTTGATGCCACCGCCTGAACCCATTTCCGTAGATCCTACAAGTGCAGTGTAACCAGATAGGAAGTGGTACGCAGCCGCTTCTTTAGTCAGGATAGATACTGGTGGCAATACGCCAGTCAGGTCACACGTTAGGAATACGATAGAATCTGGCTCTTCACCCATGTTAGATACAGTACGTTTTTCAACATGCTGTAGCGGGTATGCACAACGACCGTTCTCAGTTAGAGACGTGTCATCGTAATCAGCTGTACGTGCATCGTTTAGAGCAACGTTCTCTACGATCGCACCAAAGCGGATAGCGTCCCAGATAATTGGCTCATTCTTCTGGCTTAGGTTGATAGTTTTAGCATAGCAACCACCTTCCAGGTTAAATACAACACCTTTACCCCAACCGTGCTCATCATCACCAATTAGGTAACGAGAAGGGTCAGCAGATAGAGTTGTTTTACCTGTACCAGATAGACCGAAGAATAACGTTGTGCTGTTGTCATCACCAACGTTTGCAGAACAATGCATTGGCAATACGTCTTTCTCTGGTAACAGGAAGTTCTGTACAGAGAACATCGCTTTCTTCATTTCACCAGCGTAGCGCATGCCTGCTAGCAAAACTTTACGCTTAGCGAAGTTGATGATTACGCAACCATCGCTGTTAGTGCCATCACGCTCTGGATCACATTCGAAGCCAGCAACGTTTAGGATCTGCCACTCTTCTTTCGACTTCGGATTGTATTCCGCAGGACGAATGAAAAGGTTCTGACCAAACAGGTTCTGCCATGCAGTCTGAGTAGTCATGTTTACAGCAAGATAATGGTTTGGATCAGAACCAACGTGTACGTTTGACACGAAGTGCTCTTTATCTGCGATGAACTCTTCTACGCGAGTCCATAACGCATCAAATTTGTCTGAATCGAATGGGCGGTTGATATTACCCCAATCGATAGAATCAGCAGTACTTGGCTCTTCAACGATGAAACGATCCATCGGAGAACGACCGGTACGTTTACCTGTTGTCACTACCAATGCGCCAGTGTCAGCAAGTGTTCCTTCACCGTTGGCAATGGCTGTCTCAACCAGCTTAGCTGGGCTTAAGTTGTGGTGTGCAATATTAACAGAATCTTTGGTCATTACTGGGTTCCCTTGGCATAGGCGCCAATAACGTTACCTAATAAGGCGTAAGGCTATGGTGTATCGTAATTATAAGGAGGCGTATTATGCACAAAAATCGGACGCTGTGCCATTGTTGAAATCAATTCGCATTTGACCTGCCGCAAAAACAGGCTTATTTGATTGATTTTACAGCAAATTCACCACCAGAATACCTAATATAAGTTCGCTTAATGTACTTGTGAGCCGCCTGAAGCGCCGTTTTCAGCAAACAATGCTTCAATATCTGCAGCGTCAAAATCATACTGCGCATTACAGAACTGGCAGTTAACAGCCACTTTGCCCTGCTCTTCTAGCACTTCTAAAAGCTCTGCTTTTTCGACAAGTTTTAAGGAGGCTTCGCTGCGTTGACGGGAGCAGGTACATTTAAATCGAACTTCATCCGGTTCGTATAGACGACATTGCTCTTCGTGGAAAAGACGGTACAACAATGTTTCGTTATCCAACTCTAATAACTCTTCACTCTTAAGCGTGGACGCTAAGTGACTGACCCGATCCCAGTCTTCTTCGCCTGTGCCTTGCGCTGGCAATACCTGCAGCATCATACCTGCTGCTTTTTCACCGTCAGAAGCTAACTGAATCTGGGTTGGCAACTGCTCAGAGCTTAGGAAGTAGTTTTCTAAGCATTTGCCTAGATTCTCGCCATCCAGCGGCACAATGCCTTGGTAAGGCTGCCCTTGCTCCGGCTCTATTGTCAGCACCACTTGCCCCTGCGGTAATAGATCCACAAAGTTAGCTTGCTCATCCAGCTCACCTTCGTAACGAGCAATCGCGCGCAGATCGCGGTCATGGTTACATTCCGCCATTAACACACGAACATTCCCTCGACCTTGAGCTTGAAGAATTAGACGACCTTTGAATTTTAGGTTCGAGCTAAGCAAGCTTACCGCTGCTAACATTTCACCTAACACCTGCTGGATCACAGCGGGATAGTCATGGTTTTCAAAACAATCGGCACAGGTTTGCTGTACGCCGGAAACAACGCCGCGTATATCCAATTCATCGAACAGGATACGCTGAATCTGATCAGGATTACTCATGAGGGGATTCTATCGAGTTATAAGTGGAAAATAAGAGGGCCCAGACAGGTACCCAAGTCAATACAGGTATTTTATCATATCTGTCTAACAATTCGGGACAGTATTTGCAGTATGAACGATATCACCGTTTTCAGGCAGACTTGGAATTTAAAAGCTCTTTTCCTTGGACATTTATTTGCGTTTGCATGGTTTAGCTTCTTCGTTACAGAAACAGGCTTTGCTTTCTGGCGCAGCATCGACCACAACCTATTCTTTATTCTGAATGGCACCTTGTCTGAAGATAATGGCTGGACCCGTTTTTGGGCGTGGGCGAATGTGCGCATTATGGATCTGGTCCCTCTAACGATCATGCTGGTGAGTCTAACCTTCCCGGGTTTCGGCATAAAACGCGACCGCCTTCAACAAGCCATCATCGGATTTATCCTACTACTCGTTTTGATGTTCTTCGTCAGAGAAGGGGTGGCTAACTTTACCAAAGCTGCGGAATTAAGTGGCAAGAGCCCAACCTTGTTGCTGGAACCAGCATATCGATTTAGTCAGATTGTTCCGGATATTCCAGCCAAAGACAGTGCAACATCCACCTTCCCTGGAGACCACGCTACCGTCGTTCTAACTTGGGCAGGCTTTATGATGCTAAATGCACGTAGCTGGCTTTCCTTATCCGCTCTATTTTTAGCCGTGCTATTTATGCTACCGCGCGTCGTTGGCGGAGCTCACTGGGCGAGCGACAATTTAGTCGGCGGGGCTTTCTCAGCGATGATTACCCTGAGCTGGGCTTTCTGTACCCCACTAATGCACCATCTGACTAATGGTGCACATAAATTGCTAAAACCACTGATTAGTGTGTTTGGTAAGATTCCAGGACTAAATAAACTACCAATACTGCAACAAAGGTAGGAATAATCTTCTGGTCCGAACAAGCCTCAACAGATAAGAAATCCAGATCTAAACATGTAACTCTGTAGCGCCTTGATCCAGCACTACAGAGTTATCTCTACCACAAAGACAAGCTATTCAGCGGCGACATCAGCCATATCAACTTCAACCACATGCCCCGGTCCTGCATCCAGAAGAATAAAGTAATCTGTCTGAGGTAGCGCAAACTTAAAGATCGAAGCCTCATCGGTTCTGCCACTATATAAAAGTTTATCGTTATATGAGATCACCTCGTACGGCATATTGGCAACCGAACTCCCATCCGAAAAACTCGCTAAGCACTTAACATCTGTCTCTTGCTGTTCGCAGTCCATAAATAAGCTATGGGCAGACACAGGCATTGCCATAAACAATATCCAACCCGCAATAAACTTAACGCGCATCGATTGTCTCCTTACCGTCAGGCATCAGACTCCAAAAAACTTGATGGAACTCCCCACTCCATGTTTCAGCCGTCAGCCAAAGCTTACTGTTTTCTTTAATTTCTTTTGGCAATTGCAGATGCACATGCTTCGCTCCAAGCGGACCATGAATCAAACTACCTGGCGCTCTCAAGGTGCGAGGCTGACCCACACGAATGTGCATAAACTTAATCTCCTGCAAAGCAGCTTTTGATATATCCACATTAATGTTCGTTTGTGCACCGGCTCGGATCGGCGGAAGGTCTTTTTCTAACAAGCCAGCAAAAGCATTCATAGAAACCGCCCAAGGACCTAACGTCTTTTCCTGATAAACAAAACCAGTCCCCTTAATCCCGCCATCATTCAAGCTCAGCGCAGCGCCTGTACCTACAATCGCGCCTACCAAGGCGAGAATATTCAGATATTTAAACCCTCCCATTGACCCACCCCAAGGCTTGATAGCAGACCAGATAGAACGCAATCTCTGTATAAGCTGCGAATGATCTTTGACTTTTCTCGCCGCCTTACGGGTTCTTTTATAGCTGATAATAAGGCCGCTTACAGAAAGAAACGTCATCGCTAAACCGCCGACAAAGTAGAACAGTTTAACAACCATATCTTGTGCTCCTCGCTCAGCCCAAGTGCCGTAATGTAGAGGACGCATTGCCAGATCGGTACGCTGGATAAAATTAAGATCTTCAGCAGGCAATACATCAACAATTTCCCCGCTATAAGGGTGAACAATAATTCGATCACCTCGCCATTCGCTCAATAATATCTGACCACTATTACCGACGATTTCATATGGATCAGCATTATGCTCGGGCGTATTGATTAAGTTGATCTGTAAATCAGGGTAAGTTTGTTTAACCTTACTAACAATCTCCGCCACGCTTAGCATCGCAGGTGCACCACTAGCACCAAAAGAAGCAAGTTCTTCGCGAGTTAACAGTGGCTTCGCAGCAAAATCATCAACAATTTTCGGCGCCCCTAAATGCGATACGAACGGGTTTTGATAGAACCACCAGCTTCCGGTAACCCCCATTATCAAAACAATCCACAGACTCCATAGACCGATCAATTTATGTAGATCAGTAAGAAAAACCCGCATATTACCGGTGCGCGGTTTTCTGAAAAAATAACGCCAAAACTTTGGAAAACAGAGTATTCCTGAGATCAAAGACAGTAAGACAAATAATCCCAACGCATTGACCAAACTATTACCAATTGCAGGTAAAAACAGCGTTGCATGCAACAGACCTAAAAACTGACCGACCGACAGAAGGACAGTATCCCCTTTCACTTCACCGCTATAAGGGTCAATCCAGGCATGACGCCAGCTGCCCTCAGGATTAATAAAACGCGCATAGGCATTAAGGTGTGGATAATTTTCACTGGTACGGAAGAAAAACATCCCACTATCTGGATAAGCCGCTTGCAAGCGATCTAGCAATTCCCCGGAGTTGAGTCGCTGCTCTTGTACCTCAGCCCGCATCTCAGGATAGATTAACCAATCTAACTCCTGCTGAAATACGGCAAGCGCTCCGGTAAATAGAACAACGGTCAGCAGCAAGGCTAACTTCAAACCAACAAAACTATGAACTAGATAAGCAATGTACTGTTGAGATAGCTTTTTTTTCTTTTTAACTTTCGTCCGCTCTAGCGGATCTTTATCTAAGGCGATTGTCATTGGATTCCCTTTCGTGCACATATAAAAAAGCCCTGCCTGAAGGGGGTGGCAGGGCGGATTCTAATAACTATTAGAATGAATGAGATGATTAAGCATCTTGAATGGGGGAGAAACTCCCCCGTATTGATCAGAGATTAGAAGAACGAGTAGGTGACAGATGCACCGAAGGTTCTTGGCTCAAGTAGCTCAACAGTACCAAAGGCATGGTTAGTAACTTGATGTCTATCGGTTACGTTATTCACAAATCCAGCAACCAACCAAGGCCCTTTTTCATAGTTAGTCGTTAAATTAAGCGTGGAGTAACCATCTACTTTGGTGCTGTCTGTATTAACCAAATCGGTGTAATAACTACCGGTATATCGTAGGCTAGCGCCTACATCTAAATTATTATTAACGAAGTAAGTTGCCCCTAGAGTCACAGTTGCTTCCGGTGCAAAGCTAAGATCATTACTACTAATACTGGCAATACTGCCACCATCCTTAACTTCTGAATTCAATAAACCTAAGCCAAGGCTAAGCTCAAGATCTTCGGTAGCCATAGCCGTAGTTTGAAGCTCCAAGCCATAAGTTTCAGCCTCTTGCACGTTTACGATAGCTCCGTTAAGCGACGCCTGATAACCGCTGTAATCGTTATAAAACAGGTTAGCACTCAAGGTAACGCGATCATCCGCCAAACTGCTTCGAGCAGTCAGCTCATATGCATTCACCGTTTCCTTATCATAAGTAAAAGGGATTCCGATGATTGGATGTACTGCACCGCCTGCTGAGTTATAGCCTTTTTTAGCACTCATACCGACACGTGTATCTTCAGTTACGTCATACTGTAACGCCACCGATGGTATGAATACGCTCTCATCAATATCCAGATCTAGGTCTACAGAAAAGAATGGAAAATTAAAATTTCGGAGTTGTTTTTCTTTTTGGTAACGCATACCACCAATCAGCGTCAACCTCTCTGAAAGGGCATAATTTAATTCACCATATACCGCTTTAGAGTCACTGCTATCCTCACCATCATAAACAGAATCGCCAGTACTATTGATATCTTGATCACGTTCAAAATAAGCGAAGCCGACATGCCCATAAAGGGTGTTGCTGTTTTCGCCAAAGTTCAGTTTCGCATCAAATGTCGTACTATCCTCATCGATTCTAAACTGTTGCTCTCCCGCCGCCGTCGATGCATAAGTGTCAAATCCATATGTGTATTCTTTATCCGAAATCAAAACATCAATCGACATACTGTCGTTTATTGCATAATCGATTTTGAGACTTAAAGAATCATTTTCAACTTTCTGATTCTGTGGAAAAGCCAGAATATAGTCGGTTTCATTCGTGTAGTAGCGACGTCCAACGTCTCCTTGTTCCTCCCCTGTAGAGTAAGTAAACAAAGCCTCTAAATCGTCAGAAGGTGTCCAAAGGAATTTTAGGCGGCCTTTATCTGAGTTAAATTCATTCAGATCATAATCTGCAGGATTGCCGGCATATTCTTCATTTTCAGTTAGTGTGTGAGCGTCCATCATCTGACCGGTAAAACGAAAAGCCAATGTATCTTCGATCATTGGGCCCGAGATCATGACAGCTTTATCGAAGTAATCTTTGTTGTCGCGATAGGCAAGACGGACCTTACCTTCCCAGTCGAAAGTTGGGTCCTTAGTTTTAAGATAGAGAGAACCAGCAATACTGTTGCGGCCATTATTAGTAGATTGCGGGCCACGGAACACTTCAATCTGTTCCAGGTCCCAAAGCCCCGAATCGCCAGAGAAAACTGCTAGAAATGGATCGGCAACACCATCGACCAGCATTGATACACGCGCGTTAGCGCCACCTGCGACACCGAAAAAGCCGCCTGCCGCGCCGTTACCTTCAACACCACGGATATTCGGCACAACACCATCGAGAGCAAGCACATTGGGTGTATCCTTGATCGCATCCCTTACCGTTACAAACTGTGTTGTTTCAAGCTTTTCGCCTCCGATAACCGACACTGAAGAGATCGTATCTTTTAATGAACGTTCCTGTTTTTCACCCGTTACTACAACCGTGTCCATGGTTGATACAGACTCTTTCTCAGTCGCTGAAGCGGACTCATTAGCTATTGCAGCATTCGCCATGCTCACGCACACAGCGAGGTTCAGCACAGATAACTTCATTAGTTTTATCCTCGTGGGAAATTGGTAATTCGTTTTCAATCGTGGAGATGCGTTAAAGACAGCGGGTATAGAAGAACAGGTCATCAACCTGTTACTTTATTCATTAACACAACGCAAACAATAATAGTTCGCGTTATTATTTACTTATAGTAGAATTGCGCCACTCCAAAAGCGACAACTAACAATCGAAACTGATGGATAGGTGCATGAATAATTCCAAAATAGATCCCGATAGTTTGTGCAACGAAATCCAAACATGGGCGACACCAGAGTTGCTGGTCCGTAATGCTTCTGGCTCCGTTGTTGTAAGCCACATAAAGTCCGATGCATATGAGGGCAAAGCTAATAATGTCGGCCATGCCATAATTGGCATGTGTACTGATGGTGGCGGGCATGCTCAAAGAAAAGATGATCACGGTACGCTAGATGATATCTGGCACCCAGGTCGGGTAGGCTTTGTGTTACCAAGTTCCAATGTAGAGGGGAGTGCACCTGCTATGGAAGTTATGATGGTCGCATTTAATTTAGCGGATGTTCCTGCCTGCCATAGTGATGACTTTGACCTAGCTAATCTACAATATGCGGCAAACAAATTGCACGATGACCCCATTTTAACTTCGGCATTAATCACACTAATGCGCGAAGCTGAAGCGCATGGTGAATCGACAGCCTTCTTTGATCACGGGCTTTCTATAATTCTGCAGCGACTCACAGGGCAAACGACGAAAAACCTCTGCCAATTACCCAAGGGGATGACTCAGGTTCTACTACCGGTGGTAGAACAAATTGAGTCACGCCTTGATGAAGACCTTAAGGTAACTGAATTTTCTGAACAACTCGGTTTAAGTGCTCGTACTTTTACTCGCGCATTTAAGCGTGAATTGGGTCAAACCCCCTACCAATACATTACTTGCCGCAGGATGAAACGCGCCAAACGGCTCTTGAGCGAAGGCGATTCTGTAACCGATACCGCCTTTTCTACCGGATTTAGTAACCCCGCCAAATTCGCAGCCGCATTCAGGCGCTGGGTAGGATTAGCGCCGTCCGAGTGGCAACGAATTAATCACTGAAGTATTGATAACTGCATTACTTCGTTCCTGACAACTCGAACAAATTAGTTTTCACTTTGAACAAGCTAACTGCTTCGGAAATGACCAAAGCATTAGTGCTATCTCCTTCCCTATAAACATCTATCAGTGAATGTTATCTAAAGATAAAAGGGCGATATGCTTTAAGCAGATCGCCCTTTTTTTAGATTAAGTGAATGGTGCAGATAACGCGTTACTTATCAAAGATACCGCGCTCACCATCTTTAAATGATCGGATCTGACGGCGCTCTTTCTTATTCGGTCGATTGCGCGGATTCAAGCTACTGCCCATCGCCTTACGCTGTGCAGCATGCTCTTCACGTTTTTTAATACTGGCTTCAGTTTCTTTGTAGAGCTTTTGCGCTTCAGGCGCACCTCGACGTTTATCCGAGAGTTCAACCACTACGATCTCTTTCTCTTCGAAACCCTGACGAATTTCTAAGACAGCACCAATCTCAACGTGTCGACTACATTTGGTACGCTGACCGTTATAGTGCACCTTTCCGCCATCGATCATCTGTTTTGCAACAGCGCGAGTTTTATAAAAGCGAGCGGCCCAAAGCCATTTATCAAGACGAACTTTTACTTCTGTATCTGTCATTTCTTGGGGGTAATCTCATCAAAGTGCTCTATAGCACTATAGTCATCTATTTCTCTTTTAGGTTGCTGGCTGTCAGGTTGGTAGATCGACAATAAATACTTAATACCATATTCCCGAGCACTCTTAAGTACAGCAAAGCTATCATCCACCAACAAAGTACGGGACTTATCGAAAGGCTCTACTTGCTGCAGTCGATCCCAAAACGTGAGATTTTCTTTCGGCAATCCAAAGTCATGAGAGCAGATCACCTCATCCACAAGATCGTTGATAGCGGTTTTCTCAATTTTAAGAGACAAGCTTCCCCAATGAGCATTTGTCACAATCACCGTGCGAATCCCTTGCGCTTTTAGGGTAGCTAGAAAGTCCTGCACATGAGGTCGAAAAGCGATCTTATCGGCAATCTCATATTTCAGCTCGGTAATGGGTACATTCAACTCACGCGTCCAATAATCCAAGCAATACCAATTAAGAGTTCCTTGCTGCTCTATGATACGCTCATGCAACCAACTGCGTGCTTCATCTTGATCCATTTTGTGGATCTGCGCATATCGCAGGGGTAGATGTTCTAGCCAAAAATAGGTATCAAAGTGAAGATCAAGAAGGGTGCCGTCCATATCCAGCAAGACGGTATCTATATTCTGCCAATCAAACATTTTTCAGGCCAAGTAAAGAGGAAACCTCAGTATGCCGGTTAAACCCGAGATTTTGAAGGTTACAACTGCCGCACAAACACGCTTATTTAAAGTCGAGCAAGTTGAACTTCGCTTTTCTAACGGTGCCGAACGCACTTATGAGCGCTTAGCCAATCGAGGTAACGGTGCAGTAATGATCATTCCTGTGACCGAGGGCAATGAAGTACTGCTGATCAAAGAATATGCTGCAGGTATTGAGGATTACACGCTGACGCTACCTAAAGGACTGATTGATCCCGGTGAAGACGCTCATATCGCCGCAGACCGAGAGCTTAAAGAGGAAGCAGGGTTTGGTAGCAACCAGTTAGATACGCTAAAAGTAATGACATCAGCACCCAACTATATGGGGCATCGAATTACAGCGGTCATCGCCAGAGATCTCTATCCTTGTCGCTTACAAGGCGATGAGCCAGAAGAGATGGAAGTCGTCAGTTGGCCGCTAGCTGAGATAGAGCAACTGGTAGCCAGCGAGGACTTTACCGAAGGTAGAGCCATTGCAGCGCTCTACATGGCCAGAGATTTCCTCAATCGTAAGTAGAACCATCATTCATACAGCCAACACCCAATAACAAAAAGGCCGTAAGATAATGAATCAACACAACTTAGCTTCAGCATTACTCTGTATTTGTCAGCAAGCCAGCGCTGAGATCTTAAAAGTTTATCAGCGCGATGATTTTTCGATTGCAGCTAAAGCTGACCACTCCCCTGTCACGGCAGCTGATCTCGCAGCACATCAGGTGATTCGGGCCGGTCTCAGCGATCTGACTCCCGAGATCCCACAACTAAGTGAAGAAGACACTGAATTAACCTACCAACAGCGCAAAGTTTGGCAGCAATTTTGGTGTATCGATCCGTTGGACGGGACCAAAGAGTTTATTAACCGGAACGATGAGTTCACCATCAATATTGCTCTGATCGAAAACAACCGCCCTATCTTCGGTATTATCTATGTCCCCGTTAGCGGAGTCGCCTATTGGGGGGGCAACGAAATTGGTGCATGGAAACAGGAAGATGGGCAAGCTCCAGCGCAAATCCGGAGCAAACCTCTGGGCAAAGACCTAATCGTCGCATCCAGTCGTAGACATGGCCAAGATGCTAACGAAAACCTAATGCTACCGATAGCTAAGCAGTTTTCCCAGATAAGCCATCGAGGGATGGGAAGCTCTCTAAAGATGTGTCTAATCGCTGAAGGTATAGCCGATTTTTACCCACGTCTTTATCCCACCAGCGAATGGGATACGGCAGCAGCTCAAGCCATTCTGGAAGCAGCGGGTGGGCGTTTAGTCAACGCCGAAACACTCGAAGGCCTCACATATAACTTACGCGAGTCTTTAGAAAATCCGTATTTCTTTGCCTGCGGTGATCCGCAATTCCCACTAGAAGTTTTACGAAACCATCTAGCGAAGAACACTAATTAAAGGACAGGGACCAAAAACAGCTGGGATATAGATTCATTATCCCAGCTAGGTGAGTAGATAAGAGCTAATTATTCAGCTGCACAGGACTGATTAGCACGAGCAAAAACCTCTTCCACTTTAAATTTAAAATCAGGGTTGCTCAGTTGATTGGCACGGATCAGTTTCACTTCATTATCGCTAAAGTGCTTGTGTACATATTTAGAAAAGCAGTCACAACGCTCCTCAGTAGCACCCGCCAACTTCATGCAATCCTCTTTAAAAGGCACAAATGTATCAGACGCTAGAAACTGGGTTTTAACGACCAGAATTGCCAGAGATACTACAGAAATCCAAATTAAAACTTTATACATCTTCTAACAGTCACTTTTTTATAGTTATAAAAATACAGGCCTGTCATTCTAGGGTTAAAACATGACAGTTTCAGCAAACTTTAGTCGCAGCCCTTTAAAAAATGAATTATGAACCAATATAGGTAGATAGTTCGTAACAAAAGAACATCAAATAAGCACACTTTTTGTACCATGAAATAATCACTCTTGGGTGCTATTATTTCCGTGCTTTGGATAATTAATAATTACCTGCCAATCGTGTGAGCATACGGATACGCAGGTAATCTCTGACAATAAGTCTTTACGACACACGAATAAGGTGACACTTATGAGCTTTGAACTTCCGCCGCTACCTTATGCAAAGGACGCTCTGGAACCACACATCTCTGCTGAAACGCTAGACTTCCACCACGGCAAACACCACAACACTTACGTTGTTAAGCTAAATGGCCTAGTTCCTGGTACCGAGTACGAAGGTAAAACTCTAGAAGAGATCATCACTTCTGCTCCTGCTGGCGGCGTATTCAACAACGCTGCTCAGATCTGGAACCACACGTTCTACTGGAACTGCCTAGCACCAAACGGTGGTGGTGAGCCAACTGGCGCAATTGCTGATGCAATCAACGCTAAATGGGGTTCTTTCGCAGCATTCCAAGAAGCTCTAAACGACAAAGCAGTTAACAACTTCGGTTCTAGCTGGACTTGGTTGGTTAAAAACGCTGACGGTTCTATTGATATCGTTAACACTAGCAACGCTGGCTGCCCTCTAACTGAAGGTCAGACTCCACTGCTTACTGTTGACCTATGGGAACACGCTTACTACATCGATTACCGTAACGTTCGTCCTGATTACCTAAAAGGTTTCTGGGCGCTAGTTAACTGGGAATTCGTAAACGCTAACTTTGCATAAGTTATCGTAACTTTTTAAAAGGCTGATACGGAAACGTATCGGCCTTTTTTGTGCCTAGTGTTTATCGTGATAGGCTAAAACAAGTGTTACGGAAAATAGCTAAACAAAGGACTGTCTGAATGAGATCTGCGCTTGTATCCACTTGGTTCGGAGATAAATTTTCTGAACTTCACCCTCAGCTACAACAGTTGCATATCCAAGGTGGTGAGCTTAAAGGCTCCGTCGATCTAACTTACGGTAAAGGCCTCGCGGGAATAATCGGCCAGAGGCTTGCCAAGAAAATGGGCCTTCCAACAGCTGGCCAACACCAATTATCTGTGAACATATTCCATAAGCCTGATAGCTTGCACTGGGGACGCTGTTTCAACGACCAAGAGAGAGTTACTTCAATATTCAAACCTGTGGGCTCAATTGAAAACGGTTATTGGATCGAAGAAACCGGCCCGATAACATTGCATCTGACTGTTGATATCAAAGAGGGCGGATGGTTTTGGCGCTGCCTAAAAATTCAGATCAAAGGTATTACAGTCCCCACATGGCTACTGCCTAAAACCACTGCTTACAAAAAGATCGAGAATGGGAAATACCGATTTTTCGTCGGTTTTACTTTGCCAATACTTGGCTCACTCGTGTCCTATCAGGGGTTACTCGAACCAAATCCCCAAATCGAAAACTAAGTAACGATTACTACAATAATGGCTCTAAATACGGCCACATCGTATCTAGCAGATAAGGCTGACCTACCGCACTAGGATGAATTCCATCATCCTGCATGCGCTCTTGATTTAAGGCGACTTGCTCCATAAAGAAAGGCACTAAAGCCACTTTTTTGTTATCAGCCACTGTCGGATAGATTTCGCTAAAACGCTGGGTGTACGCTTTACCGTAGTTTGGAGGGAGCTGCATACCAAGCAACAGAACCTTAGCTCCATTACCTTGAGCCATATCGATCAGACGCCCTAAATTTCTTTGGATCGCAACTGGCGGTGTACCACGTAAACCGTCATTCCCGCCTAATTCGATAACCACAATCTCTGGCTCAGTTTGTTTCAGCAGCAAGTTCAATCGAGCGATGCCATTTTGCGTTGTATCACCACTAACACTGGCATTAATCACTTCAAGCGCATAGCCTTGTTGATCTAAACGCTGTTGTAACAAGTGCACCCAGCCTTGCTCCAAATCCATCTGATAAGCAGCAGATAGGCTATCCCCTAAAACAATTAGGGAACGCGCTTGAACCGGAACGGTCAGAAATACGAATAATAGAAAGGCAATCGTTTTACGCACGGAAGAACCTATGGCAATTGATACAAACACAGTCGTTAGTGCTCAGCATCTCGCAAAACAGTTTCAGACTCAAGCAGGGGCCGTTGATCTATTCAGTGATATTAATCTAGAGATCAAGCGGGGAGAAAGTGTTGCTATCGTCGGCCCTTCAGGCACAGGTAAATCGACCCTACTATCGCTACTAGCCGGATTAGATCATCCCAGTTCAGGTCATGTTTTGCTGAATAATACCGATCTAAATGACCTGAATGATCAACAGCGGGCAGATTTTCGTAACCAACATATCAGTTTCGTATTTCAATCGTTTCACCTACTACCAGACCTAACAGCCCAACAAAATGTCATGCTGCCTCTGCAGATTCGCAACCATAGAGAAGCCGCAGAAGAAGCTGAGATTTGGCTAAGCAAAGTAGGGCTGAGTGAACGACTTAATCATAAGCCCGCTGAGCTATCCGGTGGCGAACAACAAAGAGTGGCTATAGCACGCAGCTTTGCCACAAATCCCACCCTATTATTTGCTGATGAGCCTACCGGAAACTTAGATGAACACACCGGTGAACAGATCATCCAGCAGCTTTTTGATCTCAACAAAGCTCAAGGCACAACGCTGATTTTGATTACCCATGACTCATTTTTAGCAAAACGCTGCAGTCGCGCATTGCGTTTACATAATGGCGAACTGCAAGAGTTATCAGCATGAACCTTACCACTCTGCTTAAAATAGCTGGTCAACTTAGCTTGAGTAATATCAAGCTAAGTGAGTGGCGATCACTACTTCTGGCTCTATTGCTGGCGATTACCATTGCTAGCCTGATGGCAGTATTAGGTGAGCGAATTGAACAAACGCTCGAAAGGCAAGGTAGTGCACTTTTAGGCGCTGACTTAGTTCTGAGTAATAGTCGCCCTCTTTCTGACAAAACGCTTTCAATGGCTGAAGAGATGGCCCTTGAGCATACTTCGGTCACGCAGATCGCCAGCATGGCAAACCAAGGTGATAACTTTGTATTGGTTAGTGTGAGAGCACTGAGGGCCCCCTACCCCAGCGGACAAATTTCGTTAGATCAGCCGGCTCAAACACCATTGCCCAATTTGGGAGAAGCCTGGGCCGAGCAAGGCGTATTTGAGCGATTAAAGCTCGAACCCGGCGATATACTTACGTTAGGCTCAAAAGAGTTTGTTTTAACTCGTACGGTACTTGCTTCCCCTGACCGTGGTCGCGGTTTTATTAGCTTTAACCCACAAATTATTATCAATCACTCGGACCTACAAAGTACCGAGCTCTTGGGCCCCGGTTCACGTGTACATTATCGCCAACTGTTTAGTGGCGACGCCCAGAAAATCGCGCAACTAGAAATCTATCTCCAAGAAAATAAACAAACCGGCGAGCAGATCACTTCACTAAAAAGCGAAGAGGGCCAACAAAACAGCGCGTTAATGAAAGCCTCTTCTTATCTGCGTTTAGGTGCGCTATTTGCGTTGCTGATTGCTGCCATGACGATTTTCCTCAGTTTACGCCGTTTTACACAGAGCCAAAGCAAACGTGCAGCACTGTTCAAAAGCTTAGGGGTTAGTAATCGTCAGTTGTTATTGATGTACCTTGCCCAACTAGGATACGCATGGTTTCTATGTAGCCTAGTAGGTATTTTTCTAGCAGTTATATTAGAAGCTTCAGGCCTACAGCTGCTAAATGAGTTGCTGCCTCAACCTGTACCTACAGCCGCTTTCACAACCTATCTGACAGGGCCTGCGTTAGGCATTGCCATTATTGTCACCCTTGGGTTGCCTAACCTTCTGTTGCTACAGAAAAGCACACCTACACAGCTATTCCAAAACCAACCTTCGCCTCTGAAGTGGGGTGGCAAGCTACCCTATCTTTGCGCGTTCATTGTCTTGCTGCTATTCACCAGCAGCTACTTAAATAGCCTGTGGCTCACCCTCAGTCTTACTCTGAGCTTGCTTATCCTAGGTAGCCTGCTGGGTTGGCTCGGTGCTTTTATCGCGCAATGGAGTTCGCAGAGATTATCGAAGCATCATCCGCTAGGGCAGATGCTATTGAGCCGTATGCAACAACAGCAACGTTGGTATCGAATCCAAATCCCGGTAATCTGCCTGCTATTTGCATTATTGAGTATTAACTTAGTTGCTCTAAATGATCTGCTCAGCCGCTGGCAAGAACAGTTACCTGAAAACACACCGGACCACTTCCTAATCAATATTCAAGACTGGGAGAAACCGGAAGTTGAAACCTTGTTAACAGCGCAGCAGATCGATAATCAGCTTTGGCCGATCTATCGTGGGCGCTTAAGTAAGGTTAATGGCCAACCTTTAGCAGAAGCACTCACGCCTGAACAGTTAGAGCAACCTTCGCTAAAACGTGAATTGAACCTTACAGCGACGGAACAGTTCCCTGCTCATAATGAACTTATATCAGGACAGTGGAACAGTTCTCAAAGTGTATCGATCGAACAAAAGCTAGCATCTGAACTTGGCTTAACACTCGGCGATAGCGTCACCTTTGATATCGCGGGCCGCGAAGCCAGCGCTGAGATCACCAGTATTCGTTCTGTAAGATGGGATTCTTTCCAGCCCAACTTTTACTATATCTTCAGCCCCGACATTCTGGAGCCTTACTCGCCTAGCTACCTAACCAGTTTTTATCTAGGTGATAAAAGCGCCGAGGTCAGTCGTTCTCTACTACAACAGTTCCCGACTCTTACACTGATCGATGTTCGGCAGATTTTGTCGCAGTTGCAAACATTACTCAGCAAGCTATCCCTACTCTCAAGCTTACTCATGTTGCTAACGACAGCATCAGGTTTAGTTTTACTCTATGTAACGCTGACCCAAGAGCTTGAACAACGTCGTCATGAAAACGCGCTTCTGCTTACCTTAGGCGCGAGCCAGAAGCAGTGTAAGCAACTCGATCGTTTAGAGATGGGCCTAATTGGTGGGATCAGTGGTGTACTGGCAGTCATCATTTCAGAGGCTAGCTTGTGGCCGATCCACCAGCAATTGTTGAATCTATCACCAGTTTTACATCCGATACTCTGGTGTCTATTACCGATACTGAGCAGCGGTCTATTTATTCTAATTGGACACTTTAGCCATCGCCAGCAGAGCTTAAGCCAAAGCTATCAAACACTGGCTTCACGCTGAGCAAACTGAGCAGCGGGCAGATCCTGATAATGACATCGATTTCGCCCGCTTTTCTTAGCCGTATACAGCGATTGATCAGCGGTTTCTACCAAGCGTGCTAACTCAGCATTGGGACCTACTTCAATCACAGCTAGACCAATACTCACCGTAATGATCTCTGCACTGCTGGAATGCACATGCGGGATCTGTAGTTCACGTACCGCATTCAACATTTTCTCAGCGATCTTCTTCCCGCCCGCTAAATCGGTATAGGGCAAGATCACGGCAAACTCCTCTCCCCCATAGCGACATGCTTTATCCAAGTCTCGATCACATTGCTGATCGATAGTTTGCGCCACTTGAATCAAGCACTCATCACCCGCTTGGTGACCGTAATGGTCGTTATACTGTTTAAAATGATCTATATCGATCATTAACAACGCGAGGGGGCTGAAGGTCCGACAAGCAGCCTGCCAATGCTGGTTTAGCGCCTGATCAAACAGCCGACGATTGGCAATACCGGTTAAACTATCAGTGACATTCAATGCTTCTAGCATGTCGCGCTGCTGCTTCAACTGAATATGGTTATTCACACGCGCTTGGACGATTGCGGGACTGAAAGGTTTAGAGATGTAATCCACCGCCCCAAGTTCTAGACCTTGGGTTTCCTCTTCAATATTGGATTTAACGGTGACAAAAATAATCGGGATATTGCGGGTAGGTTCTTCAGCTTTTAATTGCGAACAGACTTCATAGCCGTTCATATCGGGCATAACAACATCAAGTAGAATCAGGTCAGGTGGATTTTCGCAGGCACGTTCGATCGCCTTAGCGCCGCTTTTCGCGACAATAACTTTGTAATCGCTCAACAGCGAAACCAACACATTGCAGTTCACCGCTTCATCATCGACTACCAGTACATGCCCCTTCACCTTATCCACAAGAGACTCCTTTACTTAACTATGAACACGAGTCCTTAGTTGCTCTAACTCCTTAAGGGCTTGCTCAAATTCAAATTCTTCTGCAGCGATTAATAGTGCCTGTAACTGAGCTTTATATTCATCGGGGCTATTCGCAAGCAGTTCTGAAGCTGTCTGGGTCGCCCGACTGTTACCCTCTTTGAGAAGTTCTGCAATCTCATCCAGAGACGCCACAAAAGAGGAATCGCCTTTATTAGTTATAGACGGTTGTAGCAAAGTTGCCTCTTTGGGCCCAGAAGAAACATCAGAAGTCACAAATGCCGATATGGCACTGCTGAGCTGTTGGGCTTGTATGAGACATTCACCTATTCGATCTGCTGCTCCTTCAGGGTTTTCACCTCGCAAACCCACTTCCAGTTGCTGAGCAAGGCTAAATAACTCGGTGCCCCCCAAATTCCCCACTAACCCAGCAAAGGTATGCACCCTATCAGCCGCCTCACCGTATTTTTGCTGCTGCCAAAGAAACTCTACCTCAGTGAACGTTTCACCCTGCTCCTCGACGAGCTGCTTTAAGAGTTTTTGATAGAGACCCAGATTACCATTCACCCGAGCCACTGCTTCTTCACAGTTAAGGCCCTCGATTGTTGGTATCGGACTGGTTGAGGAATGATACTCGATCTTCGGCGTGATCCACTGCGCTAAGGTTTCTAATAGCACCTGCGGCTGTATAGGCTTAGTGATATGCGCATTCATCCCAACCGCTTTGGTCCGCTCTATATCCTCCTGCATCGCATTGGCGGTCATCGCAATAATCGGAATGCTTTGGTAACCCGCAAACTCTCTCAACCTTTGCGTAGCTTCCAGGCCATCCATCACAGGCATTTGGATATCCATCAACACCAAATCAAATGGTGTTTCTTGCGCTTGTTCTATCGCCTCTAAACCGTTACCCGCCAAACTGATCTCTAAGCCTAAACCGGTGAACATCTCAGTAGCGATCTGTTGATTAATCAAGTTATCTTCCACCAGCAGAACATGGGTATGCTTAAACTCTTTGGCAGCTTCGGCTTGCGTTGGTATAACTTTCGGTTGTCGGCCACCTAGTTCAGCTTTGATATTCAACGCTTTCATTATCGCGCTAAGCAATAAAGATGGACTCACTGGCTTCAGCAGAAAGCCATCTAAATCCTCAGCACAAGCTTGATGAAGAATCCCCTCCCGATGGTGCGCGGTGACCATCACAACCGCGGGGACCGGCTGACTTGGATTCAATTCTTTGATCTGCTTTGCACATTCAAAACCGTCCAAGCCCGGCATATGCCAATCGATCAGAAGGAGATCATAAGGAGGCTCGTCACTGTCACTCACTCGCTGCAGCTCAGCAATAGCCTCTTCTCCCGAACTCAAGGCATAGCCGTACATGCCGAAGTTACACACCAGAGAACTCAAAACATCGCGAGATGCAGAGCTATCATCCACAATCAAAACACGCGTGCCTTGCAAGCGGTTCGCAGGGTTTTCGGTCGCGATATCACTTTCAGCCAATTCAAACTCACTGGTAAACGCAAAGCAGGAGCCTTGACCCGTTTCACTACTTACCGTGATTTCACCGCCCATCAACTCAACCAATTGCTTACTGATCACTAAACCTAGGCCTGAACCACCATATCTGCGTGTTGTTGATGCATCCGCCTGACCAAAGCTTTTAAAGAGCCGTGCTTGTTCCTCTACAGATAAACCAATTCCAGAATCAGTCACACTAAACTGCAACCACACCTTGCCGCTCTCTCTCGAAACCTCTTCTACCGTGATGGAGATCTCGCCTTGCTCGGTAAATTTAATGGCATTGCCCACTAGATTCGTCAGCACCTGCCCTAAGCGTAATGGATCGCCTCTTAACTGACGCGGCAGCTCCCAAGGATGAAACAGTAGGATCTCTAACCCTTTCTCCTCGGCTTTCAGACGCAGTAAGTCACATAAATGCTCAAGCACATCATCCAAAGAGAAATCGATGGTTTCGACACTCATCCGCCCCGCTTCAATCTTGGACAGATCAAGAATATCGTTAATCACACGAAGTAAATTATGCCCCGCCATTTGGATCTTTCTTAAGTAATCATGTTGCTGATTAGTAAGCTCGGTCTGAAGGGCAAGATGGCTAAACCCAACCACCGCATTCATCGGCGTACGGATCTCATGACTCATATTAGCGAGAAATTCAGATTTGGATTTGGTGGCTGCTTCGGCCTCGGCTTTAGCCTGTTCTAATTGCTGCTGGGCTTTTTTCTGACCGCTGATATCTACCACCCAGAACAGGATCTGGCGCTCATCCTGAAAGAAGATCCGCTCCCAAGTTAACAGCGCCCAGAACACCGAACCATCCCTACGTACTAGCTCAACCTCCGTGGTACTTACACGGCCATGTTTGCGGTATTCCTGAGCAAAGAATTCACGATCCTCATCGTGTAACCAACTATCCTCAGGATTATGCTTCAACCAAGATTCGATACTAAAACCAAACATATTGGCGCACGTTTGATTCGAATAGCTAAGTTGATGCTCAACAGGGTTATATACACTCACCGCGATCGGACTGGTTTCGAGAATATTGCGCAAGTAACTGTGGCTCTTTTCTAAGGCTTTCTGACTTAACGTCAGCTCCTGAGTACGCTCTTTTACCTTCTCTTCTAGCTTGCCTTTGTACTCCCTTTCACTTTGCAGTAGCTGATTGCGCTCTCTAAGCAAAGCCTTAAGTTCCGTCTCAGCACTATTTAGATCATGAAACTGTTTGGCTAATCCTTGCTGCATCCTATTGATGGCATCAGCTACCACATCAAACTCATCAGGGTCATCTGGATTTTGAGTTTTGGACAGTTTCAGTGGTTTGTTCTCTCCCTCTAATTCCCACCTAGACACATAATCAGTCACCGCCCCTAAATGTCGGGTCACACGCAGCCACATCAACAGCATTATAAAACCCGCAACGATGGCGGTCTTTACACCATTACTGATCAAAATAACGCTGGCTCGGTTGATCAACCTTTCATAGACATTATCGATACTAGCTGTCACGACCAATGCACCGAGGTAGATAGGATCGGCTTGGTTCACTCGCAAAAACTCTAGGGGGTAAACATGCTCACGAGAGTTATCAGAAACTTTATCCCCAAACTCCCAAACGCCGCCTTGTTCATCTCTGATGACCACATGCTCTATATCTGGGAGTTGCTGTAAGCCTTCTAGATGCACACCAATCTGTGCTCCGTCCATCGACCATAATCCGAGGGATAAAGGGGGAACATGTGATCTTTCTATATCGACAAATTGCTGCTCAATGCGGCTGATATCTGCGTGATAATCAAACGCTAACTGCACGCTTGTCGTGATCAACGTAAAACAGGAGCTAAATAATATAACCTGTATCGCAAACTGTTTACCCAGACGTCCTGATATCGCTTGTTTAAGCCGTCTCATCCAGCGCCTCGCAATCGAAAGATCCTTGCATGAGTTTAGTTCAGCTGCGGAATTCCGTTGCGACAAAGGGCGAATTCCGCGCAAAAAGCACGAAATTCAGTCAACTGGTTTCTACCCTATAAAATTTACTTTTTATTTCGCGCCAACATAAGTAAGGCTAGGTATAAACGACTTTTACGATTGGGCTTTGCTGCAAGCTTGTCTTGATCCTGCCCAGCAACAGAGCCATCCGACTTAAAGTAATGGCCGCTAAAACAAAAAATGGGGGGGGGGTGTAGCCCGAAATGCCAATCATCTTGGGTAGCTAATTGTGTAAAAATTGAAGAAGGAAAAGACGTTGGTAGTTGTGTGGGCGCGGTATCCATTGCACTCACTGAATGAGATGCAAGCGCCAGAGCCATCCCTGCGGCACAGCCGAATAGTGGTTTTACAAACAACATAACGACAACCTCAGCAGAAGCGAGAGTTTTTATCGTCGGCGGTCCGGCCATCCCATAGGGACCCGTAACTTTGCGTCGCCCAATTGCTTGGGGTTTGCCTTTTCGAGAGATAATCCCGCGAAAAAACAGATCCTGTTCACCCTAAGCTGTCGGCGGCTTATGCAAAAGCTAAAGATCCCTTTGGGTTTTTATAATCCTAAACTTACCTGCGGTTTAAGCTTTTGTTGCAAATCCACTTTTGGATAGCAGCTAAACAGACGCTCAATATCGATACCATCTTTCGACAACGCAGCTTTAACCACATCGCTACGGTCCTGGGCTAACTGCTGCAGTCGAGGTGTCACTTCTGCCTGTAGTTGCTCTTCTGGTAGAGGCTTCTTACGTTTAGCATTTTCAGCCACAACCTGTTGCCATATAGCTGGCTGATCTTCAGCAACAGCAAGGCCACAAATATTCATCCGCATGCCTTTACGTTCCTGCATCATCTGGGTCAGTTTCGACAGATAAGCTGATGATTCAGAATTAAGGGAGGCACCCGCCACATCGAAGTAGACCGGTTGCAGGGTAATAAATGAGCCTTTCTCTTGCGCATCCATCACCATCTTACCGATCGAAATCAGCGTACCGAAAGGCTGAAGTGCTTTGGTTAGATAACCCATAGCTGCACTCTTTAAGCCTTTACCTGCTAGCTTATTGATCACCGTCTGATAACCAAATTGAGGATCATCCAAAGAGCCATCAATAGGGATCTGCAGATCGATATTGTCATCGTTATCCTGCAGGATCATCAATGCCGTTCCCAGAGGCATCGATACCTTTTGATCAAACTCACCACTACGCTCACTGTTACGCGCTTCAACATCGAGTTTGTTCAAACGGATATCGGTATCACCATTGAGTTTACGGCCTTTAATAGTGCCTTTTGTAGTTAAGCTAAGCTGACCACTCTGCAAGTAATAACCAGTGTATTCAAGCGAGTAAGGACTTACTTGCGGAAGTTCTAAGCCTTTAATTTTGGCATCCCAATGACCGCCAAAATTACCGCTGAATAGCTCAATAGCGCCCTTAGCATTAATGGTAGATAGCTTGTTTTTAGCCTTCAGATCAAACGTAGTTTTGCCTTTGGAACCTGTATCTAGGTTACTCAAAGCGAGGCGCTGAATAGTGAGATTCGTTTTAAAAGCAGGCTTCACGCCACCATCGAAAATCTGGATAGGGTTGCTGCCACTAACACGCAGTTTGTTCAGCTTAACTCTGATTGGCTTACTGGCTTTCTTATCGGTGTCTGTAGCTGATGGGGCAGCCTTTTTCTCACTGCTAGATAGCTGCGCTAATAACCAATCCAGGTCAGTCAGCTGACGCTTAGATGACAACAGCACGCGCGTTTTGCTATCACTCAACTGCACAGAGTTAATACTTAGTTCGCTCTGCTGTTTAAACTTAATATCATCGGCAGTGATTGTTCCCCACTGGGTAAACACTCCGCCATTACCTTGAACTTTGAGCTTCTCGGTTTCCAGCTTGGCAAGACTAATATCGTTAACGTCTCGTAGTTCTGCAGTAATTAAGCGCACAGTAGCCAGACTAATCAGTTCCTGCTGCCCTTTAGATAGAGCAAAGTTTTGCAGAGCAACGGTAGGGATATTAGCCTGCCAGTTTTTCATATCAGCAGTCTGCACAGCACCGCGCGCCAGTACACCATTGATATTGATATTCTGCCCCGCTTGATTCAGCGCAATACCTTCCGCTTTTAAAACCAGATCCTTAAGGGTCAGTTTTTGCAGTCCTTCCATCTCGACTACAGAGACCAAATCAGCCCCTTTTAAATTGACCGTTTGCCCGCCTTGATCAAGCTGTAAGCCTGCCACTTTGATTTGGCCTGCAGTTTTTAGCTGTTTTAGTTCACCTGCTAAAACTCCCAAATCAACATCACCTTTCCAAACTAGTGAGTTTTGTTTTAGCGCCATATTCTCTTGGCGGAACTTCAAACCACGTAACTTAACGCTACCTTTTTGTTTTACCTGCAATAACTGATTAGTCAGGTTCGTGCGTACATTTAGATCAAGATCCATATCTAGATGACCACGAAGTTCAGGCATAAATACTGCCGTGACACTGTGGATAGGGAAGTTATTTAACTTAACTTTGATCTCAGAACTCTTCTCTTCAGGAAGAGGTTTCGACTGAGACTGCAATACAATCGGAGCACCGTTTAAAGAACCATCAAGATCCAAAGCTACCGGCTGATCCTGATCCCAAAGGTAGAAGTCGGCGATACGCCCAGTTTTCAATTGCAGCTTATGCGTTTGGCCATCTAACTCTGCCTGCCAGTTGATCGCTTGAAGATTTAACTGTGCTAAACCAAAACTCCAATTTGAAGAAGGCTCTTCTGGCTTTTCTTCAACCGCGGCGTCTTCGGATTTAAATTGATTCAGATCGATTGGACCTAACCAAAGCGCCTGCTCTTTCTGACGAACGCCTAAATTAATGCCAGAAAGGCTCAAATCGGTGATTAAGATACGTTCTTGCTGTAGCTGCTCATAATCCAGATCAACCGAGAGGTTATCTACCTGCAAAGGCGGTTTATCCGCAGCTTCCGCTTTAAGGCCTTTAATATTGATACGGCCTTTAAACCACTCTACCTCTAAAGCTGATAACTGAGCTTTATCCGCACCATTGTTCAGTAGCCACAGCACCACCTGATCTCGCACCAATAGAGGCAAGTTATGCAGTAACAGAGCAACCAAAACGATAACAACCAGAAGAAAACGCAACATAGTCCCTTTTCGCCAGACGAGCTAATAACCTCTCTATCATAATCCAGTTTCATGAATAGAAAGCGAATCTTTATGATAGAAACTCAAAAAACAGCATAAGTTTCGTGAAAAATTGAAACCGACCGATAAATCCCTACAATTTGTAATGATACCTTGACGCTATTACAGTCCGTAAGGACGATTTATTCTAGCTATTAAAAACGTCCCACTCTTGATAAAATCACCCTCGTTTTTGAAGCCTTAGCGCTTCCGACAAGACAGTTCTATGCACATAAACTTTTGCGCGATTTAAATCGATTGCACTAAACCTGGAACCAGAAGCTCTTAAGAGCTCATCAGCAGGTGAAGTCAAATGCTGTGACTTCAATGATCGATAGAAATCCGCATGCCTGACATTAGGGTGACTTCGATGGCAGATCATGACGAAAACTTCCGCGATTCTTCAGGTTTCTCCTGGATCATCATTAACTTGATCGCTATGGCGTGGATCACTATGCCTGCTAGCATCGCACTGAGCCGCGTTACTCTGTAATCGCCTCAGCCTGTTTGAGCTGTTTCGGTTGCTGTGTTAAACAGGAACTATGAAACAGCTCAAAATTGGACAAGTCGCAAAACAATCCGGCATCAGCGTAGAAACCGTTCGTTATTACGAACAGCGCGGCCTTATCCCCGAACCCGACCGCCTTCCTTCCGGTTATAGGGTCTACCCCGAAACAATCCTGCAACGTCTGCACTTTATCCATCGCTGCAAAGACCTTGGCTTTTCGCTGCAAGAGATTAGCGAACTCCTGTCGCTACAGACCGATCCAAGCACCAGCTCAGCACTGGTAAAGCAGCAGGTCGAACACAAAATTGTTCTAGTCAAAACCAAGATCAGCGAACTACAAATGATCGAGCACTCATTAGAGCAGCTCTCCAATAGTTGCTGCGGTGAAGGAACTGTCTCGGACTGCCCAATTATCGACTTTTTGAAGCACTAGAAATCGCCATCACAAGTGATACTTGCGAGTAAGGCAAAAAATCCCCAAGATTGGTCTTCAATAAGATCTATACGACACAGATGAACCCGACACCATGAACAAACCTAGCTCCGAGAACAACTTCGCCGCAGAACAAGCAGAGCGACTATTAAGCAGCTTTGAACGCCTTACCGGAAAATCACTGATTCCATCAGACACCAGCAGTGATCAACGAGCGCAAGCACTATATAACGCTACTCATCCAGTACTTTCCCACAATGCCAATGATGACCCCCTTCTAAACTACTCCAACGCCAAAGGCATGGAACAGTTCGAAATCCAATGGGAAGAGCTAATCAAACTACCATCCCGCTATACCGCTGAACCACAAACCCAAGAAGAGCGTAATCGCTTGCTTAAAGCCGTAACCGACCATGGCTTTATTGATGATTACCAAGGCGTACGCATCTCAGCTAAAGGTAACCGCTTTATGGTTGAAGACGCGATTGTTTGGAACGTGATCGACGAAGACGGCGTTTACTGGGGGCAAGGGGCAGTTTTGTATAAATGCCGTGCTTTGGCGGAGTAACTATCTTAGAGGCTAGCTGATAGTGGTTAGACGCTACGCTTGCAAGAAGGGCGATTCACCGTTTTCTTTAAGTATGATTCGGATAGATGCTTTGACAGTATGAGTAGGTATACTCCCCCATTCACTACCACAAGGATGTAATCATGAAAAAATCATTATCTTTAATATTTGCCATATTTACTTTACCAGTCTTCGCTGAAGAAAAAATTGATGATCAAGTACTATTGATTAGCGAACAAGACAAGGCGATGAATGCTGCGATTGCATCTGCTCAGAGCCAACTGGACAACTTTTTTGCAATTGTTCAACAGCCTCCCAAAGGAGCTAATGGTTTCAAACTCAAGATCAAGGTCTCTGATGACGCCGGCGTGGAACACCTCTGGTTCTCTCCATTCAAGGAGATAAAAGGCGGATATGCGGGGGTGCTAGTTAATAAGCCATCAATTATTTCCTCTATGAAATACGGTGAAGTATACGCATTCAGAAAGAATCAAATTACCGACTGGGGTTATGTTCAGGATGGTAAACAGGTAGGTAGCTTTACTGTATGCGCAATGTTCAAAACTATGGACAAATCCATTGTTGAGCAATATAAGCGTGATCACGGATTTGATTGCGGTTCCTAACTTATAAACCTTAAATTAGGGTGCTTTATAAAGTAACTATCGCACCCTACCAATCCCCAAAATCACTTTTCATGAACTGTTGCGGCAAACTAAAAGACTCATATACAGTAAACTCAATTCATGAGACCCCAGAGCTAGACGGCAAGTTAAGCTTGGCTTCTTCCGATGTCGAAAAGCACTTAGCAATCTTTAGATGTGAGAACTGTGGAAAGCTGTGGGAAATAGAGAATTTGGGAACTAAAAACGGTAAATCACTTAAGATTTATAAGCAGACATAATCCGCTTTAGAACCAGTCAGAAAAAGATATAACGCTATGAACCATACCGATGCCGATACCCTAGGCTTTGATCTAGTTGGGCCTACACCACCAAATACCAATGCTGCACAATCGGAAAGCCCAGAACAGCGTATTGCGCGTACAGCGATTGAAGTAGCGTTGTTATTTAAAGGGCAGGAAGTACATCTACGTGATATTAAATTAAATGAAGATGGTACTCTGAAAGGCGAGGTTTCTGGTTTTTCGAACGTCTGTGCGAGGGAGTTTGAAAGCGTGCGTTTTGGTCAAAGCCTATCTTTTCGC
The DNA here is from genome assembly GCF_047778025.1 of Neptuniibacter sp. SY11_33. Lineage (GTDB taxonomy): Bacteria > Pseudomonadota > Gammaproteobacteria > Pseudomonadales > Balneatricaceae > Neptuniibacter. The sequence continues at coordinate 3,577,968 of NZ_CP180543.1, forward strand.
TATCAGCATATTCAGCACTCCACTAAATACGACTAATCGCAACATTGATTCCTCAACTCTGGAGAATGCATTTAATAACTCACTCTGATTTACAGAACCAATATATTTTCACCTGTTAGCTTTATACCGTAAGGAAACGCTGTATGAAAAAAGCTCTTGTCACATTAGCTATAGCTACATCTCTCGTCGGGTGCGCAAGCACCAAATCTACTGTAGCTATAGAATATGAACCAACCACTAAGCAAAAGTTAGCGCTTTCTATTGAAAAAGGAACAGCTGTAGCTATTCCTGAAGATCAATACGCATTGCTTGAGTCTCAGATTAAAAGTGGCTTAACTCACCAAGACTTACTATCGCCAGACGGTGAGATATCTCGGCACAGTGCGACAGTCAAAATACACTCGTTTTATTTAAGAGATGATCTTGCTCGTGTGGCCGTAGGCATTATGGCCGGATGCGATAATATCGTCAGCACCGTAACTGTGACTGACAAACTTACAAATAAAACTATTGGTAGTTCACATATTTCTATCGAAGAGTGTGCGGCTTGGGGCGTAGCAAGCCAAGTAATAACTAAATATACCGAAGGTGTAGTCGCATTTTTAGCTGACAAATAATGTCCTACTGAACGAAAACCACACCTAAACAAAAAAACCTGCCGTAGGCAGGTTTTTTCTAGCAAGCGCAGCGTCTAACCACTAGACGCTAGCAACTTTATTAAAGCTTGATAGTTTCTACGCCTTCAGGCGTACCCATCAATACAACATCAGCGCCGCGGTTGGCGAACAAACCGTTAGTTACAACACCAACGATATTGTTTAGCTGAGTTTCTAGCTGTTTAGGGTTCATAATTTCCATATCGTGAACGTCTAAGATCAGGTTACCGTTGTCGGTAGTGAAACCTTCGCGCCACTCAGGCATGCCGTCCAGTTTTACCAGCTCACGCGCTACTTGAGAGCGAGCCATTGGGATTACTTCTACAGGTAGTGGAAACTCGCCAAGGATATCAACCTTCTTCGTGCTATCTACGATGCAAACAAACTCTTTTGCTACCGCTGCAACAATCTTTTCGCGCGTTAGAGCACCGCCGCCACCTTTAACAAGGTTCAGGCCAGAATCGAACTCGTCTGCACCATCAACATACACTTCCATCTCAGCAACGGAGTTCATGTCGTACACTTCGATACCGTGGCCTTTTAAACGCTCAGCCGTGGCTTCAGAGCTTGCTACCGCACCTTCGAACAAGTGCTTAATTTCAGCTAGGGCATCGATGAAGAAGTTGGCAGTAGAACCTGTGCCCACACCCACAATACTGTCTTCGTTTAGTTTAGGTTTGATGTACTCCACAGCAGCTTCAGCAACTGCTTTTTTCATCTCGTCCTGGGTCATGTTAGGCACCTGTTTTATGCATGACGGAAAACAACCGGGGTTTTCACTAAAATATGTAAGAATTACGCTAAATTATACGCAGCTTTAGTGACCTATTGTAGACGTAACAGGGCGTTTCCCTTTACCATTTCCCGCTTACTTTTATTCAGACGAAACATTAGGCGAAATATCATGCCAGATAGATATATCAAAAAAATTCTCGAGGCCCGCGTTTACGACGTGGCAATCGAAACTCCACTGGATGAAGCAAAAGGTCTTTCTGAGCGTCTGAATAACCGAATTATGCTGAAGCGTGAAGATGAACAACCTGTGTTCTCCTTCAAGCTGCGCGGCGCTTATAACAAATTATCGCAGCTCTCCGATGAAGAACGCGCTTGTGGCGTTGTTGCAGCCTCAGCGGGTAACCATGCCCAAGGCTTGGCGATGTCCGCGAAACACTTAGGTGTAAAAGCGACCATCGTAATGCCAAAAACTACGCCGGACGTAAAAGTTAATAACGTTCGTCGTCTAGGAGGCAAAGTGGTACTTCACGGCGACGCTTACGACGATGCTGCTGCTCACGCTCAAAAGCTGGTTGCTGAAAAAGGGATGACTTACGTTCACCCCTTTGATGATCCCGATGTCATCGCCGGTCAAGGCACAGTGGCAATGGAGATCCTACGTCAGGAATCCGGTCCAATCGAAGCGATCTTTGTCCCTGTCGGTGGCGGCGGTCTGGTTGCCGGTATTGCGGCGTACGTAAAATACCTTCGCCCAGAGACCAAGGTGATCGGCGTAGAATCCGAAGATTCTGCCTGCCTAAAAGCGGCGTTGGATGCAGGCGAACGTGTCACTTTGGATCAGGTTGGCATTTTTGCCGACGGTGTTGCTGTGGCAATCATCGGCGAAAACACTTTTGAAGTGGCGAAGAAATACGTTGATGATGTCATCACTGTATCGACGGATGAAATCTGCGCTGCGATTAAAGATATCTACGACGATACTCGCTCTATCTGCGAACCTGCAGGTGCGCTCGGTGTTGCCGGTATGAAGAAGTATGTTGCTAGCGAAGAGATCAGTGATAAGACACTTATCGCAATCGACTCTGGCGCCAACGTAAACTTCGACCGTTTACGCCATATCGCTGAGCGTTCCGAACTAGGTGAACAACGTGAAGCAATCATCGCAGCACGTATTCCTGAGAAACCGGGTAGCTTTAAGAAATTCTGCTCAGCGCTAGGCAACCGCAATATCACTGAGTTTAACTACCGCTATAGCGATGATAGCAATGCTATCGTCTTTGCAGGTATTCAGCTAAAAGCCGGTGGTGATGGCCGCGAAGAAGTGGTTAGCGAGTTACGTGAAAAAGAATACGAAGTTGAAGATCTAAGCGAAAACGAGATCGCTAAAATCCACGTACGTTATATGGTCGGTGGCCATGCGCCAGAAACGCTAAAAAACGAAGTGATCTACCGCTTTGAATTCCCAGAGCGTCCAGGTGCACTAATGAACTTCCTGAAGAAATTGGGTGGAAAATGGAACATCTCAATGTTCCATTACCGCAACCACGGTGCCGCTTATGGTCGCGTATTGGTAGGCATGCAAGTGCCTGAAGCTGAACGTGATCAAGTAGGTACTTTCTTGGAAGAGATCGGCTACAACTACTGGGAAGAAACCGATAACACAGCTTATAAGCTGTTTTTAGGTTAACTTCTTATTGAAACCAGCCTGATCAATTTTGTGTCAGGCTGGTTATGATTTTTTATCATTGTAAAAACAAGGAAGGTTTTATGCCTAAGTTACTCATACTTCTCATGGTATCTGCTTGCTTAAGTGGCTGCTTCACACGCTCAATCTCCAACTCAGGTTATCAAGAAAATCCTCATTACCGCTCAACATCCAATCCATTTTACCGTGGTGAGTTAAGCGAATTTAATGTTTTAGGCATCGACCCAGAAGCAAAGTATTCTGATAAACAAATTCAAGATGCGCTCCAAAATGCTAAAGCTAAGCTGAGCATTAAAAGGGGCGATAAGCTTTTAGTTGTTCAATCTGGGGCTCTAATGCCAGACGAACCAATGATAGAAAGCTTGGAAAAGTATTTTCAGGTTACACCTTTTACAGGCATCCCTGAAAGCGATAAAAAAAGCAATCTTAGCTACTCCAGCTCTCTTCGATATTCAGCAGCTCAAGCTGGTATAAGAAAAATGTTCGTGTATTGGGGCACTCTGGAATCAGGGACTAAAAATTTAGCGACAAAAACTGTTTCTTGGGTTCCGATTGTAGGCTGGGGTATTCCTGACGAAGCTCAAGAAATGCGCATTAGAATCAAAGCCGCGCTGGTCGATGTGGGAACAGGACAATGGGAAATATTTACTCCTAAAGTCAGCAACGATAATCGCGTTAGTAATTCAATTAATAGAGAGTCGTCAGATCAAAATCAGGTTTCACTACTGAAACAACAAGCTTACAAAGACTCTGTAGATACTCTTTTACAGCGCTTTTCGCTTTAATCTTTCTGAACCATAACACCTATTCCTCAACCCTGATGATCACTGCTTGATCCTCAGGGTTAATTTCCATCATTACCGCAGTCAACATCTGATACTCAGAATCCAACTCTGCAATATCCGCTTTTTCGAGCTGACTTTCCAAACGCTTCAGATAGTACTGACCACCTTTGGAATAGATCTTATCGCCTATAATCGGGTAGCCTAGATATGCTAAATGCGCCCGAATCTGGTGTTTCCTTCCGGTTATTAACTCGCACTCAATTAAGCTTTTACCCTCTTCCTTTCGCAAGACTCGAAAAAGGGTTTGGCTCTGTTTAGGCTTGGGGTACAAGTCTGATTCAGCTTGGTCCACCACATACATCTGGCTGCGAATCGGGCTGCCTACTTTTTCCGATAGCTCACATTCGTAGCTAAGTTCATCCCAATCAGGTATGCCCTCTACCCTAGCATGGTAGATTTTTTTCCTGATCAGTTGATCTAACTGCGGCTTCCACTTTTTATCTGCCGCTTTGTTTTTGGCTAGCAGAATGATGCCGGCGGTTTCGGTATCTAGCCGATGTAACAGGTGTGCATCCTCATAAGTTGTCTGGCGACGCACAAGGGAGATTAGCGTGTTATAGAGATTTCGGGTGGTACGGCTAACAGGCAGCAGATGGGGCTTATATGCAGCCAGAATCTCGTCGTTTTCCCAAAGCTTGTGCCATTGAGTATCAACAGACTCTTCATAATGATCCGGTAGCGAAACTACTACCTGCTGCCCTACGACTAACGCTTGGTTTGCAGAAGCAATGTGACCATCAACAGATATAAAACCCTCAACGAATAGCTGAGGCAATTGTGCTTGATGAAGACTGGCTAAACGCGTGGATAAAAAACAGGATATGCTTGGGGCTGCAGAATAAACTGTGAAATACAGAACAAAGCCATCAGCCATGGTTCCCTCCTAGCCACTAACAAGCGCAGCGTCTAGCAATTAGCTACTCGCGTTAAGGCATCTCTGGCGAGTGCTCAAATCCTTCGCTAAAAAACGCTTTGATTGAGAAAAGTAGTAATGAAGTTAGGCCCCAGATAAGCCCAGTCACTACGCCAAGATCAACAATGCCGCGCCAAGGCTGCTCTAACTGATGTACCAACAACACCATTGAGATGATGCCCAGCGTGAGGCAGTAGGTAACAATCATACGTTTACGAACGATCGAGAAGAATCCCATGCAAAACAGGGGTGCAAAGACAAAGCGGACCGGAGAGACATTTTGCGACAGATACAGAATACGAGCCGCCACACGCGGTGACCACGCTTGTTGAAAGCCACGATAACCTTCAGCAAAGCCCATAAAAATGACGCTAAATGCTAATGCTGCCCAGTGGTACCACGAAAGATCATAGTTAAAGGTCTGCAGACCTATATCGCTAAGACGATAGATCGCGCTGCCTATTAACAGGAAAATACCGCTGATACCCCATAGCGCTGCAATATACCCAATCACTCTATCTGTCTCTTTTGTAACCAATGCATTAGAAGCGGCGATTATACCCTCGCCAGCCAGCTAGCCCAAATTTAAGACAAAAAAAACCACCGCAAGCGGTGGTTAAAGCACTAATCAACTGTTTAAACGGGGGAGGAGACTCCCCCCTTGAGTGAGGTTGATTCGATAAGAAATGTTTTGCTAGTTCCTTAGTAACCGTTCAGCTTATCGATATATTCCGGTAGGAATAGCGAGATCTGCGGCACGTAAGTGATCAGGATTAGGAATCCTAACAATAGGCAGAGCCACGGCAAGCAGGCCTTGATAACCCATATCATGTTCTGCCCGGTAATCCCGGCGGTCACAAAGAGGTTAAGTCCCACCGGCGGGGTGAGCATCCCGATCTCCATGTTCACAACCATGATGATACCTAGGTGAATTGGGTCGATACCTAGCTGCGTTGCGATTGGGAACAGGATCGGCGCCATGATCAATAGGATCGCTGACGGCTCCATAAAGTTACCCGCAATCAGTAGCAAGATATTTACTACGATCAGGAAGCCCCAAGCTGGTAGACCCCAAGCTAGAATCTGTTCAGCAATCGTGTGCGGAATACGTTCTGTTGTTAGAACGTGCGCAAACAGCATTGCGTTGGCAATGATGAATAGCAGCATCATGGATACTTTAGAAGCATCTAGCAGTACTTTACGTACTTCAGGGTCATTTACCGATTTTGGTAGCGCCCAAAGCATCTGTAGTAAGTTACGTACTGCAGCAGTAACGTAGTTCTCACCATCTTTCTGCCACGGAATACCTTTCATCGGACCAATATCGCGATAACCCATTACCGCAATAAAGTAGCCGTATACTGCAGCGACTGCCGCCGCTTCCGTTGGAGATGCCACACCACCGTAGATAGAACCTAGTACGATGAAGATCAGCATCAAGCCACCCAAAGCAATCAAGCCAGATTTAGCCAGCGCTTTAAAACCAGGGAACGGCTGAGATGGAAGACCTTTAACACGCGCAACGATGTAGATAGCGATCATGAGGATCAGACCCATCATTAGGCCCGGGATAAAACCCGCCATAAACATACGTGAAGCCGAAACTTCTGTCGCAGCAGCGTATACCAGCATTACGATAGACGGTGGGATCAAGATACCCAAAGTACCCGCATTCGCGATTACACCAGCAGCGAAAGACTGTGGGTAACCAGAACGCACCATACCCGCGATACAGATAGTACCGATCGCTGCTACTGTTGCTGGTGATGAACCAGATACTGCAGCAAATAGCATACACGCCATTACCGACGCCATCGCCAAACCGCCTCGGATATGACCCACGGTATCAACCGCGAAGTTAATCAAACGTTTTGCTACCCCCCCGGTAGACAAGAACGCAGAGGACAGAATAAAGAACGGGATCGCTAGTAGCGTGTAATGTTCTGAGGTTGCCTCAAACAGTTTCAATGCAATCGATGCAAGCGAGTCATTTGAGAACAACAAAATAGTGGTTACAGAAGATAGGCCCAATGCGATAGCAATCGGCATACCGATGATCATGCACCCAAACAGAGTGATAAACAGTACAGCAATAGTCATTTATTTATCCTCCTGCTTTTTTTGATTTTGGCTGTCATTAGGGTCGCCTAGTGCTGTTTCTTTCAGCTCGTTAGCGATCTCCATAGACTCTTCCGCTTCATCCGCGAAGTGGAAACCATCTGCTTGTTTAGTGATAACTTTCCAGCCCAGCTCTAAGAAACGAATGATCAATAGAACAAAACCGATCACCAAAATACTCATTGGGATCCATTTCGGTACTGGAAGATCTTCCAACTCGATACCGATCATCTTCATCTTGCTGATGTAGATCCAAGAGCCATACAAGAACAGTCCGCAGTAAACCAAACACAGGCCAACAGCAACCAAAGTGACTAACCGATGCGTGTGTTCTGGCATCAGTTTTACAAAAACATCCACGCCGATATGGGCACCGACTTTGACACCATAAGAAGCACCAAAGAGTACAAACCATGCAGCGAGTAAAAGGGTCACTTCCTGTGCCCAATGGATACCGGCGTTAAAACCAAAGCGCGCTACCACTTCAGCAAATACCAGTAATGTCATTGAAACTAGAAGCAGGGATAAAAAGCCCTCTTCCAATTTTGTTACTAGATTACGAACCATATACAGCTCCCCTAGCGACTCACGTCGTTAATAGTTTTTTTCATAAGGAGATATTCACAGGACAACCCACGGCTAGCGCCGTTAACCGTTCTCCTCTGAACATAACCGAGCGGGCAATGCCCACCCGGTTAAGTGGCGTGATATTAGTTGCTTGCAGCTGCAGCTTTGATTAGATCAGCACCGATCTCATCTTCAAACTGCTTCCATACAGGCTTCATTGCTTCAACCCACTGAGCACGTTCTGCGTCAGTTAGGCTAACAACTTGAGAACGCTTAGAATCGATGATTTTCTGCTTATCAGACGCAGCTTTTTCAGCAGCAATGCCGTTACCGTGTTTGATTGCTTCATCTAGCGCTTTCTTAACTTCAACTTTCAGGTCTGCATCAAGACCCATCCAGAACTCAGCAGACGTTACTACTAGGTAATCCAGTACACCGTGGTTAGATTCAGTGATGAAAGGCTGAACTTCGAAGAACTTCTTAGAGTAGATGTTTGACCAAGTGTTTTCCTGACCATCGATCGCTTTAGTCTGTAGAAGTGTGAATACTTCAGAGAAAGGCTTTTTCAGTGGAACAGCATCTACAGCTTCGAACTGAGCCTGAAGTACGTCAGAGGTCATGATACGGAATTTCTTACCCGAAGCATCGCCAGGTACTTTTAGCTCTTGGCTTGCAGAAAGCTGCTTCATACCATTGTGCAGGTAACCTAGACCAACTAGGCCTTTGCTCTGAAGGGAACCTAGTAGTTTTTGACCATCAGGGCTGTTCTGGAATTTTTCTACCGCAGCCATATCTTTAAACAGGAATGGTAGATCGAAGATCTGAAGCTTTTTAGTGAACTTCTGGAATTTAGATAGTGAAGGCGCAGCCATCTGCACATCACCTAACAACATCGCCTCCAAAACTTTGTTGTCACCGAATAGCTGAGAGTTAGGGAAGACCTTAACTTCAACTTTGCCAGCTAGACGCTCATCTACTAGCTCTTTAAATTTAAGAGCCATCTGGCCTTTTGGTGTATTTTCAGCAACCACGTGAGAAAACTTAATTTCTACTGGGGCTGCAACAGCAGCTTGTGCTCCTAGAGTTAGTGCAAGGGAAGTTACCGCAGCGGTCAGTAAACGCATTGTGCATCTCCTGTTTAATTGAATTTAATTATGTTTGTTTTGTTTGAAATTCAGCGCTTTCTGTTTTTAGCAGTCACAGAACTTTCTGAACTCATCACACTAGAGAGCAAAGATAGGGCCAACTGTTAAATATGATTTTCACAAAGCTCTGCAGCGCCTATAAACATTGAGGCACAGGTTAAACACATGTTTTAAGGAAGGATTTAGACGACTAAGAAGATTGGCGGAAACTCACCCATTTCCCATTTAGAAATTAGCGAATTCCCATCCATCTTCCTTTTATTTATTGAACCAGCATCCAAAAATGGCGTTTCATTGATCTACATCGAAAGAACAAAGCACCTTAGGCTTGTGTGGAATATCAGCTTCGCCTTATGATGAGTTACTGACTATGCTAACCACTATTATAAAAATGACGTCACTTATGACGGGAGCTGAAGTGTGAAATTGGATGGCCTATCAATTCAAACAAAGGTAAACATTTCTCTAGCAGTTGTGTTCCTGATTATCTTGGTTAGCTCTCTAACCGCGATTTACCGTAGTGAAACTCAGTTGGTTTCTGAAGTTGTTCAACGTACAACAACTGAGACTGCTGATTCCTACTTTGACAGTATCAATATACTGATGCTGAGCGGTGCCATGTCTAACCGCGAAACCTTGCAGAAAAAGATTCTTGCCAACCCTGATGTACTAGAAGCACGCATTATCCGCGCCGATAGCGTTTCAAAAGTTTACGGGCCGGGTACCGCAGACTCCAAAATCATGGACGATCTTGATAAACGTGCGATGCAAGGTGAACAGATTATTGAAGAAATTGATGATGAAAAAGGTCACCGCCTAACCGTTGTCACACCAATGAAAGCCCTACCTGACTACAAAGGTACTAACTGCCTACTTTGTCACCAAACGGCTGAGGGCGATGTGCTAGGTGCCGTTCGTGTTACCTACTCTTTTGAAAATCTTGATAACACCATTCGTGCTAACTTGATTAGCGTTGCATTGACCGAGCTCGTACTGTTTATCATCGGCTTAATCCTAATTAGCCTTCTACTAGGTCACCTTGTGGTACGCCCAGTGAAGCGCATGGGTAAGACGATCAACACCATTCATAAAAATTCAGATTTAAAACTTCGCATAGATGTGAATTCAAAAGATGAAATCGGCACGATGTCAACATCACTGAACACTATGCTTGAAGACTTCCACTCCAGTCTGAGCAAGGTTAGCAATACGGTTCACCAGCTAAGCACATCGAGCACATCGATCAATGATATCGCTGATATGGCAAATAGCGCGGTGAACAATCAGCAGATACAAACCAGTGCTGTTGCTTCGTCGATGGAACAGATGGAAGCCGCCACTAAGAGTGTTGAAGCTAGTGCTGAAAATACGGTTTCAGCGTCTGACCTAGCGCTTGAGCAAAGTCAGGAAGGTACGCAAATTACTCAGCAAGCGATCAATGCCATTGACTCCTTGAAGAGTAATATCGACCGCGCTCTGAGCGTTATCAACAAACTGGATGAACAAAGCCAGAGTGTGGGTACCGTACTAGAAGTAATTCAGAAAATTGCCGAACAAACCAACCTCTTGGCGCTTAACGCTGCAATCGAGGCGGCCCGTGCTGGTGAGCAAGGTCGAGGCTTCGCCGTAGTAGCAGATGAGGTTCGTACTCTAGCAAGTAAGACACGCAATTCGACCGAAGAGATCAACGCGATTATCGAAGAACTGCAAAATGATGCGCGTGATGCGGTATCCGTAATGGATCAAGCACACTCGAGTGCGGAAGCTGGTGTAGCTAAAGTGCAGGAAACTTCAGATGCGCTAATCAAGATTGCCGAAGAAGTTCGTGCGATTAACGATATGAACCATATGGTTTCATCGTCGGTTAAAGAGCAAACGGAGATGGCTAGCAGCGTTGAGTCCAGCGTACACGAAATCGCCAAAACGGCTGAACATACTTCATCCCGTGCCGGCAAGCTGAACCAAGTTGCTCATGAACTTAATACGCTAGCAGGTCAGCTAGAAGTTATGGTTCAGAAGTTCAAACTGTAAAAAGCTATCACCTCAATGCTATAAAAGAAGCCGCCAATATGGCGGCTTCTTTTTTAATAGAGCGAGAGGGGGTCGCTCCATCATATTTCACCCGTCACTACTCGGGCAGCTGAGGCACAGCGTTAGAAGTTTGCTGTAGCAGTAAGCCACAGTTTGCTCTTATCTGTTCCAGTGTCTCCTGCTTCATAGTCAGCATACTTCAGGCTTAAGCCGTAGTTTTTGCCAAACTTTTTAGCCGCAACAAAGCCCCATTCAGAGCCTAAATCAGCGCTTGTGTCTTCAGATTCATAGTCGTGGTAAACCGCAAGCAATTTAACGCCTGCCAACTTAGTACCCACGCTAACATAAAGATCTTCAATGCCATTTGCAGGCGTCGCTAGGAACTGGTCAGCCCAACCTTGGAATTTATGTTTAGTGGCTAATGGTGTGTTAAATGCCACGCCACTATCAGAACCTAAAACTTCATAACCTAGCTTGGTCGTCACACCAGAGAACGCCACACCACCCTCTAACAGATAGTAATCAGGGTCAGTCGAACCGTTATCCTGTGTCGCGTACTCAGCTGTGTATAGAAGCTTAGTATCACCCGCATCTTGAGAACCGCTAAAACGGACACCGTAAGTATCTAGGTCATAACCACTAACTTTATCTTCCTCAAAGTTGTAGTAGTAACCCGTTAAAGCACCAAATGGCAGACCTGTATATTTTACGTTGAACAAGTGTGTCTTGTGCTTGCTGTCAGAACCCGTAATACCATGAACATCATTGATATAAGCGTAGAACACTTCAGTATCAGCCAGAGAGCTGTTCTTAACCGAAAGCGAATCGTAAGTCTGCTCGTTCTGACGGAAGCCTACACCACCAACAAACCGCTGGTTATCTAAAAGGATACGCTGACGACCAACTTTTACAGTGGTATCAGACAAACCTGTAAATGCTAAATACGCTTGGTTTACTTCTGTTCCTTCAGGGTCAACGATTTTCGTTTTCGTTCCCATGCCATTAACACCGTCGTTGTAGTCGACATCGTCCAGCTCAGTTACATCATCCACTTCCACCAATGCTGATACAGATTTGAATTCATCTGTTTTGAAGGTTAATCGAGACTTTAACGTCAAAGCATTTGCATCTTCAGCGGCAGAATCATCTTCAACATCTTCATAACGTAGACGGAAGCTAACTGAGGTTTCACCATTTTGAAACGCTTCGGCAATAGACTCAGCGGCATAGGCTGATGGGGTCGATATAGCTGCGATAGCCGTGGCTAACAACAACTTAGAGGGCAGTTGTTTCATTGTTTACTCCTAACTCACAAAATGATTGCTAGTGCTGGAGCAACGCCTATGCCAACAGGCATGTTTTGAGAAAAATTGGCTCCAAAAGCGTTAAAAATGTTTAATTTGCACACTTTTAAATCACCTAAATTAGCGCCTGCTTTTTCGCAGTGCAGCAAAACCGGCAACCACCACACCGAGTTAGTGCAGGATCGTCCAGAATTGATCCGATATTTTGAAAGGACATTTACTACAAAATTATTACACCCCTATCCATTAGATGTAATTTTTTTGAGTGCGTAATAAAGAATTAAGGAACCTATTTTTCTCAAATGAGTCATTCTTAAGGAAACGGAACCCATTTTGGAGAATTGCAGTGTATATACGTGCCATCATCGCTAGCTTTGCCATCTTTACAGCCTCTCAAACTAGCGCTGCCATATTGGACGTAACGGTTCTCAACCCGGATAAATCTGGAGTGGATTCCATCGTGCTCTATGCAGAACCTTTAGATCAGCCTGCACCGGAAATTCAACGTAAGAAAATTGAGATCACACAAAAAGATCGCGCATTCGCACCGCATATTACGGTGATGCAACGCCAAGATGAGGTGCAGTTCAGCAATAAAGATGACTTTACCCACCATATCTATTCGATCTCCGGTCCAAACCGTTTTTCCTTTAAACTGAAATCTGGCGAATCCAAGGCCTTAGAGGCGTTTGAGCCCGACTCGTCCACTGAAACAGTCGCTATGGGTTGTAACATCCATGATTGGATGAGCGGTTTTATACTTATCCTTGATACACCTTATTTTGCCAAAACCACAAAAACGGGCTCAGTTTCATTCGATCTTCACCAATTGGGTAAATATCGCCTAACCTTATGGCATCCGCAGTTAAAAGCGGAAAACAATCGATTAACGCAGATAGTGGATATCAGCCAAGACCAAGAACTGACCTGGCAATTGAGCGAAACCTTCTACGAAGTGCAACCAAAGGCTGACGAAGAAGACTTCGAATTTCTGGATGAATACTAATTATTGGATGAACTGACCATGGGCAGTTTAAAAACCAAAATATTTATATTCTTTGTCGCCTTACTAATGGTGGCGCAAGCAGCATCTCTGTGGATGGTTTACGACGCCAATAATAAGCAAGGCGATGTCCAGATCCAATCGCGGCTCAATGCCGCTGTCTCCGTTTTTGACACCCTCTATCAACAACGAAACTACTATCTCGAAGCCTTCGCAGAAACGGCGGCTAAAGACTTTGGTTTGAAAGAGGTATTTGGGGCTGACCAACGCAGTTTTCTGATTGCATTGAATAACCACCGCAAGCGTATTGATGCCGATATAGCGATCGCTGTAGACCAAGAGTTCTCGATTATCGGCCAACTTATCCGCCGCAATCCAAATGAAAAAATCCGTTTAGGACCCGAACAAGGACAATCATTCCCTTCGCCACAATGGTTTGGCGCAGATGGCTCGTTCACCAAACTGTACCAGCAAGAAAAGGAGTTATACCAACTAAGTTTCGCACCGTTAAAAAGTGGGCAACAGATCGTCGGCTGGATCGGCTATGGCTATCAGATTAATACCACTTTGGCGCAGAACTTTGCCGATATTACTGGGCTGAGTATCGAATTCATGTTGCAGCAGGAAGATAGCCAATGGAGTGCTATTGCAGCAGCCATCCCGACAAGCCATCCTCAAGCACCGAGTCAGCAGGGTTTGGCTGTTATTGAAAATCGGGTACCTGACCACCTTTTCGCAACCCAAATTGAAGTAGGTATGGTCAGCAAGAGTCCTCTGCAAGTAACTATCTTTGGCTCTCGCTCTAACTTACTGGAAACCCTACAAGAGAACTGGTGGCACCTACTAGCACTTGAAGGCGGTATGGTGACAATAACCATGCTGGCAGCCTATCTCCTCGCAGGCAGTATTACCCAACCGGTCAGAAAGCTTGTACGCCAAGCTCAGTATATTGCGCGAGGTAACTATGAGAGCAGCGTAGATATTAGTGAAAAGAACGAGATGGGGCAGCTTGCGAAAGAGTTTAATCAGATGCAACAAGCGGTCTTAGTTCGAGAGCAAAAGATCAGCCACCAGCTCAAGCATAACAGCCTGACCAATCTCCCTAACCGTTTCTCCCTACTCGAAACTTTAGACATCCTGCTGCAGCAAAAAGATACTTTCTTTAGCCTTCTCCATCTGGATATTCGTCGCACACGCACAGTCAACGACACGCTTGGCTACCAAATTGGCGACATGATGATTAAAGAAGTAGGTAAACGCCTGTTGAAGCTCAACGGTGCCAGCCAAACCTTCCATTTAGATGGTGACGAATTCGCCATGCTGATTGAGTGTTCGACACTTAACGAGCTGGTGCAATGGCAACAAAAAATTGAGCAAGTGATGGATGACCCTCTATGTGGTGAAGACACCCTGCTCCACTTACAGCTGCAAGTAGGCTTCGCCCGTGTACCTGAAGATGCCGATGATCCGCAAACACTTCTGCAAAAAGCTGATACAGCACTTAGCCATGGTAAGAAAGCACAGCAAAGCTTCCAGCAATATCTCCCAGAAATGGATGCTGATGCCAACCGCCGCTTAAGCTTAGTAAATGACCTTAAGGTGGCTATAGCTGAAGACCAGCTATGTTTGTTCTATCAACCTAAGCTCGATCTTAAAACCGGAAAAATCCATCAACTAGAAGCATTAGTTCGCTGGCAGCATCCGATTCAGGGCATGATTCCACCCGATTCCTTTATCTCTATCGCTGAGCAAACAGGCCAGATTGATGCCCTCAGCAATTGGGTAATGAATGAAGCCGCTCGACAATATCAGGCTTGGGCAGAAATAGGGCTACATCTGTCGATTGCGGTAAACATCTCTGCGGAAAATCTGAAAAACCAACAGTTGATCAATTCCCTCAAAGAGATTTGGAAAACACATCAACTGCCACAAAACTCACTTTCCCTAGAAGTGACGGAAAGCGCCGTCGTGAGTGACCCAGAGAGCGCAATTAAAATGCTCTGCGAGATAAAAGATCAAGGGATCAAGCTGTCGATTGATGACTACGGTACAGGTTACTCGTCACTAGCTCAGCTAAAACAGATGCCGGTCTCTGAACTCAAAATCGACCGTTCATTTGTCGATAAAGTGCATTTGAGCAGTGACGACCAGATCATTGTTAGATCCACCATCCGTATGGCTCATGATATGGGACTAACGGTTGTTGCCGAGGGAATCGAAGATCAAGAAACTCTGACATGGTTAGAACAACATGACTGTGATTTAGCGCAGGGCTATTTCATCAGCCGACCTCAACCCGCGAGCGAACTAAGTAGTTGGCTGCTAGAATCGGAGTACAACCCGTCTTCGATCACAAAGGTTTTACATGGATAGTCGCT
The DNA here is from genome assembly GCF_047778025.1 of Neptuniibacter sp. SY11_33. GTDB lineage: Bacteria > Pseudomonadota > Gammaproteobacteria > Pseudomonadales > Balneatricaceae > Neptuniibacter. Next base: position 3,593,368 of record NZ_CP180543.1, read on the forward strand.
GGCTTACAGCATTAACGCTTTTATCTCTGCCTGTACATGCAATTGATGTAGATTTGAAAGGACTCGTAGATATCCGTGCAAGCCACTCTTCCGGTGAACCTAGTTATGTCAGTGGTCAATTCGGAAAGCTACAAAATTCGCCCGGCGGCGATCTATCTCTAGGGCAATTAGGCCTAAACTTAAAGCTAGGTTTGAGTGACCAGCTCAGTTTTGTTGTCGTAGGCAACAGCTTTGCAGATGATGAAAAAAGCGAAGTTGGGCTGACTGAGGTTTTCTTCAAATATTCAGGCCTCCCCAGTGATAGAGGTGTTCGACAGAGTACCCGCGTCGGTACCTTTTACCCGCCCATATCATTAGAGAACAGAGCCACTGCTTGGTCACCCGCTAATACACTGACTCCTTCAACACTGAACAGCTGGATCGGAGAAGAAATACGCACTACTGGCGTAGAATACACGGCAGAGTGGTTAGGAAAGTTCAGAGAGGTCGATTACGATCTAAAGCTCAACACAGGTTTATTTGGTTTTAACGATACCGCTGGCGCAATGCTGTCTTGGCATGGTTGGACGCTTAGCAGTCGCCAATCCGTTATCGGCGAAGGCCTCCCTGTGCCCCAAACCCCTGCACAGACGACTCTGCTTACAGATCAAGCAAAAGAGTCAGACCCTTTTCAAGAAGGGGATGACCGCCTTGGCTACTTTTTAAATGCCGAATATAAGCTGAAAAAGAAACTACTCCTGCAAGTAGGTTACTACGATAACAATGCCACCCCTTATATGATTGAAGATGGGCAATATGGCTGGGAGACTCGGTTTGCCTATACCGGTTTCCGCTGGCAGATCGACAAACAATGGAGCCTGATGGGTCAACTGATGCAGGGATCAACGCTGATGCAATCGCCACAACGCGAGAATGTAGTCGATAACGATTACCGTAGCGCCTATCTAGCCTTAAGCTGGCGAAACGGCCCTCATCGAGTATCGACACGTCTAGAAGAGTTTTCGGTTACAGATCTTGATCAGACGGTTGGCGACAACAATGATGAGTACGGCAAAGCCTTTACCCTCAGCTACCGTTATCGCCTCAACCGCCAATGGTTTCTGTTGAATGAATTCAATTGGATAAATAGCACCAGAGCCGCGAGAGCATACAATCAAGATGATCCGAAGCAGCTTGAACGGCAACTGCAATTAGCGCTCCGTTACTATTTCTAAGTACAGTTATTTAAAGTCCTTTTTATCCAACCCGTACTTTTTCATTTTGTCGTACAAGGTTTTTCGCGGTAACCCAAGGCTGGCTAAGGTCTCTTTGATGGAGCCAGCGCAACGTGCAAGCTCAGCCTGAATCAACATACTTTCAAACTGCTCGACCTTATCCGGCAGGCTCATATTGTTGTAGCCATCGTTGTCGGTGATCGGCTTATTCTCAAAGTCGAATGTACAACTTTCACCCAAAAGCACATAGCGCTCAGCCAGATTACGCAGTTCACGGACATTACCCGGCCAATCATGGGTCATCAAGCTGTGCATACGTTCAGCCGATAATAGCGGCACCTCTCGACCATATTGGGAGGAAGCAATCAATGAGAAGTGCTGGAACAGCAGGCTTATATCTTCCCGACGTTCGCGCAGAGGCGGGATATCCACTCGCACAACATTCAGACGGTAGTAAAGATCTTCTCGAAAGACCCCTTGTTCTGCAGCCTCGCGCAGATCCACCTTGGTAGCAGCAATCACACGAAGATCCAGCGGAATTACTTCGTTAGCGCCAAGGCGTTCAATTGCACGCTCTTCCAAGACTCGTAGTAACTTAATCTGCAGGGTCATCGGCATGCTTTCGATCTCATCTAAAAACAGCGTACCGCCATTAGCATGTTCAAACTTACCGATACGACGTGCTTTCGCATCGGTAAACGCGCCCTTTTCGTGACCAAAGAGCTCAGATTCGATCAAGTTTTCAGGGACAGCACCACAGTTAATCGCGACAAAATTCTGATCACGTCGGTGGCTGTGTTCATGGATGTAACGGGCCATCAGATCTTTACCTGTACCGGTCTCACCCAAAATCAGAATATCAGCAGGGGTATCCGCAATCGCATGCACTAAGCCACGTACTTGGGCGATCATGGAGGTATTACCGATAATACGAGGGCCCGGCGCGCTCTGCGCTTCCAGCTCTAATTTAAGGCGGCGGTTTTCGATAACCAGATTGCGCTTCTCAATCGCTCGGCGAACCACGTCTAACATCAAGTCAGAAGAGAAAGGTTTTTCGATAAAGTCGTAGGCACCATCTCGCATAGCACCCACCGCCATAGTGATATCACCATGGCCGGTAATCAGTATCACAGGTAAAGTAGCATCGAGATTAACCACCTGCTTCATCAACTCAAGGCCATCCATGCCCGGCAGATTGATATCGGTAATTAAAATGCCTGGCCAATCGTCCTGAATAATGGCGAAAGCTTGCTCAGCCGTTTCAACGGCGGTCACTTCATAGCCTGCTAATTCAAGGGCCTGTCCAGCCGCTAACCGAATATGTTCTTCATCATCCACTAAAAGAATGGGTAATAACCTATTCTCACTCATGCGGCTTTCCATTTCTTAATCAACCAATCGTGTTATTAAGGTTATCAGGCTGGTCGGCTTTAGGTAAGCAAATACGGAACACTGCTCCACCTTGAGCATGATTTGAGACAGCCAGCTCCCCGCCCATGCTTTCAATAATACGGTGAGAGATCGACAAACCTAGTCCTAAGCCCTGACCCGCTTTTTTAGTGGTGTAGAAAGGTTCGAATACGCGATTCAACTCCTGCGACGGTATACCTGGTCCGAAATCTCGCACATTAAGGCTGATCTGTTGGTCTTGTTCCGACAAGCTGATATCCACAACCGGTTTGGCCTGATTTTCCATCGCTTGTAGCGCATTACTGATCAGGTTGACCAAGACCTGCTCCAAACGCACGGTATCGCCGAGCACATAGATCCGTTCCAGATCAGATGGCCAATTCACTTCAGCATCGATCTTGCTCAAACGGCCGTACATGATCGACATCGCGCCATCATGCACATTTTTAAGACAGACTGGCTCCACACCACCTGTCGTTTTGCGCGAAAACTCTTTCAGCGGGTGAATGATCTTCGCCATACGCTCGGTCAAACCGCTAATTTCGCTTAGGTTCTTCTCTACCGGTGCAGTCTTGCCTAACTCCATAAAGGCTTTGGCATTATCTGCATAAGTACGGATAGCCGTTAGAGGCTGATTCAGCTCGTGGTTGATACCTGCAGACATCTGACCAAGCACCGCCAACTTCGCCGTCTGAATCAGCTCATTTTGGGTGTTCTCGTGCTTAGCCACTTCGTCACGCAGTTTCAGGTTAGCATTGGTAAGATCTTCGGTACGCGCTGCAACCCTATGTTCTAGCAACTCTCGCGCACGTTTTAGCTCTTCTTCGTATTGCTTACGCTGAGTAATATCGTGAATGGTGACGATAAAGCGTTTCACCACGCCATAGTCCATATGACCGATAATCAGTTCAATAGGAAACTCAGAACCATCTTTACGCAGCCCTTGCGCCTCGGTATACAGTTCTTGCTGCCGGTCACTGTCTGGTGCCGTTAAGTGCTGCCAACAGAGTGCGCGATCGTTCTGAGAGAGGAATTTACTAAAATACTTGCTCCTCACCTCCTGTTCGTCATGACCAAACAGTTTTTCCGCCATTAAGTTCAAACTTTCAATCCGCCCTTGATCATCCAACGTGATCAAACCCGCTTGAGTATTATCAATGATCGCTCGTACACGCTGCTCGCTCGCTTCCAGCGCTTGGGTTTCTTTCAGCTTAAAACGTGCCCGCTCTCGAGTGATGCGCTGCCTCGTTAGTAACACTAAAACCAATAGAATAAGCGCTAGGAAGATAAAACCTGCGGTCAGAGCGGTATAAAACATCCGCACTTTAACCGCCTTTGTGCTCGCTAAGACCACTACGGTTAAACCACTGTTCGGTAGCTCTCTACTTTGCAGTAGAAATTCTCGTGGTCGAATGCCATCTAGGGCTTGGTTTTTAATCCGCTTTCCATCCACCAGCGTAATCAAACTCGCACCTTTTTCTTGTGGTGCACGCGAGATAATCTCTAATGCTGTAAGAGGATGGTCACCATAGCGCAAACTCTCCGATATACGCTGTAGGTCATCTTTGGTGAGCGGATGCAGGGTTCTGAACTTCCAATCTTCCCGGGTCGAGATAAAGATAACACCATCTTCATCGGTGACTAAGATATCAAGATCAGGGTCGGTCCAATCTGATTCGATTTCGTTTAAATCAATTTTTACAACCACGACCCCAATAATCTGGCTTCGCAGATAAACAGGATAAGAGAAATAGTAACCTCGTCGGTTCGATACGGAACCCAAGGCGAAATAGCGACCAGGTTTGCCTTTAATTGCATCTTGAAAGTAAGGGCGATAAGCGTAATTTTTCCCCATAAAGGAGTGAGCTTCCGCCCAGTTACTCGAGGCAATAGCCGTCCCATACTTGTCCATCAGATACACATCGGTCGCATGAATCGAATTATTCACGGATTCTAAATAGACACTGGCCTGCCCCGAAAGGAAAGCATCTTCTGGCTTAGCTAAGGCTTCAACCAACTTTGAGTGTGATGAGAGTAAAGCGGGGAGGTCTTTATAGCGATCGAGCTTCTGCTGTAGGCTCAACAGGTAACGATTGAGATCGGCACCGGAGCGCTGTTGTAGGGTTTGATAGCCTTGAGATTGACTTAGAAATGTAATCTGCCCAACCACCAACAGGAATGCAAAAGCCAATACGACAAAGAAAAGCAGCCGATACTGACGCCAGCGAAGTGATTGAGTCTGTGGCATAAAACCTAGCCTGTCTGTGCAAAAAGGGCTTTTATTAACGTAACTGCAAAAGAAATACTTAATTTCGTTAACATAGTCGCTCTATACTAAGGTATATATTCTTGAACGCCAAACATGGCTATAAGGATTAAGGAACCTGCGAACAATTCCTATACGACTTTGCTATCCCCTTTTATGGGGGGCAGGCTCCTAAATACATAACTATATTATTTGCGTAATCTGAAGAAGGGACTAATTACTCTTATGCTGAAACGAACCAAAATTGTAGCAACCTTGGGTCCATCCACCGATGAACCTGGTGTTTTGGAAGATATTTTAAGAAACGGCGTAAACACTGTACGCCTAAATTTCTCCCACGGTAGCGCGGATGACCACCGCCGTCGTGCCAGTGAGGTCCGTAAAGCAGCACGTAAACTGGGTTTATCTATCGCAATTTTAGGCGACCTACAGGGCCCTAAAATTCGTATCGCACGATTTAAAGACTCCAAGATTCAACTAGAAACTGGCGATACCTTTGTTCTGGATTCAGAACTAGGCAATGAAGATGGCGACCAAACCCAAGTCGGTATCGATTACAAAGCTCTGCCAGAAGATAGCCAAGCAGGCGATATCCTATTACTCGATGATGGCCGCGTTCAGTTAAAAGTCACTGCGGTTAACGGCTCTCGTATCGAAACCGAAGTTATCATTGGCGGCCCGCTATCCAACAACAAGGGTATTAACCGTCAAGGTGGAGGCCTTTCAGCAGCAGCCCTGACTGAGAAAGACCGTCGCGATATTAAAGTCGCTGGCGATATCGATATGGATTATATCGCGGTCTCTTTTCCTCGTAGCGCCGCAGACCTCAACGAAGCACGCGAGCTTTTAGATCACGCAGGAAGCCGTGCTGAGATTATCGCTAAGGTAGAACGCGCTGAAACTGTAGCTAGCAACGAAGCGCTGGATGAGATCATCCTAGCCTGCGATGGCATTATGGTAGCCCGTGGCGACCTAGGCGTAGAGATTGGCGATGCCGAGCTAATTGGCGTGCAGAAGCACCTAATCAAACGTTCTCGTGAGCTCAATCGTTTTGTGATCACTGCGACACAGATGATGGAAACCATGATCGACAACTCTATGCCGACCCGTGCTGAAGTGTTCGACGTTGCTAATGCTATTCTAGATGGTACCGATGCAGTAATGCTATCTGCGGAAACAGCGGCCGGTCAGCACCCAGTGGAAGTGGTTAAATCGATGACTTCGATCTGCCAAGGCGCTGAGAAACATCAGTTATCTCGCCCTGCTCCAACCAACATCACGCAAAAGCTGGAACGTTTCGACGAAACAATCGCACGTTCTGCGATGTATACGGCAAACAACTTGCTGGGTGTTAAAGCGATCATTTGTTTAACCGAATCAGGTTCCACTCCGCTGTGGATGTCACGTATCCGTTCAGGCTTACCTATTTTCGCAGTAACCCGGAATGAACGTACGATGCGCCGTACAGCACTGTACCGTGGTGTTGAGCCGATCTTCTTCGATGCAACACAGATCGAAAAAGAGAAGCTAAACGAAGAGATTCTAGCAGGCCTTAAAGCACGCAACCTTTTGCAGACGGGCGATCTAGTTATCCTGACCCGCGGAGCATCTCTCGGTGAAGATGGCGGCACCAACTCTATGCAGGTTTTAGCGGTTCAATAAGCCATGACGAGGGGAAGCAATTACTTCCCCTCAAACTTTTTTGAATGTAAAAAAGTGTATATACGGTTGCAGTTAGCCCCCAATTGACTTTAATTTACCAGTTGCACACTTTTGAGTGAGAGTAACTGTCACATGTTCCCCACCCCATTGCGGACTTTTTCCAGAAACAAGGCTGTTTCAGCCCTGTTAACCATTCTATTCTTCATCCCTACGCTGGCACATTCGAAAGCGATGCCCGTACGCGTCGAGGCAGCCATAGCAGAGCCATTTGAAGAAACACTAACGCTACACGGCACGTTGAAAGCAGAGCTATCCGCTAATCTATCCTTAGCCGCTGAAGGAATCGTTAAAAACCTTAGCGTGGATATTGGCAGTCAGGTCAAAAAAGATGATCTGATTCTGAACCTAGATGATGAAATAACCCGCCAGAACTTACTCAAATCCAAAGCGCAAACAACAGCAGCTCAAACACAGCTAAATGAAGCTTACCGTCAGTTGAAAGAGGGAGAGCTGCTGCGAAAGAAAAAACATATCGCACAAAATAAACTAATCTCTCTACGTGTCGCGCGTGATGTCGCTCGATCATATCTTTCCGCTGCAAAAGCTGAACAAGAACGCTTCCAACATGAGTTAGGCCAACACCAACTGCTTGCACCATTTGCCGGCATCATCACTGCTAAACAAACAGAAAAAGGTGAATGGCTAAGTAGCGGCAATCAAGCAGTGACTCTGGTCTCTCTAGATCAAATTCTCTTGGATGTGCAGATCCCGCAAGCCTATTTCGGTCGCATGCAAGAGATAACGACCATTACCATCTATCCCGATACCGCCCCTAATACCGCGATTGAAGGCTCGGTAAAAACAGTAGTGCCAGTGGGCTCGCAGCAAAGCAGAACATTCCTAACCCGCTTTAAACCCGTTCAAGCGAACCCGCTACTACTACCAGGCACATCAGCCAAACTAGCACTGAATTTTTCCAAAGAGCAAAACGTGGTGATGGTGTCGCGCGATGCTATTTTGCATCACGCAGATGATGGCAACAGTGTATTTATCGTGGTGGATGGTAAAGCTGAACGTAAACCGGTGAAATTAGGCAAGATCAAAGGCGATAAAATCCAGATCATTAAAGGGATCAATGCCAATGATCAGGTTGTTATACGCGGTAACGAGCTATTACGCGAAGGCGCAGAAGTCACTCTGCAACCTTAAGGTTTTCACAAGATTCTATAGAGGAATAAGTTGCCCATGCTAGGAGCAATTATTCAACAAGGCCGCCTTTTGGCCGTTCTGGTATTAATGCTGTGTTTATTAGGCGTAGTAGCGAGCCTAAAGATGCCGGTGCAGATGATCCCTGATCTAGATGCACAAGTGATTGAGATTGAGACACACTGGTCCGGGGCAACGCCTAGAGATATAGAACAAGAGATCTTGTTAGAGCAGGAACGTCATCTACGCACCTTGCCAAACCTCGCCTTTATGGAATCGGTCGCGTCCACGGGTAAAGCCGAGATCATTTTAGAGTTTCCACCCAAAACCAACCTTGATCAGGCGATGATCAAAGTCACCAACGCGCTTAATCAAGTGGCGGGCTACCCTGACAATGTCGACCAGCCGAGTGTAAGAATCAGCTCCTTTTCTGCTAATCCCTTCCTGTATTTCTCGGTGGTGCCTGAAGCGGGCAATCCATTTAATCTCGATATGGATATGACCAGCGATTTTATTGATCGTCAGGTACGTCCGGTGATGGAAAGGGTTCCGGGGGTTTCACAAGTCTCTATGCGCGGGAAAACCGAGCGCCAAATTCAGATCCATATTGAACCGGACCAACTTGCCCAACGCGGCCTAAGCATGGCTGACGTTAAAAGTGCGATCCAAACACGTAATCGGGATATTTCTGCAGGCGATATTGAAGAGGGTAAACGCCGCTACCTACTTCGTACCCAAGGTCGCTTCAATGACCTAGAGGAGCTAAGTAACCTCATTATCCGCCACGAGAATGGCGTTAGCACTTACCTGAAAGATGTTGCAGACATCAAACTCGATCACTATGAAACCAACGGTGCGGCTTATGTCGCTGGTGAGCGTGCAATCACTTTAGGGGTTCGTCGTGAACCCGGCGCAAATGTTATTCAGATTAAAGAGGATATGCTGAAAGCGGTCGATCAACTGCGCCGCGATGTCCTGCAACCAAACGGCATGCGGATTGAAAAGATCGGTGACGATGTTCGCTATGTAGAAGCCTCCATCAAAAGCGTAGTGCTAAACCTTTGCTTAGGTGCACTACTGGCTAGCCTTGTTCTATACGTATTTATGCGTTCTGGCCGCGCGACACTTTTCTGCCTACTTGGACTGCCAGTTTGTACCATCGCTGCGTTTATCGGCTTAATGATGTTCGGCCGCAGTATCAACGTGATCTCCTTAGCAGGAATCACCTTTGCGATCGGTATGACCCTCGACAACAGCATCGTGGTGCTCGAAAGCATCGAGCAGAAACTACGCCAAGGTATGGATCGAATTGAATCAGCCATAGCTGGGGTAAAAGAGGTGTGGACAGCAGTAATCGCTTCCAGTGCCACGACCGTTTTAGTCTTTACGCCGATCTTTTTTGTCGAGCAGGAAGCCGGACAACTCTACTCTGATATCGCAATTACCGTCTCCGCCTCAATCTTAGCCTCTATGTTGTTTGCACTGTTTGTTGTCCCTTCTGCCTGCGCGTTCTTTGGTTTATCGACTAAATCGGACGAAAAGCAATATCAGCAAGGCAAAATCATGCAGCTGATCACTTGGCTAAATGATGGTTTCAAACGCCGGATAACGGTCATTGCACTGAGCACCTTCGCGACCCTAGGTTTAGCTATTGCTTTTATGCCAGCTGCGGAATACCTACCCGAAGGTGAAGAACCAAAGTCATTTTCAATGATGTTTGCCCCTGCCGGTTACAGCCACAAAGAGATGTCGCAGATTGGTGCCGAGGTGAAAGAGAAAGTCGATCTGGCCGTACAACAGCAACCTGAAGACTACACCCCAGAACAAGGCATGATTCCGGCGCTGCGTTATTACCTCCTCTATATTGGTTCGGGTTCAGTGTGGTTGCTGAGCGAACCTAAAGATTATGACCACTTAGACCCTATGATGAAGGAGATTACCCAGCTCTTTACCAGCTATCCGGGTATGCGCGCCTTTTCTTCGCGGGGTTCGATTATCTCTAGTAACCAAGGCGGCACCCGTACGGTAGTGCTAAATGTTTCCGGTGCCGATCAACAAGCACTCTTCACCACCGCGCAAAATGTGATGACTCGCGCGAAGGAGATGTTTGATAACCCACGTTTGGATTCAGAACCAAAATCGCTCTCGTTAGATCAACCTCTGATTCAGATTCTACCGAAGTGGCAAAGACTGGCTGAATTAGGGATCAAAGCCGAAGATTTTGGCATCGCCGTGGCCGCGTTCAGTGATGGCGCTTATGTCGGTGAGTTTATCGATGGCGACAAGAAAGTCGATATGCTGCTCTACAGCCAACTCAATGCAGCAAAGAGCATTGAGCTACTCAGCCAAACACCAATTTCTGTTCCGGGTGGCGGTGTTCTCCCTCTATCGGCACTGGCCGAGATTAAAGAGACCGTCGCAAGTGAAGATATTCGTCGTATCGAAGGTAGGCGTACCGTCTCCGTTTACATACTGCCACCACCAACCGTGGCACTGGAAACAGCAGTTGAGAAAGTACGAACCGAATTAATTCCTATGATGAAGACAGAAGGTGAAATCCTACCCAAAGTCAGCATCAGTATTTCCGGTGCTGCTGATCAACTGGATGCGACCCAAACCGCGTTATTTAATAACTTTATCGTCGCGGCATTGCTGATCTACCTGCTACTGGTCGTAATTTTGTCCCACTGGAGTTATCCAAGCCTTATCCTCACCACCGTGCCTTTAGGCATCGCAGGTGGCGTTGTCGGTTTAGTCGCTGCCAATATGCTCGGTGAACTTCTGCAACAAACCGGCTTGCCGGGCTTCTACCAAGCCTTCGATATGATCACTATGCTAGGTTTTGTAATCCTTCTCGGGACCGTGGTTAACAACCCAATCCTAATCGTCTGCCAAGCGCGGGATAACCTACACTTAGGCAAAACATCTATCGTAGACGCGGTTAACCAAGCCGTCGCCAAGCGACTCAAGCCGATTCTCATGTCCACAGTCACAACCGTATTTGGATTGGCACCCTTGGTCTTTATTCCAGGCGCGGGTACCGAGCTGTATCGAGGCGTAGGTATCGTAGTGATGATGGGGATTCTGTTCTCCGTGATCATCACCCTTGGCTTCTTACCATGCTTGCTCATCTGCTGGTTCCAGTTACAACAACGTTTTGGCAAGCAGAAAATAGAAGAAACCGCATAATCAGAGGGGCCAATAATGGCTCCTAATCTGATAACTTAGCGAGCGGATTGAATTAATTGAGGCATTTTAGGTCGAAAGCGCAAACTAACTGTTTCGTTGCAGCAATTTAATATTCCCTCAATTATAATGTTGCCCCTCAACGAGTGACTTTAAGGATCGACTTTTGTCTTCAGCACTAGAACAAAAGCTAGATTGGCTTAACCAAGCAGGCCATTCAGGGCTGCTAACCCAGCTACAACACGGTATAGAAAAGGAAGGCTTACGTGTTGATGATCAAAGCAGATTAGCTCAAACATCTCATCCGCAAGCTCTGGGTTCTGCTCTCACTCACGCTCATATCACCACTGATTACTCGGAAGCGTTACTGGAATTTATTACGCCCGTTTTCGAGAAATCCTCTGATGCCTTGAACTTCCTTGCAGATCTTCATCGCTATACCTATCAGAAACTCGATAAAGAGCAGATCTGGCCAGCCAGCATGCCATGTTTGTTGCCGCCAGAAAAAGAGATCCCAATCGCTCGTTACGGCTCATCTAACGTCGGTCAGATGAAATACATCTACCGCGTAGGTTTGGAGCATCGCTATGGTAAAGTGATGCAGACCATTGCCGGCATTCATTACAATTTCTCGCTCCCTGAAGCATTCTGGCCGCTTTACCATAATTTTTCAGGCAGTGAACTGTCACTACAAGATTTCCGATCAGCTGCGTATTTCGGCCTGATCAGAAATTTCCGTCGTTACTCTTGGCTACTGATCTATCTTTTTGGTGCATCTCCAGCTTTATGTAGCTCTTTCCTCAAAGGTAAGAAGCACAACCTAGAAGAGATGGGCAAAGGTACATTGTATCTGCCTTATGCCACTTCATTGCGTATGAGCGACCTTGGCTACTCCAACAAAGCTCAAGCTAGCCTAAATATCTGCTTTAACCATCTAGATACCTACGCAAAATCTCTAGAAAGCGCGATCCGTACACCTTATCAGCAATACGAAGATATCGGCGTCAAAGTAGACGGTGAATATCGACAACTAAACACTAATGTTTTGCAGATCGAGAACGAATACTACAGTGATATTCGTCCTAAGCGCGTTACAGAATCCGGTGAAAAACCGATCCATGCTCTAATGTCTAAGGGCGTGGAATATATCGAAGTACGTAATACCGATATCAATCCATTCCTACCTCTAGGTATCGATCAGACCCAAGCCGATTTCTTGGATCTGTTCTTGGTAACCTGCCTACTGATGGACGATAGCGAGATCAGCAATGCCGAGTGTGAACAGATTCAAGATAACCACCAGCAGGTGGTTACTCGCGGTCGTGAACCTGGTCTAACGCTAATTAACAATGATCAAGCAGTTACCTTGAAGGATTGGGGTATCGAACTTCTCACCGAAATGGAGAAAACTGCAGCGCTGTTTGATCAAGCACACGGCAACAGTCAATTTAGCGAAGCGATTAAAGCTCAAAAAGCTAAGTTGCTGGATCCTGAACTAACGCCATCGGCGCAAGTACTTAAAGATATGCAGGAGCAGAACTTCGACCACGGTGATTTTGTGATGCAACAAGCACAGCGCCATAAAGAAGCTCTTCTATCCGAAGCACCTTCGACAGAGATGGCAGCGATGTTGGAAGAACTAAGCCAAAGCTCTCTTGTAGAACAACAGCAAATTGAAGCGGCTGATCAGCCAGACTTTGATGCCTACTTAGCGGACTATATGGCGAACTAAATACCCGCCCTATATTGCACCCATAAAAAAAGCAGGACACCGAAGTGGCCTGCTTTTTTTGTTTTCGAATAGTGTTATTGCACTACGAAACTAGTAAAGAACAGGTCAGATACAAAACCTTCACCCTCTTCTTCTACCAAGATATTTTGTACTTTCTTCAGTGCTTTCTTCGCTAGTTCTTGCTGTAGCTCGACTGTACCAACCGTGTCATCAGTCTGAGCACTTAGCAGAAATACAATATCATTACGGATATGCGCCATATGATGGTTTACCGCATGGTGCGCCGCTTCACTTGATACCTGAATCGTTACTTCACATTTCAGGAAGCGCGTTTTACCTACACCACCAAAATTGGTTACAAACGCTTTTAATTCGATGTAATTAACATAGTCATCGGCAGTCTTCTGTTCATCACCTTCTGCCCAAGTCAGTTGTACAGAAAAAGCCAAAAAAATAAATAAAACCAGTCGCTTAAGCATTGTTCGCCTCAGTCATTCGTCTTCAATAGCAGCAGTATAGCGCGCTATTTCCAGCCCCAACAGGGGCTGACGGACAAAAAGTTAACCCTGTTTGACCCTGTTCTATATCAAAGCGGTCGAAAAAACTATTTTTTACCATAAGGACGGTTGCACCCTGAATCAGCTTAGGAATATGATGAGCGAAAGGGTACTAACAAATAGAAATGGTAAATCACCTTTCAATTGAATTTACCAACCCTGTCTACATGGTAGGAAAGGAGCGCAGGATGTTAGAGAAATGCAAAAATGCTAAAGAGCGCTGGGGCGGTGTAAGCGAGATCATCGATTCTTGGCTTGAAGAACGTCAGATGCTGATCAGCCAATTTGTCCATCTGCCTGAGCATCACATCAACGAAGAGCTAAACAATAAGGCTCAAGGCTTTTGCCAAACGTTGATGGATTATCTCTCCTCTGGACACTTTGAGGTCTATGAGCAGTTGCTATTGGAAGGCAGCGACTTCAATGATGGCAGCCTTGAGGAAGGCCAGTCATTACTACCTAAAATTCAAGTAAGTACGGATATTGCGCTAGATTTTAACGACGATTTTAATAATCTTCTTGATCCTACAGTGCAGCAGATCCGTGAATTTTCCGAACGTTTATCTAAACTTGGAGAAGCACTGGAAGAACGCTTCGAACTCGAAGATAAAATGATTGCCGTGCTTCATACCTCCCACAGAGAAGCAGTAGAAGGATAAAATTAATGCGCTATGGGTTTTGCAAACTGCTACTGGCTGGCAGTATCCTCGGATTAACTGGCTGCGGTGGCGGTGATGACCCAAGTTTGTGGAAGGAATATGCACTTAGCGGCGCATATTCTGCAGCGCTATCCGAAAATGGCTCCCATAGCGTTATAGGTTCTTTTAACCACGGCGGTAGCCTTTGGCAGAGCAGCAATCACGAGCGCCTGTTCAACTGGAACCATAAACAGGGCGATTTCTCTATTATCGCAGCCACGGCATTCTCTCCTGAGGGAACCTATGCCGCAACGGCCAATCAGCAAGACCTCGTCCTCTGGGATGTAAAAACGGGTAAACCTGAGTGGTTTTGGAGCTCCCCTGCTGAGATCATGCAGATGGATCTCTCCCCGAATGGTGATTTTGCGCTGCTTGGCCTCGCCGATCACACAGCTGTGTATTTTGATGTTAAAAACGGCGGTGTCCAACGCACCCTACGTCATGAAGCTCGCGTACGCAGTGTTGATCTCAGTGATGATGGCACATTGGCCCTAACCGGTTCCGACGCTTACAAAGCGAAGCTATGGAGCATGCAGACCGGTGAAATGCTGCGTGAACTAGAGTTTGGCAATGTAGTTGATACTGTCGCGATATCTCCCAATGCTCAATACGCCTTCAGCGCTAGCAGCTTAGATAAAGCGGTTATTTGGGATGTTAATAGCGGTAAAGAGCTACACGTTTTAAGCAATATCAAAGATTTACTACAAAAACGCGTCAGTTACCTAAGCGCGCGTTTTTCATCAGATAACTCCAAGCTATTAACTGGCACCGCAGCGGGCTTAGTGCAGCTTTGGGATGTAAAAACCGGTGCAGAACTTCGCACATGGCGAATTCATAAGCGTGACCCATACGGTCCGGTACATGCCGGTGTATACGCAGTGGCATTTGGTCAGGGTAAATATTATGCCATTGGTTCGAACGGAATCATGAATGAGCTGAAATAAGGTACTAAACCTATTTCAGGACCGGACAATCCAACAAAAAGGCCGATGCATCACAGCATCGGCCTTTTAAATTCAAATCACGCTAAGAAGTGATTACTTCGTCTCTGCTTCAGCAGATTCGTTTGCACCTGGGTTAATTTCCAGAAGCTCAACTTCAAAGATAAGTGTTTCATTTGGACCAATTGCATTACCCATACCACCTGGGCCGTATGCTAGATCAGCAGGGATAACCAAACGTGCTTTACCGCCTTCTTTGATCATCTGTAGACCTTCAGTCCAACCAGGGATTACACCGTTCAATGGGAAAGATACAGGCTCGTTTCGAGAGAACGAGCTATCGAACTCTTCCCCGTTAATTAGCGTTCCACGGTAGTGTACTTTTACTGTGTCAGCAGCTGTTGGCGACTTGCCTTTACCTGCAGTTAGCTCTTCGTACTGAAGGCCAGACTCAGTTGTTTTAACGCCTTTCTTCTTACCATTTTCAGCGAGGTATTTTTTACCCGCTTCAAGGTTGTCAGAACTTAATTTTGCAATTTTTTCCTGCTGCTCTTCCATCTGTTTTTTCTGGAAAGCAGTCATCACTTCGCGTACCTGATCAGGTGACAGCTTTGGCTCTTTATCACCATAAGTTGTTTTAGCAGCTTCAAGGAACGCATCAAAATCAACATTAGGGATCGTCTTAAGCTGTTCACCAACCATTAGACCCACACTGTAGCTAACTTTCTGCTCTTCAGTTTTCAGTTCCACAGCGGAAACCATTGGAGATACCATCGCGGCACCTAGAGCAACCGCCAGCAAAGTTTGTTTCATGCTAAATATCCTTGTTTAAAATCTTTGGAATCAGCGCGCCTTTTGCGGCAGCTATCCTATCAATTGAGATAAACCTACAAGTTACAACAGGCTTTATTAGTCCCTGATTAAACCGCAAAGTTCAGCGAGGCACCACCTATTCCTTATGATTCGTGCTGTAAGTAGGTGTTAGCCGCCTGTAACAGGGGATTTAATGCGCCTAATACTTCTTTATCTATAGGCACTTTTTGAGATTTCAAATAGCTATACAGATTTTCTTCAATTATTTCTGAAGACGGCTGCGTTTGCTTTGCCTTTTGACCCTGTTGATAAAGCAAGGCTAGCTCTATCTGCTCGCAAGCCAACTCAGCCTGACGTAACTTTTGATAGCAAGCATCATATTCCGGTTCTTGCTGCTTACGCTCACGCACTTTATAACGAATTCCACGCAGCGGATGGGTCATCTCCTGCTGCCAGTGATCAGCGTCATCACAAGTAATCGATTCGAGCGCATAGCCTTGTATCCCGCCCCAGCAGGCAAAGATCAGCCGATTAATGCTCAACCCAAACGCGTTCTGTAACTCTAAACAGCTCTGCTCTATACCCGGCTGTTGATAAAAGTTGAGCGCAAAGTCCCAAAGGTCATTTTTCAATTGCATCTCTATGTTAAAATCCGCCGCCATGATTCAATTTCAGCAAGTTAGCTTACAACGCGGCCACAACATATTGCTAGAACAAGCCGATCTAACCCTGCATTCAGGATGGAAAATCGGTTTAGTTGGTGCAAATGGTGCGGGCAAATCCTCTCTGTTTAAACTGCTACTCGGAGAGCTTCACTGTGATAACGGAGACCTCGAGCTACCGGGGGGGCTGCGTATCTCTCATATGGCGCAGGAGGTTCCAACCTCTGATCGCTCAGCACTCGACTACGTCTTAGACGGTGATTACAAGCTCCGTTCTATCCAGCAAGAACTAGCAAAAGCGGAAGCCGATCATGATATGAATCGCTTAGGCGAGCTGCATGCCGAGCTAGATAACCATGACGGTTATAGCGCTGAGTCTCGTGCCGCACAGCTTCTCGCGGGTTTAGGTTTTAGCCATAACGATATCACCCGTTCAGTCAAAGAGTTCTCAGGCGGCTGGAGAATCCGCCTGAACCTAGCTCAAGCGTTGATGTGCCCATCTGACCTTTTACTATTGGATGAGCCAACCAACCACTTGGATCTGGATGCAACTATCTGGCTGGAACAGTGGCTGCGCCAATACCCGGGCATGTTGATTCTGATCTCCCATGACCGTGATTTTCTAGATAATGTGGTGAGCCATATCACCCATATCGAGCGTAACAAGCTAAATCTATACAAAGGCGGTTACTCAGCGTTCGAAATTCAGCGTGCAGACCGTCTAGCGCAGCAGCAATCTGCGTTCGAGAAGCAGCAACAGCGTATTGGTGAAATTGAGAACTTTGTCCGCCGTTTCCGAGCAAAAGCCACGAAGGCAAAACAAGCGCAAAGCCGTATCAAAGAGCTTGAGCGCATGGAGAAAATCGCTCCTGCGCACATTGATAGTCCATTCAGCTTTAAGTTTTGCTCTGCAGATAAGATGTCGTCACCACTGCTGACTTTGTACGATGCACAGTGCGGCTATGACGATAGCGCTATTCTAGACAAAACCTCTTTGACCCTGACGCCGGGCGCGCGCATCGGTCTACTCGGCCCGAACGGTGCCGGCAAATCAACGCTAGTGAAGTCACTCGTAGGGGATTTGGAACTCTGCAATGGTGAACGCCACGAAAGTGACAACTTGCAGATCGGTTATTTTGCTCAGCATCAGCTTGAAGCACTCGATATGGCAGCATCACCGCTATTACATATCAAGCGCATCAGCCCGAAAGCCTCTGAACAAGAGATCCGTGATTTCCTTGGTTCCTTCGGTTTTATTGGTGATCGTGCATTAGAGGCTGTAGATAACTTTTCTGGTGGTGAGAAAGCCCGCGTTGCGCTGTCTATGATCGCTTGGCAGAAACCAAATCTGCTGTTGATGGACGAACCGACCAACCACTTGGATCTGGAAGTGCGTCACGCACTGACCCTTGCACTGCAATCGTTCGAAGGCGTACTGATTTTGGTATCCCACGACCGTCATTTACTGCGTAATACCGTAGATGAGTTCCTTCTAGTTGCGAACGGCAAAGTTGAAGAGTTTAAAGGCGATCTAGATGACTACCAAAACTGGTTGTTAGAACAGAAGCGTCTCGAACAAAAAGCCGAAGCTGAAGCATTCACCCCTGCAGCAACGGAAGAGAAAAAGACTCTGTCTGCAGCCGAGCGAAAGGAACAGAAACGTTTAGCCGCCGAACGTCGTAACCAGCTACGTCCACTGAAGAAGCAGTTGGAAAAGCTAGAAAAAGCGATGGAGAAGCAGCACGATCAGTTAGATGAGATCGAAACGGCACTCAGTGATAGTTCGATCTACGAAGAGCAAAACAAAGACAAGCTTAAAATTTTGCTACAGCAACAAGCCGAGTTGAAACAGCAAGCGGAGCAAACTGAAGAAGAGTGGATGGAGCAGCAAGAAGCTCTAGAAGCTCTTGAAGAAGAGCTGGGCGAGCTTTAGGTTTGTAGCTCTAATCTGACAGTTGCACTAGAAAAACGGGTGACTGTCAGATTAGATCTGAGACCAGTTAGATTTAGTCACCCAGTAACGCTGTTAACTCTTTAATAGCTTCGTCATTACGCATTAGACGGCGCAGCATTTTCGCTACATCAGGCTCTTTTAAGCCAAGTTCTGCATACATTTCTTCTGGTACTTCTTCCAAAGGGCCATCGCTCAAACCCTGCTGACGTAGCAGACGGTTCGCCATATACATCACTTTGACATAGTTACTATGTTCGCCTGAATAATCAGCTTCATTCTGATGACGAATCGCTGTAGTTACCTCAGCCGGCAACTCCCAACTAGATAGCAACCAGCTACCAATCTGCTCTCGGGTAACACTCAAAACCTGCTGTTCTACCGAATCTAAAGCAAAGTGTGGGTTTGCTTCGATATATCGAGATAACAATGTGAAGTGTGGTGGGAACAAATGCGCTAAAACTAGATAGCCGAAGTTATGTAGCAAAGAAGACAGGTAGATCAAACCCGGTTTAGGCTGATCTTCATTTTCTGGCATGGCACGGCATAACTGCTCAGCAAACGCTGCGTTATAAACCGATTGTAACCAGTAAGGCGTAGCCCCACGCGGGCCATCTTCTGGTACACGTAGCATCTCACCCATCGCCGTGCCCAGCGCCATATTGATCACTAGGTCAAAACCGAGAACACGGATAACTGCATCATCAATCGAACTTACTTTGCCCGGCGCAGCATAATACGGAGATGCAGCCCAGCTCATCACTTGTGCTGAGAGACTAGGATCAACCCGAACGACCGGTACGAGCTCACTGACACCCGCTTCTGGATCGGAGCGAAGCTCGATAATTTTCTTAATCGTTGGAGAAAGAGAAGGCAGGCCTAAAGTGTCTTCTAAGCGCTGCTTGATTCGCAACTCAGTAAAGCGCTCAACCGCCTGAGTGATAACAACACGGTCATCACCTTTAGGTTGTACGGCTTCGATCTGTTCTGTAGTAAGCGCTAAGTTACAGCTACTAGCTTTTGCTATCTGTTTAGCACTAACGCCAAAACACAGCTCAGCGTGCGGCTCGATCAATTCAACTTGATCATGCTGCAAAATTTCAGGAGAAACCAAAAGCTTGAGAGATAAAAGTTTTTTCTGTCCTTCAGGATGTCTTAAGGCATCTTGGCTAAAATAGCGTTTCGCATCTTCGCCACGAACAGGCTGTAGCTGTCGACCTGTCTCTTTCCAGACAGAAACTAAATTGAGTAATGACGCCGCAGGAAGCAGAGCCAGCACCTTACCTTCAGCATCATGCAATAACACCAAGCGAAACTGCGGTAATTCGCCACTGTTTTCCAGAACTCGTACGCCGACTGACAATTTACTCTCTCCAAACCTAGTCTTGGTTTAATCTAAAGGGTAGATTATTAGCAACAATTAGGGAAAGCAAAGTTCTTGGTCAAAAATTCACGATTTAAATCAGTTTAAATGAGAAAAATGTCGATAATTCTCCAAATTAGCCAAGCATTGCTGATCATCTTCTCGCTTCTCGGTCTTTCCGCTCATGCAGTGGAAGAGGATCTTGCTCCCGAATCATCTACCGGGCTCTATCAAAGCGAAGCGATCGCAACCCAGCAATCCTTAGTAGTCACAGCACACCCTCTTGCTACTGAAGCAGGCCTAAGCATTCTACAACAAGGCGGTACAGCCGCAGATGCTGCCGTAGCTATTCAAGCTATGCTGACCTTAGTTGAGCCCCAATCTTCTGGGATTGGTGGCGGCGCGTTTATGCTCTATTGGGATCACGAGCAGCAAGCGCTGAAAGCCTATGATGGCCGCGAGACTGCGCCCGCGAAAGCAGACTATCGATTGTTCCAAAAGAATAAAAAGCCGATGCCTTGGGTGGATGCAATGGTCGGTGGACGCTCAGTGGGCACACCCGGTGTTTTAAAAATGCTGGAAGTAGCTCAGGAAAAACACGGCAAGCTAGCTTGGAAAGTTCTGTTTGACGATACTATTGAGCAATCCCGTGAAGGCTTTCCTATAGGCCCGCGCTTACATAAATTGATCGCCAGTGGTATCAACCCGGGACTGAACCGCTATAGCGAAGCGAGAAACTATTTCTACAACCCTGACGGCTCTCCTCTGCCTATAGGCTTTATCAGAACTAACCCCGAATTAGCTGACAGTTTGCAGTTAATCGCTGATAACGGCACCCAAGCGTTTTATCTAGGCCCTATTGCAACCGCGATCGCAGATAAGGTGCAGTCCATTACGGACAATCTAGGTTTACTCGATAAAAGTGACCTAGCTAGCTACCAAGCTAAAGAACGCGATCCGATCTGTCTGCCCTACAAAGACTATCGAGTGTGCGGTTTCCCGCCGCCAACCTCTGGCGGTGTCACTGTACTGCAGATTCTGAAACTGCTTGAGCAACATGATCTAAAAACTTTTGCCCCTGATAGCTTGGAGTTTAACCATCTTTTCACCCAAGCATCACGCCTCGCTTTTGCTGACCGTGGCCGCTATTTAGCCGACAGTGATTTTGTCGATGTGCCTGTACAAGGCCTACTCGACCAAAATTACCTAAAGGAACGCTCCAAACTGATCTCAATAGATAAAGACTTAGGCCAAGCTAAGGCAGGTAAACCTCCACATGCGATGGCTAACCTAGTTGATGCGCAATCCCCAGAACGCCCCTCCACGACTCACTTTGTGGTGGTCGACCGTTGGGGTAATGCGGTGTCAATGACCAGCAGTATCGAGATGGCGTTTGGCTCGACCCTGATGGCAGGCGGCTTCCTGTTGAACAACCAACTGACCGACTTCTCATTTAAAGGTATTAGCAAAGGACAGATCGTTGCGAACCGCGTGCAACCGGGTAAACGTCCACGCAGTTCAATGTCTCCGTTTATGATATTCGACGCGGATGGCAATCTACATGCAGCCATTGGCTCCCCCGGCGGCAGCCGAATCATCAACTATGTAGCGCAAAGCCTGCTGCTAATGTTCAACTCAGATCTAAGTTTGCAGGAGATCGTTAATCAGCCGCATATCAGCAACCGCAACGGCTTAACCGAGCTTGAAGCGGGTACCCCCGTAGATCAGTTGCAACAGCCATTAGAGGCTATGGGTCATCAGATTAAGGTCAGAGATCTGAATAGTGGCCTACACGGATTCCGGCGCCTTCCATCAAACGAATGGGAAAGTGCAGTAGATAATCGAAGGGAAGGTTTAGCACTAGGAGAATAACTAGTGCTAACTTTAACGTAAAACGAAATTAGTCGCGTGTAATCCGATTCACACTCTTCAAACGACGCAGTTTTTTCATCACGCGTGCCAAATGGATACGGTCGGTCACTGTCACTTCCATATGGACATTCGCTAGCTGGCCTTCGTGCTCACTAATATCAATGGCAACAACATCCGCACCTATGCCGGAAGCAGTAGTAGCTAGCTCGGCAATAATACCACGATGGGACTCAACCTGAACGGTCAGATTAACGCTGAACTCTTCGTCTAGGTTGTCTGACCATTCCAGATAGATACATTTCTCTGGGTCATCACGCAGGTAACCGATATTACGACAATCAGTTTGATGGATGACTAAACCTCTACCGGTACTGATATGTCCAATAATCGAGTCACCCGGGATTGGTAAACAGCATTTTGCATACTGCAGCACCATACCCTCTGTACCTTTAATCGACATCGGCTTCTGGCGACGATTAGTCTCATCGTCATCGGAGACTTGAAGCTCCTCTTCAGGACGTAGCCTACGCGCAACTACATACGCCATACGATTACCCAAGCCGATATCTTCTAGCAAGTCTTCCATGCTATCTAATTCAGCTTCTTGAAGCAGCTCACGCAGCTTAAACGGGTCGATATCGTTTAAGGTCGCACCATAATTGGCGAGGAACTGATTTAACAAACGCTGGCCAAGCTCAACAGACTCGTGCCGCTGTTGATTTTTCAGGTAGTGGCGAATCGCTGTACGCGCTTTACCTGTCACAACAAAGTTGAGCCATGCCATATTTGGCTGAGCACTTGGAGTAGTAATGATTTCAACAGTTTGACCGTTTTCTAACGGCTGAGATAGCGGTGCTAAGCGGCGGTTAATCCGGCAAGAGACGCAAGAATTACCAACATCGGTATGAACGGCATAAGCAAAGTCGACCGCTGTCGCACCACTTGGTAGTTCCATAATCTTACCCAGCGGCGTAAAGACATACACCTCATCAGGGAACAGATCGGTCTTAACGCTGTCGATAAACTCCATGGAGTTACCAGCACTCTGATGCATCTCTAATAAGCCCTGCACCCATTTACGTGCACGCTTATAGCTACCTAATGCGCTATCAGACGCATCTAATTCTTCTTCGTTCTTGTAATGGCTATGCTCAGCAATCCCCTGATTGGCTACTGCATCCATCTCATGGGTACGAATCTGTACCTCGATGGTGATATCGCGCGCGCCGAACAGATCCGTGTGCAATGACTGATAACCATTGGCTTTAGGGATCGCGATATAGTCTTTAAAGCGGTCATGCACCGGCTTATACAAGTTATGCACAGCACCAAGTGTACGGTAACAGTCATCAACCGAGTCGGTCACAATACGGAAAGCAAATACGTCCATGATCTCGGAGAAGGACTTACGCTGCGCCTTCATCTTGGAGTAGATGCTGTAAAGGTGTTTCTCTCGACCGGTAACAGTACCGCTCAAGCCCTCTTTCTGGAGGCGTTTTTCGATCGTTTCCTGAATCGAGCTAATCACATCTTTACGCTGACCACGCGCTTGAACCACTGCTCGACGGATATGCTTAGCACGCATTGGGTAATGCGCTTGGAATGCCAAATCTTCTAACTCCACCTGCACATCACGCATACCTAAGCGCGCGGCAATCGGTGCATAGATATCCAGTGTTTCACGAGCAATACGACGCTGCTTGTGCCCTGGCATCGCTCCCAAGGTACGCATATTGTGAAGTCGGTCCGCCAGTTTCACCAAAATGACGCGGATATCTTCCGCCATCGCCAACACCATCTTCTGGAAGTTGCTGGCTTGAGCTTCGGCTTTAGTTTCAAACTCTAGGTGGGTCAGTTTAGATACGCCGTCAACGATATCGGCAACGGCTTTACCAAACTGGGATTCGATTCCTTCGTAGGCGATCTCGGTATCTTCAATAACATCGTGCAGCATAGCAGCCATCAGGCTCTGATGGTCCATACGCAATTCTGCAAGAATATTTGCAGCGGCAAGGGGGTGAGTTACATAAGGTTCACCACTTTTACGCTTCTGACCATCGTGGGCCTGTTCTGCATAAAAATAGGAACGACGCACCTGCTGAATCTGCTCCAGATCCAGGTAATCATTCAGGCGTTGAGAAAGTGCGTCAATGGTCGGCATTGCCCCTCCAGTGCTACAAACAAATAAATGCACAGTACATCTGATGATGCCGCATTCATTCTGCTAGGAAAAGACCTAATCAAGGAATTACTAACGAATTTACCAACAAGTATAAACACAAACGCCCCGCATGATAGCGAGGCGTTTGATGTAGCGATGATCTAAACGCTTAGTCGCGTTCGATTTCATCCAAAATTGAGCGGCCAGTGTGACCTTCTGCAATTTCACGTAGAGCAACAACTGTTGGCTTGTCGTTTTCCCACTCTACTTTTGCTTCTTTACCGCCAGTAGCAAGCTGACGTGCGCGCTTAGCAGCAACCATAACCAACTGAAAACGGTTATCTACGTTTTCTAGGCAATCTTCAACGGTAACTCGTGCCATGGGGGTAACCTCAGAATTCGGTATATTAAAAAGACCGCGCAGTTTACCTGCATATGCGGCTTATGACAATAGAGAACTCAACAGTTCGCGACAACGCTCTTGTTGCTGGGCGATCTGCATACGCTGCGACAGAAATACGCCGTGCAACTCACGCAGTGCCTGATCAAAATCATCGTTGATCACAAGGTAATCGTACTCGCCGTAATGACTCATTTCGCTAGCCGCTTCAGACATTCGCAGATTGATCACATCATCACTGTCCTGCCCACGGTTAGTTAGGCGTTCCTGTAGCGCTTCACGAGATGGTGGCAGAATAAAAATAGACAGGCATTCAGGCATCAGACGGCGGATCTGCTGTGCACCCTGCCAATCGATCTCTAGAATCACATCTTTACCCTGTTCCAACTGATCCTCAACCCAACGCTGAGAGGTGCCGTACTTATTGGTAAATACTTCAGCAAACTCTAGGAAGTCAGAGGCTTCAATCATCTGATTGAACTCATCCATAGACACGAAATTGTAGTCCACACCGTTTGCTTCACCCGGACGCATGTCCCGCGTGGTATGGGATACTGATACGACA
This sequence comes from Neptuniibacter sp. SY11_33, assembly GCF_047778025.1. GTDB lineage: Bacteria > Pseudomonadota > Gammaproteobacteria > Pseudomonadales > Balneatricaceae > Neptuniibacter. The sequence continues at coordinate 3,618,027 of NZ_CP180543.1, forward strand.
ATATCATTATCCTGTTTTAGCATCGCCTTAACGAGACTGGTTTTACCCGCTCCCGAAGGAGCCGAAACAACATATAACGTGCCTTTAGCCATGTGAATTCTCATACTCAAATTGAAGCAGCAAACCGTCTTGCTGCAGGGCTATTATAAGATCTTTCCCTCTTTTCACCATGAAAACAGGCTAAATAAGCGATTTAAAACTACGAATAGTGAGGAAATACGGGCCTTTCAGCGATAAATGCTATATGATCGAATGTACTTATAACTCAAACTTTGTACGACGGTTTACTTTGATGCGCTGGATTTCAGCCTCAGCAGGTTTTGTAACAGCTTTACCTAAGCGCCACCAGCGCGCACTTATAGCCTTAGCAGCAATGCTTCTAGTGGCGGCTTTCCTACCCTCCGGCGATCGCCCTCATTCGTCCACACCTTTATCACTAGAACACCTTGTGGACACCGAAGTTCCGATCTTTGATCAACCCAAATTTAGCATTCGTCAGCTAAAAGCGCCTTGGACTTTCGATAAAGTTCCGGCAGCAGAGACCCTGCTAGTGCCTGATACCGGCAGCAACGGTTACCAATACATCGTTCGTAAAGGCGATACCTTAGGTAAAATTTTTGAGCGCTTACACCTGCCTCAAAAAACTATGTACCAACTACTCGAAACCGACTTAAACGTTCTTGCATTGGATAACCTAATGCCGGGGCACACGTTAGTTTTTGAAAAACAGAATCAAAAGCTGCAGCGTTTCGAGCTGCAATTTAGTCTTGCTCATAAAGTAGTTTATACCCGCAAAGGCGACAGCTTCGAATTTGAAGAAGTGCGTATCGAAGGGGATTGGAAAGACAAGCTGATCCACGGCGAGATCCAATACAGCTTTACTGGCTCCGGTAAAAAAGCGGGTCTGACTCAGGCTGAAGCACAATCAATTACCCAAGTACTCAAACAACGTGTCGACTTCCGCCGTGATATCCAACGTGGTGATAAGTTTGAAGTGCTCGTTTCGCGCCAATATGTTGATGGCGAAGCAACCGGCAATACAAAAGTTGAGGCGATCCGTATCAAGAACCGCCACAACATCAGCGCATTCCTATTTGAAGATAACTACTACGACGAAAAAGGCCGTAACCTAGAGAAAGCCTTCCAGCGCTATCCGTTTAACGGTAAATACCGCCTATCTTCCAACTTCAATCCAAGACGTCGTCATCCAGTTACCGGCCTTATTCGCCCACACAACGGCACCGACTTCGCCATGCGAATCGGCACGCCAGTAGTAACCACCGGTGATGGTATAGTAACCCGTGTGGTTCGCCACAAATATGCTGGTCTGTACATCGAGATCAAACACGGCCAGAGCTACAAAACCCGTTACCTTCACCTACATAGATCTTATGTAGTTAAAGGCCAACGAGTTAAACGCGGTCAAAAGATCGCTCTATCTGGTAATACAGGCCGCTCGACAGGTGCACACCTACATTTTGAACTGCATAAGAATGGCCGCCCGGTGAATGCAATGAAAGCAAAAATCCCGATTGCGATATCCCTTACCGGCAAGAAAAAATCAGCGTTTGAAAAACAACTTAAGAATTACTTAGCACGAATTGATGCACCTAAAGCACAGCAAGTAGCGCAAAAAGAAACGCCGTCTAAAGAGTCGACTTAAATAGACTTATCCATTTTAGAAAGATAAAAGGCCGCGAATGCGGCCTTTTTCTTTACTCAACGCTCATGAGCACTGAGTTTATTACTGCAAACGACCGAGATAGCGCTGCTGATCCGTTTCCGTCGTTTCTTCATTAGTAAAGAAGCTGATTAGATCTTCAACGCTTTTCTCGCCATCCTCCGCACTCAATTCACCGTTATCTACTCTAGAAGCTTCAACAGCGAGACCTGCAACGATCTGCTCTCTAACATCGGCACCGCTGCTCTGAAGCAATTCAAGCAATGGATCTACCTGATCTTCAGCAAGGGCGGTAACACGCCAAAAGTCATCTTCCTGTTCAGTCTTTACTAACGCTTCCGTGTCGAGCAACGCTTCAACGCTGTCTACTTCAATCAAGGTATCAAGACGATCAATCAATCCTTGATTAGTCTCTTTTAACTCGGATAAGGCACGTTGGCTTAACGGGACGTCGCCTACATTCAAGCCATTCAACTGACCAACTAACTGATCCCGCTGTTCACCTCCAAGCTCACCCAACGCGTTCGCAAGCTTAGTCGAAGATACACTAATATCGGCAGCACTATTGTCTTGATTCATCCAAGCATCTGTTGCCAATAACTCAATCATAGCGGCTTGATCACGAACGCTTTCGCCCTCCTGTTTAAGAGCATAAAAACGTCTACCATCGCTAATAGTTTCCTCTCCCATCCGCGCCTTAAAGACTTCATCACGGACACTGGCGTTATTTTGTAGCGACTCAATGGTTTCAAAAGCGGCTTGATTATCTGCCAAATCTATTTGCTTACCTTCCTCAACACCTACTAAGTGCTCTAAACCTACCGTGGTTATCGAGAGGTAAGCGCGTTGATCATTTCGAGACATATGAGCCAACTGTTCGCCCATTTTCTGCAATTGTTCATCACTGAACTCATAATTCTCCATCAGTGAAACAGCATCCTCAATCATGCCCCAAACAACTCGGCCACTGTTGTTATCATGATCTAAAACAGCCGACACATTACCTGTCGCACCCAACGGTGCCATCTCAGGCACATAACCTTGAGCACTCCGCGCAACCTCAGACAGCATATTCAACATGGCATCTTGAGATTTAGTACTTCTCTCCTCAAGCGACACCATTAATCGACTACCCAATTCGACATCAGCCCCCAGAATATCTAACAAATCATATTGCTGGCTTTCAGAGAACGCTGCCATACCATCAAGCATGGTAGCAACATCCTCACTCTGATTTACCGCACTGACAAAATTATGTAAGTCATTCGCCGTACTCGAGTTATTGCCGTTAAACAGCTGCCCATCGGGCAGATAGACCTCATTACCGTCATAGTGCGCAACCTTGTCAGCATGAATATTGGCTTGCTCCAATACTTGGCTACGTATACCTTCATCTAAAGATGTCAGAGTATCGACCAACCCTGTAGCTGCATGAAATCCAGCAATATCAAGAGAAGGAAAATTATTTAACTTAGGTAAGGTTTGTAAACCTTTGACGACATTAGTCAGCTCAGTCAATTCATCGTCACTGAGCTGCTCAGCTAAGGCGAGAAAATTGTCTTCAGCTAAGATATTAGAATCAATAAGAGTCTGTTGCTGTTCGGTATCCAAGCGATTCAAAACCGCATCCATACGCTCAGTTTTCTCTGATTTTTCCATCATGATAATGCGATCGTTACCGTGGTAGATACGGCTATCTTCAGCGTCCTTAGCAGCTGCATCGGTTGCAGCTTGGGTCAGATCAATCGTGTTAATCTGATTAACCACACTATTAAGGCGGTTCTCGACCCCACCGTCGCTACTTTTTATTCGACCGCTCTGGCCTTGGATGCTTTCATCATCCAATTTTTTATCTTCAAAACTCAGCTTACTACTAGAAAGCTGATTGCTAGCCAAAGAGGAGATACCGGCCGAATCGATCTTCATTTCATCTAATCCTGATGATTAATCTGTCCAGAAGGTATCGACCACTATAAGAAATAATAAATGGGTGCAGTTGAAATATTTTTTATAAGCACAGATTAACCAGCCACCTGCACGAACAGCAGACAATAAAAAAGGAGGCTCACGCCTCCTTCTCTTTTAAGCATAGATCAAGCAAATCACTCGATATTCTGGATCTGCTCACGCATCTGTTCGATCAGTACTTTCAGCTCCACTGCACACTGTGTAGTACTAGCAACAATCGATTTCGAAGACAGTGTATTCGCTTCGCGGTTTAGCTCCTGCATTAGGAAGTCTAAACGGCGGCCGATCGGGCCTTTTTGTTTTAGGACACGACGCACTTCTTGGACATGCGTATCTAGGCGATCCATCTCTTCATCGACGTCGGCTTTTTGTGCCAGAAGCGCGATCTCTTGTTCAACGCGGCCTTCATCTAACTCTACTTTTAGTTCAGCTAAACGTTGATGTAGGTTATCGCGCTGGTTTTGCAGAATCTGCGGCATTTTTTCGCGAACTTCTTTAACGATTTCACTGATTGCATCTAGACGCTGGTTGATCAGTGTAGCGAGTTCAACACCTTCGCGGCCGCGGCCTTCGATTAGGTCGTCAAGTGCTGCACCAAAAAGATCTTTCGCGGATTTTTTTACAAGGTCCATATCTAATTTGGTGTCTTGTAGTACGCCAGGCCAGCGCAGTAGTTCTAGTGGATCAAGTGCTTGGTGCTCTTTCAGCATACCTTGGATCTGTTCAGCTGCTTGCACAACTTCTTGCGCGTAGGCAGGGTTAACCACCAGCTGCTGTTCTTTCGCTTCTGGGTTGAAGCGCAGGGTACATTCAACTTTACCGCGGCTTAGATTTTTACGTAGCTGCTCACGTAGAAAACCTTCTAGCTCTTTTAGGTTTTCCGGCAAACGCAGGTGAGGTTCCAGATAACGATGGTTAACGGAACGGATCTCCCAACTTAGAGATCCCCATTCGTGCTCGGCTTCCTGTCGAGCAAAAGCTGTCATGCTACGTGTCATATTGTTCATTCTCGATTAAAATGCATCATTAATTCGCATTGTAACAGCCTAGCTCGGCAGTGCCACGCTATGGCAGACCAGAATATTGATAAAGGACAGGCATGAGTTCATCTATTTCAGAACAGCTGCAAACTCTTGGTATTAAAAAGCACCGCCCAAGCGGACGTGAAAATGATCAGATGCGTGAAGTTAAGATCACTCGTAACTTTACTATGCACGCTGAAGGCTCCGTTTTAGTTGAGTTTGGTAATACAAAGGTGCTTTGTACTGCAACTGTAGAACGCGGTGTACCTCGTTTCTTGCGCGGTTCTGGCCAAGGCTGGATTACTGCTGAATACGGCATGCTGCCTCGCTCTACGACGTCTCGTAACGGTCGTGAAGCGGCTAAAGGTAAACAAGGCGGTCGTACTGTAGAGATCCAACGTCTAATCGGTCGTTCTCTTCGTGCTGCGCTTAATCTTAAAAAGCTAGGCGAAAACACAATCACCCTAGACTGTGACGTTCTACAGGCAGATGGCGGTACCCGTACAGCGTCTATCACAGGTGCTTATGTTGCCCTTCAAGATGCGATCAACGTACTTAAGCAAGATAAGAACGGCGCTATGAAAGGCGACCCTATGGTGCAGAAGATCGCTGCAGTGTCTGTAGGCATCTATGAAGGCGAGCCTGTTCTAGACTTGGATTATGCTGAAGACAGCAAAGCTGAAACCGATATGAACGTGATTATGACTGGCGACGGCGGCTTTATCGAAGTACAAGGTACTGCCGAAGGCGCGCCTTATACTCAAGAAGAGCTGAACGCGATGTTAGATCTAGCACGCAAAGGTATCTCTGAGCTGATCGATCTGCAGCAAAAAGCTTTGGCTGAATAAACCCTCAGCCATTAAAAAAGGAGCCTATCGGCTCCTTTTTTGTTTTCTAAATCGTCTTAATCAAAATCGTAATCGATGATGATTGGCGCGTGTTCACTGAACATCTGATCACGATAGATCTGCGCATTTTTAACCGTCTTACGAAGGCTAGCTGAGGTGATCTGATAATCCAAGCGTGCACCTTCGTTCAGCTTACGGGCACGGTTGTAATCAGGCCACCAGCTGAATTGACGTTCTGCTTTGTTGATCTGACGGAAAGCATCGATATAACCCATCTCATCAAAGATCTCAGCCATCCACTCACGCTCTTGCGGTAGGAAGCCAGAAACACTCTGATTAGCGTACCAGTTACTTAGATCTACCGGCTTGTGCGCAATGTTGGTTGTGCCACAGAAGATAAACTCTCTACGTTTACGCAGAGTTTTATTTAGGTGACCGATAAAGTCGACCATAAACGCTTCTTTCTCCTGCTGCGCTTCTTCACCTTTCAAGCCAGAAGGTAAGCAGAACGAGCCAACGCTAACATCATCAAAGTCCGCTTGGATAAAACGGCCGTGCTGATCACACAACTCAAAACCCAAACCAGTCATGATCGCTTTAGGTATAGTACGGCTGTAGATAGCTACTCCGCTGTAACCATCTTCCCAAGCATCGAAGAAGTATGAGTGATAACCTTCGGGGTGATAGCGCTCGTCATCAAGCTGATACTCTTTCGCCCGCAGATCCTGCAAGCAAACAACATCAGCATCTTGACGGACCATCCAGTCAAAAAAACCGTTTTCAGTAGCTTGTTCAATACCTTGAGCATTGAATGTGATGACGCGCATAGAAGGTGTTCCTGTCCGTTATCAGACTTATCTATTATTTTTAGCGATTGCTCGAATTGTATAGGGAAGTTAAGCAAATTGAAATTTTTTGAGTGTTCGTTGAACAATGGAGACTCAGGGCTTCGGCTGGTAGAATAGCCGCAAAATTTTTACCCCTTTTCCAGCGGAGTTTGCCATGCAGGATTACCAGCGCGAGTTTATTGAGTTTGCAATCGAACAGAACGTACTACGTTTTGGCGAGTTCACGCTTAAATCTGGCCGTACTAGCCCTTACTTTTTCAATGCCGGCCTTTTCAACACAGGTACTGCGCTAGCTAAGCTTGGCCGCTTTTACGCTCAAGCGATCAAAGACTCTGGCGTTAACTATGACGTACTGCTTGGCCCTGCGTACAAAGGCATCCCGCTAGCAGCGACTACAGCGGTAGCACTATCTGATCAGCACGGTGATGACGTTCCTTACGTATTCAACCGTAAAGAAGCAAAAACTCACGGTGAAGGCGGCAGCTTAGTTGGAGCGCCTCTAGAAGGCGGCGTGATGATCATCGATGATGTAATCACAGCGGGCACAGCGATTCGTGAAGTAATGGAAATTATCGATCAAGCTGGTGCAAAACCTGCTGGCGTTGTAATTGCCCTTAACCGTCAAGAGAAAGGTAAAGGCGAGCTATCTGCGATTCAGGAAGTAGAACGCGACTACAACATGCCTGTTATCAGCATTGTAAGCCTTGGTGATTTGATCGATTACTTGACTGAAAAAGGCGATATGGTGACTGAACTTGAAGCGATTCGTAAATACCGCGACGAGTACGGTATCTAAGCTTTGCTTTACCGGAGCTGCTCTTTATTGCGCAGCTCTGATCACGACCTTCCTCGAAGCACCATCCAAGCCAGTACCACCACAGTAGCCCGTGCTATCGATAGTCCAGAAATCACCTTCTGGTGATGTCACTGTCCGATAAAACACTTCCGATCGACACCCTTGAAGACCGCTGATATCAAAGGTATCACTGGCGGCAGGCCCTGGCCAATAATCAACTAGTGCGGGAGGGCTCCCAACTGCTGCCGAAGCAACGCAGCCAGATGCGCCGTTACCTAAACAGGTTAGTTCTAGCTCGATCCCCGTTTGTGCTGCTGTAATCGCCCTAGCGCCAAGAAATTCTTGAGCAGTCACATCTTGGCTAAGCGCAAAGAAACGGCTCATACCGGCAATGATGACCGCTAACACGGTGATCACGAAGATAGCCGAGATAAGACCCAGCCCACGCTGTTTAGATCTCAACGCAACAACAGGCAGTTTATGGGACATTTCTCACCTGCACCTCAAATTGAACTCGGATACTTTCCTGCGTTACATCCCTGCTGGTTAGTACCTGATCCTCTACAAACAGATCAAACAGGACAATACCATTTCGCAGTAATGTCGCTTCACTGTAAGTAAAGGCGTCATTACCCGTAGGACTCACAACATCACTTGCCAACAGCGCTTCCTGTGGCTCTGCTAGATTCGCAAATAAAGTAGCGCCCGTAGGCTGGGTAATCGCATAAGTGTATGCACTGCCGCTTACCCCCTGAAAACGATAGAGATCACTGCCGACGACACAAAAGCTGACTGGTTCATCGACGATAAAGTAACGTTTTGAAGGTGAGTCTGCGGGGAAACGGTGGGTAGAGGTTAATAAAACATCCACGGTGCCTGATCCTGACGCCAATGCACTGCTGGCGCTGATCGTAGGGGAGATAATCGACCAACTATCCAGATCGTAGATTGGGTTTTGCCCTGCAGGTCTAGCAGGTTCATCTACTGTATTGGTATCTATCGGGTATACAGCCACACGGCCAAGATCAGGTGATGTTGCAAACGGTACCGAACTAAATGCTGACGATACCGAAATAGCCGTTAGCGGCACAGAGATATATCGAGAGGCCGCCAAAGCAGGAATAAACTCTAAGCAATTCCCTGAATCACCGACACGGATACTATTAGGCAGTGCATTTCTGATCTCACGTGCCATACGCTCAACCGCAACTCGAGCTGCAGATGAAAGCTGATCACGGCGGGTTAAATCCGCATAACCTTGCATAGTTGATGTGATAAAACCTACGGTTACCAGAGAGATGATCCCCAACAAGGTAATCACGACAATTAATTCAACCAGTGTAAAGCCGCTTTGACGACGCATCAGTAATTACCCCGCAAAGCACTGAACACGACGGGACTCTGTCCAGTGTTGGCCGGAGGCGTAACGGTGACGATGACTTGTTTAACCAACTCAGAGTCAGAACCTGAGAAATAGGTGCTGCCGACATAAGTTACCTGAACAGAGACTTCATAACCTTCGTAAGACTGAATGCCGCCAGGCGTTACAAGCGCATTGAATAAACCGACCGCGCTCTCTGTTAAGCCATGATAGTCATCGACATCATCAAACTCTTCCCGAGATTCACCATCTTTACTGGTAATTGGCGCACCTGCATTCACGCCAAATTGAGCTTCGGGTGTACAAGGGCCACAAGGTGGGCTGCCACCTAAAGGGGTAAGCTCATCGTATCGGCGTGACAAAATTTCTTCAAGATAAGCCTGTCCAAGATAAGACACTTTGGTTTGCCACATGACATCAGAACTATGACGGGCAATGGTGCCCCAACCCGCAATAGCGGCCGTCAGGGCGATCGCGATAATCACAATAGTGATAACCACCTCAACTAACGAGAAGCCTCGCTCAGCGACAGGTCGTTTCATAGGTATACCCTGTCAATGAAAGGCAGTAGTCGCCATTGTCATCGGTAAATTGCAGACTGCTATCAACCTCTTGGCTGTCGTCAGGAAAACTCGCAGCCGAACTCAAAACAACATTGTTATCAACACGAATCATATCGCCCAGTTGGTTATACATCACCACCAGATTTTGCCCAGACGATAAATTACCTGATTCTGAGCCCGATATGAGGGAGGCAGTGTAGGATAAAACGGTATCCGCTGTGATCTCAGCATTGAGCTGAGAAGGGGTAATACTGGTAGGCGGTGTCGCATCTGAAGTATCAGAGTCAATCAGCAAAGAGATCTGCCACGTGGTATTAGAAGAGCGTTCTAAAACCCAGTACACAGAGGAAGCATGCTGCGCTAAAGCAGCTTTTTGTGCTAAACGTAACGAACCCATGATCGCACTACGAAGAGCAAGTTCATCGTAACGAGCAACATTGCCAATTCGGGGGATAGCAACAGCCGAGAGAATACCCAGCAGGATAATAACAACGATAATCTCAACCAGCGTAAAACCACGCTGGCGAGATTTAGAGCAGCATTGCCTAGATAGATCAGGACCGGTACTGCTCATAGGGGATAACTATTTACTCGTCTGCACCAGCAACAGTTACATTTCCAGAATCAGCCTCATAAGTAATCAAACGACTAGCGCCAGATGGCGCATCTTGACGATAAGTAAACGTACAAGTGCTTGTATCAACCTGAGCTGCGTCATAATCAACACCTGCCGCTATTGCTGTAGAAGCAACTGGTCGACTACCTTGGAGTACGTTATCCCATACAGCTATACATTCAGCATCTGTATCTATAGTTGCACCAGCACCAGAGGCCCCTGTTGGATAGCCAAAGCTATTTACAGCTACAGAAGCCGAACCGTCCAATTGAATACTACCACCAGAAGCAGTATTTTCCACTACAGCTTTTGCTTTAGCCAATGCCACACCTGCAGCAAAACCACCAGCAGCCCCTTTAACAGCCGCATTGTGCGCATCATCCGTTACATTAATAAAACGTGGTAGTGCTACTGCCGCCAAGATGCCCAACAGAGCAATCACTACGACTAATTCAATGATTGTAAAACCAGCTTGCTTTTTCATGGAACTCTTTGCCCCTGGGTTTAAGTTTGCAATTATTTGATTTTTAACAAATTAGCTCACAGTTGTATAGCTAATCTGCTTGCCAATAAAATTTATATAACGGCTTTAGCTTTGCTTCTGTTGCCAAACCTTTGTCCGCTTTACTATTCTGCAAACTCACCTCAACCCTAAAAGGGATCAAATCAGTCTGCATAAATTCGTTTTCTAAGTTGTCTATGCGTTTAGCCTTATAGACCAACCAACGCTTATCGGTCACAAAATACCAATGTTCGCCTTGCGCGTTTTGCAACTCACCAAAAGTAAGCTCTCCAGCATAATTCGATGGCTTATGCTGTATCAAATCTACCGGATTTTGTTGAGCAATATCATCTGGAGAAACAACCTGTTGCTCGGCAAACCAGTAGGCGACGTTTAGCGTTATCTGCGCCTGAATATTATCGCGACTCCCTTCAAATGAAACTCGCTCGACATCTTCTATCAGTAACTCCAATCGGTGCAGCGCAAATGCCATCAACACCGTTATGATAAAAATTGAAACCGTTAGTTCCAATAGCGAAAAACCACTACATCTCCGTTGCAACTTTTATCCTCCCTAACCATTAATGGTAGTACTTAACTCCCACAATGGCAGGAACACGCCTAATGCCAGCACCAATACCATAGCCCCTATAGCGATAATCAAGATAGGCTCAATCGCACTGGTTAAGTTCTTCAGATCGTACTCAACTTCCTGTTCGTAAAAACCAGCGGCCTCTTCCAACATCTGATCGACTCGACCGGTTTCTTCACCGACCGCCAACATCTGCATCACTAGAGGGCTAAACATTTCTGTCTGATGAGCAGTTTGAGTAAACGACTCACCTCGTTCAATCCCCTGACGCATACCGGCAACTTTCTTACCTATATGGCGATTGCCAACAGCGTTAGCAACAATCGATAAACCTTGCTCTATAGGCACACCTGCTTTCAATACGATACTGAAAGTACGAGAGAACCTACCGAGGATCACTCTGTAGAATATCGGCCCGACAATGGGAAACTTCAGTTTTCTTCGATCCCACGTCATGTGGCCTTTGTCTGTTTTCTTCCACCGATAGAAAGCAAATACACTCAAAACAATGCCGATCAGAATGGCGTACCACCAATCCACCGTAAAATCAGAGAGCGTAATTAATGCTTGTGTCTGCCAGGGAATCTCCCCACCAAAACTTTCAAATACCGATTTAAAAGCAGGGATTACAAAGATATTAATAATGGCAACAGCAGCAGAGATAGCAATCAAGACAAACAGCGGATAGCGAGTTGCTTGTTTAATGTTTTTTACGGTCTGCCTCTCTAACTCTAAGTAAGCAGCCATCTGTCTAAATGCATCATCCAACTGACCGGTATTTTCACCTACGTGGATCATGCTGATATACAGTTCATTAAAGACCTTAGGGTGTTTGGCTAAGGCCGAAGACAGTGCATGACCCTTTTCAAGATCATCCGCCAACTGCGAAAGTGTTTCTGTCAGCAAAGGGTTTGTTACTGTATTGGCCAAACCACGCATTGCTCGGGTAATCGGTACACCAGCTTTAGTTAGGCTGTACATCTGCCGACTAAACATGATCAATTCATCCAGAGAGATCTTCTGGAATAGTTTGATCTGGACCTCTTTACTACCCTTTTTCTCAACGACCTTTTCAGCGACTTTAATCGTAATTGGGATGATACCATCGGCACTTAACTGCGATGCAGCCAAAGCCGATGTACCAGCTTCAAGCTGGCCATTCACTTCAACACCTTCGCGGTTTCGTCCTCGATAACTGTAAATCGCCATAGATTTATCTCGTTCGCTTATTCCAGTTCAAAACCGGAACTAGGTTGTGCTGGTGCTTCTTCCACAGATGGTGCATCAAGATACATCGATTCATCCAACTGTTCTGTCACACGGAATACTTCCTCGAGGGAAGTAACACCCGCTATCGCCAGATCTAATGCGCTATAAACGAGAGGTTTATAGTGCGGATCTGTTTTCGCTGCCACAGTGAACGCTGCACTGTCATCACGTCTTAATGCATCCGCCATAGCATCATTGATCTCTAACAGCTCAAAAATACCGGTTCGGCCCTTGTAACCCGTATTGTTACAGTAGGTACAACCGCGGCCTTTTTTCAGTTCGATATCATCCAAACCAAGCTCTTCCTGACGCTCGTTCAGCCATAATTGCTCTTGACCAGTTGGATCATAATGTTGGCTACAGTTTTCACAGATTTTACGCACCAAGCGCTGCGCTAGAATGCCATTTAACGCAGATGCAGCTAGATAGCCTTCAATCCCAATATCTGTCAAACGCATGGCACTGGATACGGCATCATTAGTGTGTAAGGTCGACAGTACAAAGTGACCTGTCATCGCCGCTCGCAATGCAATCTCTGCGGTCTCTTTATCTCGAATCTCACCTACCAGAAGAATGTCAGGGTCCTGACGCAAGGTTGCACGTAATACAGTGGAGAAATCCAAACCAATATTCGGCTGTACCTGAACCTGATTAATACGTGGTAGACGGTACTCGACCGGATCTTCTACGGTAATGATCTTTTTCTGATGACTGTTTAATTCATTCAATGCGCCATACAAAGTGGTTGTCTTACCACTACCTGTAGGACCTGTTACTAGTAAGATGCCATGAGGTTCATTAATCATCTTACGTAAACGTGGCAACATGTGATCAGGCAAGCCAACCTTATCTAAACCGATAATTCCGCCCGATTGGTCAAGTAGACGCATTACTACCGACTCACCAAACTGAATTGGTAAAGTAGACATACGAACATCAACACTATGACCAGAAACATTGATGTTAAAGCGACCATCTTGCGGTAGGCGCTTCTCCGAAATATTCAGAGACGCCATTAGCTTTAATCTGAGTACTAATGCAGAAGAGATACGTTTCTCTTTCATTACGTGCTCATGCAACACACCATCAACTCGCTGACGAATACGTAATACGCTTTCATCCGGCTCAATATGGATATCGGAAGCACCAACCTGTACGGCATCTTCAAATAGGCTTTTAAGTAGTTTAACAACCGGAACATCTACTTCATCGGTTGCGGTAAGCGCAGCAAGATCGAAGGCATCATCAGCGATCTCTTCGTTTAGCTGATCAGCAAGGTCTTCAATATCGCTCGTTTTACGATAGAGAAGGTCCATGGACTGTAATAACTGAGCCTCTGAAACCACCGCCTGTTCAATAGGTTTAGGCAGGGCGCGCTGCAGCTCGTCAAACGCGAAGATGTCCATAGGATCAGACATACCGACCAAGAAGTGATCGACGTCTTCTTTTAATACGAGGGCGCGAAATCGACGAGCCTGAGTTTCCGGAAGGCGCAGCACATCTTCTTGATTAAAGGAGTAATGGGTTAGGTCAACCAGAGGAATGTTAAGCTGCTGTGACAGGAATTCTAGGAACTGCTGTTCCTGCACATATCCCATGGTAACCAGCGTCTTACCCAGCTTTTGACGCGTTTCTTTTTGGCGGCCTAAAGCTTCCATCAACTGTGGTTCGGTAATAACACCATTTTGAACTAGCAAGTCACCAATTCGGATTTTCATTTTAGGTGCAGCCATGCAGCCCCTTCCTCCTAGCGCCCAGTCAGCGCTTGAATACGCTGCTGTGCATATTGTTTCAAACTACTATCGATCGACGGAATCTGCATTGCACTTCGATATGCATTACGTGCATCTTGGAAACGCTGAGACTGCTCAAACGCATACCCCAATCCAACCCACCAACGAGGAACCTGATTATTAAATTGTAAAAGCTGATAGTAATTTTGAGCTGCTTTTGTGAAATTACCGTCCTGCTGGTATGCACTCGCCAATAATTCATAGAACTCAGCATCTTGCTTCATCGCAGGCTTATCTTTTTCCAGTAAGGAAACCGCCTGAGCCTGCTGACCTGAGGTTAGCCAAATACGAGCCTGAAGTTTACGCAAAGCGACATCTGTTGGGTACAGCGCCAGACTATCAGACAATAGGCGCTCAGCTTTGGATTGATTATTAGTCGACAAATAAAGCGTCGCTAATAAACGTCTCGATGCCAAAGATTTGGATGATTGCCCAACTATACTTTTCAATAATAAAGTTTCTGCATCAGCCAACTTGCCTTGATTTATTAGACGTCTAGCCCGATCAGCTGACTGCTGATCCGAAAGTTTAGCCGTTGCTTTAGTGACAGGTTTACTTGGTCGAGTCTTTTCAACCATTGCATCGTTTGGATGCGCAACTTGTAACTCTTCTCCCGACTTAATTCCGTTAGGCTTTTGAACGACCTCTTTTACTTGTTCAGTTGCGTCAGGCTGTTCTTCAGAATTACTCTTTTCAGAAACCACTTCTGTCACAACAACACTTTCTACCGGCTTAACACTTGGCTCTTTAGCAATCACACCCAAAATAAGCGTTGTCGGCGCTTGTTGGACCCGGAAAGCAAACTGACTATCAAGCTTAGTTGTGACTGTAAGCAAAGCACGATCAGGTTCGGTATTAAGGTCCACTCGTTTTACTAAGTGATTACTGATACGAGGTACTGCTGTTTGTAAAATCGCATCATCAAAAGCGATAACGATGACATTTTCATTTTGGCTGACCACTTGGACATCAGCTGCGCCATCTAGACGAACGACAAGATCTCCACCTTGGTCCGTTCCAGCCCACTTGATCTCAGTTATAACAGCTCGACTCGGCTCAATAGGTTCTACTTTGGGCTCTGCAATCGCAGGTCCTGTTGGAGCTGGCTTAACCTCTTGAATAACGGGCTGATCAGTTGTTTTTTCAACAGGTGGGGCTGATTGAACGTCATTATTAACAACCGCAGGTGACGAAGACTGATCTTGCCAAAGCAGCCAAGCAGTCATTAACAACGCACTCACCCCGATTACCCATAAAAATAATCGCGGCAAGTTATTGGGCTTATCCGCCTCAACAAATTGAGCAGCCTTAACACTCGACTGATTACCTAGAGCACTGGCAGGACGTTCATTACGTTGCTCCAGATCCCTAAGCATATCGTTAACTAAGCTCACGAGTTAACACCCAAGTAAACAAAAGTAGCCGTTGCCGCAAACAGCAAACCGACAAGCCCCCAGACTAACGGCTGTGAGCTTTTCGGGATTGAGATCCCCTGGGTATCATCAATCGCCCTGGAAACATGACTGCCATCAACTTTAAGGTCACCTTTACCGTAGGCGGCCATCAGTGATTTATGACTCAAAATATTGATCAAACGCGGAGTGCCACCCGAAGCTTGAGCAATTTTCTTCGCCGCATCACGCTTAAACAGAGACATCCCCTGAAAACCTGCACGTTGAACACGCTGGTCAATATAATGTTCAACAGCTTCGTTATCTAAGTGGCTAAGCTCATAACTGAAAGTGATACGCTGCAACAACTGCCGTAAAGACTTTTTCCCTAAGAGTTCATCCAGCTCCGGCTGACCAAATAACACCACCTGAAACAACTTTGCAGATTCTGTCTCTAGATTTGTTAGTAAGCGTAATGCTTCAATAGTTTCTTCTGGAATGGCTTGCGCTTCATCGACCAATAACACAACTTTACGACCTGCTTGAGCAAGTTCGATCAATTTATGGTTAATCGCATTCAACAGATCAAAGTGCTCTACTCCAGAGACATCTAAACCAATCTCTTGAGCAAAGCTCTTACGGAATTCATCGGGGCTTAGATAAGGATTGGGAATATAAGCCGTGACATATTCGTCACCTTCTAACGCATTCAGTAGCTTACGGCAAAGCAGAGTTTTGCCTGTACCAACTTCGCCAACCACTTTGACAAAGCCATCCCCCCCGGCAAGGGCGATCATAATCAAGTTCAACGCTTCATGATGCGTTGGCATATTTAAAAAGAAATGCGTGTTTGGCGTCAGAGTGAACGGCAGTTCACTCAGACCAAAATGTTCAGTGTACATCCAGCACTCCTATTACATTGCTGGTGTAGATTGCAGGCTCTGGAAAGATCGCAAACTGCGCTGAAGCTCATTCTGCAAATTATCGTGGTTTGCTAATACAGGCCGCAACATAATCACAAGTTCAGTTTTACTACCTGCTTGGCGTTTTTGCTTAAACAAGTTACCAACACCTGGAAGATCACCTAAACCTGGCGTTTTAGCACGTAGATCACTGTCAGTAGACTTCATCAAACCGCCAATTACGATCACCTGACCACTCTCTGCACGGACAATACTGTCCGACTCACGTATAGAGCTTAGAGCCAATGGGATATTGAAATCATCTGTACCCACGCTGATCTGTTTCTGCTGATCTACCACTTCCGAAACGGTTGGGTGAATATGTAAAACGATATCACCACTGGCACTGATTTGCGGTGTTACATCCAACGCAATACCAGAGAAGAAAGGTGTCAGCTCAATACTCGGTGACGATGTTGTACTCGTACCTGTCGTTGTCGTATTTTCAACTTCAGTTACAAAAAATTCATCAGTGCCCACTTTGATCACAGCTTTCTGGTTGTTGACAGTCGATACACGCGGGCTCGACAGTACCTGTACATCACCCTGACTACCCAACAACTCAATTACAGCGGTAAAATCACCAATGCTCAGATCAGCTTTGAAGATACCACCAATACCATCATCATTATTTAGACCAACAGAAGACTGGCTAAACAGAGCAGTATTTCCTTGCCCCGGTTTACCTAATACGGACCAATTAACACCCGCTTGGAAACCATTATTAAGGGTTACTTCTAATATTTTCGCTTCAATCACTACCTGACGATGCAGGATCAATTCAGCCTGAGCAAGATATTCACGTACTGTAGATAGCTCGCTAGGTAAAGCACGCACTACCACAACACCCGTCTGCGGGGTTACCACAACCTTGCGGCCTTCACCGGCAACGATAGTCTCTAGTGTACTTTTTAGATTACCCCAGAAATTTGTCGACGTTTTCGTACTAATACGGGTACCAATAACTTCCTCAGAACTGGAGTTTTCACCTGAAGTACTGACAGAACCTGCACTCACCTGAGTATCAGATGTGCCATCACGCTGAATGTCTAAGTAGTTAATCTGGAACAGTTCAGTTTGTAGGGAAGCAGGCAACACTTGATATAAGTTACCCGTACGTTCGAATTCATAACCGTAGACACGCTGAACAGCTTGCATAACTTCAGCAACACTTACATTTTTTAATTCAAGCGAGATGCTACCACCAACCGCTTCATGAACGATCATGTTATAAGGTGTACCTTGCACCAGCCCCATAAAAAAATCTTTAGCTGGTAAAGCCTCAGCTGTAATATCAAAACGCTCTTCGCTTGAAGCCTGACTATTTTGTAAGTTAAGAGGCGGTAAAAGCGCTGGAACAAGAGATGGTGGCGGGGGTGCTGCAGTAACCGCTTTTTTATTCTCTTCAATTGCTTCTTCAATCGCGGATTCACCCACTTGTTTAGTGGTCGTGCCAGCAACAGGCGGAAGTGTCTGACAACCGCTTAAGACAAGAACACTGCCCATCGCAAGAGCATTGAAAATACGTTTCATCATTTTTTCTAGCCTATTTCCCACTCTTAACTTTGCTGAAGCCTTTTCGTTCAGCTAAAGAGATCATCTGATATTCACTTCCAGTGTTCAACTTAACTCCTGTACGGCTGATTTCGACAACTTCGGCACCATCAACCAGATCACCCTGCTGCACACGCTGACCATTAATAATCGCAGAGGGAGTTCGCTTTCCAACAATCAAAGAACTGAGCACATACCCCTGCTCAGGTTTTTTAATGTCACCGATAGCAACATGAGAAGCCAAAGGCTTTGTTGGATCGGCAGGTAAGCGCTCGGCATAAATCGAACTACTGCCAAGCAATGTTATTAATAAAATGACTAATTTAGGCACCTAACCACCCCGCTTCAGAGCTTAAGGTATGAACTTTGATCTTCACTTTTGCAGAAGGATACTCGTCAACTTTGTATTCCAAAGTATCCCAAAAGAACACACCATCCAGCTGTTCTATTTTCTGCAAATAGTCATATAAACCCTGATAAGTCCCTTCCAGCTCTAATTCAAATGGATGAATAAAAATTACAGCTTCTGGTCCCCCAGATTTAGTATCTTTATCAGCATCAACAGGCTTTTCATTTAACTGTTTTGCTACGACAGGTAGGCTCTTTGCGCTCACAAGCGAAATACCTTGTTCGCTGGCTAATACCGATCTTAACAAGCTCAGCATCTGATCAGGTGAAACGAGGTTTGTAGCAGCACGCTTAATATCTTGGTTTGCCTCAGATAACTGGGTACGCAAACGTTTTAGCTCTGCTCTGGCTTCGACATTAGGGTCTTTCGGTTCCTGACTCTTTAACAACTGCAAAACTCGGTCTTGGGCATCGATGCTAGTCTGCATGGCTTCAATTTTACTTGGCACCTTTTGTAACACGATCATCGCAGGCTCAATTAAGAACACAAATATCAATGCTAAAGGTGCAACCAAACCGACTAACAGCAACATAACGCGTTCACGTGCAGTCAGTTCGCTCCATTTACTGTCCCACTCCTGCCAACGCTTATTCATAACTACGCAACTCCGCTAGTGCTTCAAAGCGCACACCATTATTTTCAGCGTTCACATTAAGGGTATTAACACTCATACCCTGGAATTCTTCGGTATTACCTATAGATTCAATCATGGAAGCAACAGACGGACCATCGATAGCCCCCCCGTTCATTGCGAAACGACGTTGATCATTATCGAGTACAAATTGGCTTAACCAACTTTCAGCAAGTGAAGCATCTGCCAGCGCATACAAGTAAGCAGAGAAATTTACGCTCTGCGCAGGCTGCACTTTGTGCAATAAACTTTGTAATGCTTTCCGCGCAGCAATCTCGTCCTTTAAACGCTGTTGCTCTGCCAAAATTTCAGGCTGTACTTGAAGATTACTAAAGCGCGCTTGCTCTGTAGCAACGGCTTGATCAATTTTAACTTTGTCCTGTTGAAGCTTAGCGAACGTGCTTTCCTGCTCAGATGCATACCACTTCAAGCCAAGACCACATAAAAGGGTAACTGCAACAGCTGCGACAGCTACAGTAACGCAACCTTGTAAGCTTAAAAGTTCAAACTTCTTTTTAGATTTGTGAGGATTATAGAGGTTAATTCGCTGTTTCACTTAACCACCTCAGCTTTAGCAAATTCAGTACGTAAAGCCGCAGCAATTGCAACGGTAGCCTGAGTTTGGAGAGATTCTGTAAGGTCTATCTGTGACGATATAAGATTATTCAAATCTAACGAATGAATATCCAATGCAAGGCTATACCGTAATTCGTTCATGAGCGGCGATTCATCCGCTTGCATCGGCATCACTAACAATCGCACACAAGGTGGTTTACCTACCTGACTCTCGTAATAATCAAGAGAGCGCTGAAGTTCCAGCACGGCAGCAGAAGCATTTTCAGGCGACGATGAATGACTATAACTAAGATTACGTGTGAAATACAAAGCGCCATCAGAGAGAAGGTTAATCGAGCTTCCCTCTTCACCAATACTGAAGACAGCCAAGCCCGATTCACTATCAGCAAGGTCTTCCGTAAGATTAAGCAAAGCCAACTCAGGCACATCTACAGCAGTAACATCTAAACCAATCTCACTGCACCAATCAACCCATAGATCTACCTTGGCCTGTTCGGCAGCAACCGCATAGACCATACGAGAGCGGCCTCGGTAAGCATCTTCTGGTAGCTCTATATAATCGATAGCTGCTTGTTCAACATCAAAACTGATCAAATCTTTGACACGCCAGCGTAAAGCTTCAGCAAGCTCTTCATCGGGCACTTCTGGACGCTCGACTAGGTGAATCTGATAGCTTGATTCTGGCAACACCAATGAAGTCTTTGTACCCAAGAGGTTATGCGCTTCTATCAGATCTCTGAAACGTTTGGGTTCAACTAGGGGATTAGTCGACGCGCTGTAGTCACAGCAGGTAAGTTCTGGCTGAGTGTTACCATCTCGAACATGTGCAAAAGAAACTCCTCCCTTATCAATCACGAGGGAGGTTAAACCGTTTTCCGCAGACTTTTTCTTAAGAAATGAAAGCAAGCGTTAACTCCTGCACTATTCGCTTAATTCTCTAACAACAAATCTACCGAGCTTAAACGCTTGTTTCAATCGAAAAGCTCAAGATTAATGATTAAGTAAACATTCAGTAACCGTGTCGGCCATATAAGCAATAACTTAACAGAATCTATATGAATAAGCTGCCCTACCGCCTTGTTTTATCTGATTTTAGAGGTAAAAAGTTACTTTATAACACCACAGATTATTGATCGAACATTCACCTATAGAACTAAAGCCAAAACTAAGGAGTACTGTCTAACTGAACTGGCAAGCACAATTAGACAGGGAAAAATCAACCTACGATACAAACACCATGATCAACATAATGGATCTGACCGGTTACACCTTCGGATAGAGGTGACATAAAGTAGAGGCAAGAGTTACCCACTTCTTCGATAGTCGGTAATTTACCATCGCAAGCCATCTCTTCATTATGCTGGAGCATAGTATCAAAGTCTTTGATACCTCCGGCTGCACGTGTCGCGATTGTACCTGGTGAGATAGAGTTAACACGAATATGCTGAGGACCAAGATCTCGTGCTAAATAACGTGTCGCAGCCTCTAATGCAGCCTTAGCACAACCCATAATGTTGTAATCACCTGTTGCTAAAGCGCTACCAAGATAAGAAAAGTTAACTAACGAACCACCGTTTTTCATCAGGCCTTTAGCGCGCGCAGCCATATCGATAAACGAATAGCATGAAATGTCCATCGCTTGCAGAAAGCCTGTACGTGAACATTCAGAGATCGGAGCATGCAAATCTTCCAATGGACAAAACGCTAAAGAGTGAATCACTCCATCCAACTCTCCCCACTTAGACTCTATCTCTGAGAACACAGCATCCATTTGCTCGGGGAAGGACACATCTAAAGGCATAAAGATATCTGCCCCAAGCTCCTCTGCTAAGGGGCGAACAAAACGCTCAGCCTTGTCATTTAGATAGGTAATGGCCAACTCCGCACCCTGCGCTTTTAAAACCTTAGCGCAGCCATAAGCGATACTTTTATCATTAGCGATACCAACAACAAGTACTTTTTTCCCAGCCATTAACAAATTAGACATTCCTAAAACCCTTATAAATAATCGAAACCATTTCCTATTTTACGCATACGCACAATACAAATATATGACGGTACCGGTAAAGGGGTCGGTAAGAAATAAGATGTTGATCTAAGACAGCTAAAGTTAGTTGCTAGTTGCTAGTTGGAGAGTGCGTTGTGTTTCGATGGCCACATAAAGCAAAAACCCCTGACCGTTTCCGATCAGGGGTTCTTTAATTAAATGCTTGGCGATGACCTACTCTCACATGGGGAAGCCCCACACTACCATCGGCGATGTTGCGTTTCACGTCTGAGTTCGGGATGGATTCAGGTGGTTCCACAACTCTATGGTCGCCAAGCAAAACTGTTACAACTTAGATCTGATTCTTCTTTTATTTGATCTAGATAAGCTTTCGACTGTAGCTCTACTACGCGCTAATTCGTTACTCTCTATCGTCTTACATATCTTACAAGTCACTTGCCAAACGCCTTGGGCGTTATATGGTCAAGCCTCACGGGCAATTAGTATTGGTTAGCTCAACGCCTCACAGCGCTTCCACACCCAACCTATCAACGTCGTAGTCTTCAACGGCCCTTTAGGGGAATCAAGTTCCCAGTGAGATCTCATCTTGAAGGAGGCTTCCCGCTTAGATGCTTTCAGCGGTTATCCCGTCCGAACGTAGCTACCCGGCAATGCAATTGGCATCACAACCGGTACACCAGAGGTTCGTTCACTCCGGTCCTCTCGTACTAGGAGCAACTCTTCTCAAATCTCAAACGCCCACGGCAGATAGGGACCGAACTGTCTCACGACGTTCTAAACCCAGCTCGCGTACCACTTTAAATGGCGAACAGCCATACCCTTGGGACCGGCTTCAGCCCCAGGATGTGATGAGCCGACATCGAGGTGCCAAACACCGCCGTCGATGTGAACTCTTGGGCGGTATCAGCCTGTTATCCCCGGAGTACCTTTTATCCGTTGAGCGATGGCCCTTCCATACAGAACCACCGGATCACTAGAACCTACTTTCGTACCTGCTCGACGTGTCTGTCTCGCAGTCAAGCACCCTTCTACTCTTGCGCTCATTGCATGATTTCCGACCATGCTGAGGGTACCTTCGTGCTCCTCCGTTACTCTTTGGGAGGAGACCGCCCCAGTCAAACTACCCACCACACAATGTCCCCGATCCCGCTTAGGGAACTGGGTTAGAACCTCAACATTACCAGGCTGGTATTTCAAAGGTGGCTCCACTCTATCTGGCGACAGAGTTTCAAAGCCTCCCAGCTATTCTACACAAGTAATGTCAAAGTCCACTGTGAAGCTGTAGTAAAGGTTCACGGGGTCTTTCCGTCTAGCCGCGGGTAAACTGCATCTTAACAGCTATTTCAATTTCACTGAGTCTCGGGTGGAGACAGTGTGGCCATCGTTACGCCATTCGTGCAGGTCGGAACTTACCCGACAAGGAATTTCGCTACCTTAGGACCGTTATAGTTACGGCCGCCGTTTACCGGGGCTTCGATCAAGAGCTTCGCGCAAGCGCTAACCCCATCAATTAACCTTCCGGCACCGGGCAGGCGTCACACCCTATACGTCCTCTTTCGAGTTTGCAGAGTGCTATGTTTTTAATAAACAGTCGCAGCCACCTGGTATCTTCGACCGGCCTCAGCTTAGGGAGTAAATCCCATCACCAAAACCGGCGCACCTTCTCCCGAAGTTACGGTGCCATTTTGCCTAGTTCCTTCACCCGAGTTTTCTCATACGCCTTAGTATTCTCTACCTGACCACCTGTGTCGGTTTAGGGTACGGTTAGTCATAACCTGAAGCTTAGAGGATTTTCCTGGAAGCATGGCATCAACTACTTCAGTCCATAAAGGACCTCGTCATCGGTTCTCGGTCTTAGAAGAGTCCGGATTTACCTAAACTCTAAACCTACAACCTTAAACGCGGACAACCAACGCCGCGCTAGCCTAGCCTTCTCCGTCCCCCCATCGCAGTTATGAGCAGTACAGGAATATTAACCTGTTTCCCATCGGATACGCTCTTCAGCCTCTCCTTAGGGGCCGACTCACCCTACCTCGAATAGCGTTGGATAGGAACCCTTGGTCTTCCGGCGGGGAGGGTTTTCACCTCCCTTATCGTTACTCATGTCAGCATTCGCACTTCTGATACCTCCACGGTGCCTTACAGCTTCCGCTTCAACAGCTTACAGAACGCTCCTCTACCATGCACAAAGTGCATCCGTAGCTTCGGTGTTATGCTTAGCCCCGTTATATCTTCCGCGCGGGCCGACTCGACTAGTGAGCTATTACGCTTTCTTTAAAGGGTGGCTGCTTCTAAGCCAACCTCCTAGCTGTCTAAGCCTTCCCACATCGTTTCCCACTTAGCATAAACTTTGGGACCTTAGCTGACGGTCTGGGTTGTTTCCCTTTCCACGACGGACGTTAGCACCCGCCGTGTGTCTCCCGTGATTGAACTCATGGGTATTCGGAGTTTGCATCGGGTTGGTAAGTCGGGATGACCCCCTAGCCGAAACAGTGCTCTACCCCCCATGGTTAGACACGAGGCACTACCTAAATAGTTTTCGAGGAGAACCAGCTATCTCCGAGTTTGATTAGCCTTTCACTCCTATCCACAAGTCATCCGCTGGCTTTTCAACGACAGTCGGTTCGGTCCTCCAATGCATGTTACTGCATCTTCAACCTGCCCATGGATAGATCACTCGGTTTCGGGTCTACTCCTAGCGACTGGACGCCCTATTAAGACTCGGTTTCCCTACGGCTCCGCAAATGCTTAACCTTGCCACTAAAAGTAAGTCGCTGACCCATTATACAAAAGGTACGCAGTCACCGTCCTAAAACGGCTCCCACTGCTTGTACGTACACGGTTTCAGGGTCTATTTCACTCCCCTCACAGGGGTTCTTTTCGCCTTTCCCTCACGGTACTGGTTCACTATCGGTCAGTCAGGAGTATTTAGCCTTGGAGGATGGTCCCCCCATATTCAGACAGCGTTTCACGTGTGCCGTCCTACTCGATTTCACTTTAAAAGGTTTTTCACATACGGGGCTATCACCCACTATGGCCACACTTTCCAGAGTGTTCTGTTAAACCTAATAAAGCTTAAGGGCTAATCCCCGTTCGCTCGCCGCTACTTAGGGAATCTCGGTTGATTTCTTTTCCTCTGGGTACTTAGATGTTTCAGTTCCCCAGGTTCGCCTCTAATAACCTATGTATTCAGTTAAAAGATACCTATAAATAGGTGGGTTTCCCCATTCGGAAATGTCCGGATCAAAGCTTGTTTACCAGCTCCCCGAACCTTATCGCAGGTTACAACGTCCTTCATCGCCTCTGACTGCCAAGGCATCCACCGTGCACGCTTAGTCACTTGACCATATAACCCGAAGGCGTCTGGAATCACAGTAACTTGTATTGCTAGTAACGATAGATTTCGCCGAATTGGCGCATGCAGTAAAACTACATGTCTTAAATCTAAATCAAATGAATCAAATCCAAATTGTTAAAGAGCGTTTAAAGCAAAAAAGCTTTAAAAGATAATGTCTTACATGACAATATGTTTTAAAACTCTTCCTTTCTCATCCCAAGGATGATGGTGGAGCTATGCGGGATCGAACCGCAGACCTCCTGCGTGCAAAGCAGGCGCTCTCCCAGCTGAGCTATAGCCCCAAGAAAAACAGTAAGGCTATTGATTGGTAGGCCTGAGTGGACTTGAACCACCGACCTCACCCTTATCAGGGGTGCGCTCTAACCAGCTGAGCTACAAGCCTACACCGTTGCTCTTAACTTCTCTGATCAGATAATTCGTGTGAACGCTTGCCGAGAATCGGCTTTCGTTTAAGGAGGTGATCCAGCCCCAGGTTCCCCTAGGGCTACCTTGTTACGACTTCACCCCAGTCATGAACCACACCGTGGTAACCGCCCTCCCGAAGGTTAAGCTAGCTACTTCTGGTGCAATCCACTCCCATGGTGTGACGGGCGGTGTGTACAAGGCCCGGGAACGTATTCACCGTGGCATTCTGATCCACGATTACTAGCGATTCCGACTTCATGGAGTCGAGTTGCAGACTCCAATCCGGACTACGACCGGTTTTGTGAGATTAGCTTACCTTCGCAGGTTTGCAGCCCTCTGTACCGACCATTGTAGCACGTGTGTAGCCCAACTCGTAAGGGCCATGATGACTTGACGTCGTCCCCACCTTCCTCCGGTTTGTCACCGGCAGTCTCCTTAGAGTTCCCACCATTACGTGCTGGCAAATAAGGACAAGGGTTGCGCTCGTTACGGGACTTAACCCAACATTTCACAACACGAGCTGACGACAGCCATGCAGCACCTGTCTCTGCGTTCCCGAAGGCACCAAGCTATCTCTAGCAAGTTCGCAGGATGTCAAGAGTTGGTAAGGTTCTTCGCGTTGCGTCGAATTAAACCACATGCTCCACCGCTTGTGCGGGCCCCCGTCAATTCATTTGAGTTTTAACCTTGCGGCCGTACTCCCCAGGCGGTCTACTTATCGCGTTAGCTGCGCCACTAAAAGATCAAGTCTCCCAACGGCTAGTAGACATCGTTTACGGCGTGGACTACCAGGGTATCTAATCCTGTTTGCTCCCCACGCTTTCGCACCTCAGTGTCAATATCGGTCCAGGTAGTCGCCTTCGCCACTGGTGTTCCTTCCTATATCTACGCATTTCACCGCTACACAGGAAATTCCACTACCCTCTACCGTATTCTAGATTGGCAGTATCAGGTGCAGTTCCAAGGTTGAGCCCTGGGCTTTCACATCTGACTGACCAATCCACCTACGCGCGCTTTACGCCCAGTAATTCCGATTAACGCTCGCACCCTCCGTATTACCGCGGCTGCTGGCACGGAGTTAGCCGGTGCTTCTTCTGCAGTTAACGTCACAGCTGCACGGTATTAACGTACAACCTTTCCTCACTGCTGAAAGTGCTTTACAACCCTAGGGCCTTCTTCACACACGCGGCATGGCTGCATCAGGCTTGCGCCCATTGTGCAATATTCCCCACTGCTGCCTCCCGTAGGAGTCTGGACCGTGTCTCAGTTCCAGTGTGGCTGATCATCCTCTCAGACCAGCTAGAGATCGTTGCCTTGGTGAGCCATTACCTCACCAACAAGCTAATCTCACGCAGGCTCATCCAATAGTGCAAGGTCCGAAGATCCCCTGCTTTCCCCCTTAGGGCGTATGCGGTATTAGACCAAATTTCTCTGGCTTATCCCCCGCTACTGGGTAGATTCCTACGCGTTACTCACCCGTCCGCCACTCGTCATCAACTAGCAAGCTAGTCATGTTACCGTTCGACTTGCATGTGTTAGGCCTGCCGCCAGCGTTCAATCTGAGCCATGATCAAACTCTTCAGTTTAAATCATTGTTGTTACCAGGAATGTGGTAACGGGCTCTAGTACTAAACAACCGGATAACATTCTTAAGAACGTTAAACCTTTGTAAATCGCTTTAAATGAATTCACTTGGTTGCTTGTCTAGAAAAAGCTTGCTTCTTCTCAACAAGCGCCCACACGAATTATCTGATCAAATTGTTAAAGAGCGTTGCTTTTTGACTCTCCGCTGACTCAGCGTTTCGTCTCAAGCGAGGCGCATATTCTACTGTGCGCTCATTCAAAGTCAACCGTTTATTTTGCAATTTTGTAAAAACTATTTACTCAGCAAACGAACTTTGAACACTGATCCGCAAGCAACCTAAAAAACAAATGTTTTCAATCACTTACCGAACACCTTATTTGGCTCTCCAACCCCTTAAAAAGCGGCCTCCCCAAGCAAGGACGGCGAATTATAGAGACTTCCCAAACAACGTCAACAGCACATGGTAAAAAAAACACAAAAAGTGAATAAATATTCAATTTTGTTTATTAGTTATACAGCATTGATTAGTTACTGTTCTACAGACATAAAAAAACGGTGCTTATCTTTCCATAAACACCGTTTTTAGAATCCACTATCTAGTTTTTAATTACTATTTACTATTTTTTTCTTGTTCTTCATCTGCAGCAGCGAACTCATCAGCAAGCTCTTCATCATCTGTATTCTTTCTTACAAAGATAACACCTAAGATGATGCCTGCTTCAAATAATAGCCACATTGGAAGCGCTAACAAGCTTTGTGAAATTACATCTGGTGGTGTTAACAACATCCCCAAGACAAAGCAGCCAACAATCACATAAGCTCGTTTCTGTCTTAGACCAACAACAGTCGCCGCTCCTGACCAAATCAATAACAGAGTCGCAATCGGGATTTCAAATACAATACCAAATGCAAAGAACAGCTTTAGTACGAAGTTCAGGTAGCTGCTTATATCCGTCATTACCGCAACATTTTCTGGCCCAACACTAGTAAAGAAGCCAAAGATAAGCGGAAACACCACAAAGTAGGCAAATGCAATACCAGCATAAAACAGAAAGATACTCGATATTAACAACGGTATTGCAAAACGTTTTTCGTGCTTATATAAGCCAGGCGCTATAAAACCCCATATTTGGTGCAATACAAACGGCATCGCTAGAAAGATTGCAGCGACAAGCGTTAACTTAAAAGGCGCAAAGAATGGAGAAGTAACATCGGTCGCAATCATGCTTGTACCCGATGGTAACAATGCAGTTAACGGCGATGATAGATAGGTATATAGATCATTGGCGAAATAAAATAAGCCAAGAAAGAAACCTAAAATAATAAGTAGGATAAACATTAGCCTCTGGCGCAATTCAACCAGATGGCTAATTAATGGCTGTTCCTGATCGTGTTCAGGCTGCGGATTGCTCATGCTTTTCCTGTACTGCTATTGTCATCAGCCTTGCTAGGCTCATTCGCAGATTGAGGCTTTTCTTCTGTTGCTTCTGGCGGAACAATCTTAGAGCTAACTGGAACTTCTTCTTTTAATGCATCATTAAATGGCTGGCGCATCTCATCAAGTTCTTTTTCTAACTCGTGTTTCTGAATAGCCGTAGTACGTTTTAATTCTTCTACTCTTAGCTCTTCGCTAATTTCTGTCTGTATAGAGGAGACAGTACGTTTTATACGCCCCATCCACATTCCGACAGTTCTAACAGCAGTTGGCAATTTATCTGGTCCAAGAACAACCAATGCAACTACTGCAACAATGAGTAGCTCGGCAAAACCGATATCAAACATAGTTAAAGCCTGTTACTTGTCAGACTTCTGCTCATCTTTTACGTCGTCAGCTTTTTTAGCCTCTGTAAAATCAGCGTCTTCCTGTTTGATCTGTTTATTTTCAGCTTCTTCTTTGGCTTTTTCTTCTTCTGTCATGGCTTTCTTAAAGCCTTTAACAGCACCGCCTAGATCACTGCCGATGTTTTTGAATTTTTTAGTGCCAAAAATCAGAATAATAATGGCCAAAATAATCAATAGCTGCCAAATACTGATACCACCTAAACCCATTTTTACTCTCCGCTATCACATGGCAATTGTCTTAACTGCCATCATAGAAATCTGTTGGAATGATCTAAATTACGTAAGCTTGCGCACGCATTAGGATCTATATTTATTTTTTAGCGCGTGACGCTTTTTCTTCTAGGCCCGACAGATCAAATCTGCGCGCCAATTCATCTAGGACTGCCTGAGGCTCTTCGCCTAGATGCGATAGTGCAACTAAGCTATGAAACCAAAGATCAGCCGTCTCATAGATGACATCTTTATTGTCACCGCTGGTCTGTGCGTCTTTAGCTGCCAGAATTGTTTCTGTTGCTTCTTCACCGACCTTCTCTAAGATCTTATTCAAGCCCTTAGCGTGTAAGCTAGATACATATGAACTATCTGGGGCTGCTGATTTACGCTGTTCCAGAACTTCACCCAGCTGAGTTAATACGTCGCTCATTTATTCACTCACTTTCAATTAAGACTAACTTACGTGCGGAAGCATACCCGATCAATATTGCTTCCACCATCCCCTCCTAAAGGAGGATCATGAACGTTTCAACATTAGTACTATGCCGACACCCGCCAGAACCCAACTACTGACTGGTAAATCACATAGCCATTCCATTACATCTGGATTAGCAACAGCTATAGCACTCGCAATGAGTATCAACCCTAGATTGCGTCTTCTTGAAGCTTTATTTTCTAATGTTTCTTTCGCTTGCTGATAAGCTCTAATATCACGCTGACGTGCGCTATCTAAATTCCTGATCTGATTTAGAGAGTCAAAAATCAACTGCGGCATATGCGGCATTTTTTCTAGCCAATCAGGCGCTTGCTGTTTGATAGAACGATAAACACCTTTTGGCCCCATTCGCTCTTTCATCCAGTTCTCTAAAAACGGCTTACCCGTTTCCCACAGATCAAGATCAGGATAAAGCTGTCGTCCTAAGCCTTCGATATTTAGAAGCGTTTTCTGTAGAAGTACTAGCTGTGGCTGTACCTCCATATTGAAGCGACGCGCTGTTTGGAACAAACCTAAAAGAACCTGGCCAAAAGATATATCTTTTAACGGCTTTTCGAAGATCGGCTCACACACACTGCGGATAGCCGTTTCAAATGCATCCACATTAGTGTCGGCAGGCACCCAGCCTGAATCGACGTGCAATTGCGCTACCATACGGTAGTCACGTTTGAAGAAAGCTAGGAAGTTGCGGGCTAGGTAGCTTTGATCTTCTGGGGTAAGCGAGCCAATGATCCCAAAATCTACCGCGATATATTGTGGTGAACTTGGATTATTGCGAGATACAAAAATATTACCTGGGTGCATATCCGCATGGAAAAAGCTGTCGCGAAATACCTGAGTAAAGAAGATTTCTACGCCACGTTCAGCCAGCGCTTTCATATCGGTATTTTGCTCATTTAACTGATCAACTTCAGCAACGGGAATACCGTGAATACGCTCCATTACGAGTACATTAGAACGCGTATAATCCCAGTAAATTTCAGGGATATAAAGAATATCGCTGTTTTCAAAGTTACGTCTTAACTGAGATCCATTAGCGGCTTCTTTGCGCAGATCTAGCTCATCAAAAATTGTCTGTTCATATTCAGAGACCACTTCTACCGGGCGCAAGCGACGCCCTTCTTCCCAAACGACATGAACAAGACGCGCTAAGCTAAAGAGAAGGTCCACATCTTTACGAATGGTTTTACCAATACCTGGGCGGATAACTTTAACGACCACTTCGCTACCGTCAAGCATGGTCGCTTTGTGAACCTGAGCGACCGAAGCCGATGCCATTGGCTCAACCTCAAACTCAGCAAAAAGCTCAGTTACGGGTTTTTCCAGTGCTTTTTCAATCAACCCTTGTGCTTGCGGACCAGAGAATGGCGGTACACGATCCTGTAGTTTTTTTAGCTCCTCTGCCAGATCATCCGGCAATAGATCTCGGCGAGTGGATAGCATCTGACCGAATTTAACAAAAACGGGACCCAAAGCTTCTAACGCTAAACGAACACGTACCGCTTGCGGTTGCTTTGCTGGAATAAATAAACGCCAAGGCAATAACCAAAACAGGCATCGAACATACCAAGGAAGGGCTAAACCCAAAAATAGAGTATCCAATCGATACCGAGCAAAAACCTGAACGATCTTCAGAATTCGCGATAGACGTTTCACAGCCGGGAAACCTTGTTGCTAAAAATTAATAGGTAAGTAGTGACTTTACTTAGTTCTGACTAAGTTACGGCCATCTTCTTTTGCTTGATACAATGCTTCATCAGCACGGGTAAAGACATCATCAAGAGAATCACCCTCTTTGATTTCTGTTACGCCGAACGACATTGTAATCCCCACGGGCTTGCCATGGAAATTAAATGGGCTGCTGGCTAAAGATTCTCGCAATTTTTCCATTGCCTGCGAGGCTTCTTCTGCACCAGTAGAAGGAAGGATAATAATAAACTCTTCGCCGCCGTAACGACCAACAAAGTCCGTTACACGGATATTTTTAGTGATAACTTTAGCCACCAAACGTAGCACTTTATCAC
Organism: Neptuniibacter sp. SY11_33; assembly: GCF_047778025.1. GTDB lineage: Bacteria > Pseudomonadota > Gammaproteobacteria > Pseudomonadales > Balneatricaceae > Neptuniibacter. Next base: position 3,649,360 of record NZ_CP180543.1, read on the forward strand.
CAGCTAAGTGACCGTAGGTGTCGTTAATTTTCTTAAAGAAATCCAGATCACCAACTACAACTGAAAACGCAGTACGGTAACGCGACCAACGCTCATATTCCTGATCAATATGTTCATCGTATGCAGCACGGTTTGGTAAGCCTGTAAGAGGGTCTGTACGTGCGCGCAGGCGTTCCTCTTCCATATGAGCCTTAACCTTACGCGTTTCCTGCTCCATGATTTCAACTTTATCGATCAAGTCTTCATAACGACCTTGTAATCGCTGTTCGCGCTCTTCCTCTTTCTTTTTGAAGCTATCCATAGCACGAACAAGGCCCGAGAGTTGCAGTGAAACCGCTTTCTTCAGGTCTGTAATATCATTGGTATTCTTAACAGTGTGATGCAGTTTTTTAACGTCACGTCGAACCTGAATATCAAGATCACGCTGATTCTGACCGATCTCTTGCTGTTCTTGGCGGCTATCAACTACAAAAGTTTGGACCTCGGTTAAACGCGTGCTGAGTTCCAATAGGTAATTTTCGAAGTCTTCACTGGTATTACTGGTAGATTTGATCACCAGTTGAACAACTTGATGTACGATCTCTGGCAGATGAGGTAGCTCAAAGCCATCTTCGATGCGTTTTACCAGCTTACGTGCGTTCGGGTTTTCCTCTTTAGGCACATATAAGCCACTGATAAGCTCTAATAGCTCAGCACCAATACGTTTTAAGAGTAACTTAACTTCATCGCCCAAGGCATCGGTTGTGGCAGTCGTATCTAAAGAGAAATCACTGTCACTAATTTCAGCGCTCTCTTCTGTACCTGTTTCAATATGGCTTTGAAGCTCAATCAGGTCCGCAAGAACGGCAGGTAGTTCGTAGCCTTTATCTTCGACTTCATTGCTGCGACGTTCGAGAGAATCTAGTAGGTTTTGTGATCCGCTATTTTGCACTTGAGTGCGAAGCATACGAATCCACTTTAGAAGTGCTGCAACAGTTTGCTTAGCCGTTTTACCACGAAGGTCTTCACGATGTTGAACTTGTTTTTCAATTCGACGACTGATTTTTTGTAAAAAGCCGAGATGTTCTGTGCACTGTTCATGCAGTAGTGGTTTTAATGCTGCTAGTTCGGCATCAAATTGAGGATTATCACCTTCCAAACCGATAGACATATAGCCGGCTAATTGGCGTAGCTGCTGTTCAGTATCAACACTTTTACGCTCAAACTGCTCAAACTCTAGAGTCAGTTCCCGGTATTTTTTCTTCCAGTCTACCTGTTCTTCTGCCACACCAGTTCCTCGGAGTACACAACTTCAACATCAGTCAGACTTCATGTTAGTCGAACTCTGTTCTTCGCACTAGGTCTGATATCAATCAGATATAAAAAAACGCCCTCTAGAGGGCGTTTTTCGTGGATATTTTATTTACTTGCTAGAAGAGCGTTCCTTCTCGACAAGGAAATCAACGACTTCAAGCATCTTCTTATGGCCACCAGCCATACCTGCTGTAACATGATATTTACCATTCACAACCATCGCAGGCACACCTTTAATACCATAATTTTGTAATTGCTGACGGCCCTGATTGAGCTTAGTTTCAACAGCAAAGGAGTTGAACAGGCTCTGGAATTTACCTGTATCTACACCTAGATTACCGTAGAAGTCTACAAAATCTTCTTTACCTCTAAAACGACGTCGTTCAACGTGAATAGCATGAAAAGTCGCTTCATGAGTTTTATCCAACGTTTTCATAAATTCAGACGCATAGAAAGCTCGAGCCATCAATTCCCAACTTGGATTCCAAGCAGCAGGCGTACGAACAAATTTTACATCTTCGTTTTGGTTCTTTTCCCAATGCTTAATCAATGGCTCAAAGTTATTACAGTGCGGACATGGGTATCCGAACATTTCAATGACTTCAATTTGATTTTTATGTTTGTTCAAACCGACAACAGGAACTTTTGCGTAGTGAACACCTTCTTTAAAATCTTCCGCCTGTGCCATAAACGGCAAAAGCAATGCCACTAACATCAACCCAAACTTTTTCATTATTCTTTGCTCCGAAAACAATAGGACCGGGTGGTAGACAATAAAATAAAACCTAAGTTCCTACCACGTACAAAAAAGGCAGCCTAAGCTGCCTTTATTGAATCCAAGCTGAACTTACTTGCCCAGACCTTGAATGTAGCTAGAAACCGCTTTGATTTCGTCATCGCTTAGCTTAGCCGCAATATCCTGCATCATCTGCTGTGGATCGTTGTTACGTGCGCCTTTAGCAAAATCTTTTAACTGCTTTTCAGTGTATGCAGCGTGCTGACCGCCAATACCTGGGAAACCTGCTTGGCTGTTACCTTCACCTGTTGGTGCGTGACAAGCTGTACAAGCCGCAACGCCTTTATCTGCGATACCTGCGCGGTAGATTTTCTGACCCTGTTCAACAAGATCTTTAGCAGCGTGACCTACAGTACCTGTCTGCTTAGCAAAGTAAGCAGAGATATCAGCAATGTCCTGGTCGCTGTAAGAGTTTAGAAGACCAGTCATTTCTACAACTGTACGCTTACCAGATTTGATATCTTGAAGCTGTTTGATCAGATATTTTTCGTTCTGACCTGCTAGCTTAGGAAAGTTTGCGATTGCACTGTTACCGTCAGCACCGTGACAAGCAGCACACATTGCAGTCATTCCTTTACCTTTAGCAGCATCACCCGCTGCGTGAGCTACACCAGTGATACCAACGGTCACCAGCAAGCTAATCAGTAGTTTATTCATCGATGAACCCAGACTCTTGCTATTAAAATTAGACGGCCATAGGCGTAATGATGAGTCATTAAGCGTTGACCGATGTTATCCTCACTTCCCTGCAGACTAGAGCTTAGGCCTGTTCGCAGGTAAAATTGGCGCAATTATAAACCAATATCCACACAAACTGGAACGGCAATCTCTGTTCCTTTAGTAGCGATTTCTTAAAAAGCGACTTAAAAATATGTCTTCAGATCAAAAAACCGTTCACTACAACACCGCAAAATTTAATAAGAGTGCGGCAAAATTACACCAGTGTCCGGCGGATATAGGCGCAGAAGTCGCTTTCGCAGGCCGCTCAAATGCAGGTAAATCCAGTGCGATTAACACGCTGACCAATAACAACAAATTAGCACGTACTTCGAAAACGCCAGGCCGTACCCAATTGATTAACTTCTTCGATCTGAATATCGAAGGCGTGCGTATTGTCGATCTACCGGGTTATGGCTATGCAAAAGTACCTGTCGCAATGAAGCAGCATTGGCAGCAACACTTGGAAGAGTACTTACAAAAACGCCAATGCCTACAAGGCGTAGTACTTGTAATGGATATTCGTCATCCAATGAAAGAGTTCGATCAGATGATGGTTGATTGGTGTCTAAGTACTGAGATGCCGCTTCATGTACTTCTCACCAAATCCGATAAGCTGAAAAAAGGCCCTGCTCAGTCGACTATGTTGAAGATTCGCAAGGAACTAACTGCCGTTCTAGGCGATCTGGTTACTGTGCAAACCTTCTCTGCGTTGAAGAAACAGAATGTCGATCAGCTAAGACAACGTTTGGATCTATGGTTACTGCCGGAAGATGATTTCGAAGAGGAATTTGAAGGCGAATAACAAAAGAAAGCCCTGGGAAACTTAGGAAGGGGAACTGTCAATTTCTCAGGGCTTTAACGCATGCTTGTTGTAAAGAGCCACAGCCATGGCACGATGAATGTGTAAGTGACTCTTAAAGCTGTGACTCTATATATTTTTAAAAGTTCCCTTTTGTTCAAAAAACATTCAATAATATTTTCTGAACTTAGTGAGCTTGCTCCCAGTTCTCACCTACACCGGCTTCAACCAGTAGTGGAACATCTAGATCGGCCGCACCTGCCATCTGATCTTTCACTTCAGCAACGAAAGCATCTACCTGATCTTCACGTACTTCAAAAACCAATTCATCGTGTACCTGCATAATCATGCGGACATCAAAATCGGACTCGGCTAACCAAGCATCGACCGCCACCATCGCGCGTTTGATGATATCTGCGGCTGTACCCTGCATTGGCGCATTGATCGCAGTACGTTCTGCTGCCTGACGGCGCATCGCATTTTTAGCTTTAATCTCAGGTAGGTACAAACGGCGGCCAAACAGCGTTTCAACGTAACCCTGCTCCTGTGCTTTTGTCCGAATATCATCCATATAATGCTGCACACCCGGATAGGTCTCGAAATAGTGTTCGATATATTGCGCCGCATCTTTACGGGCGATACCTAGCTGTTTCGCTAAACCAAACGCAGACATACCGTAGATCAAACCGAAGTTGATCGCTTTAGCACTGCGACGTTGATCATCAGAGACCTGATCAAGTTCAACTTTGAAAACTTCAGCCGCTGTCGCACGGTGGATATCCGCGCCTTTAGAGAAAGCATCCAGTAGGCCCTGATCCTGAGACAGGTGCGCCATAATACGCAGTTCGATTTGAGAGTAATCGGCAGCAACAACCGTGTAACCTTTTGGAGCGATAAAAGCATGACGAATACGGCGGCCTTCCTGGGTACGCACAGGAATGTTCTGCAGGTTTGGATCTGTTGACGATAGTCGACCTGTTGCGGTCACCGCTTGATGGTAAGAGGTATGGATACGCCCAGTGCTTGGACTAATCATCAGCGGAAGCTTATCGGTGTATGTCGATTTCAGCTTACTCAAACTACGATGTTCAAGAATCAATTTCGGCAATGGGTATTCCAGAGCCAGCTCTTGTAAAACTTCCTCAGCAGTTGATGGCGCGCCTTTGGGCGTCTTTTTGATAACAGGAATACCCTGTTCTTCAAACAAAATCTGCTGCAGCTGTTTTGGTGACGCCAGATTAAACTCTTTCCCAGCAATATCGTAAGCTTCGCGTTCCAGCTCCACCATGCGAGCAGCCAGTTCGATACTTTGCTCACCGAGCATCGACGCATCAACCAAAGCACCGTTGCGTTCGATACGCGACAATACTGGAATCAGCGGCTTCTCAATTTCATTGAAAACTTTGCTTAGCGTTTTATCTTGGCTTAACTGGTTATCGATCGCTTGATGTAGACGCAGGGTGATATCAGCATCTTCCGCTGCATATGGCGCCGCTTGTTCTAGTTCAATCTGGTTGAACGTCAGCTGTTTTTTACCTTTACCGGCAATCTCTTCAAACTTAACCGTTTTCACACCCAGATAACGATCAGCCAAACTGTCCATATCGTGACGCGTAGCAGTGGAGTTCAACACGTAGGATTCCAGCATAGTATCGAACGCTACACCTTTTAGGTCGACATCATAACGAGCCAATACGTTCATATCGTATTTAATATGCTGACCGATCTTTTTGTGATCTTCGCTTTCTAACAGTGGTTTCAGCTTAGTAAGAAGAACATCACGACTAACCTGCTCTGGTGCGCCCATATAATCATGCGCAACAGGCACATAAGCAGCTTTGCCCGGCTCTACAGCAAAGGAAACGCCCACCAGCTCAGCTTCCATATAGTTGAGGCTGGTCGTTTCTGTATCGAAGGCAAAAAGTTCAGCTGTGGATAACTTTTCAATCCAGCTATCTAGATCAGCTTCTGTAAGCACTGCTGTGTATTCAACATCTTTAGGTGCTTCTGGAGTAGATGGTTCTGACGGATCAGCGGCCACTGCGGCACCGCTCTCACCAGATTCCAACTCACGCACCCATGTCTTGAATTCAAATTCTTTGTATAACTCGATTAACTGCTCTTTGTTTGGCTCTGGCTTAACGATCTCTGCGACTTTTTCATGCAGCTCAACGTCGGTTTTAATCGTTGCCAATAGGTAAGATAGATCCGCTTCTTCACGGTTATCTTCTAGTTTCTTCGCCATGGTTTTTGAGCCACGGAAACCAAGATCAGCAATTTTATCTAAGTTTTCGTATAGATCTTTAATACCGCCGATACCTTGCAGCAAAGCCAATGCCGTCTTTTCACCCACGCCCGGAACGCCTGGAATGTTATCGACTTTATCGCCCATCAATGCCAGGTAATCGATGATCAGCTCTGGCGGAATACCAAACTTCTCTTTCACACCCTCAATATCCATGATGGTGTCAGTCATCGTATTGATAAGCGTTACATGTTGATCCACCAACTGCGCCATATCCTTGTCACCTGTAGATATCAGGGTATCGATCCCTTGAGCGCTAGCTTCAAGAGCCATAGTACCGATGACATCATCCGCCTCAACACCCGGCTCTACGATAAGCGGCATACCCAAAGCTTTAACAATGTTGTGAATCGGTTCTACCTGACTACGTAGATCATCCGGCATCGGTGGGCGCTGGGCTTTGTAATCGCTGTAGAGCTCATCACGAAAGGTTTTACCTTTGGCATCAAAGATCACTGCAATTGGGCTTTCTGGATACTGCTTGATCAAGCTTTTCAGCATTGAAGTGACAACTCGGATCGCTCCTGTTGGGATTCCCGCAGAATTTCGCAGGTCAGCCTGTTGTGAAGCAAAAAAAGCACGGTATAAATAAGAGGAACCGTCGACTAAAATTAAAGGAGAGGAGTTGGCTTGCTGCTGTTCGCTCATCAGGAAATCCGGGTTGGTTATTCTTCAAAAACCCGATCATAGTCGATAAGCTCATCTGCCAAAAGAAATCTTGCCCTGAAAGAGGAAAGAATAATGAAAAAGCTACTATTAGCAGCACTACTTGCCGTGACACCTGTAGCTTATGCCGAAGTTCCACCGCTGGTTGATGAAGACGAACCACAGATCACAATCTTCCACGAAGAAGATAAAACCTATTACGAGTATCGCGTAAATGGTCAGCTTCAGGAGATTAAGGTCGTGCCGAAAAACGGTAAAGAATACTATCTGGTTCCAGCACCGGGTGATGGCGCATTTATTCGTCATGAAGAGTCACAAATGCTGATCCCTAAATGGGTGCTGTTCCGCTGGTAAATCCGCAGGAACAAACGAATTCAATTTTACGAAGTGAGTAAAGCGCTTGGCTGTATATACGCAACTTAATGACACTGACTTAACGGCATTCCTTAAAGATTATGATCTGGGAGAGTTAGTCAGTTACAAAGGTATTGATGGTGGTATCGAAAATACCAACTACTTTGTCACCCTAAAAAATGATGGGGTTGAGACGGAGTATGTACTCACTTTGTTTGAAGAGCTTAGCTACGAAGAGCTGCCATACTTTGTCGAGCTATGCCAATGGCTATCGCAGCGAAATATCGCTGTACCTTTTGCCATTCAGGATCGAAATGGTATCGGCCTCAAGCAACTAAAAAAGAAACCTGCTGCGCTACAGCCAAGGTTCTTTGGTGAGCATGTGGGTCAGCAAGAGCTTACACCTGAGCATTGTGCTGCCATCGGTCAAGTCTTAGGCGAGTTCCACGTTGCTGCTGAAGACTTCTATCTTGAGCGCCAAGCGCACCGCGGTGTTTTCTGGTGGCGTAGAGAGAGCGAACTCATTCGTAGTAAATTGCCTGAAGATGATCAGACTCTGCTGCAAGAAGAAGTAGTGCGTTTTGATCAACTTCGCGAGCAGCCGGGCGATATCAAAGCCGGCACAATTCACGGTGATCTGTTCCACGATAATGTGCTGTTCCAAGGAACTGACGTTAGCGCGGTCTTAGATCTCTATAACGCCGCTACCGCCTATCTTCTATTTGATCTAGCGATCGTGGCTAATGATTGGTGCTGCCGCCCTGATGGCTCGATTGATAGTGCACGAGAGCAAGCTCTGCTAACGGCCTATGCTAAAGCCCGCCCTTTTACTCAGGATGAATACAAAGCTTGGCCTGTACTGACTTGTACTGCCGCGATGCGTTTCTGGCTATCTCGTTTGATCCCATGGTTAGATGAAAACAGCGAGCAGAAGCTGAAAGATCCGGAAGAGCTAAAACAGATCCTGATCTATCGCCGTAACAATCCTAGTCAGCTACCTTAATCGCTGATTTCCGATACGAAGACCCCAGACATAGGGTCTTCGTAAATCAACACTGCCCTCTTTTGCTAACACCCGCTATAATCAGCCACTGATTATTTATACAGTGAACAAAAAGCCGCTATGGACGTAACTCACATTATCGATTCTCTGAACGATGCCCAACGCAATGCTGTAACCGCTCCGGTACAAAACTTACTGGTTTTAGCCGGCGCAGGCTCCGGTAAAACCCGCGTATTGGTACACCGAATTGCTTGGTTGATTCAGACAGAAGGAATGTCGCCCTACTCTATTATGGCGGTTACGTTCACCAACAAAGCAGCTAAAGAGATGCGTGGCCGTATTGAGGAGCTATTGGGCATCAATCCTCAAGGTATGTGGGTCGGCACCTTCCACGGTTTGGCCCACCGTATTCTGCGTGCTCACTGGCAGGATGCTGGCTTACCTGAAAACTTCCAGATTATGGACAGCGACGATCAGCTTCGTCTGATTAAACGTTTAGCCAAAGAGATGAATCTGGATGATAAACGTTGGCCGGCTCGCCAATTCCAGTGGTACATAAACGATAAGAAAGATAATGGCCTACGCGCTAAACATATCGAACCACGCCATGATCTGAATGATCGTCAGATGCTGGCAGTGTACGAAGCTTACGAGCAAGCCTGCGAACGTGGCGGCATGATCGACTTTGGCGAGCTTTTGCTGCGCTCTCTTGAACTGTTCCGCGATAAGAACCCAGCTCTACTAGAGCACTATCAAGAGCGCTTCCGCTACATTCTTGTGGACGAGTTCCAAGACACCAACACAATTCAGTACGGCTGGCTGCAACTACTTTGTGGCGGTCAGAAGAAATTAATGGCCGTAGGTGATGATGACCAGTCTATCTACGGCTGGCGTGGCGCGAAGATCGAAAATATCCAGAACCTACCGGTTCACTTCCCGGGTACAGAAACGATCAAACTAGAACAAAACTACCGTTCTACAGAGACGATTCTGCGCGCTGCCAACGAAGTCATCCGCAACAACCAAGGTCGTTTAGGTAAAGAGCTACATACGGAATCGGGCGAAGGCGAGCCAATCTCTTTATATGCCGCCTTCAACGAACAAGACGAAGCGCGCTTTATCGTCGATCAAATCGGAAAATGGGAACAAGAGGGCAATCTCCGTAAAGAGTGCGCGATTCTGTACCGCTCTAATGCCCAGTCCCGAGTACTCGAGGAAGCCTTGATTCGTAGTGGCGTACCCTACCGTATTTACGGTGGCCAACGCTTCTATGAACGCCTTGAAATCAAAAATGCGCTTTCCTATATGCGCCTGCTAAGCAACCGCGACGATGACACCTCAATGGAGCGTGTAATCAATGTACCAACACGCGGTATAGGCACACGAACCATCGAAATTATCCGCGAGCATGCTCGTAGCCAAGCAATATCTATGTGGCGCGCATCCAACGAAATTGTGGAACTGAAAAAACTACCAGCGCGTGCTTCCAATGCCCTACAGGCTTTCTTAGATCTGATTAATCAGATGGCACAAGATACCGAAGATACCCTGCTACACGAACAGACTGAACACGTTATCCAACACTCCGGGCTGATCGAGCACCACAAAAAAGAGAAAGGCGAGAAAGCTCAATCCCGTATCGAAAACTTGGAAGAGCTGGTTACTGCGGCGAAGCAGTTCAACAGCCAGTGGGATGAGTTTCTGGATGAGGAATTCAACTCCCCGCTTGCGGCATTTTTAGACCAAGCAGCGCTAGATGCCGGTGATGCACAAGCAGATGATTACCAAGACAGTGTGCAACTCATGACCCTTCACTCCGCTAAAGGTCTGGAATTCCCACAGGTATTCTTGGCCGGTGTAGAGGAAGGTTTGTTCCCGCATAAGATGTCTATAGAAGAACCGGGGCGTTTAGAAGAAGAACGTCGCCTCTGCTATGTAGGCATTACCCGTGCGATGCAGAAGCTGTTTATCACTTACGCTGAATCACGTCGCTTGCACGGACAAGATAACTACAATCGACCATCCCGTTTTATTGGTGAAATTCCAAACGACTTGATGGAAGAGGTTCGCCTCAACGCTAGTGTTAGCCGTCCAATGACCAGCCGCCATAACGATAACCAAGGCAGTAGCTTATTTGGTAGCAGCTCACTGGGCAGCAGTGATGTCCCAGAAACCAACCTTGCCCTTGGTCAGCGTGTTATGCATAGCAAATTTGGTGAAGGCACTGTGCTTAACTTTGAAGGTTCGGGGCCTAAAGCACGCGTTCAAGTAAATTTTGATTATGAAGGCAGTAAATGGCTAGTGGTTGGCTTTGCTAATCTTACGCCATTATAAGTATCGATTAATTTCCTAACCTTTTTCCGATTAGAGGAAGGCCAATTCCCAAAAGTCACCTTATACTTAAACGGTTGAGGTTTTTAAGGTGACGGATGGGATATGTACAAACTCTGGTGTTTCTTCGCTTTCCTAGTCTTTTCCAGCTCGGCACTTCAAGCCAAGGAAGAGATCACTGTCCCTATCTATGATCAGGAGCGTGCGCCCTTAGCCTTACTTAATGAGGGAGAAGCAAGCGGTATTTATCCTGAGCTTTTCCGCGAGATTCTCAAAGGTGCTGATTTAGAACCGACTCTGGTACCTATTCCTCCCATGCGCCGACGCGTAGGTTTTGAAACCCAGCTTTACCAAGTTTCCTGCTGTGCTAACCCTGCATGGCGCCAACGCCCTCGTGAACAAGAGGTCCAGATTTTCAGCAAACCGTTTTACTGGACCAAAGATATCTTTGTATTTCCAAAAGACAAAGCCTTTCCCATAGATAAATTGTCCGCTCTATCAGATAAACGTGTCGCAACTGTACGTGGGTTTGACTATCGTGGCGCCGAACACTTCGGCGAGCGGATAGATTTTCAAAACGAGATCACTTTAATGAGGGCACTAGCTTTAGGCCGTGCTGATGTTGGTATCGTCAATGAAGATATCTACGACGCTTCTTCACAACGGAATTATCTAGCTAAAGGGCCGATCCACGATGAGGCTAGTCTACATATCAGGATTCATCGAGCGAGGCTTGATCTAGTAGAGCCTATCAACAAATCGATTGAGAACCTGATTCGCAGTGGCAAACGCGATCAGATCATTAAGAAATACTTAAGCCAACACAACGCTATTAGTGCCGTTGTTCCAAACGCTGCTCCCTAAACAATTGCGGCGTAACACCCACCATCCGGCGAAAGAATTTTACGAAGTTCGTTGCTTCACTATAGCCCAACCAATACCCGACCTCTGCCACAGAGGCAGAGCTATGCGCCAACATACGTCTGGCTTCCAAAGCGACACGGCGATCAATCACCACCTTAGCGCTATAACCCTCCACCTGAATGCAGGCACGACTTAAAGTACTCTGGGCGTAACCGAGCTTTTCAGCGTAGAAACGTAAGCTATGCTCAGTCCGGTACTCTTGCTCCAACAGATCGATAAACAATTGATAGGTTTTGCGGGATCGGCTTGTGACCTGATCGGTAACTCTGACCTTATTTTGCCAACGCGCTAAGCGGAGTAGCAGGTTCAATAGTTCATTGTGCAGAAGTGAGATATCTAACTCTGAGCCATCAAACCCTTCAAAATCGCGCTTTAAGCGTGAAATCGATTGCCGAATATCCTGCTGTAAAAGCTCGGTCAGTAGCGTGCAATTTTGCCAATCTTGCAGAGCTAACAGATCCACACCTTTAGATTTCACCCTTTCATCATTCGGTAATGCTGCAGGATCAATCAGCACGACCTCCGCTTGCAAATCGCGATAATCCTGCCACTCCTGAACCTGCCCTGGTCGCACAAACAAAAGAGTGCCCGGCCTCAGGTCATAATCGATAAAGTCGATGCAATGCTGCCCTTGCCCCTTGGTCACCAGAATCAGCATATAAAACTCTAAGCGCTCAGGCACAGTCGGCAACTTCTGATAGAGATCTGAGAACGAGATAGTTTCAACCCCAAGAGCCGCTAGGCGTTTGTTCTCAAAAAAGGTGTGTTTAATCTTTTGCATCTAAACCAGCCTAAAATATCCATCGGCCATCGAATTTAACTACGGACTGCTAGCTTAACAATTCCCATGCAACAAAAGTATTGGTCACTTTTTCACCATGTAGTATTCAGCTAATACCTATCCCAAACCAAGCCCTGTTACTTTGATAAGTATTGAGCAGCCATTCAAATAAAAAAGCCCAAACAAGGGAGCCCAATACAATGCAAAGCAAAAAGATTCTGATGATTACCGGTGATTTCACCGAAGATTATGAAACGATGGTGCCGTTCCAAACTCTATTAACGGTTGGTCACCATGTAGATGCAGTATGCCCAGAGAAAGTAAGCGGTGATACGGTTGCAACAGCGATTCATGACTTCGAAGGTGACCAAACCTACACCGAAAAGCGCGGCCATAACTTCACCCTAAACGCGACATTTGCAGATATTAATGTCGAAGATTATGACGCATTGGTAATCCCAGGTGGTCGAGCACCAGAATACCTACGTTTAAACCAAGAAGTGATCGAGATGGTACGCCACTTCTTTAAAGAGAACAAACCCGTCGCTGCAATCTGCCACGGTGCACAATTGCTATCTGCTGCGGGCGTTCTAGAAGGTAAGTCTTGCTCTGCATACCCTGCATGCGCACCAGAGATCAATCAATCTGGTGGTACTTACACTGATATTCCACTGGATGCAGCCGTGACTGATGGCAATCTGGTCACAGCGCCTGCATGGCCGGCACATCCTGCTTGGTTAGCACAGTTTATGGTTTTGCTAACTATGTAATAGAATTAGCGCAAGCTGCTTTCTCCCCAAACCTGAACCCGAAAGCAGCTTGTCGCTACCTATACAGTCAAATCAGTGGAGAGAGCTATGTGCAAACTGTTTATTAATGCCGAACCAGAACTTTGGAAAAGCAGCACCCGCTCAATCCGTATTGACGGTATGGTTACCAGCGTACGTCTGGAAAACTATTTTTGGACGACCCTGACAGCGATCGCAGAACGGGATGATCTAAATATTCCGCAGATGCTGACCCGCCTCTATCACGAATCTATCGATGCCGGTCACGACTTAGGCAACTTCACTTCATTCCTACGAGTTTGTTGTATGCGCTACCTTGCGTTGCAACTGTCGGGCGATATCCCAACGAATGAAACTGTGGCGATCAGCTCCCTCGATGCTGATGCGATTTTAAGTAACGAAATCGAAAAGCGTCACTAAACCTTTATGACTATCGGACTCGGCGCTCAAGGGTTTGAGATCGCGATCTATATTGCCAATCGACCACCGATTGAGCCCTACCCTGTTCTCGATCATCTGCGCCCACTTACTGAGGGTGAGATCAAACATATTGCGGATAAAACCGGTAATCACTGGCGTAAAATTTTTAATGTCAGCGCTAAGTTTCTGTTTGAGCTACAAAACGACGAAGAGTTTAAGACTTGGCAGGCACTGCGCGATCAGTCGCTGTATCAGGCAGAAAGCCCAATGGCATTGCTGTTTTCAAAGCCAGATTTATCAGAGCCAAACCGTATTCATATCATTGCTGGAAAAACCTACGCCCAAGCACTCGGGCTAGAAAACTTGCTCTGGTTAGATCCGTACTTTGCGATAGATAAAGACAACAAAGTGATCATTTGCCCCTACTTAGATTACCGCCAGTTGAGTAATGCTAGAATCAGTCAGTTGGTTGGGTTGGTAAAAAACCTAAGTACTTAAAACGATTAAAGCCCTGAATAATCAGGGCTTATTGTCTCGCAGATCTAAGATATTACTTAATTCAGAGTCGGATTCTGAATCTTTTCCCAGTTCATATTAAATGTTTGCTGATTAGCACCAGCAGCAGTTGGGTTATCTTCAGTCATGCGATTGATTTCAGCCGCTTGCTGAAGCGATGGAGGTAAAATCACAGTGTCGATCACATGGATAATACCATTGCTAGCATCCACATCTGTTGCAACTACAGTCGCCTGATTGATCATCACATTCGCACCCGCCACGCTAATCGCAATATTTTCGCCTTGTAGTGAAGGTGCTGCACTTAAACCCATCGCAGTTTTAGCATCCACTTTTCCGGCGACTACATGATAGGTAAGTACCGCTTGTAGATCTTTTTTGTTCTCAGGCTTTAACAAATCAGCCAAAGTTTCTTCTGGCAGTTTGGCAAACGCTTCATTGGTTGGCGCAAACACAGTATATGGGCCATCGCCTTGTAGGGCACCGACTAGGTCAGCAGCTTTTAACGCCGTCACTAAGGTAGAGAAGCTCTCATTACCCGCAGCGACATCGACAATATCTTTCTTCATTGAGTAGGAACCTGCGGTCGCCATTAATGGTACAGCTAGTAGAAAGCAGGCCAGTGTTTTTATAATTTTCATTGTTGTTCTCCTCGCGTTTATTCCTTAAGCAGGCCCTCTACTGCCTTAATGAGATTTTGCTTAAGTACATCGTAATCAGTGCTACGGAGGTTTTTGAAAGGCAGATCAAAAAACGTACAACAAAATCTTCTTTTTCTGTTTTTATGCCTGTGAATAGAATATTCTTATTTTTAATCGCTTCACTTAACTTCCTGATATTGCGATAAATTTAAAAAGGTTTTTATGCTTCATCGCATCTGGCTAAGTTTTTTTCTAATTGCTTTTAGCGCGGCCCTCTATCAGTGGCTCTGGCTAGATGATTCCGCAGTATTCCAACGTTTGGTTCAGTCCACCTTTGATATGTCCAAACTATCAGTTGAACTCTCCATTGGCTTGATCGGAACTCTGGCTTTTTGGCTTGGCATTATGAAACTGGCGGAAAGCTCTGGGCTTGTGGATAAGTTTTCACGGGGGATAAGTCCACTTTTCTGTCGCTTGATGCCGGAAGTTCCAAAAGGTCACCCAGCTATGGGCTCTATGACCATGAACCTCTCAGCTAATGTTCTAGGGTTAGATAACGCCGCCACGCCCCTAGGTTTAAAGGCAATGCGTGATCTGCAGAGCTTAAACCCGCATAAAGATACCGCGACTAATGCCCAGATTTTGTTTCTGGTACTGAACACCTCCTCGGTAACGCTATTCCCGATCACCGTGTTTCTCTATCGAGCCCAGCAAGGTGCCAGTGATCCTACGTCGGTCTTTATCCCTATTCTAATTGCGACCTGTTGCTCGACACTTGCTGGCTTATTGGCCGTAAGTTTTGTGCAAAATATCCGTTTATGGGAAAGAGTCACACTGCTCTATATCGGTGGATTTGTCGCCTTGTTACTCGCTTTTATCGGCTATTTCACGACACTAACGATCGACGAGCTTCAACGGCAATCATCGCTGGTGGGTAACTTAATGATCTTCTCAGCGATTATTGGCTTTCTCTGTATCGCCCACTTTAAAGGGGTAAATATCTACGAAACCTTTATTGATGGTGCCAAAGAGGGGTTTGAAGTCGCGATTAAAATTATTCCTTACCTACTCGCCATGCTGGTGGCGATTGGCGTACTCAGGGAAAGTGGCGCGTTAGAGGGTTTTATCTGGTTACTGCGTGAAGGCTTTGCCAGCTTTGGTGCTGATACTCGCTTCGTTGATGCGCTTCCCACGGCAATCATGAAGCCGTTTTCCGGCTCTGGTGCCCGGGCAATGATGCTGGAAACCATGAATACCCATGGTGTCGATTCTTTCGCGGCTTACCTGGCCTCGGTTGTCCAAGGCTCAACTGAAACCACCTTCTATGTACTGGCAGTATATTTTGGTGCGGTTGGAATTCGCCATACCCGTCATGCCATCGCTTGCGGTCTTACTGCAGATCTAGCCGGGATTATTGCCGCTATTACTGTGGGTTACTGGTTCTTTGGTTAATATTTCTAGTAAAGAAGAAAACGAGAATAAGAACACTTATCTACGCTATACCTCGGGCATAAATACCCGTCATGCTATCGCTTGTGGTCTTACTGCAGATCTAGCCGGGATTATTGCCGCAATTACTGTGGGTTACTGGTTCTTCGGTTAATACTGCGAGTACAGCAGAAAACTAGAGTTTGAACACCTACAGGCATCATACCTCGGGCATAAATACCCGTCATGCCATCGCTTGCGGTCTTACTGCAGATCTAGCCGGGATTATTGCCGCTATTACTGTGGGTTACTGGTTCTTTGGTTAATAAACCAACCTACAAAGAAGCACCATCAATCAGTTCATAAGGTAGCGCCAACACATCCACACCATCGACACAGCCTAGATGCACGCGGTAATGACCGGGTTTACGTAAGGTTTGATGGAAAGTGTAGATACCGCATTGCTTACAAAAATGATGTTTGGCGATATGGGTCGCGAATTCATAAGTTGCCAAGGAATCATCCAATACCTGAATATCGATATCGCTAGGGTCAACCACAAAGTTACCCATCATGGCACCTTTCTTCTGGCAGATAGAGCAGTTGCAACGCACACCTTCGACAATCTCTGGGGCATGAAAACTGAATCTAACGTTGCCGCAATGACAACTGCCTTGATATACCGGCATAGCACTCGCCTCCACTTGGTTTAAGCAAAGGTCCGAGACGGATGTTAACTCTCGCCTATTAACAGACTACTATCCACTTCAGTCTGACCTATGCTGTTATAAATGACATCATGGCTCATGGCATCAATATCAAAGGCTTGCAACGTTGCCGGTGCAGAAGTACCTGCATATCCGACCGCTTCGGCAGCAACCGTTTCACCAAACACTAAAGATAAAACGGTAAAGCCAAAGGCTTGTTTTTCTGAGGTCGACAGTTGCGGCCAAGCGCTGTGATAAGCCTGCCAAATCGCTGGCGCCTGACTTAAACCTTGCTGGGTACCCAACGAAAACTCCGCGAAGTGTCGAGCGATATAGCGCTCAACTGCGAGCATCGAGTCCTGATCCAGTAAGTTAGGTAAGTGCAACTCTGCTAAGCAGAATTTTAACGCCGCTTCATACGCGTCTAAGCAAGATCGGCGAAAAACAAAGTCATTTGCCTGCACAATCACACTGTCAGTTTCAGATAGTTGTTCGTATATAGGTAACGGATCTGCGTGAGCCATATGTAACATCCTTGTTGTTATGGTTGATCTTAGAGGTAACTATAGCCGCTTATATTGCAACCGCCAGATCACGGATATGTCCATGGCCATCAATGGCGACTTGCACACATTCGGTTTCGGTCACTTTTCGTAGTTCGGTGCCATCGGGGCAACAACCCCAAGCTTCTACGTGGATACGCAAAGAACTGCGGCCACTTTCAATTAATTGAGTGTAGAAGGACATAATAGTTCCCTCTAGCACGGGTGATAAAAATGCCATCTGCCCAACCGATACTGTAGAGACTCGGCCCTTAGATAATTTTGCCGCATAAATCTCGGCTGCCTGTACTATTTTAGCGGACACCCAACCACCATAAACATCGCCAAACATATTGGTAGCATCGCTTGAAGCCGGCAGAAGTAAACTTAATTCACCTGCTGGCTGATGACTATTATCCTCGACATGCTCCATGGGATTTCCCCTCCTTTACTGCCATCCCCACTCCTTAGGGTAATGATAGAAACTGTGAATTTTGTATTTATTAGTCAGCTTACTCTAATACAAAAGACTAATAGCCTGAATATATACAACGTAAAAATTCTTTTCCCAATGTCACACTTTTGTCATTTAAGAAAATTATAGTGTTCGCATCTTAACTCATATATCTAATTTTAAGACTCTTTGGAGCCTATACATGAAACCAATGAAAAAGCTGCTTGCTGCTGTTGCTATCTCTGCAACTTGTGTAGCTGCAAACGCATCTGACCTGCTAGACAAGAACCTACCAGTTTACTCTAAGGCTTCTGGTGTTTCTGGTAACCTTTCTTCTGTAGGTTCCGACACACTAGCTAACCTAATGACGCTTTGGGCTGAAGAATTCAAGCGTAACTACCCGAACGTTAACATTCAGATTCAAGCGGCTGGTTCTTCTACTGCGCCACCAGCACTAACTGAAGGCACTTCTAACATCGGTCCTATGTCTCGTAAGATGAAGGACAAAGAGATCGCTGCATTCGAGAAGAAGTTTGGTTACAAGCCAACGCCTGTTGCTGTAGCAATCGATGCACTAGCAGTGTTCGTACACAAAGATAACCCAGTTGAAGGTCTATCTATCAGCCAGGTTGACGCTATCTTCTCTTCTACTCGTAAGTGTGGCGCTGCTGCAGACGCTAAAACTTGGGGTGATGTTGGTGTAGCAGGTTCCCTATCTGACAAGAGCATCCAATTGTTCGGTCGTAACTCAGTATCTGGTACTTACGGCTACTTCAAGAAGAAAGCTCTATGTAAAGGCGACTTCAAGAACAACGTAAACGAGCAGCCAGGTTCTGCATCTGTAGTACAGTCTGTATCTACTTCTCTTAATGCACTAGGTTACTCTGGTATCGGTTACAAAACTGCATCTGTACGTGCACTACCTCTTACTAAGAAAGATGGCGGCGCATTCGTAGCAGCAACTCCTGAAAACGCGCTAAACGGCAAATACCCACTTGCTCGTTCTCTATACGTATACGTAAACAAGAAGCCAGGTCAGCCTCTAGCTCCTCTAGAGAAAGAGTTCCTGAAAATGGTTATGTCTAAAGTAGGTCAGGAAGTAGTAGTTAAAGACGGCTACATCCCACTACCAGCGGCAGTTGTAGCGAAGCAGATGAAAGCGCTAGGCATGTAATATGTCTTAATCATCTGATCTTAGGAAAAAGGGGGCCATTTTGGCCCCCTTTTTTCGTTTATGACAGTCACTGTAATACAGATGTAACAAACTTTTCATATTGTATGCGCCGTCTTCTTAGTAAACTTCCGAGACCTATGTGCCATGAGTACAGAAAACACTGCAACGTCCGACCTGGATTTTAATACCGCGTCGGCCAAGCGACACAGAAACATACGTGCGTTGAAGGATAAACTTGCTTCAGGTGGTATCGCATTTGGTGGTATCAGCGTTATTGTTGCAATCCTTCTGATCTTCTTTTATCTACTTTATGAAGTAGCACCACTGTTCGAATCTGCCAGCATTGAACCTTGGCAGAAAAATGGACAGGAAATTGCTCCTTACACTGTTCCCGGTGGCGGCAAGACACTTTATCTGACAATGGAAGAACAAACAGAGATCGCTCTGCGTGTTACAGACCTTGGTCAGTTGGTGTTTTTTAACAGCCGTAACGGTGACGTAATCAAAACAGAAACTGCCAATATTCCAGAAGGAGCAACTGTAAGCAGCTTTGCTCTAGCGTCTGAATATAGCGGCATTTTCGCATTGGGTTACAGCAACGGTCAGGCGCAGGTCTTCAAACATAAATATCGTTCTACATACCCTGATGGCGTACGTATTATCACACCAGAAGTGGAATACCCACTGGGTTCAGAACTAATTCAGGTAAGCGACTCACCACTTGAGCTACTTGCAATCAATGGTGAAGAGGAAGAATGGACACTCATCGGTGGTCAGGCAGCAAACATCGCTGCGACTGAAGTATCCCTAACCGAGAACCTGATTACTGAGGAAGTAGAAGCGGAAACTAACCGCATTACACTTCCTAATATGAACATCCCAGCTGAGAAACTACTGCTGATGCCGGATCGTCGTTGGATGATGATCTCTGGTGAAGGCGGCAAGTTGGGCATCGTTGATATGCAAGCAGACGGAGGCCCTAAAGTTACTCAGCTACTCGAGACGACCAAAAACAAGATCACCTCTTTTGAGCTACTAATCGGTGGTAATTCCCTACTTATCTCCGACGATAAAGGTGTTACTTCACAATGGTTCTTGGTTCGTAACGAAAAAGGCGAATGGCTAATGCGCCAAATTCGCAGCTTCGAAAACGGTACCTCACCTATCAGCAGCATCTCTATTGAGCACCGCCGCAAAGGTTTTGTAACGGTTTCGGATCAAGGGGTTATCGATTTCTACAGCACAACAGCATCACGTAACTCACTTACAGCTGCCGTTGCTCAAGGCAATGTAGATATGATCGCTCTATCACCTCGTTCTAACGCACTGTTGGTAGAACAGGATGGTAAGTTAGCGCTTTGGGCGGTTCACAACGAACACCCAGAGATCTCTTGGAGCGCATTGTGGGAGAAAGTTTGGTACGAAGGGTACCAAGAGCCAGAATTCACATGGCAGTCTTCCGCTTCTACCAACGACTTCGAGCCTAAATACAGCCTGATGCCACTCGCATTCGGTACGTTGAAAGCGGCATTCTACGCAATGCTTCTAGGTACTCCGCTAGCGATCTGCGGTGCGATCTACACGGCTTACTTCATGGTGCCGTCTATGCGCCGGAAGGTAAAACCTTTTATCGAATTGATGGAAGCACTACCGACCGTAATCTTGGGCTTCCTAGCAGGTCTATGGTTAGCGCCATTTATGGAGGTAAACCTAGCGGGGATATTTGTCACCCTACTGGTCGTACCTGCCGCCATTATCGCGTTCGCTTATGCATGGGCATGTGCACCTAAAACGCTTCGCTACTTAGTACCAGATGGCTGGGACGCAGCGCTACTGATCCCTGTTGTGATCATCGCAACCATGTTCAGCTTCTGGGTTGCTCCAGGGTTAGAACAAGTGTTGTTCGGTACAGAAATGCGTTACTGGGTAACTCAAGAGCTAGGCATTCCTTACGACCAGCGTAACGCGCTAGTGGTAGGTATCGCGATGGGCTTTGCAGTTATCCCAACCATCTTCTCTATCACTGAAGATGCGATCTTCGCCGTACCAAAACACCTGTCTTACGGTTCCCTAGCACTGGGTGCTACACCATGGCAGACACTGGTACGCGTAGTAATGCCAACAGCGAGCCCAGGTATCTTCTCTGCAGTTATGATCGGTATGGGTCGTGCTGTAGGTGAAACCATGATCGTACTGATGGCAACAGGTAACACGCCAATCATGGACGTGAATATCTTTGAGGGTATGCGAACTCTGGCTGCAAACATTGCAGTAGAGATGCCGGAATCTGAAGTTGGTAGTACCCACTTCCGTATTCTATTCCTGGCAGCGTTCGTACTGTTCTTGTTCACTTTCTTCGTAAACACCGTGGCGGAAGTTGTACGTCAGCGTTTACGTAAGAAGTACGGCTCTCTGTAATTTGTGCCTGATTGAGGAAATATAGTAATGCGACAGTCTTTTACTGAATGGTCAAAATCCGGCGCACCTTGGGTATGGCTTAATGCCGGTGCCGTAGCGATCTGTTTGATCATGGTTGTAGGTCTGCTGACTCTTATCGCGATTCGCGGTTTGGGTCACTTCTGGCCTGCAGATGTTATCCAAGCGACTTATGTTGATAAGGGAAACAGCGTTACCCTGATCGGCGAAAAAGTCCAAACTGAAGATGTTCCCGCAGCTCAACTACGCGATAGTGGCGTAGCAGTACCGGAAGGTGTTGAGAGCATGAAGCGTAACCTGATGAAAGTAGGTAACCGTGACCACGGTGGTACTGACTTCATCTGGGTTTTGGAAGACTTCATTAAAGATCCTTCTAAACCAGAAATGCTATTCACTGCTGAGCGTCGTGAATGGGGTAACTTCTACGGTTACCTACGTGGCATCAAAGAAGATGGCAAACTGGTTTCTAACTATGAAGGTTACGAAAAAACTGACGAGTATCTAGCACTTTGGACACTTCTAGAAAGCCGTATCGAGCGTGCGCTAGATATCCACAGTGACATCGAAGATATCGAAAAAGACCGTATCGGCTCTATCAACTACAAGTTGGAGCGTTTGCGTCTTCAAGAGCGTTCTCTACAGCTTAAAAATGTAACTGACCCAGCTCAGTACAAAGAGATTGAAGAGAAACGTGCTGCCCTAGATGCAGAATACGAAGGTCTACAAGGTGATCTACTAGCTCTTTACGAGAAATTTAACCGTGACACTGTGGTTGCTGAGATCGCAAACGGCAAGATCGTAGAGTTCAAAGTTGCACACGTTGTGCGTGCTTTCTTACCTAACGATATGGGCCTAGGTGGCAAGATCCTTCACTACTTCTCTAAGATCTGGGAATTCGTAAGTACAGATCCACGTGAAGCAAACACTGAAGGCGGTATCTTCCCAGCAATTTTCGGTACAGTATTGATGGTTATCATCATGTCTGTGATCGTAACGCCATTCGGTGTCGTTGCTGCAGTTTACCTACGTGAATACGCTAAACAGGGTTTTGTAACGCGCGTTATCCGTATCGCTGTAAACAACTTAGCGGGTGTACCGTCCATCGTATACGGCGTATTTGGTCTAGGTTTCTTCGTTTACTTCTTAGGCGGTCACATAGATGACGCGTTCTTCGCAGAAGCTAAACCAGCACCAACATTTGGTACGCCAGGTCTAATGTGGGCTTCTATCACACTTGCACTGCTAACAGTTCCAGTTGTGATCGTAGCGACAGAAGAAGGCCTAACACGTATCCCACGTGCAGTTCGTGAAGGTTCTTTGGCACTAGGCGCGACGAAGTTCGAAACCCTAATGAAGATTGTAATCCCAATGGCTAGTCCAGCGATTATGACCGGTGTAATCCTTGCGATTGCCCGTGCAGCAGGTGAAGTAGCACCGCTAATGCTGGTAGGTGTAGTTAAGCTAGCACCAAGTCTGCCATTGGATATGAACTACCCGTTCCTACACTTGGATCAGAAATTTATGCACTTGGGCTTCCACATCTATGATGTTGGTTTCCAGAGCCCTAACGTTGAAGCGGCACGTC
Source organism: Neptuniibacter sp. SY11_33 (assembly GCF_047778025.1). Classification (GTDB taxonomy): domain Bacteria; phylum Pseudomonadota; class Gammaproteobacteria; order Pseudomonadales; family Balneatricaceae; genus Neptuniibacter. Next base: position 3,672,023 of record NZ_CP180543.1, read on the forward strand.
CGCTGGTATACGCAACAGCGTTTTTGTTGGTGGCAGTAATCGCAGCACTTAACTTGTCTGCAATCGCGATTCGAAACCACCTACGTGAAAAATACAAAGCGCTTGAAATGTAATAGAATTTTTAAAGGTTGCTACAATGACTAGCGAAGCTAAAACACACGCAATTGATATCTCTACAATGCAACGAGATAACCGTATTTTGAACCTTGAAGAAGAAACAATGGCTCTTGAGGTTAAAGACCTTAAATTGAGCTATGGCGATAACGAAGCGCTTCACGGTATCGATATGCACATCCCTAAGAACCGCGTTACTGCGTTTATTGGTCCTTCTGGTTGTGGTAAATCAACACTACTACGCTGCTTCAACCGTATGAACGATCTAGTAGATGATTGCAGCATCACAGGTCAGATTCTGCTGGATGATAACAACATCTACGACCGTAGCGTTGATATCGCAGAACTACGCCGTCGCGTGGGTATGGTATTCCAGAAGCCGAACCCATTCCCGAAATCTATCTACGAAAACGTTGCTTACGGCCTACGTATTCAGGGCGTAACTAAAAAGCGCGTTATCGATGAAACAGTTGAGTGGGCACTTAAATCTGCTGCACTTTGGGACGAAGTTAAAGACCGTCTACACGAGAGTGCACTAGGCATGTCCGGTGGTCAGCAGCAGCGTTTGGTTATCGCACGTACGATTGCGGTAAAACCAGAAGTTCTACTGTTGGACGAACCAGCATCTGCACTTGACCCAATCTCTACCTTGAAGATTGAAGAACTGATCCACGAACTGAAGAAAGACTTCACGATCGTGATCGTAACCCACAACATGCAACAGGCTGCGCGTGTATCTGATTACACCGCCTTTATGTATATGGGTGATCTTATCGAGTTTGGTGTAACAGATACGTTGTTCACTAACCCGGCTAAGAAACAAACTGAAGACTACATTACTGGCCGTTACGGTTAATTGGGGAAGGAATTAGATCATGGAACTAAATACAGAAAACTATTCCACGCATATTTCAGCTCAGTTTAACGAAGAGCTGGAACAAATCCGTACCCAACTGCTAACCATGGGCGGCATTGTTGAACGTCAGGTACACGATTGTATCGATGCGCTACTTAATAGCGATGCTGACCTAGCGGAACAGTCTCGCAAAGTTGATAAGCAGACTAACGATATGGAAGTGATGATCGATGAGCAGTGCACAAAGATCATCGCACGTCGTCAGCCAGCAGCCAGTGACCTTCGTTTGATTATCGCGGTATCTAAAGCGGTATCAGATCTAGAAGGCATGGGTGATGAAGCAGCACGCATCTGTCGTCACGCTATCGAATTGGTAGACGAAGGCGAATCGCCACGTGGTTATCAGGAAGTGCGTCACATCGGTAACCTTGTACGTGAAATGGTGAAAGACGTATTAACTGCGTTTGCGCGTAACGATACTGAACTTGCTTACCGCGTAGCGAAGATGGACAAGTCTGTAGACCAGGAATACCGCTCTGCGATGCGTTCTCTAGCAACGTTCATGATGGAAGATCCTCGCTCTATCTCTAGCGTAATGAACGTAATCTGGGTTCTACGTAGCCTTGAGCGTATCTCTGAACACGCACGTGCGATGGCTGCTCACCTGATCTACCTAGTGAGCGGTACCGATGTTCGTCACGGTAGCCTTAAGCAGATCAAAAAAGCCGTTAAACCAGAAAACGAAGATTAGGAACCTGCGAACAAGTCCTATACGACTCAGGCTTACAGAGCAATTGAAGCACGAGGCAATGATTACAGGCATGCTGGTTGCCTGTCGAAAATCATTAACAAAGTGATTCGGTTGCTCTGTATGCCCCGTAGGGTGAGCTCTAAAACGTCCATCTACTTTGTCAGTCAGCTTGAAAAGGTCTAGACATTTCGCTGCACTGACTTTCGCGTATCTGGTCGTTTTATAGCCCACTGAGAAAGTATGAGACTTATTCGAAGGTTCCTTAATTAATCTAAGCTACGGTTTAATAAGCCTTATCGATTTAAAAAGCAGCCTAATTAGGCTGCTTTTTTTGTATTTATCGCCAAAGTTATTCGTATATTGGTCGATACTTATATGACTCATCTATCAACTAGGGCTCTCATGCTGCAATACACTGTATACGCCGACCTCAACTGCCCCTTCTGCTATGCCTTGCATGAGCAGTTGCATCAGTTTGGTCTTTTGCAGCAAGTAGACTGGCGCTTAGTTGAGCACGCGCCAGACATCGCGATTTTTAATAAAACCGCCGAAAGTCAGGCCGAACTCGCCAGTGAAGTATTCGTTGTTCGCAGCCGTGTACCTAATATTGAAGTCGCGCTACCTAAAGCGCGAAGTGACAGTCACTTTGCCAGCCTTTGTGTGATCGAAGCAGCTGAGCATGATGTTGAAAAATCGATCCTTCTACGTCGCTTACTCTACCGCGCTCTTTGGGTCGAAGGTAAAGATATCGCAGATGTATCAGTTATCTATGACTGTTTGATGGAAGCTGGTTTACCGACCGAGTTGGATATCGAAGAGCCGCAGGAAAATAAACTGATCGATTGGCAAAACGCGTGGGAGCAAGGTGATTTCAACCTACGTATCCCAGTGATCTGCGCTGATGATGGCCGTATCTCGCTAGGTTTACCTAGCCCTGAAGATCTTAAAGCTTTCTTTAAGGGCAAAGAGATCGACTCTCAAGATCAACATCGTGAAAGTTGCCCGCGCTCGGAGCAACAAACTATCGCCATCTACTGCGATCACAGTATTGAGATCGTTTGGCCGGTGATCGCTATCTTGCGTAACGATTACAACATCTTGCTTCCAGCCAACCTGACCGAGCTGAAAAACTTACTGCAGGAAGATGCACCGGATCTGCTGCTCCTAGGCACAGAGAATCAGTGGTCGGATATGTTTGCTCTATGTGAAGAGGTAAACAAAAACAAAGATGAGTTCCCGCTGCCGATTGCGTTCCTTAGCCAACAGGTCGAAGACCAACTAGAGCTAGACGCTTATCAAGCAGGTGCTGCAGATTTCCTTGCGCTGAACCGTACTCCTGCAGTGATTCAGTCACGTATTAAGATTCTGATGCACCTAAAGCAGTCGCAGGATCAATTAGCACGCTCCGCTCGTGTTGATGGCCTTACTCAGGTCAATAATCGTCGTGAGTTTGAACGCAATATTGAAACGGAATGGCGTCGTGCACAGCGTTCTAAACGAAACTTATCCTTGATCATGCTAGATATCGACCATTTCAAACTGTTCAACGATGGTTATGGCCATCTGGCGGGTGATGGCTGTTTACGTACAATCGCGCAAACCATAAAAGCCTCCATTCAACGGGCGCAAGATATGGTCTGTCGTTATGGCGGTGAAGAGTTTGCCGTGATTCTGCCAGAGACAGATATTGATGGCGCGCAACTAATTGCAGAGAGAATCCGATCTGCAATTGCCGAGCTTAAGATCGAACATAAGTTTTCTAGCACTGGCGATACCGCAACCGTCAGTGCCGGCGTAGCCTCGATTAACCCTTCTAAAGGAGGCTCGCCGCACGAGTTGATCGAATTGGCCGACCAAGCACTCTATCAATCCAAACAGAATGGCCGTAACAGAGTCACTCTGAGCTAGATCATTCTAGGCCAGACATCGGAATAAAACCTGGTAGCGCTTTAATGCGATCAATCCACTGGCCTATCTGCGGATAATCTTCCAACTTAATTCCACCTTCCCATGCTAAGCCTACATAAGGCATCACCGCACAATCGGCAATCGTCGGACGATCTAGTGCTAACCATTCGTTATTGGTCAGATGTGACTCCAACAGCCCAAGAATTCTGTCAGCCACCACCAGCGTCGCGTCTTTATTCAGTTCATAACCAAATTTATCAACTAGGCGAGCTGCGCCCGGACCATTTTGTATTTCATTGGCCGAAGTCGATAACCACTGCTGAATCTCAGCTTGCTCCTCAGGGGAGTTGCCATACCACTCTGGCGTTGCGTACTTCTGCGCCAGATAAACCAAGATTGCATGGGAGTCGCGTAGTACCGTGTCGCCATCCTCTAGCACCGGTACTTCACCCCACGGATTCAGATCGATCACCGGTGACTGCTTATGCATACCCGCCAAGAAGTCCACCGCCACCAGCTCTAACGGAATATTGGTTAGGGAGGCAAACAGTCGTGCTTTGTAACAGTTACCTGAAGGTTCCAAATCATACAGTTTCATTTTTATGCTCCTTAAATTGATTCCCGCGCCCACTCAGTTTCAGTGAACCTAGGGGTAATATGCTTGGAACAATTCCAGTCAAACGCTTCCAGTTTAATATGAATAAACGATTCCACTTTGGCCGAACTGTCCATCTGATCTGCATAGAGTTTTAAATGTTCTTCAACCGAGAGTAGCTTGACCCGGCCTAAGATCTTTAAGCGCCGACGATGGGGATAATCCATTAAAAATAGCGCTATTTTATCGTTCTTGGAGAAGTGGCCTAAGCTCTGATACTGACCATTGCCACTGAGGTTTCCAAAAGCTAAGGTTTCTTCATCCAACACCTTTAGAAAGCCAGCCTCACCACCGCGGTGTTGAATATAAGGCCAGCTATCTTCGCTCACTGACGCCATATAAAAGCTATCCCGTGCTTGGATAAAATCGGCTTCACGCTCGGTGAAACGATCAAAATCAGGCATTCGCTGGCGTACCACAGCAGACTTCTCATAACTGCCGAAACGCTGTTGCATCGCCAGTACAGACTCGGTAAAGGTTATGTCGCTAAAACGATGGGCCATGAGAACACCTTGCTTAAACATTGATCACGTCATTCATTATGTGGAAAACACATAACGCAATAAATAGAGCAAACTAGATTTCAATAATGCACTTTATGCATTAATCTGCAGAGATGAATAAACTCAAAGCGATGGCGGTGTTTGTCAAAATCGTCGACTGTGGCAGCCTCAGTGCAGCAGCAGAAAAGTTAGCCATGTCCCAATCTTCGGTGGTCCGAACGCTGGCGGCATTGGAGAAAGAGCTCGGTGCTCAATTGCTCTATCGCACCACCCGTAGTCTCAGCTTAACAGAGGAAGGCGATGACTACTGTCAGCGCTGCCGACAGATACTGTTGGAGGTGGAAGATGCAGAAAATGCCCTTAGCCAGCAACAAACGATCCCCAAAGGAGTGATTAGGATCACTGCGCCACAAACCTTTGGCCGCCTTCACCTTAGCCCTGTGATTAATGAGTTTTTAGATACCTACCCCGAGATGGAGGTGGAACTGCTGCTTTTGGATCGTGTGGTCGATCTGATCGAGGAAGGGATGGATATCGCCCTGCGTATCGGCCCCCTACCCGACTCCACCCTGATCGCCAAACAGGTCGGCGAGGTGAAATATAAAGTCTGTGCAAGCCCAGATTATATTGCAGAACACGGGGTGCCGAATCACCCTGATGAGTTAGAACAGCTCGACTGTATTCACCTCACCGCGCTTAGATCTCACGCCACTTGGGGATTTACTGAGGGTAACCAGCAATACAGAATCAATGTGCAGGGTAGCTTTAAAACTAATCATGTAGAAACTGCCGTTGATGCATGTAGAGAGGGTCGCGGTTTCGGGCAGTTCTTAAGTTATCAAGTGAATCCGTGTATCAGAACGGGTCAATTGACCCCGGTTCTCGAGCAGTTTGAAAGCCCATCGATACCGGTCAATCTGGTCTATCCTCACTCACGCCGCTTATCGTCTAGAAGCCGCGCCTTTATTGAGTGGGCACGACCACGATTACAGCAACGCTTACAGAGCGATTAGGACTCTACAGGCCAGTATTGGGCAAGGGGTGGGAAGCGCTCGATTAAGCCAGTACGCCCCATGGTTTCCATCAACGCCATATTGCGCTCAGGGATCTCATCTGAGTTCTTATAGTGCACCAGCACTCGGCTCATCTGCCCTTCACGGATAATGTGAATGGTTGGGAACGGCGCACGGTTAGTCCAGTTAGTAATGTCATCCGCTTCAACCCCTGAGAAACAGTAATCAGGGTGGAAGCTAGCTAATTGGAAGACTCCAGCAAGGCCCGCGCGCTCAAGCATTGTTTGGCAGAGATCTAACAGATCCAGAAACGACTCAAAATCCACCGCCGTCTCAGTAAACGCAACCAAGGTTGTGGATAACTCTTCTTCAGGCGAATCCTGAATTTTAGCCAGCTCAGCAAGGAAATCTTGCGCTGCATCGGTCATCACACGGGCATGAGATACCGCGTAACGAATGCTCTGATTGCGCACTTCAGGTGCCGCAAAGGGACATAGATTTAGGCCAACCACAATCGCCTCAACCCATTGTTGAGTTAACTGTTCTGCCTGCGCTGCTGGAAAAGAGAATTTATCAGTCGTCATAGCCACCATTTTACCCCAGCTGACCCGTCAATGCTCCCTTTTGGTGCCTATGATGCTGGCCTCCCTTTCTGCTAAGATAGCGCCACTCATCATTAGGAAGCTAAGTACCTCAAGTGCCTATCAAGTCAGCCCTTACCACACAAAGTTTTGATAACCGTTGGTTGAAACTACGTCGACCACTCAAAACCGTGGTGCCTCACGAATGGCAGAGCTGGTTGCTGGATAGCGGCTCGTTGACCCAACGCTTGGTGAAACGCAGCCACGGAAACTTCCGTGTCGAAGTCGTAAGACAAGGCTGGATGCGTCCAACCCGCTCCGAGGCCAATGCCCTAGGCATAGATCAACGCCAGTGTGCACTCGTCCGAGAAGTACAACTGATCGGTAACGACGTACCTTGGGTCTTTGCCCGCTCGATTATCCCAGCACAGACTCTAACCGGCAGTGAGCGTCAGCTGCGCATGCTCGGCAACCGCTCTTTGGGTAGCCTGCTATTTACCGACCCAACCATGCGCCGCGATCCAATCGAGATCAGTCGTCTGCAACTGCAAGATAAAACCGAGATCTGGGCGCGCCGCTCTGTATTCTTCCTTTCCAATAAACCATTGCTGGTTTCTGAAGCATTTTTGCCTGAGTTGTTGGGATAGAGTGATCTAACCCCAGTGAGATCTGGAATTGCTGTAAGACGCTTCGCTATTACACCCTAGCTACTGTTTTTATGTACGAAATTCGATGGGAGGGTAAAGGCAATAATTCTTTGCGCGACACGGCTTATTCTATGCGTGTTTTTCTAACCAGTTAGTCAAATATGGCCAGAGTTTTTCAGAGTTTTTACTGAAAAACTTCATATGACCGATCTCTTTGAGCCCCTCCTTTGATGGGTCCAGTTCAACGCGCTCTATCGGCATGTTTTTAAAGACCCGGGTCATATCAGCTACGTTATGATTATTAGCGATACTATCGTCACTGGCATTTACCCATAAGCTTGGGCAATCCATTTCATAGAACCAGTGTTCTTGGATACGTTTACCAAAATCGGTCTCGACATAACCTTGTGAATTACACCAGTTCCTCCAATCTGCGGCTACTTGCGGAGGCAAAGACTCGCCCATGCCGACCAATTCAGATTTGGTATATCCAAGAAGCTTATTACTGATTGGGATAAAAATATCTAAAAAGAATCGAGCTTGATAACGGAAAGGTGCCGACATCTGATCAATTTGCCCAGAGGAACACGCAAAGTTGAATATAGAGCCAATTTTGTTCCAGTTTGGGATTAGGCCTAGGAGCTGACCTCCCGCACTATGACCGACAATATGGTATTTGTGGTTAGGGAAACATCTCTGAAGTTCATTAAATGCGCCAGCTAAATCCAGGGTTCCCCAATCAATTAAGCTAGCTTTACAGTCTTTAATAGAACCCTGTAAGGAATCACCAATACCACGATTTTCAAAGGTTAAACACGAATAACCTATAGAGGTTAAATGGCTTGCCAGACTGTTATAGAAGCCACGCTTCATGCCTGTTGCAGGGGCAAAGAGAATGGCGTTTCCATTTGCACTGACCTCTGTAGGAATATACTGCGTACCGGCCAGTTCGCAACCGTCTTTGCATTGAAAGTTAAGATCTTTTTTATTTATTCCTGAAGTCATTATTTATCTAAGTATCGTATAGTTTGACCTTCAATATACGTTACGAGACAACCCAGACAATGGCATAAACAATCAAGAAAAGTTTCTTTTTTGAGCAAAGCTCAGCTTATTTAAATCAGAGAGCTGACCTACCAGTTCTAGGCAAGTATTACGCCCGCTAACCCTAGTTAAGACCTAGAATTGGTGTAATACGCTTCGCTATTACACCTTACTCACTAAACAAACCTATTAAAGGCTGCGACCGCTCTATCAATGCCATAATAAAACGCTAGATATGAAGCAAACACAATCAAGACAACCAACACATTAAGAACTACCCCGAACCCCTTCCTTACTTTGCCTGGCTCGTAACCATACACAACCTGATTAATATAAGTGAGCCCTGTTGCTACCGCAGCAGCCAAAACACCATAGCAAAAGTATTTTAATGCTACAGAAAGCGAACCCATTGCTGCTGCCTCAGAAACACCTCCGACACCCCATATCTTTCCAAGAAAAGCCAATAATGCCAAAGCCGCACCACCATTCACTATTAAACTAGCTTTGAGCGCAGATTGCCCGGTCATTAAAACGGACTTAAAAACCTCTAAATTAGTGGCATTAACCCAGCCACCATGTGCACGATAGTTCTCTTGATCCTGTTTGAAACTTTCAAACCCTATCTCACTAGGTCGCTCACGTTCCTCACGACTCGCTACGTCAGGCAGTTCTGAAGTTTTATCAATATGCTCTTCAAAAAAACCAAGGTAATTCTTCAGCCTTTCGATCTTCAGGGTTTCAATCCCTTCACTCTCAAAACTGTCAAAGTCTTCTCGCATTATTTCCAATAGTCTTTTAGCTTCCATTCTTATCCCTCCGACGCTGCTAATCCATACACAACTAAACCATACTCTGAGCAACCATATCTACATTTCAAAAAGATAAAAGTTGCCATGTAATGGGTGTGATTAGAAAAGTAAGCCAATGAAACACAATTATCCAAATAAACGTATTTTCACAGCCTTTCCTCTAGGCACAGCCGTCCTCTAGCAGCGTAGCTGCGTCCTAAAAGCGAAGCGATCTCTAGCCGCGTAGCGGCGTCCTTGCCTTTGAATTTAAAGAACCAACTGCACCAACATCCGCAGTCCTGTAATCAACAACACCACCGCAAACACTTTCTTCAACTTGGCTGCATCTAATTTTGATGCGATGGATACGCCGATAGGTGCAAATAGAACAGTTAGTGGCACGATGCAGAGGAAGCCGATCAAGTTTACTAAGCCAAATGTGCCCGCAGGTGCATCGGCTGGTGTGCTACCCAGCAGCAACATAGTTACGGCACCCGGTAGGGAGATGATCAAGCCGATAGCAGCAGCCGTACCTACTGCCTTATGGGCTGGATAATTGTATAGGGTCAGCAGTGGCACCGAGATTGTGCCGCCACCGATACCGACCATCGAGCTGAAAAAGCCAATGGATGTGCCCATCGCCGCTTGACCCGCTTGGCCCGGCAGTTGTTGAAATAGTGCAGATTTTCCGGTTCTAAATAGCATATTCAATGCAGATAGCGTCGCGATCACACCAAATAGCGCAGTGAGCCAAGTGCCATCGACCCGCGTTACCAGCCAACTTCCGATCAAAACACCGACAAAGATAAAGACAGCCCAACGTTTTAGCAGATCAAAGTCGACATTGCCTTTGTTGTGGTGAGAGCGAATCGAGCTGATCGAGGTGGGAACAATCGTCGCTAATGAGGTTGCGGTCGCCACGACCATGGCGGATTCTGGCGATACGCCAAAACTCTGAAAGAGGAAAAACAGCACCGGTACGATTACGATGCCACCACCGACACCGAGTAAGCCCGCTAAGATGCCAGCAAAAGCCCCTGTTGCCAGTAGCGCTAAAAAGGTAGGGATATTGTTGATAAAGAATTCAGTGATATTCATTGAAGGAACGTTCTATACAGTGGCTATACCCTGAGGTTTATAGCCATAAAGAGATGGGGCCATAAGGCCCCAATTTTTTAATGAGTGTCGAGCTTTTTTGCTAAGACAGTCTTAAGCTGCCAGCTCTTTTCTAACCAGTTCTGCACCAGCACGCAGAGCATTCAGTTTACCGCGTGCGATCTCGCGCGACAGGGGTGCCATACCGCAGTTGGTGCAAGGATAAAGTTTGTCGGCATCAACATACTTAAGCGCACCGCGCAGTGTTTCGGCGACCTCTTCCGGCGTCTCGATGGTCTCTGTCGCGACATCAATCGCACCCACCATCACTTTCTTACCACGAACCAGCTCAAGTACTTCAAGCGGCACACGACCGTTGTGGCACTCCAAAGAGATGATATCGATATTAGATTTCTGTAGAGATGGGAAGGTCTCTTCGTATTGACGCCATTCCGAGCCCAGCGTTTTTTTCCAATCGGTATTGGCTTTAATGCCGTAGCCGTAGCAGATATGCACGGCTGTTTCGCATTTAAGCCCTTCAATCGCGCGCTCTAGGCAGGCAATACCCCATTCATTTACTTCTTCAAAGAAGACGTTAAATGCCGGCTCATCAAACTGGATAATATCCACGCCAGCCGCTTCTAGCTCTTTCGCTTCTTCGTTGAGTGCTTTGGCAAACTCCCAGGCTAGATCTTTACGGCTCTTGTAGTGATCATCGTAAAGGGTATCAACCATGGTCATTGGCCCTGGTAGCGCCCATTTAATCGGCTGATCCGTTTGTTTACGCAGGAATTTAGCGTCTTCGACAAACACAGGCTTTTGACGACTCACCGGACCAACCACAGTCGGTACGCTGGCATCATAGCGGTTACGGATTCGAACGGTTTTGCGCTTTTCAAAATCAACACCGCTCAGGTTCTCGATAAAGGTGGTCACAAAGTGCTGGCGTGTTTGCTCGCCATCGCTAACGATATCGATACCGGAATTTTCTTGCTCTTGCAGGGTCACACGCAGCGCATCCTGTTTGCCGAACACGAGTTCATCACCTTCAAGCTTCCAAGGTGACCAAAGTTTCTCCGGTTCTGCTAGCCAAGAGGGTTTAGGTAAACTTCCAGCAGTTGAAGTAGGTAGTAAGTTTTTCATAATTTATACAGCTCTATATCCTGGCTTACGCGTAGTTAGCAGACCATTTTTCAAGAAATTCCCCATAGGGCTTAATAAAGTGTTCTTCCGCCCATTTGCCTTGTTCAACCGCTAAACGGCTACGCTCTTCTCGGTCATACACAACTTGCGTTAGTGAGAAATCTTGGTGCTTCAAACTTGGTTTAAACACCTCGCCAGCAAAGGCATTGGCGTTGTAAATCTCTGGGCGATAGATCTTTTGGAACGTTTCCATCGTGCTAAGCGTGCTGATCAACTCAAGGTTGGTGTAATCGTTGAGTAGATCCCCGTAGAAATAGAACGCGTAAGGCGCCACGCTGTTTGGCGGCATGAAGTAACGCACTTCCATGCCCATCTTTTTGAAGTACTGTTCGGTCAATGACGGCTCATTTGGCTCGTATTCCGTACCTAAAACCGGGTGGGTATTCGCCGTTTTATAATACGTTTTGTTATCCGATACACTCAGGCAGATCACAGGCAGCTTTTTGAAGTTCTGCTTGTAGGCCTCTGAGTTCACAAAGTCTTTAAACATGTTGCCGTGCAGCTCGCCGTAGTTATCCGGCACGCTGAATTGCTCTGCATCTTTGTTGTGATTCAATAGCAGCACACTGAAATCATAATCACGCACGTAAGAGGAGAAGTTGTTGCCAACAATACCTTCGATACGTTGCTCTGTTTTGTGATCAAGAATGTAAGTTTTTAAGATCTCAATGGTTGGGAAGTTATCGCCATTTCCTTGCACATCAATATCAACATGGATGATCTCAAGCTCTATAGAGTAACGATCGTTGTTTGGATTATCCCAAGTTGCCAGCGTGTTAAAGCTGTTATCAATCATCTTGATCGCACGGCTCAAGTTTTCTTGGCGATGTTCACCACGCGCTAAGTTGGCAAAGTTAGTTGTTAGGCGAGTATTGCCGGATGGCTCATAGTTTTCGTCGAAACTAATGCGCTCAATGCTGTATTCGAAACCGTTGCTCATAATCTGTATTCCGTAGAAATTAAGTCTGACTTTTCATCGCTCTATGGACTGTTCACCTGCCTTAATTGCCAAGGGTCAATATTAGGAGCAGTCGTACTTCTGGTGAGCGTTATGTGCACTTTTTACAGGGACAGCTTTATGAAAAAAATTGATTAAAATTTATGGTTTGATGACCTTTACTCATGAATTGATTAAAGCAACGTTTTGAAGAGGCACTACGGGGTATGTTTTTGCTGGATAAGCGCCCAGTTTACGCAGGCTGCATCTAATTCAGTGATACGCCGATAGAGGTACTAGGCAAGCGCAGCGAATAGACAATGCATGAGGGAAACTAATTGATAGGTGAAAATTAACCATTTCTACTCATGCAATAAGCTCTTTAAGCTGCTAGGCAATCAGTCACGAAAACAGAATATTTAGGTTTGTTTATGAGTAACGTTGCCACTGCTACATACCCAGTCGTTTCTTACCTTTGTCAGGTTGTTAAGTTTGCCCCGTTGAGTAACGGCTCTTTTGATACAGGTACGTTTGATATTGAGCTGCAATCACCAGCAGGTACAGCGCTTAACTATCATGCAGGACAGTATCTGCAGCTCGATTTAGATGTTAATGGCGATGGTCAGCTACAAACACTCTCCTACACCATTGCCAGCAGCCCTGATCTAACAAACCCTCGCCGCCTACAACTGTTTATCCAAAACGGCAGTGCGTTTGCAGATAAGGTTTTGAACTGCCTATCTCAACATGCAGAAAGCCAAACACCCCTGAATGTAACGCTGGCAATGGGGAAAGCCTTTTTACAGACTGATCTTACTCAGCCTCACCTACTGATCGCGGCAGGCTCGGGCATATCCAAAATTAAAAGCATCACCGAAGAGATACTAAGACGTAAACCCGATGCCGAGGTGAAGATCTACTGGTCTAACAAACAGATCGAAGAGTTCTATCTGCTAGAGCAGTTCCAAGCTTGGGCGGATCAGAATACGAACCTCAGCTTCACACCAATTCTCGAATCGCCAGACGCCAACTGGAACGGCCGCACTGGCTTTATCTACGAAGTGGTAAGCGAAGATTGTGATGCTCTTGACGGCACTCAAACCTACCTTTGCGGCTCGCCCAATATGGTTTACGGCACAATCGATCAGTTGGAAGCAAAAGGGCTTAAGGAAGAGAACTGCTACTCAGACGTGTTTGAGTTTGCGCCAAGAGGTCAGAAAGCTGCGAGTTGAAGAGATAAAGGTGTAATACGCTCCGCTATTACACCCTACTTGCTGGGTGTACCTATCTATTCAATATGTATTCATCAATATCTTTAGCAAGCTGTTGAGCAGCTTCTTCCCAATCTTCTCTTGGAAAAGTCCCAATCATCATAGCCAGCTCAGTTCTCTCTTTCCCTAGTTCATCTCTATATAAATCTGCAATTCTGTCCCAATCTGTTTGCTTGTCACTCTCAATAGCTTGAAGTATTTCTAGCTTCATTCGGATATTGAAAAGATCTGGATATAATTCAGTTTTTTCATAAATCGACATCACCTCTTCATATCGTTTCTTCTCTTCACTTTTATCGTACTGTTCTGTCAGTACCACCATTAATGCCCCTGCAACAAAGGAAGTACAAGAAATTACAGCAATAAAAGCCGCTAGACCCAGATGGTATTTATCTCTCATTTAATTACTCACAGGCTGACATCAACAATTGAGGAGTGCTTCGTATAGGCGGGCAAGAGATAATTGAAGTCTGTATAGATTTAAATAAAAACAGTACTGCTATTTTCTTCCGTTAAAACGAGCACTACGAGTTTGAATAGATTCACCCGAACCTGATTACAATATCTCTTAGAAGAATGCCTAATACAAGCTTATCGAGGCCCGTCCTTGAAACACAAAGCTATATCAAGCCTTTTCTCTAGGCGAAGCCGTCCTCTAGCGAAGCGTCCTTCTTTTCCTCTAGCCGCGTAGCGGCGTCCTAAACCAAAAAAAGCAGCCAATGGCTGCTTTTTCCCGCTTTACCCTGCCTTTTACAGCTACACCATCACTTCCCCAACATCCCATTCAGTTCAGGAATACAGGAGCCACAGTTCGTACCGCACTTCAGCTTATTACCCAATGCATCGAGTGAGTTGCAGCCCTGTTGGATCGCATCTTCGATAGCGTGGCTACCTACTTGGTAACAGCTACAGATGATCTCGCCCGGATCTTCCAGTTCGCAGCCGGTTACGCTGAGTAGGAAGCGGCGTTGATCCATATTCACTTCGGTTTCGGCAAAGAGTTGCTCCAACCACAAGGTCGATGGGATCTGGCCGTAAGGCATACGGAAGAAAGCCCACTCAAGCTGCTCGCCATTGAGACCCGCCGCGCGGAAGCTATTTTGGTTGGCATCTTCCAACCAGATATCGATTTCACCAAACTGTTCCTGACACCAGCTGCGCATATCTTCGATTTTGTTGCTGTCTGCCAGATAGTAGAGCGATGCACTCTCTTTGGGCACGCGCGACCAGTATTCCACCGGTAACGCATCATCGAGGGGCTCGCGAGTAATTAACCAACCTTCCCAAGCGGGGTTATACGGCTCGACATTTACTACCGCGTGTTTACCTTCTGGCTGACCCGAGAAAGGATCGACCGCCGGTTGCACGAGGGCCCCCATACGCGCCTTGGCACTGAACTGTTTGTTCCAGTGCATAGGCACAAAGATCTCACCGCGGCGCTGATCGGTATCGACGATACGAGCACGACCGATATATTCCGCCTGAATGTTTTTAAGTTTAACGAGCTCAGATTCTTTGATATTCAGTTTTTCCGCGTCCTCTCTGTTGAGCTCAACAAAGGGTTCTTCGCGGTGTTGAAAAAGGCGGCTGGTACGCCCTGTATGGGTCATGGTATGCCACTGGTCACGAATACGGCCGGTATTCATAACAAAAGGCATTTCATCACAAGGCTGCTGTAACGGGTCGTGTGGGTCTACCGTAATAAACTGCGCCTTACCCGATGGGGTAAAAAACTTACCGTCAGCAAATAGACGCGCGGTGCCATAAGGTGCGGCATCGGTTACCGGCCATTGCTGTGGTTTCAGGGCATCATAGCTTTTTAGATCCAGATCTTGCAGCTGACTGATATCAAAAGCGCGGCTACCGTTGTTTTCAAAACCCGATAACTCAGCATGTTCTTTAAAGATCTCGTAAGGGTGGTCATAGGTGAAGGCCTGTTCATAGCCCATACGCTTGGCCACTTCGCTGATAATCCACCAGTCAGGTTTAGCTTCGCCTGATGGCGGCAGTAAGCTACGCTGACGGGAAATACGACGCTCAGAGTTAGTTACAGTACCGTTTTTCTCACTCCAGCCCGTCGCCGGTAAACATACATTGGCGAGGGCAACCGTATCTGTATGCGCCATACAATCTGATACCACCACCAGCGGACATTGTTTCAAGCTGCGAACCACTTGATCAGCATTTGGCAAACTTACCGCGGGGTTGGTACCCATTATCCAGATCGCTTTTACTTTACCCTCTTCAATCGCTTCGAACAGATCAACCGCTTTATAACCGGCGCTGGTCGCAACATTATCACTGCCCCAGAAACGTCCTACACGGTCGACCGCTTCTGGCGAATTTAACTCCATATGCGCGGCAAGCTGGTTTGCTAAGCCACCGACTTCACGGCCACCCATAGCATTTGGCTGTCCAGTGATCGAGAACGGTCCTGCACCTTCTTTACCTAGACGACCCGTCGCAAGGTGACAGTTAATTATGGCATTGGAGTTATCGGTTCCGCTGGCGGACTGGTTCACCCCTTGCGAGTAGAAAGTTACAACTTTTTCAGTTTTGGCGTACCACTCAAAGAAGGTGCGCAGCTGCATGATAGGTAGATCACAAGCTTTAGCCACGCTATCAACATCAGGGAAGGTAAGCTCAGCATTAGCACGGGCATCAGCGAAACCTTCAGTAAAGTTGGCGATATATTCGTAATTTAGGTAATCATGGCGCGCTAGGTAAGAGAGTAAGCCGGTAAACAGAGAGCTATCGGTTTCGGCTTTTAGCTGAATATGCAGATCGGCAATATCACAAGTCGCGGTGCGGCGCGGGTCTACCACGACAATTTTCAGATTAGGATTCTTAGCTTTTGCTGCTTTCATGCGCTGGAACAGGATTGGATGGTTCCACGCAGCATTTGAACCGGTGATGATGATCAGCTCGGCTAACTCTAGGTCTTCATAGCAGCAAGGCACAGCATCAGCACCAAAAGCGCGCTTATAGCCTGCTACGGCTGATGACATACAAAGGCGCGAGTTAGTATCGACATTGGCCGTACCGACAAAGCCTTTCATCAGTTTGTTGGCTATATAGTAATCTTCGGTAAGGAGCTGGCCGGAGAGATAAAAGGCCACAGAATCGGGCCCATGCTCCATAATGGTGCGCTCAAAGCCTTCAGCGACTGTTTCAAGAGCACTATCCCACTCAACAATTTCGCCATCGACGACAGGGTTAAGTAAGCGCCCTTCGGCCCCTAATACCTCGTTTAAAGAGGAGCCTTTTACGCATAATCGGCCAAAATTAGCGGGGTGTTCTTCGTTACCCTTTACTGCAACTACGCAATCGTCAGCAATTTCGGCCTTTACCCCGCAGCCCACGCCGCAGTAAGGACAGGTCGTTGTCGTTTGCATCTTTACCTCCAATAAAACTATCCAAGAGCAACGTAAATATTTGGCTTACTGGTCAGTTTTTTGGAATGCAGGCGCCTGCATACCCTAAACTGTAGAAAGAGTAAGCACGCACCGTTGCGCATCAAAATGTATTGCTCCTAGTACAGCAAAGCGCGTGCCATAAAGCGTCCGAATAACCATGGAACAAATATTGCTTTATGACAGGCTATCCAATTCCGGAACTGGATTAATGAGTAAAGTAAACTGTTTAAACGTGCTGTTGATCGATGACGAGCCCATTCGTGTGAATGCGCTTGAGAAGGCGTTAAATACGCTTGGGCACCATGTTGTCTGTCATCTACCTAACACCACTGATCTAAATAAGCATGTCGAGGAGAATCATCCCGACATAGTCATTATAGATATGGATTCACCCAACCGTGACACGCTGGAAAGTATGGCGACGATGAGCCAGAACAATCCACGCCCGATCGTTTTCTTTGCGGAACAACAGAACGACCGCAGGACAATGGCCGAAGCTATCAACGCGGGTGTCAGTGCTTATATAGCCGACGGCCTACAACCAGACCGCGTTAAAGCGATTATGGATACGGCGATTGCTCATTTCGATGCTCACAGTTTATTACGTGAAGAGTTGGAGAAAACCAGAAACCAACTGGCAGAGCGCAAAACCATAGAGAAAGCCAAAGGCATGTTGATGAAGCATCAAGGCTGCGACGAAGAACAGGCATATCAAACCCTGCGCAAGCTTGCGATGGACCGAGGCCAGAAAATTCCCGATGTGGCACGAAATGTGATTGAAGTTTTACAACTGGCGAACGGCCTGAGTAAGTAAAAGAGATAGGAGCTGATATGTCAGATGCACTGACACTAGAAAAAACTGACCTGAAACTAGGTTTTGTGGCACTGCTCGATTGTACCCCTTTGGTTGTTGCGCGCGAGAAAGGCTTTTTTAAAAAACATGGTTTGAATGTCATCCTGAGTAAAGAGTCCTCTTGGGCCTCTATTCGCGACAAAGTAAGTTTTGGATTATTTGATGCAGCACACATGCTGGCACCGATGCCGCTGGCTGCAACATTGGGCTTAAACGGTAACCCGACACCAATGATGACAGCGTTATCCCTAAGCCAGAACGGTACGGCGATCACCCTATCGCAAGAACTTTATATGGCACTGTCCAATAAGATCTCTGATTGGGATGACAGTGAGCAGGTCGGCCAACAGTTTAAAGAACTGATCCAACAAAGTGGGCGCAAACCGGTTATCGCAACCGTTTACCCCTACTCAAACCATCACTACCAACTACGTTTCTGGTTGAACCAGAACAACATCAATACCGAAGAGGATGTTCAGCTGGTCGCGGTACCACCGACCAAAATGCTGGAAAACCTATCCACCGGTTTGATCGATGGTTACTGCGTAGGTGAACCTTGGAATAGCTTAGCTTTAGTGCAACAGATTGGTGGCCTTGTGAGTACCGGCCATAAAATTTGGGGCTCCCATATGGAAAAAGTACTGGGCGTCACGCAACAGTGGGCCGATGAACACCCCAATACCCACCGTGCATTGATTACAGCGATCCACGAAGCCTGCCTTTGGGCGGAAGATCCAAGTAATCAGACTGAGATTTTAAAACTCCTAGCACTGCCACCTTATTTAGATCAGGCAGCAGAGCAGTTATCTAAGTTCACACCGCCTTATTCGATGGAGCAGCATTTCTCCGGTGAGAATGTGAACTGCCCAGATCCTGACCATGGGCTGTTCTTAATCGATCAGATGCGTAAATGCGGCCAGATTGGCGAGCAGGAATTTGATCAAGATGAGATCGTTCATAACGTCTATCGCAAAGATTTATATCAAAACTGGATTGGCGCTTAACTAAGCTAAACAATCAACACTTAAAACGAGCTCAGTTTTAATAACTGAGCTTTTTTTTCGGCAAATTTTCCCGACAAAAAACACCCTACCTTTCTAACAATCCCTTTTCCTTTTAAAGCCCCTTTTCTGACCAGATGCCCCAAAAAAATTTTCGTTTGCCCTATTTTTGCCCCCTCACTTTTGCACCAACTTAATGAGCCAAAGCCCCATTGTGCACCGCAACAAGTCACAACAAAAATTCATAAAAACAAGAAAAGCACCTATAAACCATTGTTTTAAATAGAATTTAAAAACTCTGGCACAGCACCTGCTCTATTAGTTAGCAAATGAGGACACCAATGGCGGTGCACTCAAATAGTTAGAAACGACCTTGATAGGTCACAAAATTTGAAACTAGGCAAAGGCGCCTCGGCTGATCACATTGATGTGATCATGTTCGGCGCCTTTTTGTTTTTAAGATTGGGAGAACGATCCATGCTTAAGAAGAAAAAGGCTCTACTAAGTAAAGTTATCAGCGGTGCAGTTTTAGCTGCATCATTAATTACCGTGCCTGCATGGGCAGCAATTGGTGAGCCTGAAAAAGAAGATCTGAAGTTTGGTTTTATCAAACTGACAGATATGGCTCCTCTAGCGGTTGCATACGAAAAAGGCTTCTTTGAAGATGAAGGCCTATACGTAACGCTAGAAGCGCAAGCAAACTGGAAAGTTCTTCTCGACCGCGTAATTGACGGCCAGCTAGATGGCGCGCACATGCTTGCAGGCCAGCCGTTAGGTGCTACTATCGGTTTCGGTACGCAATCTCACATCATCACTGCATTCTCTATGGACCTTAACGGTAACGCGATCACTGTATCGAACGATATCTGGGATCAGATGAAAGAGTATGTACCTAAACAAGCTGATGGCAAACCAGTACACCCGATCAAAGCCGATGCGCTAAAACCTGTTGTAGAGAAATATAAAGACGAAGGTAAGCCATTTAACATGGGTATGGTATTCCCAGTATCAACCCACAACTATGAGCTACGTTACTGGCTAGCTGCAGGTGGTATCCACCCAGGTTACTACGCACCTCATAACGGTGATACGTCCGGTACTATCGATGCCGATGCCCTACTGTCTGTAACCCCTCCACCGCAGATGCCAGCAACAATGGAAGCGGGCACGATCTACGGTTACTGCGTAGGTGAACCATGGAACCAGCAGGCTGTATTTAAAGGTATTGGTGTACCTGTAGTCACTGACTACGAGATCTGGAAAAACAACCCAGAGAAAGTATTTGGTGTATCTAAAGCGTGGGCTGACGAAAACCCTAATACGCACCTTCGTGTCGTTAAAGCGATGATCCGTGCAGCTAAATGGCTGGACGATAACAACAACGCTAACCGTCCTGAAGCAGTAAAGATCTTGTCTCAGCCTAACTATGTAGGTGCAGACTACGATGTTATTGCTAACTCAATGACAGGTACATTTGAGTACGAAAAAGGCGATAAGCGTGATGTGCCAGATTTCAACGTATTCTTCCGTTATAACGCGACTTATCCGTACTACTCCGATGCGATCTGGTACCTAACTCAGATGCGTCGCTGGGGTCAGATCTCTGAACCTAAGTCTGACCAGTGGTTCATGGATATCGCTAAGAAAGTTTACCGTCCTGATATCTACGCAACAGCAGCTAAAGAGTTGATCGAAGAAGGCAAGATGACGCCAGACATGTTCCCAGACTTCAACAGTGAAGATGGTTTCCGTGCTCCGCAGACTCACTTTATCGACAACATCACTTACGACGGCAAGAAACCAAATGACTACCTTAAGAAGTTCAATATTGGTCTGAAGCCTGAACAGAAAATCTAATCTGTCTGGCTAAGCATTTTCCTCCCCCTTGGTATTGGGGGAGGAATTCAGGTCAACGAGGGAGTAGCAAGTTATGAGTAATACATCCGCACTATCAGGCATCAGTGCCTTTTTTGAAAACCCGAAAGACAATCTACAGAAGTTCAGCAAAACCCTTCTGGTACCTCTGGTTGGTCTACTAATTTTCCTTTTCGTGTGGGAGATCGGCGCGAAAAGCATTAAAACATCTCTGGGTGCGTTTCCAGGCCCAGTTGCTGTATATGAACAAACGATCAATCTGGTAAATGATCACCAGAATGAACGTGCGAAAGAAACTGCATTCTACGAACGCCAGGAAAAACGTAACGCTAAGAAACTTGAAAAAGATCCGAACGCTAAAGTAAAAATTCGTCCTTACACAGGCAACCCGACCTTCTTTGATCAGATAGGCACGAGCCTAGTAACGGTATTGTCAGGCTTTATTATGGCATCCCTGATCGCCATCCCTGTAGGTATCGTGATCGGCTTAAACAATACCCTTTATTCTGCACTGAACCCATTGATTCAGCTGTTTAAACCGGTATCGCCACTGGCATGGTTGCCGTTGGTTACTATGGTTGTCAGTGCGGTTTATGTCAGCAAAGACCCGATGTTTGCTAAATCCTTTGTGACATCTCTAATCACGGTATCTCTATGTAGTTTATGGCCAACACTACTGAACACAGCCGTAGGTGTATCTAGCATCAGTAAAGATCTGCAGAACGTATCTCAGGTACTACGCCTAAATTGGTTCGCTCATGTCACCAAAATTGTACTGCCATCCTCCATCCCAATGATCTTCACAGGTCTGCGTCTATCTCTAGGTATCGCTTGGATGGTATTGATCGCTGCAGAAATGCTGGCGCAAAACCCAGGTCTAGGTAAATTCGTTTGGGATGAGTTCCAGAATGGTAGCTCCAGCTCCCTAGGCCGCATCATGGTAGCCGTGCTTGTGATTGGTCTGATCGGCTTCATGTTAGACCGCATTATGTTGTTCCTACAGAAGAAAGTGTCTTGGGATAAGACTGCGGTACTTAGATAAATAAGGCGTTAAAAGCAAAAACGTTACATAGGACGTTAACAGAATTTAAAGCCTGAGAGGCTAAGCCTCTCAGTAGGAGAATTATCATGACTCAGCCTCCAAAGCATTTAGAACTAACAAAAGTAGATATTGATTTCCCAACCCCTAATGGCCCATTTAAAGCGCTGCAGGATGTGAACTTAACCATCAATAAGGGTGAGTTTGTCTCGCTAATCGGTCACTCCGGTTGTGGTAAATCGACCGTATTGAATATTGTTGCTGGCCTTTATCAAGCAACCAAAGGCGGCTGCCTACTAGATGGCAAAGAGGTCAACGCACCGGGCCCTGAACGTGCTGTGGTTTTCCAGAACCACTCCCTATTGCCATGGCTAACCGCTTACGAAAACGTTGAGCTAGCCGTGAAACAGGTTTTCGGTAAGCAAAAATCCAAAGCAGAGATGCGCGAGTGGATTGAGCACAACTTATCGCTAGTACACATGGATCACGCGATGGACAAACGTCCTGATGAGATCTCCGGTGGTATGAAGCAGCGTGTAGGTATCGCCCGTGCACTAGCAATGGAGCCGACCGTAATGCTGATGGATGAGCCATTTGGTGCATTGGATGCCCTAACCCGTGCTCACCTGCAGGACTCCCTGATGGAGATCCAAAAAGATCTCAACAACACCGTGATCATGATTACCCACGATGTCGATGAAGCCGTACTGCTATCTGACCGTATCGTGATGATGACCAATGGCCCAGCTGCGACTGTAGGTGAGATTCTAGATATCGACCTGCCGCGCCCACGAGACCGTATCGCATTGGCGGATGACCCTCAGTACAACCACTATCGTCATGAAGTGCTGACCTTCCTATATGAGAAGCAACGCAAGCCTGACAGTGCGGAATCCGCACCAAAAGAGGATAAAAAGCAAGATCTGGCACAGGATGTGCAAGATGATAAAGCAGAAAGCGAGGAAAAAGCTGCTTAAGCACTGAAACCCTACATTTCAACGGTGAATTCTAGGATTTGGTCAGACTAAAGCAGTGCATAGCTAAGAAAGCGCACCAACAAAGCGCACCTTGTTAGCTAGTCTGAGTGCTCCAACGATGGGGCCATAAATCCTCGCATAGAATCGAACAAAGGCGTTCATACCTCTCTCCCTAACCTACCACCCAAGGTTAAGGGACAGAGGTCTGAACGCCTTTTTTATTGCTTTTAAAACCTTACGAGGGCCTTAATTATGAGCGACACAGGAAAGCTAAATATTTTTGCTTTCAGCGGCAAAATGAAGATTTTGCACATGAGCTGGATGGCATTCTTTATTACGTTTTTTGTCTGGTTCAACCATGCTCCACTACTTGGCGCGATTGCCAAATCACTGAGCCTAACGCCAGCTGAAGTAAAAACACTTCTTATTCTTAACGTTGCGCTAACCATTCCGGCGCGTATCATCATCGGTATGCTGACCGATAAATATGGCCCTCGTATCACATACGCTGCGCTACTGTTTATCGCCAGTATTCCATGTTTCCTATTTGCCCTATCGACTGACTTTGCTCAGGCAGCAATTTCACGTTTCCTTCTAGGCTTTATCGGTGCGGGCTTCGTAATCGGTATCCGTATGGTAAGTGAGTGGTTCCCTGCAAATGAGTTGGGTACTGCAGAAGGTATCTACGGCGGTTGGGGTAACTTCGGTTCCGCTGCTGCCGCAATGCTGTTACCAACACTCGCTTTGATATTCGGTGGTGACGACGGCTGGCGTTATGCTGTAGGTCTTACTGGTTTAATGAGTCTTGCATTCAGTTTCATCTGGTATAAAAACGTAACCGATACACCAAAAGGTTCTACTTACTTTAAGCCTAAGAAAATTGGCGGTATGGAAGTAACTAGCAAAGGTGATTTCGTCTTCATGCTAATCATGAAGCTGCCAATGTACGCTGCCCTTTCGCTGCTAACGTGGAAGCTTTCTCCAGCAGGCGTATCTATCCTTTCTGATATGGCTGCCGTTGTAATCTACGTGAGCTTAGGTGCGATCCTTGTTTACGATTGTGTCAGTGCCTACAACGTTAACAAAGAGATCTTTGATACGCCGGTTCCTGAAGTTGAGCAGTACAAATTCAAGCAGGTTGCGGTACTGAACGTACTTTACTTCGCGACATTCGGTTCTGAACTAGCGGTTGTGTCTATGCTGCCACTGTTCTTCTCTGAAGTATTCGAACTAGATATGGTTTACGCAGGTCTTCTAGCCTCGGCTTACGCTTTCATGAACCTAATGTCCCGCCCAGGTGGTGGTTGGATCAGTGATCGTTTCGGTCGTAAGAAAACGCTATTGATCCTAACAGCGGGTTTGGCTGCAGGTTATGCAACTATGTCTATGATTGATAGCACATGGCCACTATTCCTAGCCGTTGCTGCTGCGATGGCATGTTCTTTCTTTGTACAAGCGGGTGAAGGTGCTGTATTCGCTGTTGTGCCTCTGATCAAGCGTCGTCTGACAGGTCAGATTGCAGGTATGACAGGTGCTTACGGTAACGTAGGTGCAGTGTTCTATCTAACTGTACTATCTATGGTTGATTACTCTACTTTCTTCACAGTGATCGCAGTAACGGCTGTAATTGGTTTCTTGGCTCTACTACTGCTAGAAGAACCAAAGGGTCACATGGCGGAAGTAAATGAAGACGGTACAGTGGAACTAATTAAAGTTTCATAAACTGCATTCTTTACTGCCCATAGAAAAGGCAAGAGACTTAAAGAAAAGAGCTCGTAGCAATTTTGCCTTTAAGAGAGAGGCAAAACTTACGCAGCCCAATTTGATTGGGCTGCTTTTCTGATTCTGCAATAGGCATGAATATGAGTAATAAAACGTTATCTATACGCTTTGGCGGTAAATCAATTGCGGGGATAAAACCCGTCAATCAGGATGCGTTTGCGGCTCATATTCCAGACAAAGCAGATCGGGAGTTTAAAGGAGCTGCGGCTGTTATTGCAGATGGTGTCAGTAGCTGCGCAGATTCTCATATCGCTAGCCAAACCAGTGTCACCAGTTTTATGCAGGACTATTTCAGTACACCCCACAGTTGGAGTGTACGAAACTCGGTATCCCGCGTAATGACCGCCTTAAACCGCTGGTTGCACAAAGAGAATAACCTTAGCCATCGCGAGCAGGACAATATGCTTTGTACCTTCTCGGCCTTGGTAATTAAGTCCAACACCCTACACATGTTCCATGTGGGAGATTCACGCATCTATCACTTCCAGCAAGGGGAGCTGGAACAGTTGAGCCAGGATCATGTGCGAAAATCGGGTGGACATAGTTACTTAGCTAGGGCTTTAGGGGGCGATCGTCATTTAGAAGTCGATTATTCCACTCGACCACTCAGTGATGGCGACCTCTTATTAATGACCACCGATGGGGTGCACGACT
This sequence comes from Neptuniibacter sp. SY11_33, assembly GCF_047778025.1. GTDB lineage: Bacteria > Pseudomonadota > Gammaproteobacteria > Pseudomonadales > Balneatricaceae > Neptuniibacter. The sequence goes on from NZ_CP180543.1 coordinate 3,696,986, forward strand.
TTTTAACCCGCACCGAGATGAAAGAGGTTCTCTCGAATGCTTTTTCTGATCCGGAAAAAGCCGCGGATACACTGATTAGCAGTGCATTGGCAAAAGGCAGTGACGATAACCTCACCGCACTGATCGTCTGTGTCGATGAACTACCCGTCAAATCGCTGGAAGAGAGTCATCAACAACTGACTCAATTGCCTATACCTCCAGTGATGCAAGTAGGCAATCAGATCGATGGCTATGAAGTACTCGACCTGATTTTTAGTGGCACTCGCAGTCATATGTATCTGGTGAAAGACAAAGAAACTCACCAGCAATACGTACTCAAAGCGCCGTCGACTAATTTCTCCGATGATTCCTTATACCTGGATGGCTTTATCCGCGAAGAGTGGGTGGGGCAACGGATCGATCATCACCATGTGATGAAAACCTATCCGTGCCGACAGCAAAAGCTGTTTCTCTATTATGTCGGTGAGCATATTCAGGGGATGAACTTGCGCGAGTGGATGAACGACAATCCCAATCCACCGTTAGATGAGGTGCGCAAACTCGCTAAGCAGATCATTCAAGGGCTAAGAGCATTCCAACGCGCGGATATGGTGCATCAGGACCTAAAACCCGAAAACATCATGATCAATCAGGACGGACGGGTAAAAATTATCGACTTCGGTACCGCGAAAATAGCCGGTATCGAGGAGATGAGTTCACCTCTGGATAAAGCGATTCCTCAAGGTTCGGTGAATTACATCGCACCTGAATATCTAATGGGAGAATCTGGCAGCTTTAAATCAGATCTGTTCTCTTTTGCGGTCATCATTTACGAGATGATCACTGGGAAACTGCCCTACAAAGAGATGTCATCCTCTTCGGCAGAGATCGGCAACTACGCCGAGCTGGAATATATTCCCGCTCTGCATCATCGTAAAGATCTACCGCTTTGGGTCGAAGGCTGTTTACGTAAAGCGCTACAACCTAATCCACGTTTCCGTTATGACGCATTCTCGGAATTCGAAAAAGATTTCACCCGCCCAAATCATGCACTAGAAGCCAAGATCCAACACCAGCCGTTATTGGAGAAAAACCCAGTATTGGTTTGGAAGCTTCTAGCCGGACTTTTATTGATCTCCAATTTGGTTCTATTAAGCATGTTGGAATGATCCATGCCCTATCACAGTGCACCATAACAGGTCACAGCAATAGGTTTGTGCTTCAAATTCAAACTCTTATTATGAGCATCAAAAACGCTAAAAACATTTAACTATATGTTTTATAAGTATTTTATTTAACTTGGCACACCCCCTGCTATATCTATTACGTAACATAGATCTGTTGGGGTGATATTTCTGCAGTTTTAGTTACAAAAATCGGGCTAAGAGAACAAAGGCGTTCTCCATCGGTACTTTCCTGAAGTGCTGCATGGATAACGCCTTTTTTTATTTTTTGACGTTGGGTTTGAGATGAAAAAACGACTAATCATTATTGGCAACGGCATGGCAACAGGCCGACTACTGCAATGCCTGAGCGAATCGGCGGCAGGCCAGTTTGATATTACTGTTTTTGGTGAAGAACCCGGCGGCAGCTATAACCGCGTTTTGTTATCTCACCTACTAAGCGGTGAAGCGCCACTGGAAAATATTATTACGCTGACACAGGAGTGGTATGCGGAACAGGGGATCCAGTTATACAGTGGCGATCCAGTAGAAGTTATTGATCGTGAGAACAAAAAAGTTATTAGCCAATCCGGCATCGAAGTTGAATATGACCAGTTGGTGATGGCTACAGGCTCTTACCCAACTCGCATACCTCTTCCGGGCCTAGACCTAGACGGTGTGATGAATTTCCGCACCCTGAAAGATGTAGATCGCATGAAAGAGATGGCGAAAAGCCATAAGCATGCGGTTGTGATCGGCGGTGGTTTCTTAGGTCTGGAAGCCGCAGAAGGTCTTCGAGTTCTGGGTATGGATGTCACTGTACTGCAACGTGCACCTTACCTACTGAACAACCAGTTAGACAGCACCGCAGCCGCGATGCTGTTGAACTCTCTGGAAGAACGCGGATTGAAATTCCGCCTAGATGCGATCACCGATGCCATTGTTGGCGACGGACATGTGGAAGCGGTTCATATGTCTGACGGCGAGATGTTAAAAGCTGATCTGGTTATTACCGCTATCGGCGTAACCCCTAACAAAGCATTAGCCGAACAGAGCGGCTTAGCCTGTGAGCGCGGCATCTGTGTCGATAACCAGATGCGCACCAGTGATAGCGACATCTTTGCACTGGGAGAATGCTGCCAGTTTGATCAATTTACTTACGGTCTAGTCGCACCTATTTGGCAACAAGCCGAAATTCTGACCACAACCCTATTAGAGCAGTCAGCGCAGTATGTTGAAGAAGCGGTTGCTACTCAGCTGAAAATCAGCGGAGTAGAACTGTTCTCCTGCGGTGACTTAAACGATGACGAAAACACTGAAACCTTGGTCTATCACGATCTGAAGCTCAACCACTATCGCAAGCTTTGGTTACAAGACAATCGCCTGAAAGGTGCCGTTTTGTATGGCGATGTACGTGAAGGCCAATGGTATTTCGACCAATTAAAGAACAACACAGATTTGAGCGCCTGCAGATCGCAGCTGCTATTTGGCAGCCCTCTTTGCGACGAGGTTATCGAAGAACAAAATATAGGTAATTCCGCTATGACAAGCAGCCCAAAAAAACAGTTAGTCGTTATTGGTAACGGCATGGTAGGACACCACTTTGTCGAAAACTTTGTAACGGGAGAGAGCGCGAATGAATATGACGTTCACATCCTGGCTGAAGAAGATCGCGCAGCGTATGACCGTGTCCATCTTTCTGAATATTTCGGCGGTTCCACGTATAAGGACCTGTGTCTGGTAGAAGATAACTTTTATGAAACTCATAGCGTAAACCTTCACTTGAGCGAAGGTGCTACGCAGATCGATCGCGATGCAAAGCAGGTCATCACAGAACAAGGTACATATCCCTACGACACCTTGGTCTTGGCGACCGGATCTTACCCATTTGTCCCTCCAATTCCGGGTAATGATGGTGATGCCTGCTTTGTTTATCGCACCTTGGAAGATCTAGATAAGATCCAAGCGTGTGCAGAATCTGCCAAAGTAGGCGTTGTAGTTGGCGGTGGCCTATTAGGCCTAGAAGCAGCAAATGCTTTGAAATCTCTGGGCCTTAAAGCCCACGTAGTTGAGTTTGCGCCACGTCTGATGCCTGTTCAGTTAGACGAAGATGGTGGCGAGCTACTGAAAAACAAAATTGAAGACCTTGATGTAGATGTTCACTGCAACAAAGCAACAACTGAGATCGTTGCCGGTGAAGAACACACCTACCGCATGAACTTCAGCGACGGTACACACCTAGAAACCGATCTAATCCTGTTCTCTGCAGGTATTCGCCCACAAGATACGCTAGCGCGTTCAAGCGATCTAGATATTGGCGAACGTGGCGGCATAATGGTTAATGATCAGTGCCGTACTTCTGATGAGAACATCTACGCGATTGGTGAGTGTGCACTTTGGAACAACCAGATCTTTGGTTTGGTAGCACCGGGTTACACTATGGCTAAAACAGCCGTTGCAGCTATTGCGGGTGATGACGGTGCCTTCACCGGTGCTGATATGAGTACCAAACTGAAGCTTCTAGGTGTAGATGTAGGTTCTATCGGTGATGCTCACGGTCAGACACCGGGCAGCATCAGCTACCGCTACTCTGATGAAGATGAGCAGGTTTACTACCGTATCGTTGTCTCTGAAGATCGTACTAAACTTCTGGGTGCGGTACTTGTGGGCGATAACAGCAAATACGACACTTTGCTGCAATATGCACTTAACGGTATCGATTTACCAGAAAAGCCACAAGGTCTAATCCTGCCATCACTGGATGGTTCAGCTGCACCAGCACTAGGTCCAGATGCGCTACCAGACGAAGCAACGATCTGTTCTTGTCTAAACGTAACTAAAGGCCAGATCTGCTGTTCTATCGATGAAGGCGCAACCTCTGTTGCAGACGTAAAAGATGCCACTAAAGCCGCTTCAGGTTGTGGTGGTTGTGCAGCAATGCTGAAGAGCGTTGTTGATTGCGAATTAGAAAAACGCGGTGTTGAGGTAAATACCGACCTTTGCGAGCACTTTGCATACACCCGTGAAGAGCTTTATCACATCATTCGTGTTGAAGGCATCCGCTCTTTCTCTGAACTACTAGAGAAACACGGTAAAGGCCTAGGTTGTGAGATCTGTAAGCCAACTGCAGGTTCTATTTTGGCGTCTTGCTGGAATGAGCACATCATGGAAGAGCCATTGGTATCGCTACAGGATACAAACGATACCTTTATGGCGAACATGCAGAAGAACGGTACTTACTCCATCGTTCCACGTGTTGCCGGCGGTGAGATCACCCCAGACAAACTGATCGTCCTCGGTCAGGTTGCGAAGAAATATAATCTTTACACCAAAATCACCGGTGGTCAGCGTGTCGACCTATTCGGCGCTCAACTACACGAACTACCGTTGATCTGGAAAGAGCTAGTCGATGCTGGTTTCGAAACAGGTCACGCCTACGGTAAGTCCCTACGTACTGTGAAATCTTGTGTAGGTAGCACCTGGTGCCGCTACGGTGTAAATGACAGTGCTGGCATGGCGATCAAACTTGAGAACCGCTACAAAGGCCTGCGCTCACCTCACAAAATCAAATTTGCTGTATCAGGCTGTACTCGTGAATGTGCTGAAGCACAGAGTAAAGATATCGGTGTAATCGCGACTGAAAACGGTTGGAACCTATATGTTTGCGGTAACGGTGGTATGAAGCCTCGTCACGCCGATCTATTTGCGACCGACCTAGATGATGAAACACTTATTCGTTACATCGACCGTGTCCTAATGTTCTACGTGAAAACAGCGGACCGTCTACAGCGTACGTCGGTATGGATGGATAACTTAGAAGGTGGCCTAGATTACCTTCGCGAAGTGGTAATCGATGACAAACTAGAGATTGCCGCAGAATTAGAATCACAAATGAGCCATGTAGTAGAGACCTATCAGTGTGAGTGGAAGTCAACACTAGAAGACGAAGAGAAACTAAAACGTTTCCGTACTTTCGTGAACACTGAAGAACAGGCTGATCCGCAGATCGTTCATATCATGGAACGTGATCAGATCCGTCCGGCATAACTAGCGATTAGGAGATATTTATTATGACGACTATTGATAGCAACGCTGAATGGATCGATCTATGCAGCAAAAACGACCTTATCCCTCATTCTGGCGTAGCCGCTATGCATGAGGGCCAACAGATCGCACTGTTCTATATCCCAGAGTATGAGAACGAGATCTTTGCCGTAGGTAACAACGACCCGTTTAGCGGTTCTAACGTCCTATCTCGCGGTTTAATCGGCGATCTGCAAGGCGAGCCGATGGTGGCATCGCCTTTATACAAGCAACACTTTTCACTTAGCTCAGGTACCTGCATCGAAGAACCCGATGTCAGCGTACCTGTGTGGCCTGCTCGCGTTGTCGATGATCAGGTTCAAATCATGCTGTAATAACCGGTAGCTATAGATACAAGATGGAACGGTTGCACAGGGAAGTCAGTTTTTCCTCTCTACAGAGAACAAAACTAGAGGGTAACCGCTCTCATCGCGAGTTAAGATTAACTCAGCGTTTCCAGCGACCAGCTGGAAAGGTAGAATGGCCGAAACCTTGTTAAGCAGAGCTTGATCATGGCTTCACCGAACACCTCTACACCGATTTCGACCAAAGAAAAACTGATTGGTTTTAGCCGCCTTATGCGCGTAGACAAGCCAATTGGAATCTACCTTCTACTTTGGCCGGCCTACTGGGCACTTTGGATTGCTGCCGAAGGTGTTCCAAGCTATGACATCCTTATTATCTTTACCCTTGGGGTTTTCCTAACCCGCTCCGCCGGTTGTGTCATCAATGACTTTGCTGACCGTAAAATCGATGGCCATGTAAAACGTACCGCACAGCGCCCTATTCCTGCAGGCATCGTTACCGCCAAAGAAGCCTTAGTGCTGTTTGCCGGATTGATGTTGATTGCATTTATCGCCGTACTCTTTACCAATCTCACCACCATCCTGTTATCCGGTGGCGGACTTTTACTCGCAGCCTGCTATCCGTTTATGAAGCGCTATACCCACCTACCACAAGTGGTGCTAGGTGCAGCGTTTGCGTGGGCGGTCCCTATGGCCTTTACCGCCGTGACTGAAACCGTTCCAGCTTATGCATGGCTTATCTATATCGCTACGGTTCTATGGACCGTAGCCTACGACACTATGTATGCCATGGTGGATCGCGATGACGACCTTAAGATCGGGGTCAAATCCACCGCTATTCTGTTTGGCGATGCCGATAAAGTGATTATTGGCATGCTTCAGGCCTCTACCCTACTTACCTTCGTACTACTGGGAATGAAGTTACAACTGGGCTGGATCTACTATGTTGGCCTTGCAATCGCAGGGGTATTCTTTATCTATCAACAGCTGTTAATCAGAGATCGTGACCGAGATGCCTGTTTTAAGGCTTTCTTGAATAATCATTACGCTGGTCTAGCGATTTTTATTGGCCTTGCAGGCCATTATGCGGCCTTAGATTTACTGTAAAACGCCCTAAAATCAGCTACTTTTTAACTAAATATGGCGAATTGTTACCGCCTGTCATATTTGTGTAACACTATTGTCTTCTAATATTGGCGTCGATAAATTGAGTTGAAAAGGGCAATTACGCATGTCTCTATCCAAACGCGTCCTGATTGTTGATGATGAGGCGCCAATTCGCGAAATGATCGCTGTTGCGCTAGAAATGGCTGGCTACGACTGCTTCGAAGCAAGCAATGCCACAGAAGCACACGGCCTGATCGTGGATGACAAGCCAGATATGGTCTTGTTGGACTGGATGATGCCAGGCATGAGCGGAATCGAATTTGCACGCCGTCTGCGTAAAGATGAAACCACCGCCGATATCCCTATTATTATGCTCACGGCTAAAACCGATGAAGATAATAAAATTAAAGGCCTAGAAACCGGTGTAGACGACTACATCACTAAGCCCTTTTCACCACGCGAACTCGTAGCTCGTCTCAAGACTGTACTGCGTCGTACAACGCCTAAAGGCATTGAAGAACCAGTCACAGTGGACGGTCTAACCCTAGATCCTATTTCACATCGCGTAACGTCTGATCAGTCGCCAATCGAACTTGGCCCGACTGAATTTCGCCTACTGCAATTCTTTATGACACACCAAGATCGTGCCTACTCTCGTGGCCAGCTACTGGATATGGTGTGGGGTGGTAACGTCTACGTTGAAGAACGTACTGTTGATGTTCATATCCGTCGTTTACGAAAAGCACTTGGCGAGCGTCATGACTATCTGGTACAAACAGTCAGAGGAACGGGTTACCGCTTCTCTGCCGATGTTGCCTGACCAGAACTCAAGGAAAACCCCATGCACAAAAACCGCCACTCGATGTTTACCAGCTTATTGCTGGTGAGTGGATGCTCCTTTGCTTTGGGGCTTTTAATAGGTTATCCAAGTTGGGCTTTAGCGTTAAGTCTATTTGTATGGGCCTTTTTTCAAGCACGCCAATTCAATCGTTTGATGCAGTGGTTCCAATCCGAAGTGAAACAGGAACCACCTGAATGCACAGGCCATTGGGGTGAGCTTTTTGATGAGCTTTCACGCCTACAACGTGGTCGTCAAAAGCGCGAAGATCGCTTAAAAAGTATTATTTCGCGCTTTCAAGACTCTACTTCAGCCTTATCCGATGCCATTATCATTATCGATAGACACCACAACTTAGAGTGGTGGAACAAGTCTGCTAACCATCTGTTAGGGCTTAATCAGGAATCAGACCGCGGTATGCCGGTCATGAACCTTCTACGTGATCCGCGCTTTGTTCGCTATTACAAACGCGGGCAATACAACGACTCGATTACCCTACCATCACCAGCACACAGTGATATTCAGATTCAGTTTCATATCACACGCTTTGGTGATGAAGATCGTTTGTTAGTCGCACGTGATGTATCACGTCTAATGCGTCTGGAACAAACACGACAAGACTTCGTTGCTAACGCTTCCCACGAGCTTCGTACACCGCTTACGGTAATTAGGGGATACTTGGAAACCTTCTTGGACCAAGCCCTGCCAAAACCGCTACTGCGCGGTCTGAGCTCAATGCAAAACCAAGCGCGCCGCATGGAAAATTTGGTTTCGGACCTATTGCTACTATCTCGCTTAGAAGCCAGTAACCAAGCATCGGATGAACACCCTATCCAGATCCGCAGTGTCCTGACTCATATTGTTGAAGATGCAGAGCAACTGGCGAAAACACTGGATAAAGATCACAAGATCTCGCTCGATATCGATAACGCTTTTGATCTTAACGGCCAAGAGATTGAGCTACACAGTGCCTTTTCGAATCTGGTATTTAACGCCGTGCGTTACACTCCGGCGAACGGCAAGATAGAAGTACGTTGGTGGACCGACGAGCAAGGCGGTCACTTCTCGGTAAAAGACACAGGTCCGGGCATTGAAGCGATGCATCTGCCTCGTCTAACCGAGCGTTTCTATCGTGTGGATGAGAGCCGATCTTCTGCTAGCGGTGGCACAGGCCTAGGTTTAGCCATTGTGAAGCACGTGCTAGCACGTCACGGTGGCCAGCTTACGATTAAGAGTAAACTTGGCAAAGGCAGTACTTTTGCCTGTCACTTCCCAACAGAGATGATCGCACCGTCTCATGTGGAAGATGAACATTCTGCGTAAGCTTATTTGAAGAGATAAAACTAAACGGCCTGCTCAAAGCAGGCCGTTTTTCTATTTACGATTCCAGACGTTTTTGGTCCAGATCGATCTCAGTAGTTGAGTGGGCCTCGACCCAGTAGATGGTTGCACCAACTACCGCAGCAGGCATAAGAATCAAGTTCAATAATGGCACCAACATGCCAAGTTGAATCAAGCCACCAAAACCGATTGACGTTAGGCGATCAGACTTCAACATAAGCTTCATATTCTTAAAGCTAACTTTGTTGTTATCCATCGGATAATCACAGTACTGAATCGCCATCATCCAAGCACCAAACAAGATCCACAAAAATGGCGAGATCAGGTTGATCACTGGTATAAACGACAGCACCAACAGAAACAGAACACGAGGTAGATAATAGGCAAGCTTAGAAAGCTCGCGACCAATCGCTCTTGGAATCAGCGCGATAACCTCTTTCCAGCCATCATCAGTGACTATATCACCGCGTAGGCGCTTCTCTACCTTCTCAGATAGGAAGCCATTAAACGGCGCAGCGATAATATTGGCGACTATAGAGAAGCCATAATAAACAAAGACAATAACTAACAAAGCCATCACTGGCCATAAAACGTAGTGCAGAAACTGCAACCACTCCCAATCAGGTAGAAATGTTGTAATTAAGCCATCAACCCAAGCGCCAAAGTTACTAAACAATAACCAAATCGCGGTTACAAACAGCACAATATTGGTTAGTAGTGGAACAAGCACAAAAGGACGAATTTCCGGGTCTGGCAACATCTGCAAGCCCCGTAAAACATAGCTTCCACCTTTTACTGGATTTCCTTTCATAAAGACCTTTTAGTAAGTTAAAAATACAATTAATTTTATCGCAACAGCACCTATCATCATCATAAGACCCACACGGTTTACGTTAAATTCCCGCTTTGTCATATCCATGGTAGGTTTCCAAAATTCCACCAGCGACTTAAAGTCTTTGGTGCGTCCAGCGTACATCGCTAGAGAAACCAAAAATACTAGCAAACCACCCCAAAATAAAAATTGCTCTAATATTGCCAGATACATCACATTCGCCTTTACTTATTGCCAGTAGAAAGTAACCCGTTTTATGCTTACGGCTCATTGATCAGATGACCTTGAACCAAAAACGGTTCCCTAGCGTACCAAAAAACAATGTAGTCGGCTGCACTGCCTTGGTTGAGCAACTTATTTTTCCACCAGACCATAGCGCAGATAAACGACGCTAGTATTACGCAGCTGCTGGAGTAGTAAATGAAAGCGATACAAATTTCACAGTTTGGTTCCAACGACGTCTTAAAATATACCGAACTGGATAAACCTGAACTGAATTCAGGTGAAGTCCTCGTCAAAAACAAAGCCGCAGGCGTAAACCCGATCGATTGGAAAACCTGTTCGGGCGGCGGTGCAGCGCCTTTTATAGGCGAGTTACCTTTTGTTCCAGGTTGGGAGTTTGCAGGCACGATTGAAGCCGTAGCCGATGATGTCACTGACTTTAGTGTCGGCGATGAAGTCTTCGGTTTAATCCGCTTCCCTGAAGCGGCTGGCTGTTTTGCTGAGTATATTGCTGCTCCAGCTGATCAGATTAGCCTTCGCCCTGAAGGTCTGCCAGTTGAAGCAGCAGCAGGCCTAGGTTTAGCAGGTCTAACCGCATGGCAGGCATTGTTTGATAAAGGCCACCTACAGGCATCCCAGCAAGTGGTGATTCTGGCAGGTGCTGGCGGTGTCGGTCACTTAGCGATTCAACTGGCGAAATGGATGGGCGCACGCGTTGCAACGACTGCATCGGCTAAAAACCACGAGTTTTTGAAATCACTCGGCGCAGATCTAGTGATCGATTACCACAACGACAAAATCACCGATCATATCGATAATGTCGATCTGGTTATTGACGGTATGGGCGGCGAGATCGGTATCGAAGCGCTTAACTGTGTAAAACCGGGCGGTACACTAGTAACCCTGCCCTCAGTGACCAAAGATGCGGTTATCGCAGCGGGTAAAGCGATGAAGGTGAAAGTGGAGCCTATCCGTGTAGAAGCTAACAACGAACAGCTAGATCGCTTAGCAGGCCTTTATGCCGACCGTAAGTTAGCGCTGCAACTAGCGGACACTTATCCAATAGAAAAAGTCGACGATGCTTTTGATGCCAGCAGATCTGGCAGAACTCAGGGCAAGCTAGTTCTGACTGTCTAATAACACATAACAGTGGTGCAATAGGTTTCGCTATTGCGCCCTTCTCTTTGCTCAATTAACGGACTAATTCGACAAAAATGCTTAGACCATCTTTACTTTTATCCCTATTGGTTTTCACACACCAAACTTACGCATCTTCCCTACAAGACGCAGATAAATTATTAGCCTCTGGAAACTGTAAAGAAGCAGTCAAAATCTACAAAGCAGGTTCTGATAAAGGTATTCCTTATGCGAGTTTTAAACTTGGTCTACTTCATTCTTCGCATAGCTGCGTTAACTTAGACTTCATTGCGGCAGAGAAATATTACCAAGCAGCAGCTCAGAAAGGATTCAAATATGCTTATGCAAACTTAGGTAGTTTGTACTTCGGGGATGATGCTCCATTACCCGATAACGAAAAAGCGTATAAAGCTTGGACCAAAGCTAAAGAGTTAGGTGTTGATACTCGGTACAACTTATCCATTCTTCTGTACTTAGGTGAAGGTGTTGAACCCTCCCCCTTGTTAGCGGAAGAATATTTAATAGACCTAATTAAAAACAACAGTAATGATGCACTACTAGCCAAAAGCTTATTAATGGATTTCTACTCTGAAGAAAATGGCCCACTTTATTCAGAAGAGAAATTAGAACGGCTTAAGGCTTCACTGTAGTTGAGTAGTTAAACCGCTAAATAGCTCTTTGAGTTTTAAAAGCTCAAGCCCTGATAAACATACATCGCAGTGACTTTATCCATACTGGTAGTGATCTTTTCTGCTGATCTTACCACTAAGGCTAATCGCCCTTTATCAGACGCTGAATCCGATAGCCCCTTAAAGCGTTTGAAGTCGCGTTGAATTTTATTCAATTCAGCTTTGATCTGATCGTTATTAAGCGGGTCGCCTTCTAGCTCCGCTCGGTTCTGTTCAAATAGCTGCAGCGAGCTGATAAAGGCTTCACTGTACTCATCTTGGAAACCCCATGCTCTTAGCGCGTAGTGACTAGTGACGCGTTGCGCCAACATACGGACAAAACCTGCATTACTAATGACTTTACCAAAGCGGCTATCGTTATTCTCAACGATCTCCATCGTAACCGCACTCCACTGTTGCAGTAGTAACTCGGTTGCTTGTCTTACTTCGGTTGCCTTCTCGCGTGTTGGCTTTGCAAGATAAAGCGGTTTAACCACTTCCCATTGCTCAGTTGCACGTTTTAAAGCCTGTTTCTCAGCATCCGTTTTAGCGTAATCCAAAATCAGTTTTTGAGTTTCTTCGTAATCTTTGATCGATTCAGCTAACTCTTGCTCTGCCTTGCGGCCACGCACAGACAAACCGATCAGCATATAGTCCTTCAGCATCTGCTGAGTCAGCATACTCTGGTGAGAAGCTGTATTTATGGCATGCTCAATCGAAGTAATCTCTGCAGCACTATGACCACTGAGAAAGAGCAAACTCATCAAAACATAACGAATCAAACGCATCAGATACTCCTTTTTAGACGCAAGCTTCAGCTAATAAGCTCTCTACCTGATCTAACAAATGGTTTTCTGACCATGGCTTGGTCAGATACACATCGACTCCTGCATCCGTTGCCTCTAATCTATGTTTATCAGTCGATCGTGAGGTGATCATTATCACGGGGATATGAGCCGTTTCTTCACGGTTTTTCAAGATGGTCGATAATTCAACGCCTCCCATTCGAGGCATCTCCATATCGGTCAGAATCAAATCAGGCTGGCGCTTGCGAACCTGATTCAACGCATCCAAACCGTCTATCGCTGTCATCACTTCATAGCCTGTGTCTTTCAACAGAGTCTCAAGGGATTTCCGCGCACTCAAAGAATCATCCACCACCAGCAGGCGCGGAAGTTCCAAATCTATTTCGTTGTCTAGCAGCATCGGCTGATCAGACAAGGTCGTTCGTTGATGACGAATACGGGCCGGTAAGTCGACGATTGGTGCTGCTTCACCGTTGGCAAGAATAGTCAGGCCCGGAATACCTGGCAGATCAGGAACATATTCGCCCATCTGTTTAAAGGCCAGTTCTCGGTGAGCGATAATCTCTTTCACCAAAACAGCCACTCGCTCACCTTGCGCCATATTAACGATCAATACCGGGTGCACAGCTCCCGGCTCTAGATAGAGATGCTTGCGTTGATGCAGAAGGTTTTCCAGCATAAACACTGGGTAGCTCTCACCCTCATGGATAAAGGACAATTCCTCTTCAGTTTCTTGGAACTTACCATCCAACGAGATTAAGCTTTGCTCAACACCATGGCCTGCCAATGCGAATACCTGCTTACCGCAGCGGACAAGTAAGGTTTTAACCATCAAGGAGCTGGCAGGCATCGCCAAGGTAAAGGAGGTACCTTCACCTGCTGAGGATTGAATATCTAGGGTACCCTGTAGACGCAGGATCTGCTGATACACTACATCCATACCAATGCCACGACCAGACAATTGGCTGATTTGATCACGGGTGGAGAAACCTGGAATCAGAATGAGTCGGTGAACATCATCCGAGCTCAATGGTAGGTCAGGCTCGATCAATTTCTTCTCATGAGCCATCGCTAATACGCGTTGGGTATTGATGCCATCGCCATCATCTTGACAGCTTACTTCGATCTGACCGTCATGAAGACTGAAGCTTAGGGTAATCGTACCCTGCTCCGGCTTACCTCGTTGACGCCTTAATCCTGTACTTTCTAAGCCATGATCAACCGCATTACGAATGATATGCATCAGCGGGTCAGCTAACTGGTTCAAGATATTGCTATCCACCAGCGTATCTTCACCCTGAATAACTAAACGCGCTTCTTTACCGGTAGAACGGCATACTTGTCGCAAGATACGTTGTAAACGTGAAGAGATCGTACTGACTTCGACTTGTCGTGTACTTAAAACATTGTCGAGGGTCTCTTTCTGCAAGCTAGATTGCGCGATATGCAGTGTACTCAAGCTATGGATATGTCCTTCCATCTCCTGAGTAACCTCACGCACGTCGGCTACAGCTTCTTGCACACGTGAGATAGTCGTGTGCATTTCGTTATAGCGATCCATCTCGAGTGGATCGAAGTCATCCGCGTTTTCATCCAGATGAGGCTGTAGATTCATCTGTTCGCTGAACTGTTGTTCCAACTCAAAGAGAACACGCTGCAAGTTACGATGACGCTCACGGTTAGTTCGAGTAAAGCCGCGTAACTGTGTAACCTCTTCATCAAGCTGGGCGTTCAACGTGCTTGATTCCCCCGCCAAACGGAACAGTGTATCCAATACGGTGCGCGGCACTCGGAAGACCTGATTTTCTTCTCGAGCGGTGTCTGCTGCAGGAGCCTCTGCTTCACTCGCTTGAGTGTTTTCAGCCAGATCGGCAGCATCATCACTTGCTACCGCCGGTTCTACAGCGGTACGTTCTTGTTCTTTATCAAGGGCGTCCACACCTTCTGTTTTAAGGCGGTAATCCCAATCCATAATCAACTGCAGCGTCGACAGCGCATTATCAGGCGCATTTCCGCCCGCGGTGATGGCCTCTGCCATTGCCGCTAAACAATCAGACGCCTCAAACAGATCATCCTTCAAACTACCGGTAGGTAGCTGATCCTGATCCGCTAAGAATTCCAGTACATCCTCTAGACGGTGAGCCAAGTTAGCTAAGCCCTTGATACCTGCCATATTGGCCAAGCCTTTCAAGGTGTGCACTGCACGCTGCGCGCTGCGCAATGCAGGCTTATGCTCCTGGTCCAACAACTGCTGAATACTGTCTAAGTATTCATCCGATAGCGTTGGCAATTCGTTGTGCAGCATATCCGATAACTGAGGATCAATTTCCCCAGATTCATGCAACTCAATGTCTTCCGGTTTTGCTTCCTCACGTACCAGATCTTCACTTGTCTGCAGTGACGCTAGCGCGAATAGATCGGTAATGTATTTAGTTTCGTCAGCCGTAGGCCTGCAAGGTAAGGATTCATGACTGAAAGCAGTTAACAGTGCTTGTTGATGTTCCGCTGCCCCTAGATCAGAGAAGTAATCCAGTAAGCAGTTAAGCGCGTTATAAACTGCGTTAATTTTGTCTTCTAGAAGCGGAATCTGATGTTGCTGTAGGTAACTTAGGTTCGCCATTAAACCTTCAACCAGCACTTTTGCGCCATTAAGGTTGATAGTCTGTAGCGCACGAATAACAGTCTCTAGCCCATCAATGCTCTCTTCTACCGTTGCTGGTTCTATCTCTGTCTGCAGCCACTGGTCTGATAACAGCTGGATTGATTGCGATAGCATTGTGACAACCGCAGGGTCCACTTGGGCATTCCCCTGCTCCAATACAGCCTGATCAATCTCACAGAAAGCCGGTGCTTCCGGCAGAATAGCAATGCTTGGTTCATCGTCAGCAACTGGCGCTTCAACGGTGCCAGCTAGCTCATTAGAAGAATCGCTTACATTAATATCTGAGCGTAATCGCTCCAAATCCTGTGCCAATAATGGTTTTAAGAACTCAGTATCTTCAGCCAGTACGGGTTCTGACCAGCGCGATTCAACCATCATGTTCAATACAGGTTCAATCTGTTGATCATCTGCTGACTGTAATAGGTTTTCTATCGCTTGATGCAGCTGCTCTGCTATCGCCTGTTCTGATAATTCAGGAACTTGCAGTAGCAGTTCACCATACAGCGCAAGCATGTCGGTAATACCGGTCCAATCTGCCTCAGAATAATCATCGATTAACTCGTAGTATTGATCAGAGTGAAGCTCTTCAAAGCGATCAAGATCATCACCCATCTGCTGCAGTAAGGGCAGCAATTCGGGTAATTTATGAGTGATATCACATTGCGTAACTGTCTGCGGAAGCGGCGGTAAATCCGCTTCAATTGGCTGCTTTAGCAATTCACTTTGTACGTCTTCATCAGAATCAGCACTTAGCTTCTGGCAATCGTTCAATAACAGATCACGAAGGAAGCTGCCGTCCTCTTCAGGTACCGGCTCAACCCATGCTGAATCGCTCATAAGCGCCAGTAGTGAATCAATATTCTGCTCACACGGCTGTTCTAACAAACGAATAATAGCGCTATTAAGCTTGGTCGCGAGATGAGCGCCATCGAGCTCCTCGAGTTGCTGTAAAAGTTCGCCATACAGGGCCAACATATCAGCGATACCAGCCCAATCTTCTTCGGAATAACGATCAATTAGATCGTAGAACTGATCGGTATATTCAGCCTCAAACAGTGTTATATCTGCCGCCATTTGGCGTAGCAACGGCACAAGCTCTGGTAAACATTGCTCAGCAGATATCGCAGACCCTATGTGATCATTCGATACTTCATATTCCGCAGCTACCTCTTCAATATCAGCAGAGATAGACGGTGCTATATCACCCACTAAGGCTTTAAAATCACTCTGCAATAAATCGATTAGGAAGCTCGTATCTTCATCAGCAACTGGTTCAAGCCAAGCCGGATCTTTCATCAGTGCTAGAGCTGGCTCGATCTGCTGGCAATCAAGGCTCTGTAGAAGGTTTTTCAGTGCTGTGTTTAATAGCGTAGCAATCTGGGTATCGCCTAGCTCATCCAACTGCTGAAGTAGCTCGCCGTAAAGCGCCAACGTATCAGCAAGACCGGTTAAATCATCTTCGGAGCAGCGATCAATCAGATCATAGAGGTGGTCAGATTGTTCCTCAGCGAAACCTGGTAATGAGGTAGCTATAGTCCCTAGAAGCTCAACCAACTCAACCGCGATCGGGTGACTAGATGATGCAGTATCAGACGCATTCAAACCCTCAACTTCTGCAGTCACCTCAACCTGTTCAACATCACTTAACTGCGATTGTGGTTGCAGTTGGCGACTGTCATCTTGTAAAAGTTCGAGAAGGAATTCAGCATCTTCAGCAGCCACAGGCTCTGGCCAATCGTCACTTTGCAATAAAGTCACTAACCCTTGCGCGACTTCCTCTGGCGACTGAGAAAACAAACTCTGCAGTTTGTCAGACATCTCTGACATCACCGTTTCGGTCTGCTTCAGCTGAGCATCATTTAAAGACTCTAACAGCTCAGCATACAACGCTAAAAAGTCAGATAGCCCGGTAAGGTTATGCTCACTAAACTGGTCGACATACTCATACAGCTCGACCACCAGTTCCGTTAGAGGCAACTCCATTTTCAGGCAAAGCTTCTGCTTCGCTGTCAGCCACTCGATGGCTAGTTTAGGATCAAACATTGATCTCTATCCCACCTATTCTCAGGATGAAGCGAGTTTAAATACACTAACTGATTTCTGAAGCTCGTCTGCCGCATCTACCAGCTCATCAGATAGTTCAGCCTGCTGCTTCATTTCGGCGTTGGTCGCTTGAGTGGTTTCGTTAATGCTATTTGCACGGGTACGTAGCTCTTCCGCTACTTTCGCCTGTTTAACCGAACTGTGTGCGATACGTACTACGGAATCTACCAGCGTTTGCGTTGTTGCACGGGTTTCATCCATACGCTCACCGGCTTCTTCCGCTAGGCGCGTGCCCTCGACTACGTCGGTGATTACGTTGTTGATTACGTTAATCGTATCCGATGTCTCAAGCTGGATATTATTTACTAGGGATTCGATCTCTGAGGTCGCTTCACGGGAGTTCTCCGCCAGACGTTGTACCTCATCTACTACCACCATCAAACCACGACCCGCTTCACCGGCTGACGCCGCGTGCATACTCGCGTTAAGGGACAGTACGTGAGTACGTTCAGAGATGTTGTTGATCAGGTTGACGATACCACCGATCTCTTGAGAACGTTCGCCCAATCGTTTGATACGTTTTTCCGCCTCGTGGATGGTCTGGCGGATTTTGTTGATACTGTCGATTGTCTGAGATACGGAGTCCATCGCAGTTTCAGATGTTTTGATCGCTTTCTGAGATGCGTTGTTCGACAGTACGGCCAATTTAGAGATCAATTCCATTGCACGGATTGCGGAATCCAAACCATTCAATGTTTCACTGATCTCCTCTTTCTCTCGTTCCGCATAGCTCAATACCGTTTCAGACTGAGATTTCACCTGAACCGATGCATCATTTACACGGGTAGATACGCTGTTTACTTCCTGCAATACCGATTCAATGGACTCAACCAACTGGTTGATGGAGTCAGATACCGCACCCGTTACATCTTCCGCTACAGGTACACGTACCGTTAGATCTCGCTGGGATATCTGGAATACGTTCTGGATCAAGGTAATGATCGAGCTGTTAAGACGTTGGTTCTCTTGTTCCTTAATTTGAAGAGCGTTCTCTTTCTCATCAAGCATGTTATCCAATACGCTCGATAGCTGACCCAGTTCGTCTTCCGTGTCCAAGCCGCTTCGTGCTTCTACATCGCCTTCACGTACCTTATCTACCGCATTCTGGATGGTTTTCAGTGGGTCAATTACACCATATTTGATGATGGATAGAGAGATTGCCATCGCCACGATCATCAAACCGATAGAGATCAAGAAGTAGGTCGCCATCTCGGTAGTATCATCAGCAATCAGCAGGTCATTTTGTATTTTGTAGCTAGCTGCTAGCTCGGTTACTTCATCGATCTTGGGAGACAGTTTGTCGATGATCTCTTGCAGGCTGGCAAACTGAGTTTGTTTACGTTGGATCGCTTCGGCAAGCTCGGCTACTAGCTGTTCTACTTGTTCAATATTACCTGATGCAGACGCACGGCTATCAGATAAGGATTTAACTTTGCTGGAATCTAGGTGGGCCGTTTCGATCTGTCTTCTGATGGTATAAAGGTCTGTTTGAATAATATCTAAATCGACGTCTCGACCATCAGTCGCTATGTACTCATTGATATCCGTTTGTACAACTTCAAGTTGTTCACGAACCCAGTTACGGTTGATCCATAAAACCAGCGGCTCTGTCTCGGAAATCAGTGTACGGATTTCGGCAGATAAACCTTCATCCTTGCTTACACCAATCTGAATCGCTGTTTCAGAGGCATCGTAAAAGGCATCTTGATACTGATCCATGATGACCTGAAACTGCTCTACCAGCTGTTTATCTTTGTCAGTACGTAGGTAGGTTTTAAGGCTCAGGATATCTTTATCCAATTTCGCCATTACATCGTTATAGATGGATAGACGATCCATCTCCTTCGCTACCTGAAAACTCTTCTCTTGGAAACGGGCCTCGGCCACACTCTCCTGAATGTCTCGTACCAGTAGCAAAAAGCTATTTAAGTTTTGAGAACGTTGTTTTGCTTCCTCCTGCAGAACGATTGTCTGGTAGTAGGACGCACTCATAAAGAACAGACCGGCACAGAGCAACCCTAATACGATTGCGAACTTAATCGGTATCCTAATGTTCTTAAATTCCCAAAAAGACTGCATAGCTCGCTCACTCCGTACTTTTAAAACTGTTTCTTCAAGGCTAGGAACAATCGGTGATGATCAATTTCGACCCAGTGCCGCTCTTGATGCTCATATACCTGTCCTGCTGCCTGACGGATAACATCAGGCAGATCCCCACATGCTTGATCCAGTAAAACTGGGTCCGTGATACTCTGAGGTGGTTGGGTCAATAAGACGCCAACGGTCTTCGGATGATCATCGATCAGCAATACCCAGGATTGCGGGGCTGTGTTGCCATCTAAGATTTGCAGGTACCTATTTAGATCGTAAACAGGCACCGTTTCGCCACGGTGATTCATAAATCCGGCGAACCAGTCTGGTGTAGATGGGATCGAACAAATTGAGGGCGCTTTCGCTACCTCTGCCCGGGTTAGTTCCGAGATAAGTAGTTGGTAACTACCGATCTCAAAACCATGCCGGATCTGGTGAATGCTAGGCTGATCATCCGCTTTTATATTTGTTGTTAGCTGAGCATCCATCGCGTATTTCTCAAGTTAACGCAGAAATTTGCGCCATTAGTTCTGCATCAGTGAAAGGCTTAGAAACCATGGCTGTCGCACCTTGTAGTTGTGCCCACACCTTGTCTGCCTCTTCGTTTTTACTTGATACAATCACTACTGGAATATGTTTTGTCGTTTCGTCAGACGTGATCTGACGACAGGCTGAGTAACCATCCATTTCTGGCATGACGATATCCATAAAAATCAGATCAGGATTTTCCGTCTTTGCCTTTTCAAGACCCTGCTTACCATCGTTGGCAGCTACTACTTCGACACCGCAAGAAGCCAATACTGTACAAATATGCTTCTGCTGAACTAGGTCATCTTCAACAACCAATACTTTTTTCACTGGATAGCTCCATTTACTTACGCTTTCTGAAATTCATCAACCCAATTGGATACTCGGCCGATCACCTTCTGAAACTCTTCATGCACGATTGGCTTGGTCAGATAAGTGGAACAGCCCGACATAATTCCTTTCACCTCATCCATAGGTGAAGTCTTAGAGGTCAGCATGATGATTGGGGTTTTCTTTAAATCTGGACGTTTACGCATCTCTGTACAGGCTTCGAACCCGTCCATGCCGGGCATAACCACATCCAGAAAGATAAAGTCATAACTATGATCTGTTACATTCGCGAGTGCTTCTTCGCCAGAACCGGCAAAGTGCACATTAACCGGTAGCGGTAACTGCTGTAACTCGGCATTTAATGCCTGTTGCATCACATCGTTGTCATCCACTACCAATACTTGATAATTGATTCGACCACTTTCAACTGCGGCACTGTCCTTAGGCTCAGGTGCAGTGTATTTACTGAAAGTATCTTCTTGTTGCTCCTGTTTAGCAGACTCGAGATCCATCTCTTCGTTTTCCCGCGTCATCTTATCTAGGGCACGTAAAACGCGAGAAGAAACCAGAGGGTAACCAAGATGAGCATGCTCCTCATTTTTAGGCTTACCACGGCCAACCAAAATGATGCGAGCATGGTAACTTTGAGGAATTTCCGCTAATTCAGGGTATAGAGTGAGGTCAAATCCAAATACGAGCAACAGGTCAGGAAGCTCAGAAAAATCGGGAGTTACCAACGTATAACGGGTCTGCTTAGATAGCTTGAAAATTTTTTCCAGCTTAACCCGCTGATCGTTAGGAAAACCTATTGAACCTATCAGCATATCAGCCCCATACCCTTACAGATGAAGTGGGATATGCTACAAGTCGAGGGGGAGTCGGATGATCGATATCACCCAAAATATCAAGACTGCCCTGAGCTATCCCAGACGAACGCGGGATAATACACGGCGCTTGTTTCATTAATGCTGCAGCCTCACAACTTACTCGCTGTGAACTACCATTGCAGTAACACATGACTTCCATAAGCTAGCACTAGCAACCCACAGCATACAAAATGCAGTTGCCAGTCTCCATCTCTACTCTTGAATTTATTATTTTTATTAGTGACGTCTAAAAAAACGTCTATCTATATACACTACAGATTTTATTAGACGAATAAAACCCTGTGCGCTAACAGTGTGCGGGGCTTATGTTAGAACTATTTAAATTAAGATAGCAACTAAAAAAAACGGACCTTTTGGTCCGTTTCATTACTTTTCGCTGCAAAATAACTGCTGTTGCCGCATGAGAAGGCGACAACCTTCGCCTCTGACATCCCGACTCCAACAGGCGTGGCGCGCCCATGATTTATCATCTTCGGTGCGTTCTTCGCGGAATTCAGGTACATCCTTACAGAAATTTTCGCTTGGCGATGCATTGTTTAGACAGGCTTTTAAAAATTTGCCGTGCTTAATCGTACAACTAAACCCTGAGCATTGATTAAAACTACTCAACGCTTCTTCTAAACAGGTTTGTTGGTCGGACTTTTGGCCTAACTCCAACCCTCTTTGCTGAAATTCGTTATTCTGATCAGCCAGCTCCTGATTCCAACCCGGTAACCACTTATCTTGCGTTAGCCAAGCCAAGAAAGTGCCCGCTACGAGCAATAACAGAATTCCCCAAATAATCTTTTTAACCATTAAGCTTCCTTACGTGGACGCCAAAGCAGTCCTTTCATACACATAAATACACCCACAACCGATAGCAACATGCCACCATTCACCACCAATGGATGCCTTACTAACAAAGGTTTGAAAGGATGTTCCTGCTCAAGATCACATTCAGCCAGATCATAATTATATGAACCGCCCTGATCTAAGCATGCCTCAACAGCACTTTGATCGACATAGAAGAGGACCATCAAAGCGACCGATGGCAAAATCAGAAGTATTAAACCAATTCGTAGCATGAACTATTCGCTATCACTAATACCAAGATTACTGTAACCGTCGTTATGCGCCAGTTCACGTAGCTCTTGCAATGCATCACGACGCGGTAAGTCATCTTGGATGATCTCTAGAATATCCGCTTGGAAATCATCTTCTTGCACCATAAGGTCGTGTGTATTGATGAATCTAACCAGCTCATCATCAGAGATCTGATCATCCGCGTTTAGCTCAATAAACGTCGCCACCGACTCACGAGACATATTGGCAACAGTCAGAACTTCGCTGGCATCTGCAGCGATTACGGTATTAAGTGTAGAGAACAGCGCTACAACTGCATCCAAAGCTGGAGACGCGCCGTACATATCGAACTCTTCCAGATCAGGCATATTGTCTTCTACCTTATCCAGCTGAACTTCGAAGTTCATTTTAGCACCGGTATTGTTCAGATGATCCCAAACTGCATCCAGAATTTGACGCATTTTGCTGACATCACCAAACTCCATCATACGAGCAAACAGAGCAAAATTAGGGAACATGCGTTCTGTGATCGCAGCGCAGTAGGCCGCTAACTGCCAATCTTTAAGATCGTAGAACTCTTTGTCAAAGCGCTGATCAGACATCTAATTCACCTGAACTATTGGAAAGTGTTTATTGTACCGGTTTTACGGCTAATTGCAGTGAAATCTGTAGCTATTCTCGCGCCAACATATAAGCCCGCTCAGAGACATCGTGCCAAGCCATCGCTTGCTGTCTAAAATTCTCAAATGATTCGTAGATTTTAACCGCTCTAGGATCTTTTTCTAACTCTTGTTGAATCACCTCATGAGATGCTACACGTAGTTGCTCCAACACCTCATCAGGAAACGGGCGTAGCTCGACTTTATGAACCTTTAACAGCACTTCTAAGGCACGGTGATTCTTCGCAGTTAGCTCCGCCAGCATCTCTTGATTAGCTACTTTCATGGCATTAGTCACGATCAATTGCAGATCTTTCGGCAACTGGTTCATCGCTTGTTTATTCACAATACATTCGATGGTTGTACCGGGCTCATGCCAACCGGGGTAGTAGTAATATTTAGCAACTTTATAAAGGCCCAAAGCCACATCGTTGTAGGGAGCAGCCCACTCTGCAGCCTCAATATCCCCCTGTTCAAGCGCTCGAAAAATCTCATCGCCCGATAACAATACCGGTTCCGCACCTAGACGTTTCACCACCTCCCCGCCTAAGCCAGGGATACGCATTTTTAGACCTTTAAAATCCTCAATGCTGTTAATTTCGCGGTTAAACCAGCCACCCATTTGTACACCGGTATTACCACAAGCAGCTGGGATCAAATCATATTCTGCGTAGAGCTCCTGCCAAAGTTCGAGACCACGTCCTTGATACAACCAAGCATTCATCTCTTGCGCAGTCATTCCAAAAGGTACCGCCGCAAAAAACTGCGCTGCCCTGACTTTGTCTTGCCAATAAAATGCAGCGCCATGGCCCATTTCAGCTTCGCCTTGGGAGACCGTTTCAAATACTTCTGAGGGGGCGACCTTTTCATGGGCACCATAAACAGATATCTGGATACGACCGCCACTCATCTCATTGATTAAGTTAGCGAGAAAATTAGCCCCTACCCCAAATCCTGGGAAGTTTTTAGGCCAAGTCGTGACCATACTCCAACGATATTCAGGAATTAGTGCTGCATGACTAACTTGAGGCGCCGTCGCTAACGCGGCGGCAATGGGCAGAGAACCCGCTTGCTGAATAAACTTACGACGTTTCACAAATGGAAACCTTATTTATTTTTTTAACGAAAATAACATGCGATTTTTCACTCCGCAATTTACGACAAATGATGATCTGAGCGTCAGAAGGTTGTTATACTTAAAACTGTAGTATTAATTTATAAGTGCTAAGTGAGGTGTAAGGTTGAACTCGTTCAATCTGCTTAAGTCGATTGCGCAAGCGCGTGAAAACTTGAGGAAGTCAGAGCAAAAAGTTGCGGATTATGTTTTAGCTCACGCTAATGAAGTGATCCATATGCGCATTGTTGATCTAGCATCTGAAGCCAATGTCAGTGAGCCTACCGTGGTTCGTTTCTGTCGTGCCCTAAGCTACGATGGCTTCCAAGATTTTAAACTCACCTTAGCTCAAGGCTTAGCCAGTAATAATCATTTCGAGCAATTTTCTCTAAACTCAAAAGACACTGTGACTGAGTTTAAGGAAAAGATCTTCGACTCCATGATTGGTAACTTGCTTAATATCAAAGAGCAACTAGATACCACTACAGTTGAACGTGCGATCGCTGCGCTAGCTAAGGCTCGCCGTGTCGAGTTCTATGGCTTTGGTGCATCTGCGCCTGTTTGTACTGACGCCGCGCATAAATTCCATCGTTTGAAAGTATCCAGCACCTCTTATTCCGATCCTCACATGCAAGCTATCTCAGCTGTATCACTTGATGATCGTGATGTCGTTGTGGCTATCTCTCAGACCGGCCGCACAAAAGACCTTTTACATACAGTCAAACTGGTAAAAGAAACCGGAACAACCGTTATCTCACTCTGCCCAAGTGATACTCCTCTAGCAGATCTTGCAAGCATTCCAATCCATATCGACCTAGAAGAAGATAAAGATCTAAGCACCCTGATGTCATCCCGTGTACTTCATCTAGTTGTTATTGATGTACTCGCAGTCGGTGTAGCGATGAAGCTGGGTCCTGGGCTGGTTGATCACCTAAAAACCATTAAACGTAGCCTTAGATCTTTGCGTCAAAACGACAAACGACCAAGCGCTCCTCCTACCGATGAAATGGACGAAGATTAAGCTATTTCTGTCACATTTGTGACATATCTTCTTCACCCTTTTGCAACATAGGCTTTTTAATATTCCTTTCGGAATTCGCCGAAAACTGTTTGATATTTGTTCAGAGCTATTATAAAACAGAGATAAGGCTGTATTAAAAAGCGTGTTTAATAAATTTTTTATTGAGCAACTTCACCAGAGCCCCTCATCGAGGAGCGAAGGGTTTATGCCTTAACAAGCATAATCAGTTACTGCTTCGCTCGATGGGCCTTCTGACCGTTAAGATAAGATCAGGAGCTTACTATGCTGCATAAAACTGAAGAGCTTAACGAAACCCAGGTTGAAGTATTTGATCTGTTAGTGGGTTTTGAAGAAGAAGAAAAACTTTCCCGCAAAAAACTCGCAACGCGCCGCGCGCTTAGAGCTCGCCGAGCCATCGAACAACGCCAAGAAGAAAAAGAACTCGCCTCTCATATCGACGAATGTTGGTTTGATGAGTAACGCAAAATCGCTTGCTATGATTACTTACAAATAAAAACGCCAGTCCTAAAAACTGGCGTTTTTACATAGACTGCTTACTAGTACTCTGGATAGAGGATATTCAGCGGTATTGATCGGCTACCTTCCACCACGATTGCACAATGCTTACGCTTAAGCTGACGCGGCTCAGTTACACCACAAGAGTGCGCGATCATCTCCACCTCGTGAACCAAATGGTTGTGGTAGTTTGCCACACGATCCGCTTTCACCATTGGCACTAATCCGCGCTGTAGGTCAGGATCATGGGTAGTAATGCCGGTTGGGCAAGTATTCTTATTACACTGCAATGCCTGAATACAACCAAGCGCAAACATGAAGCCACGACCCGTTACGGTGAAGTCAGCACCCATACAAAGTGCAGCAGCAACATCAGTAGGGTTGATCAATTTACCTGAAGCAATGACGCGGACACGCTCACGCAGGTTATGAGCCATAAGCTTGTTTACCAAAATAGGTAAACTCTCTCGTAACGGAAGGCCGACACTGTCCATCAACGGCATAGGCGCAGCACCGGTACCACCGTCACAACCATCTAGGGTAATAAAGTCTGGAGCACTCTCTACACCACGCTTGTTAACCGATTCGCAAAATTCATCTAGCCACTCGGCATCGCCCAACACCATTTTGAAACCACAAGGTTTACCAGTGATGCGACGAACCTTCTCAATCATATCAAGCAGATCATCGATAGATGCAATATCTGGATGACGGTTTGGACTCAAAGAATCTTGCCCTATAGGGATGCCGCGAACAGCCGCAATCTCTGGTGTTACCTTCTCACCCGGCAGGATACCTCCTTTACCCGGTTTAGCCCCCTGACTGAGTTTTATCTCGAACATTTTTACCTGAGGAATATCACCTTTCTCTTTTAGCTTTTCCTCAGAGAAATTGCCGTCTTCATCACGTAAACCATATTTCGCAGTACCAATCTGATAAACAATGTCGCAACCTGACTCTAAGTGGAAAGGCGATACACCGCCTTCACCTGTATTCATCCAGCACCTCGCTTTGTTAGCGCCTTGAGACAATGCTTCGATTGCAGGTCGTGACAATGCGCCATAACTCATGCCGGAAATATTAAAGAAAGACGCAGCATCGTAAGGCGTCTTACAGTAAGGACCTATACGTAAGCTCTGCGTTGTTACCGCATCTTCCTTTAGAGTTGGGAAAGGACAGT
Source organism: Neptuniibacter sp. SY11_33 (assembly GCF_047778025.1). Classification (GTDB taxonomy): domain Bacteria; phylum Pseudomonadota; class Gammaproteobacteria; order Pseudomonadales; family Balneatricaceae; genus Neptuniibacter. Next base: position 3,723,620 of record NZ_CP180543.1, read on the forward strand.
TTAGAAAGTAATAGGTGCCTGGGATACGTAGATCTCGTGATGAACCAAAAGCGATTGTACTATCTACATTCTTGGCCGCTCGATAAACCCAAGAGCGCTGCGCACGGTTAAATGGCATCTCCTCACGGTCCATAGCAAAGAAGTACTGACGGAAAAATTCACCGGCATGTTCAAACAGATAGCGGAAGCGACCAATCAGAGGGTAATTACGACGGATTGTTTGCGCTGTTTGATGCTTATCGATTTGGTATAAAACTACCGCCACAACGATTGCGACAACAAACAGTACCAAAAACGCAATACCAACGAACGCGATAAAATTTATAGCAAAGCTCGACATTGAATCATTCATGCTATGGACCTCCTATAGACATAGCACCGCCTCTTAATGAGGTTTTATCTTTGTTTGTATGCTGTATCGGCTTCTGTGTAAATAGATAAATAAAAATATCCTATAGTTATTAATAGGCTATCACTGATTTTTAACCTTATAAGCGAAAATCCTGTCGTAACATTAATACTTTCTAACATTTAAAAAGACATACAAAAGCAAGGTATTTAAACGACAAAGGCAGATTTTATGCCCTAAAAATCGACTTTTTTTGCCTGATATTTGCCAACCCCCTTTATCAAGAGGTATGGTACGTCGCTCTTCTATTTTTTAGACTTTCAGCCTAAGGAATAGTACTTTTTTATAGGTCATATTTACGAATTGAGCCTAACCCTGATTCATTTTTGAACAGGCGCTTGTTTTTTCGTTATACGCCCCTATTTAACTAGGTATTGTTTAACGTAAGCCTATTTTCTCTATACGTAAGAGCTTACGGATTCAGATTTTGATAACTACCGAATTGGAAGACCTGCTTCATGACCAACTTGCCTGACGTTACCAGCCATCAAAACCCTGAGATTCACGGCTCTCTGGACTGGGTGGGCATGAATGGAATCACCGTCCCTCTGCAATTTGACGATAGTAAACTAGGTGTCAACAGCATCGAAGCACGCGTTAATACCTACGTTAATCTGGTAAACCCTAAGGTTAAAGGCATCCACATGTCTCGCCTTTACCTTGCTCTAAGCAACTTTTTTGAAAATCAAACGCTGAATGTTCCAGCGTTAACAGATTTCCTATCGCACCTATTGGATAGCCATCACGATATCTCGACTCAAGTTTTCCTAAACTTTGATTTTGATTTCCTAATCAAGCGTGACGCCCTAAAAAGCGATAACAGCGGTTGGAAAAGCTACTCCACAACCCTACGTGCGACACTAAGAGACGGTGAAGTCGTTCTGGAACTGGCAACTCGTGTTCCTTATTCATCAACTTGCCCGTGTTCAGCAGCACTATCACGTCAACTATTAGCTCAAGCATTCACTGATGACTTTGCCAACAAAGGCAGCATTAACGTTGAAGATGTAGAGAACTGGTTGAAGTCTGAAAAAGGCTCTTTTGCTACGCCTCACAGCCAGCGCAGCCAGGCAACAGCTTGGGTTAAACTGGATAAAGACATGGGTGCTTTCCCACTAACAGATCTAATTGATCTTGTTGAAGATGCCCTAAAAACGCCGGTACAAACGGCAGTAAAACGTGCTGATGAGCAAGAGTTTGCCCGTTTGAACGGTCACAACCTAATGTTCTGTGAAGACGCAGCACGACGCGTTAAACAAGCACTACTAAACCAAGAGCAGTATGCAGACTTCTGGTTGAAGGTAGAGCACTTCGAAAGCTTACACGCTCATGATGCAGTTGCTCTTGCGTCTAAAGGTATTGCCGGCGGTTACAGCCCAGCTGATTACAGCTAAGCTTTAAATCCAATGCTAAAAAGGCAGCTAAATAGCTGCCTTTTTTGTATCTGGAATTTATAGCTAAAAGAACAGCTATTCCGCCTCCAACAGTCTTTTCAACTGCTGATCATTCATCTGATTCCAAGACAGTGGCAGGTCGACAATTATCCCTGACTCACCTCTTTGATTGACCCGATTATTACTCACTTTGTTCACGAGATAGCTATCTTCATCACCACCCGCATCCACAAAAAATGAAAGACTGGGTCCTCCATGGTAATCATTAGGGCCACTTCGCGCCGGGTACACTTGATAAGTGTCTTTTCCCTGCTGATCTACAAATAACGCCAATCCATTGTGGGCCGATGCACCCAGGGAAAAGCTATTCCCCTTGGCGTAAAAATCGTCTCCCATATCATCTAAAAAAACAGTCGCAGAGAGATCCCAAGCGGCACTGTTTGCTGCCCCAACCCAGCTTTGATAATGGTCGGCGCCGCCTTGATCCCAGAAAGAACCCAACGCCGAATGGGAGGCAAAACCTTGAGCATAGCGCGAGCCTTCATAAACGTCAGATTGTTGCCCAAGATCGATTAGAGCTCCCCAGCCAAAGTAATAACCACCACCTTGCGAAAAGTTGCCGGCTTCGTATACATCTTCACCACCATCATCCAGCAACACACCTATCCCACCAGAGGCTTGATGGCGGAGACCAACGCCAACTCCCTGAGAGAACCCTTTGTAGATCCCAACACCATTAGAGTAACTTGATCGATAATGACCCGATGCATGATAGCGATCATCACCACCTTTTGAGATTAGAGCCGCAAAAGCACCGGGACCGGAAAAACCTTGAGCAAAGCCCCCAGCATCAAACTCATCATCTCCACTACCATCAACAACAGCAGCAAAGCCTTTCCCCAATGCACTGGCTTGGGTAAACCGTATACCGCGATACAGATCATCCCCACGACGGTCAATCAGAAGACCCACACCAGTCAAAGCGCTCCCTTGGGCAAAAGGTTGATTACTGGTGTAACGATCATTGCCCGCGTGATCATAGAGAATACCCACCCCCATAAAGCCACTACCTTGGGCAACAGGTTGTGCCGACTGGTAGCGGTCGTCCCCTCCAAGGTCTATTAATAGCGTTATAGGTAAATCAGGCCGAGCAGCGGCAACTGGAACTCTGTATTGATCAGAACCACCCAGATCGATAATGATAGGAAAGTTTTCTAGGTATTGGTTGTTGCCACTCCCGGCAACGAGAATCCCTTTTTCTGATTGCCATAGAACATCGCCTTTTACCCCTTTCACTTTTACATGATCTCTTTGCTGCTGCTCAAACAGGCGCAGGTCACTTTCGAGCTGAGACAAATAATCAGGTTCTATTGCGACTGACATAACTTCTGCAGCCACTACTAAAGAGGAAACATCCACCTTTATCAGTATTTCTAAAGCCTGATTATGCTGCTCTAAACGCTGAACATCGTCATCTAGATAGAGAAATAAACGCTCAGCAAACTGCTCAGCTAAGGTAGGCAATACTTGAGCAAGATGGTCCCGCTCCTCAGAAGTAAGTGCAGCAAAAGCCTGATTAACTCTTGCTTGAGCTATACCGAGTAACTGTTCTAAATAATGGCCATGTTCAACAACAGTTGCTCTGCTCTTGGGCCTGATAGGTAGGCTTAAAGCACCAGAAGTTTTAGGAAGGTCTAACTGTGATCGAGCTACCTTAAACAACTGATCAAGATTAAGCTGCTTTCCTCTTTGGACCCGCTGTAAATCCGCTCCTAACACTCGAGTAGCGAGTGAGAGCTTTAATGGGTCTCTATGGAGGTAACGCACTGTATTTAATCGAAAAGAGTCCTCAATCATCTGATCCTTTTCAAATCTTTGTAGCAGCTCCTGATAACGATGATCTAACACTGCTTGTGTGGGAGAAAGCTGAATGACTTTATAGACAAAATTTTCTTCGGCAGAGATCTCAGCATTTTCTAGATCAGGACGTAATCTCGAATTTTCCGGCAATGCCTTGTTCACTGATCCTGGTTTAGGGCTCAAAACAGTCGTAACCAACTTTTCCTGTTCTGAAACTCGCCCTTCCAAAGTCACCCGCTGGTTAGGATAAGCATTCAGCAAGCGTTCCCAGTGCGGAATAACGACTGAGCCTGCCAACCCTAAATGCGTGCTTTCTAAAGGTTGATCATCAATAGATAACTGATCTGAAACAGTGCGGCGTTTTATCTTAAAAACAAGTTCAGTTCCCGCGCCAAGGTTTTGAATCCGAGATCGAAGAAAAGCAGTCACCTCTTTTCGAGGTCTTTCTAATGGTTCGCCATCCAACGCTACTAAAAGATCGCCAGATTTTAAGCCTGCTTGATCCGCGGAAGAACCGGGTACCACAGCAACAACACAGACAAGTGCTCGATCTTCTTGCGCTTCGCCAATCTGCTCTGCCGCCATAATAATGCCGAGATAACCAGGTAGCTCAGTTTTAGATAATGACGCATGCGGTGATTCAGTAGGAGGGACGATCTGAGAGCAAGCACTCAGGGTAAGTGCAGCCAAGAGCAGTAAAACAGATTGAATATTTGTTCGGGCAAGATAGGCCATGTAAGTTCCGTTTAAGACTTAAAACCGTCTGTCTTTAACGCTTACATTAGCAGGCGATCACGGCAGATACCATCTCACCCTATTTCAACCATGCTCATCCGTATACTGCTGCACTTAGTGCTTAAAGTAGGCGATCACTTGCCTAATTTGTAGTAACTCTGCCATTCAGATTCAGGAACCATACGACCGCCTGTCGCCCAGATGATATGGGTTGAGTTATCCAACTTGCTCTGCAAACCATGACTCTGAAGGTAGCTTTCGCCCTGCGAGATCAGATTTACAATGCCGGTTGCTCCCGCCAAAGCCGATGGTTCCAAAGCTATATTCTCGCTCTCATAAATTTCGGCCAATAGCTGATAAAGTGTTTTGTCCTCTACGGTATAAACCCCACTTAGCAGTGGTTCCATCACCTTACCAACAAAACCGGAGGCACGGCCTACTGCTAGGCCATCAGCACAGGTTTGGTTATCGATACCAAGCTCCTGAACACTGATCTGATCATGCAGTCCGGTGTACATGCCCACCAGCATACAAGGCGAATGGGTCGGTTCAGCAAAGAAGCAGTGAACATGATCACCAAACAGCAGTTTCAAGCCAAAGGCAACACCGCCCGGACCACCACCGACGCCACAAGGCAGATAGACAAACAAAGGATGTTCAGCGTCGACCTGAATATTTTGCTCAGATAGCTGCTTAGCTAGACGTTCTGCAGCAACCGCATACCCTAAAAACAGGTCATTTGAGTTCTCATCATCCACAAAGTGACAACGCTGCTGTCTGAGCGCTTGTTTGCGCCCCTCTTCTACCGCTTTACTGTAATCATCTTCATATTCAATGACCTGCACGCCTTTGCTACGTAATAGATCCTTCTTCCACTGCCGAGCATCTGCAGACATATGAACCGTCACCGAAAACCCTAAAGCAGCCCCCATAATCCCGATACTAAGACCAAGGTTTCCAGTTGATCCCACCACAATTTGATACTGACTAAACAGTTCGCGGCAGACATCACTATTAAGCTTAATGTAACAGCTCTCTTTAGTGATCAGGCCTGCCTCTATAGCAACGGCCTCGGCATACTTGAGCACCTCATAGATACCCCCACGTGCTTTGATCGAACCAGATATAGGCAGATGGCTGTCGCACTTCAACAGCAGACGGCCAGGGAGATTTTGATTGGCTCTTGCCTCTAACTGGCGACGAAATTGAGGCACTTCCTGCAACGGCGATTCAATCATGCCTTTGTTTACAGCGGTTTCCGGAAACACTTCCGCCAGATAGGGCGCAAAACGATTCAACCTTGCCGAGGCATCAGCAACATCCCTTGGCGCCAATGGCAGGTGCGCAGATACCGCAGCGAAGTCACTGAGTTTAGGGTTTAGCCAAAGCAACGGCTGAGTTTTCTGAAGCTGTTCCAATAAGGGGAACTCACGTTTCAGATCATTAATTCCCTGTGTATCTAGCCCCATAAAACAGCTCCAATCGAATAAGTTTTGTTAATTCCAACTAATAAAATTAGGATAAAACCATTAAACCAGTGCTTATAATTTACAACAAACCATAAAAAACCATCCATGGATTAATATGGCTAATCTGAAACCCTCACACTTGAACAACGCCGTTCTCGCTAACCTGCAATGCTTCAGTAGCGCAGCCAAGCACCTCAGCTTTACTCTCGCTGCAGACGAGTTAAACCTAACTCAAGGAGCGATTAGTCAACGGATACGTAAACTAGAAGAACAGCTTGGTTTTGCCCTATTCTTACGCTACAACCGTCGTCTACAGCTCACAGCTGAGGGTGAAAGGCTCCTCATACAGACCAATAACAGCCTAACCGAACTCAATAATCTGATTCGGGATATCCATACCCAAGGGCTTGCCGGTGAACTTTCACTGTCCGTTCCCCCCTCTTTTGCTTCACAGTGGTTGCTGGAAAAGCTGGCTGACTTCTCTCAGCTCTACCCACAAATTTTCATTCGCATGGAAACACATAGTCGTCTGATCGACTTTTACGCCGAACAGATCGATCTAGCGATCTATTATGGTCAGGGCGAATACCCGGGGTTGGTGAGTTGGCCACTCATGGATGAACAACTCATTCCCGTTTGCACCAGCGACTTCGCAGAAAAACATGACTTATGGGATAGACCAGAAAAACTAAACGACTGTCATCTACTACATGATGCACAGGCATGGCCGGAAGCAGGCCCTTATTCCGAGTGGTCCTACTGGGCCGATCAACAAGCATTAAGCCTCGATCTAAAACAGGGGCACTGCTTTGATAAGTCAGAACATGCAGTGAATACAGCTAAATCAGGTTTAGGTGTTGCTATCGGACGTAAACAGCTAATCGAAAAAGCACTGAACAGTGGGGAATTAATAAACCCATTGCGAGAATTACAGCCGATCCAATCTCAACAGGGATACTTTTTGGTCACTCACGAAGACAGGAAGGAGCAGCCTATTATCAGGGCATTCAGGGAGTGGATTCTGGAAAAAATACAGGCCCACTGATCAGTGAGCCTGTTGCGTAGACCTTAATGACTAAGGCCGTTACTCAACCGTAACCGACTTCGCCAGGTTTCGCGGCTGATCCACATCCGTTCCTTTCAAAATCGCCACATGATATGAAAGTAACTGCAGCGGGATCGTATAAAGGACAGGCTGCATAACTTCATCACATGCCGGCATATTCAGAACATAAGTGCCCTCTTCCGGTTGCACTTTGTCAGAGCCTGCAAAGACAAACAGTTCACCACCACGAGCGCGGACTTCCTGTAGATTTGCTTTTAGCTTATCCAACATATCGTTCTGCGGGGCTACTGCAACGACTGGCATCTCTTTATCGACCAACGCCAATGGACCATGTTTTAGCTCACCTGCAGGGTAAGACTCCGCGTGAATATAGGAGATCTCTTTGAGCTTAAGCGCGCCCTCTTTCGCCACAGGGTACAAAGTGCCGCGACCAAGGAACAGTGAATGATTCTTTTCAGCAAAGGACTGTGCCATCTGCTCAATATCACTATCCATTGCTAAGGCTTGCTGAACCTGTTCTGGTAGCTTTTTAAGCGCGCTGATGATGGCTGCTTCAGTTTCTCCGCTTAAGCCATTACGACGGCCAAGTGCGATTGTCGTTAGCATCAACGCAACTAGCTGTGTCGTAAACGCTTTAGTAGACGCTACACCAATCTCTGGACCCGCATTAGTCATCAACGCCAGATCTGATTCACGCACCAGAGAGCTACCCGGAACGTTACAGATAACCAGAGACGCCAAAACACGATCCTGAATTTCACGTAGCGCAGCTAAGGTATCTGCTGTTTCACCAGACTGTGAAACAGTCAGGAATAGCGTACCTTCAGGGATCACTACTGAACGGTAACGGTACTCACTAGCAACCTCAACCATACATGGGATACCAACGAGATCTTCAATCCAGTATTTAGCAATCAAACCGGCATGAAAGCTCGTACCACAAGCAATGATTTGTACCTGTTTAACCTGATCAAACACTTCAGCTGCTTTCACGCCAAAACATTGTTCCAGCAGTTTATCTTCGCTGATACGGCCTTCTAGGCACGCTTTGATCACCTCTGGCTGCTCATAGGTCTCTTTAAGCATATAGTGCTTAAATTCACCTTTATCGGCAGAGCTTACACCGTGTTCAAATTGGCTGACATCGCGCTCTACTTTTTTGCCAGAGATATCCGTTACTGTGATATCTGCCGCCGTTAGGGTCGCAACATCACCATCTTCCAAGAACATAAAGCGGTCAGTTACTTGTAAAAGCGCAAGCTGATCGGAGGCGATAAAGTTCTCGCCAATACCAACACCGATCACCAACGGGCTACCTTTACGCGCAGTAACCAACTGAGATGGATCTGCTTGTTCGATCACACCCAGCGCGTAAGCGCCTTCAAGCTGGCCGATGATATTAGCAACGGCAGTGTGCAAAGAGCTTGTTGATTTAAGTTCTCTAGCAAGTAAGTGTGCAATTACTTCAGTATCAGTTTCTGAGCTAAATTGATAACCATCATTTTGCAGATCGGCTTTTAGCTCTTCGAAATTTTCAATGATACCGTTGTGCACTACGGCCAGTTGATCACCCGACATGTGCGGATGAGCATTCGCTTCACAAGGTACACCGTGAGTCGCCCAACGGGTATGTGCGATACCTGTTGTGCCAACTAGAGGCAACTCTTGTAAGGCATCAGAGAGGGCTTGAACCTTGCCATTACGGCGACAACGTTGAATACCAGCTTCGGTCTGCAATGCGACGCCAGCAGAGTCATAACCGCGATATTCCAAACGACGCAAACCTTCAAGCAGGATTTCCTGAACGGGCCTAGCTGCAACAGCACCTACAATTCCACACATGATTAGTTTCCTTTCTTCTTAGGACGCGGCCAGTTTTTCAATTCAGTTTGTTTTGAACGAGTAATCGCAAGCGCATCATCAGATACAGGTTTAGCAATCGTTGAACCTGCGCCGACAGTCGCCATAGCACCCACTTTAACCGGTGCAACAAGGGCCGTATTGGAACCAATAAATGCGTTGTCACCAATTTCTGTCAGCGACTTATTCACGCCGTCGTAGTTACAAGTAATAGTACCTGCGCCGATGTTTACATCTTTACCCAATACCGCATCACCCACGTAGGAAAGGTGGTTGATCTTGCTTCCCTCACCCACTATCGCTTTTTTGGTTTCAACAAAGTTGCCAACCTTAGCTTTAGCAGCAAGCTGAGTGCCTGGACGTAAACGTGCAAACGGACCGATATCACAAGATTCTGCAATGTCAGCATCTTCAATCACTGTATTTGCCTTGATATGGGTACCCGCTGCAACAGTACAGTTTTTAAGGTAACAATTTGGTTCGATTACAACATCGTCACCTAGTACAACATCACCTTCTAAAACAACGTTTACATCGATCAGAATATCCTGACCAATAGAGACACTACCGCGCACATCAACACGCGCTGGGTCAGCTAAAGTTGCACCGTTAACCATCAACCATTCAGCACGCTGTAACTGGTACCAGCGTTCTAGTTCAGCCAACTGAACACGGTTGTTAACCCCTTGAACTTCCTCTTCAGCTTCAGGTTGAATCGCACTGATCTTAACGCCACCATTGGCTGCCATCGCGATGATATCGGTCAGGTAATACTCGCCTTGCGCATTTTCGGAGGATAGCTGCGGTAACCAATCAGCAAGATACTGACTCTTAACCGCTAAGATTCCAGTATTTACTTCATTGATAAGGTGCTGCTCTGGCGAAGCATCTTTATGCTCAACAATCGCCACTACTTTGTCTTCGCTATTACGTACGATGCGGCCATAACCGGTAGGATCTTTTAGATTAACAGTCAGTAATGCCAAATCACCTGTAGCAGCGATATCCACCATTTCTTGCATTGTGGCAGCTTGTGTTAGCGGTACATCTCCATAAAGCACAAGTACAACACTGTCATCTGCTACTTCAGGCATCGCCTGAGCCACCGCATGACCTGTACCTTTTTGTTCTGCCTGCAGAGCAAAATTAAGCGCTTGCCCCTGCAGCTCTTCACGTAATTTATCCGCGCCGTGACCGATCACAACGTGCGTGTTTACCCCCTGCAGTGACGATGCAGTGTCGATTACATGTTGCACCATCGCTTTACCGCCAACCTTGTGCAGTACTTTAGGGAGTTTGGATTTCATACGGCTACCCTGACCAGCAGCCAAAATGACAACGTCTACAGACATAGTCTTACCTTTCCTTTGTAGGTTTACGCTTTATTTTCATCGCACTTTAAAGTAAAACTGAATCCATACAATCCCTTTTGTCACAAATTTTATGACAATTATGAATAACGACGTTTTTAAAATATTGGGCTTAAACCCCAGAGAAATTGAGATCTACAAAGCCTTATTAACATTAGGGGCAAGCTCTATACGCACAATTGCTGACAAATCGGGGGTTAATCGCGGTAGTGCCTATGAAAGTCTCAAAGATATGCAACAAAAAGGGATTGTGACCTATCAACCTAAAGGCAAACGGCGTTTATTCGCTCCTGTAGATCCCGATATTCTATTGCAACTGGCTGAAGATCGTCGACAGAGCTTAGATAAAGCGATCGATGAACTAAAACAGAGTATTATTCCTGAACTGCAGCACCTCAAACCTGACTTTAATACTGCCAATGTTAGCTTCTATGAAGGCGATGACGGTATAGAGCATGTACTGAAAGATATACTTGTAACAGTATCTAGCTCCGATGCTGACAGCTACTCAGTGTTCTCCTCCAAGCCGATCAGGAAACATCTCTATCGACCCTTCCCTAACTTTACTAACCAGCGCATACAGCGTGGTATTAACGTACGCGCCATTGCAATAGGTGACGGCGGTGAAGACGCTCTACTATCAGAACGTAAGTGGATCAAAACGGAAGGCAAAGTGGATGCAGCTTATATCGCGATCTATCCACCTAAGTGTGCGATCATCTCACTCGCTTCAGAAAACTACCCAACAGCGGTAGTGATTGATTCGCCGGAAGTGGCCGGTGCGCAGAAGATCATCTTCGATACACTATGGCGGCTGCTGTAGCTCGCCTGAAAGACTCTCACTCCCTTAAAAGCTAAATCCTATCTCAATTCCCCTCTTATAATAGAGTTATATTATAACATTACACTTCATGTCATAATTGCCCGGTTTTATAGCCATTCTCCCGAAGTCCGAGACACAGAGGTATTGCAGCAATGAATGACACATTGATTAAAAACGCGATCATCATCAATGAAGGTGAACAAAGAGAGGTCGATCTAAGAATTAAAGACCAAAGAATCGATCTAATTGCTGCTGATATAGACGCTAAACCTACCGATAAAGTCATTGATGCTAATGGCTTCTGGCTGCTTCCGGGAATGATCGACGATCAGGTGCATTTCCGTGAACCTGGTTTGACTCATAAAGGTAGTATCGCGACAGAATCTCGCGCAGCGGTTGCAGGAGGCATCACCAGTTATATGGAGATGCCGAATGTTAACCCTTCAACGACTAATGCTGCTGCACTAGAGAATAAATATAACATTGCAGCCCAAAACTCGGCAGCGAACTATGCATTCTATCTAGGAGCTACAGAAGATAACTTAGACGATATCAAGGCGTTAAACCCGACCAAAACCTGTGGCGTAAAAGTGTTTATGGGTGCATCTACCGGTAACCTACTTGTCGAAAACCCAACAGCTTTAGAAGGGATCTTCCGTGAAAGCCCTGTCTTGATCGTTACCCATTGCGAAAGCGGTCCGGTCATTGCCAACAACCTAAAACGCGTTCAAGACACCGGACGTAAAATTACAATCCACGACCATCCTATTATTCGTGATGATGAAGCCTGTCTTGCTTCCTCATCTTACGCAGTAGAACTAGCGAAAAAATACCAAAGCAATCTTCATGTTCTACATATCACAACAGAAAAAGAGCTGAGCTTATTCCAATCTGGCCCTGTCCAAAGCAAAAAGATCACAGCAGAAGCTTGCGTACATCATCTATGGTTTAGTGCTGAAGATTACGAAACGCGCGGTAACTTAATTAAATGCAACCCAGCAATTAAATCCCTACAGGATCGCAACGCACTGCTAAATGCACTTAAAACTGGGCAGATCGATATCATCGCTACTGATCACGCTCCGCATACACTGACCGAGAAGATAGTTGATTATTCAGATGCGCCTGCAGGCCTTCCCCTTGTCCAGCACGCTCTATTAACCTTATTAGAACAAGTTAATTTAGGCCGTATGTCGATAGAACAAGTTGTCGAGAAGGTATGCCATAACCCCGCAATCCGTTATGGTGTTTTAGAACGTGGATTTATTCGTGAAGGTTACTTTGCCGATCTAGTATTGGTTGATCCGAAAAAATCGACATTGGTCAGCCATGCGAATAGCCTATACCACTGCGAATGGACTCCGTTTGACGGCCTAGAATTCTCAGGTCAGATTAAATCGACTTGGGTAAATGGGCACCTAGTATATGATGGTAAACAGACACTAGTTCATGAAGGCATTGCTAAACCATTAGCCTTTTCTGGTCTATAACAGTTAAAGATACGCTTAACTTCTAATAAAAAATAACAAAGCCTCTTCAACTATCAGAGGCATCAATTAGGAGCAACAATGCTTAGAAAGTGTCCGGCGGGTTACTTCCCTGAAGTGTCAGACCAGGCCTTTATTGACCCTACAGCCATCGTTTGTGGCCGTGTGATTATCGAAGATAATGTTTTTGTTGGCCCTTACGCGGTAATCAGAGCTGATGAGGTTGATACATCAGGTGAGATGCAACCCATATTGATTAAACAAGGCTCCAATCTTCAAGATGGCGTTGTAATTCACTCAAAAGCCGGTGCAGAAGTTGTGGTGGGTGAACGTACATCTATCGCCCATCGCTCGATTGTCCATGGCCCTTGTACTGTCGGTGACGATGTCTTTATAGGCTTCAACAGCGTCGTCTTCCGCTGCCATATAGGCGACGGTAGCGTGATTAGGCACAATGCCGTAGTCGAAGGAGTAGATCTACCTGAACGCTCTCACGTGCCGCCTATGACGGCCATAGCGCATGAATCTGACCTAGCGTCGGTCGAAAAGGTATCGCCTGAATTCTCTTCGTTCTCAGAATCCGTCGTCTCAGCCAACCATGTGCTGGTCGAAGGTTATAAAGAGCTAGGCGATGACCTGTAACAACTTCGACTAATATTTCCAGCTAGAACAAGGCAACCTTCGGGTTGCCTTTTTGCTAGTTGCTAGTTGCTAGTTGCTAGTTGCTAGTTGCTAGTTGCTAGTTGCTAGTTGCTAGAGAGGGTATGCGGATTAAGCCTAGTGCAAATACTTCGTTCAGTATTGTTTATCCCACAACGAAAAAACCCCGATCACAGCGTGACCGGGGTTTTCTCTTAATTAAATGCTTGGCGATGACCTACTCTCACATGGGGAAGCCCCACACTACCATCGGCGATGTTGCGTTTCACGTCTGAGTTCGGGATGGATTCAGGTGGTTCCACAACTCTATGGTCGCCAAGCAAAACTGTTACAACTTAGATCTGATTCTTCTTTTATTTGATCTAGATAAGCTTTCGACTGTAGCTCTACTACGCGCTAATTCGTTACTCTCTATCGTCTTACATATCTTACAAGTCACTTGCCAAACGCCTTGGGCGTTATATGGTCAAGCCTCACGGGCAATTAGTATTGGTTAGCTCAACGCCTCACAGCGCTTCCACACCCAACCTATCAACGTCGTAGTCTTCAACGGCCCTTTAGGGGAATCAAGTTCCCAGTGAGATCTCATCTTGAAGGAGGCTTCCCGCTTAGATGCTTTCAGCGGTTATCCCGTCCGAACGTAGCTACCCGGCAATGCAATTGGCATCACAACCGGTACACCAGAGGTTCGTTCACTCCGGTCCTCTCGTACTAGGAGCAACTCTTCTCAAATCTCAAACGCCCACGGCAGATAGGGACCGAACTGTCTCACGACGTTCTAAACCCAGCTCGCGTACCACTTTAAATGGCGAACAGCCATACCCTTGGGACCGGCTTCAGCCCCAGGATGTGATGAGCCGACATCGAGGTGCCAAACACCGCCGTCGATGTGAACTCTTGGGCGGTATCAGCCTGTTATCCCCGGAGTACCTTTTATCCGTTGAGCGATGGCCCTTCCATACAGAACCACCGGATCACTAGAACCTACTTTCGTACCTGCTCGACGTGTCTGTCTCGCAGTCAAGCACCCTTCTACTCTTGCGCTCATTGCATGATTTCCGACCATGCTGAGGGTACCTTCGTGCTCCTCCGTTACTCTTTGGGAGGAGACCGCCCCAGTCAAACTACCCACCACACAATGTCCCCGATCCCGCTTAGGGAACTGGGTTAGAACCTCAACATTACCAGGCTGGTATTTCAAAGGTGGCTCCACTCTATCTGGCGACAGAGTTTCAAAGCCTCCCAGCTATTCTACACAAGTAATGTCAAAGTCCACTGTGAAGCTGTAGTAAAGGTTCACGGGGTCTTTCCGTCTAGCCGCGGGTAAACTGCATCTTAACAGCTATTTCAATTTCACTGAGTCTCGGGTGGAGACAGTGTGGCCATCGTTACGCCATTCGTGCAGGTCGGAACTTACCCGACAAGGAATTTCGCTACCTTAGGACCGTTATAGTTACGGCCGCCGTTTACCGGGGCTTCGATCAAGAGCTTCGCGCAAGCGCTAACCCCATCAATTAACCTTCCGGCACCGGGCAGGCGTCACACCCTATACGTCCTCTTTCGAGTTTGCAGAGTGCTATGTTTTTAATAAACAGTCGCAGCCACCTGGTATCTTCGACCGGCCTCAGCTTAGGGAGTAAATCCCATCACCAAAACCGGCGCACCTTCTCCCGAAGTTACGGTGCCATTTTGCCTAGTTCCTTCACCCGAGTTTTCTCATACGCCTTAGTATTCTCTACCTGACCACCTGTGTCGGTTTAGGGTACGGTTAGTCATAACCTGAAGCTTAGAGGATTTTCCTGGAAGCATGGCATCAACTACTTCAGTCCATAAAGGACCTCGTCATCGGTTCTCGGTCTTAGAAGAGTCCGGATTTACCTAAACTCTAAACCTACAACCTTAAACGCGGACAACCAACGCCGCGCTAGCCTAGCCTTCTCCGTCCCCCCATCGCAGTTATGAGCAGTACAGGAATATTAACCTGTTTCCCATCGGATACGCTCTTCAGCCTCTCCTTAGGGGCCGACTCACCCTACCTCGAATAGCGTTGGATAGGAACCCTTGGTCTTCCGGCGGGGAGGGTTTTCACCTCCCTTATCGTTACTCATGTCAGCATTCGCACTTCTGATACCTCCACGGTGCCTTACAGCTTCCGCTTCAACAGCTTACAGAACGCTCCTCTACCATGCACAAAGTGCATCCGTAGCTTCGGTGTTATGCTTAGCCCCGTTATATCTTCCGCGCGGGCCGACTCGACTAGTGAGCTATTACGCTTTCTTTAAAGGGTGGCTGCTTCTAAGCCAACCTCCTAGCTGTCTAAGCCTTCCCACATCGTTTCCCACTTAGCATAAACTTTGGGACCTTAGCTGACGGTCTGGGTTGTTTCCCTTTCCACGACGGACGTTAGCACCCGCCGTGTGTCTCCCGTGATTGAACTCATGGGTATTCGGAGTTTGCATCGGGTTGGTAAGTCGGGATGACCCCCTAGCCGAAACAGTGCTCTACCCCCCATGGTTAGACACGAGGCACTACCTAAATAGTTTTCGAGGAGAACCAGCTATCTCCGAGTTTGATTAGCCTTTCACTCCTATCCACAAGTCATCCGCTGGCTTTTCAACGACAGTCGGTTCGGTCCTCCAATGCATGTTACTGCATCTTCAACCTGCCCATGGATAGATCACTCGGTTTCGGGTCTACTCCTAGCGACTGGACGCCCTATTAAGACTCGGTTTCCCTACGGCTCCGCAAATGCTTAACCTTGCCACTAAAAGTAAGTCGCTGACCCATTATACAAAAGGTACGCAGTCACCGTCCTAAAACGGCTCCCACTGCTTGTACGTACACGGTTTCAGGGTCTATTTCACTCCCCTCACAGGGGTTCTTTTCGCCTTTCCCTCACGGTACTGGTTCACTATCGGTCAGTCAGGAGTATTTAGCCTTGGAGGATGGTCCCCCCATATTCAGACAGCGTTTCACGTGTGCCGTCCTACTCGATTTCACTTTAAAAGGTTTTTCACATACGGGGCTATCACCCACTATGGCCACACTTTCCAGAGTGTTCTGTTAAACCTAATAAAGCTTAAGGGCTAATCCCCGTTCGCTCGCCGCTACTTAGGGAATCTCGGTTGATTTCTTTTCCTCTGGGTACTTAGATGTTTCAGTTCCCCAGGTTCGCCTCTAATAACCTATGTATTCAGTTAAAAGATACCTATAAATAGGTGGGTTTCCCCATTCGGAAATGTCCGGATCAAAGCTTGTTTACCAGCTCCCCGAACCTTATCGCAGGTTACAACGTCCTTCATCGCCTCTGACTGCCAAGGCATCCACCGTGCACGCTTAGTCACTTGACCATATAACCCGAAGGCGTCTGGAATCACAGTAACTTGTATTGCTAGTAACGATAGATTTCGCCGAATTGGCGCATGCAGTAAAACTACATGTCTTAAATCTAAATCAAATGAATCAAATCCAAATTGTTAAAGAGCGTTTAAAGCAAAAAAGCTTTAAAAGATAATGTCTTACATGACAATATGTTTTAAAACTCTTCCTTTCTCATCCCAAGGATGATGGTGGAGCTATGCGGGATCGAACCGCAGACCTCCTGCGTGCAAAGCAGGCGCTCTCCCAGCTGAGCTATAGCCCCAAGAAAAACAGTAAGGCTATTGATTGGTAGGCCTGAGTGGACTTGAACCACCGACCTCACCCTTATCAGGGGTGCGCTCTAACCAGCTGAGCTACAAGCCTACACCGTTGCTCTTAACTTCTCTGATCAGATAATTCGTGTGAACGCTTGCCGAGAATCGGCTTTCGTTTAAGGAGGTGATCCAGCCCCAGGTTCCCCTAGGGCTACCTTGTTACGACTTCACCCCAGTCATGAACCACACCGTGGTAACCGCCCTCCCGAAGGTTAAGCTAGCTACTTCTGGTGCAATCCACTCCCATGGTGTGACGGGCGGTGTGTACAAGGCCCGGGAACGTATTCACCGTGGCATTCTGATCCACGATTACTAGCGATTCCGACTTCATGGAGTCGAGTTGCAGACTCCAATCCGGACTACGACCGGTTTTGTGAGATTAGCTTACCTTCGCAGGTTTGCAGCCCTCTGTACCGACCATTGTAGCACGTGTGTAGCCCAACTCGTAAGGGCCATGATGACTTGACGTCGTCCCCACCTTCCTCCGGTTTGTCACCGGCAGTCTCCTTAGAGTTCCCACCATTACGTGCTGGCAAATAAGGACAAGGGTTGCGCTCGTTACGGGACTTAACCCAACATTTCACAACACGAGCTGACGACAGCCATGCAGCACCTGTCTCTGCGTTCCCGAAGGCACCAAGCTATCTCTAGCAAGTTCGCAGGATGTCAAGAGTTGGTAAGGTTCTTCGCGTTGCGTCGAATTAAACCACATGCTCCACCGCTTGTGCGGGCCCCCGTCAATTCATTTGAGTTTTAACCTTGCGGCCGTACTCCCCAGGCGGTCTACTTATCGCGTTAGCTGCGCCACTAAAAGATCAAGTCTCCCAACGGCTAGTAGACATCGTTTACGGCGTGGACTACCAGGGTATCTAATCCTGTTTGCTCCCCACGCTTTCGCACCTCAGTGTCAATATCGGTCCAGGTAGTCGCCTTCGCCACTGGTGTTCCTTCCTATATCTACGCATTTCACCGCTACACAGGAAATTCCACTACCCTCTACCGTATTCTAGATTGGCAGTATCAGGTGCAGTTCCAAGGTTGAGCCCTGGGCTTTCACATCTGACTGACCAATCCACCTACGCGCGCTTTACGCCCAGTAATTCCGATTAACGCTCGCACCCTCCGTATTACCGCGGCTGCTGGCACGGAGTTAGCCGGTGCTTCTTCTGCAGTTAACGTCACAGCTGCACGGTATTAACGTACAACCTTTCCTCACTGCTGAAAGTGCTTTACAACCCTAGGGCCTTCTTCACACACGCGGCATGGCTGCATCAGGCTTGCGCCCATTGTGCAATATTCCCCACTGCTGCCTCCCGTAGGAGTCTGGACCGTGTCTCAGTTCCAGTGTGGCTGATCATCCTCTCAGACCAGCTAGAGATCGTTGCCTTGGTGAGCCATTACCTCACCAACAAGCTAATCTCACGCAGGCTCATCCAATAGTGCAAGGTCCGAAGATCCCCTGCTTTCCCCCTTAGGGCGTATGCGGTATTAGACCAAATTTCTCTGGCTTATCCCCCGCTACTGGGTAGATTCCTACGCGTTACTCACCCGTCCGCCACTCGTCATCAACTAGCAAGCTAGTCATGTTACCGTTCGACTTGCATGTGTTAGGCCTGCCGCCAGCGTTCAATCTGAGCCATGATCAAACTCTTCAGTTTAAATCATTGTTGTTACCAGGAATGTGGTAACGGGCTCTAGTACTAAACAACCGGATAACATTCTTAAGAACGTTAAACCTTTGTAAATCGCTTTAAATGAATTCACTTGGTTGCTTGTCTAGAAAAAGTTTGCTTCTTCTCAACAAGCGCCCACACGAATTATCTGATCAAATTGTTAAAGAGCGTTGCTTTTTGACTCTCCGCTGACTCAGCGTTTCGTCTCAAGCGAGGCGCATATTCTACTGTGCGCTCATTCAAAGTCAACCGTTTATTTTGCAATTTTGTAAAAACTATTTACTCAGCAAACGAACTTTGAACACTGATCCGCAAGCAACCTAAAAAACAAATGTTTTCAATCACTTACTGAACACCTTGTTTGGTTCTACAACCCCTTAAAAAGTGGCCTCCCCAAGCAAGGACGGCGAATTCTACAGATATCTCAAAAGGCGTCAACACTTAATCTAAAAAAGTTGCTTGTTATCTAAGATATAAATCTGTTGGCCATACGCTTTGCTTTAATGCATAAGACACCTCTAACATATTCAATGGTGTCCACTTGCAAGCGGTCAACGCAATCGCTGCATTCAAGAAACTATCATCTAACAAGTTAGGCGATCTCTATTCGCAAAATGGCGTCCTATTTGTTCATGTCTCCGCCATAAACAAAAAAAGGCAACCCGAAGGTTGCCTTTTAGAACTAATGATTTGTAAGAGTCAGTCTTATCGACCAAGCTTCTTACGAATCTGCTGTAGGGTACGAAGCTGAGCCGCAGCTTCAGCCAGCTGACTTGCTGCTTTAGAGTATTCGAACTCTGCAGTTTTATCAGACATCGCCTGTTCAGCATGTTTCTGTGCTTCTTGAGCTTTCGCTTCATTAAGGTCTGCAGCGTGTAGAGCAGTGTCTGCAAGTACAGTTACCTTATGAGGCTGAACTTCAATGAAGCCACCGGATACGTAGAAGATATCCTGTTCGCCACCCTGTTTGCGTAGCTCGACAGGGCCTGGTTTTAGTTCCGTCAGAAGCGGAGCGTGACCTGGATATACACCCAGATCACCCAGGCTACCTGTTACGGATACGAATTCAATAAGGCCAGAGAATAATTCTTCTTCAGCACTTACGATGTCGCAATGAACAGTCATAGCCATATTTATACCTCGTAAAGGTTAGCTAAAGGCAATTACATGCCTTTAGCTTTCTCGATCGCTTCGTCGATACCACCGACCATGTAGAACGCCTGCTCTGGCAGATCGTCGTACTGGCCTTCCAGGATGCCTTTAAAGCCGCTGATAGTTTCTTTCAGTGGCACGTATTTACCAGGAGCACCGGTGAATACTTCAGCTACGAAGAAAGGCTGAGATAGGAAACGTTGCATCTTACGAGCACGTGCTACCAGAGACTTATCTTCTTCAGACAATTCGTCCATACCTAGGATCGCGATGATGTCTTTCAGCTCTTTATAGCGCTGTAGTACACCCTGAACGTTACGAGCAATCTCGTAGTGTTCTTGACCGATTACTAGTGGATCTAGCTGACGAGAAGTTGAATCCAGTGGATCTACCGCAGGGTAGATACCTAGCTCTGCAATTTGACGAGACAGTACTACTGTTGCATCAAGGTGAGAGAAGGTTGTCGCTGGAGATGGGTCAGTCAAGTCATCCGCAGGTACGTATACCGCTTGGATAGACGTGATAGAACCAGTCTTAGTAGATGTGATACGTTCCTGAAGAACACCCATCTCTTCCGCTAGAGTTGGCTGGTAACCTACCGCAGAAGGCATACGACCTAGCAGTGCTGATACCTCAGTACCCGCTAGTGTGTAACGGTAGATGTTGTCTACGAACAACAGTACGTCACGACCTTCGTCACGGAATTTCTCAGCCATAGTAAGACCAGTCAACGCTACACGTAGACGGTTACCTGGAGGCTCATTCATCTGACCGTATACTAGAGATACTTTATCCAATACGTTGGATTCTTTCATCTCGTAGTAGAAGTCGTTACCCTCACGAGTACGCTCACCTACACCGGCAAATACGGAGAAACCTGAGTGCTCGATCGCAATGTTACGGATCAGCTCCATCATGTTTACGGTTTTACCTACACCCGCACCACCGAACAGACCAACTTTACCACCCTTAGCGAACGGACATACAAGGTCGATTACCTTGATACCAGTTTCTAGTAGTTCGTTAGATGCAGACTGCTCATCGTAAGAAGGCGCTTTACGGTGAATAGGCATACGCTCTTCTTCACCGATATCGCCACATTCATCAATTGGGTTACCCAGTACGTCCATGATACGACCCAGTGTTGCTGTACCAACAGGTACAGATACTGGAGCACCAGTGTTTGCAACTTCCAAACCACGGCTTACGCCTTCTGTTTGGCCCATTGCAATCGCACGTACAACACCATCACCCAGCTGTTGCTGAACTTCAAGTGTCAGGCCGGTTTTAGATACAGTTAATGCATCGTAAACCTTCGGTACAGAGTCACGTGGGAATTCCACGTCTACTACTGCGCCGATAATCTGAACAATAGTTCCGCTACTCATGTTCGGATCCTCTTAAAATTTAACCTGTGACCTGTTATTAAACAGCTGCAGCACCACTAACGATCTCAGAGATTTCCTGAGTAATCGCTGCTTGACGAGCTTTATTGTAAATCATCTCTAGCTCGCCAATCATGTCGCCAGCATTGTCTGTTGCGTTCTTCATCGCCAACATACGTGCTGCCTGTTCACAGGCATTGTTCTCAACCACGGCCTGGTAGACCAAGGACTCAACGTAACGAACCAGCAAGCTGTTTAACAGCTCTTTAGCATCTGGCTCATATAGGTAATCCCAATGATGGTTAAGCTTTTCTTCGTCGTCTTCCGCCTTCAGTGGAAGCACCTGATTGACTACAGGCTGCTGTGTCATCGTATTTACAAAATCGTTAGATACGATGAACAGTTTATCCAGCTTGCCTTCGTCATAAGCATCCAGCATGACCTTAACTGACCCAATTAGATCCGCCACTTCTGGCGCATCACCTAGGTGAGTTTTTGCTGCTACTACATTGCCACCATAGTTCTTAAAGAAAGATGAGGCTTTGCTACCTAGCGCACAGACATCGATGTCGATGCCTTGGTCATGGAACTCTTTCATGCTTTTAACAGCTGCTTTGAACGCATTCACGTTCAAACCACCACACAAGCCACGGTCGGTTGCAACAATTACAAAACCAACTCGCTTAGTCTCACGTTCCTGCATGTACAAGTGTCTGTACTCAGGGTTGGACTTGGCTAGGTGCTGGATTACACCACGGATACTCCGCGCGTACGGGCGAGAAGACTCCATGCGATCCTGTGCTTTACGCATCTTAGAAGCAGCAACCATTTCCATAGCGCTGGTAATCTTCTTAGTGCTCTGCACACTCGCAATTTTTGTCTTAATCTCTTTTCCGACTGCCATAGTTCCGCCTATATAGCTTTGTGTTAGATCTGCATGACTAGCATGCAGATCGATCACTCAAAACGAGTTCTTACCAAGCTTGTGTAGACTTGAACTTCTCGATACCAGCCTTGAACTGAGCAGCAATCTCATCAGAGTAGTTGCCAGTTGCGTTGATGTCGTTCATCAGATCAGCGTATTCGCTGTTGAAGAACGCAATCAAAGCTGCTTCGAAGTCCAGTACTTTATCAAGTGCTACACCTTGTAGGTAACCTTCGTTAGCAGCGTACAGGCTAAGACCCATGTCAGCGATAGACATTGGAGAGTACTGTTTCTGCTTCATCAGCTCAGTTACAGACTGACCGTGCTCAAGTTGTGCACGAGTAGCGTCATCAAGGTCAGAAGCGAACTGTGCGAATGCCGCAAGTTCACGATACTGTGCAAGTGCTAGACGAACACCGCCACCTAGTTTCTTGATGATCTTAGTTTGAGCTGCACCACCTACACGGGATACGGATAGACCAGCGTTGATTGCTGGGCGTACACCAGAGTTGAACAAGTCAGTTTCTAGGAAGATCTGACCGTCAGTGATGGAGATTACGTTTGTTGGTACGAATGCGGATACGTCACCACCTTGAGTTTCGATTACAGGCAGAGATGTTAGGGAACCAGTCTGGCCCTTAACTTCACCGTTTGTAAACTTCTCAACGTAGTCAGCGTTTACACGCGCAGCACGCTCAAGTAGACGAGAGTGCAAGTAGAATACGTCACCAGGGTATGCTTCACGACCTGGCGGACGACGTAGCAATAGGGAAATCTGACGATAAGCCCAAGCTTGCTTAGTTAGATCATCATAGATGATCAGAGCGTCTTCACCGCGGTCACGGAAGTATTCACCCATTGTACAACCAGAGTATGGAGCCAAGAACTGCATTGCTGCAGGATCAGCGGCACCAGCAGCTACAACGATCGTGTGATCCATTGCGCCGTGCTCTTCAAGCTTACGTACAACGTTAGCGATAGTAGACTGTTTCTGGCCTACTGCAACGTAGATACATTTAACGCCTGTACCTTTCTGGTTGATGATAGCGTCGATAGCAATCGCAGATTTACCAATCTGACGGTCACCGATGATCAGCTCACGCTGACCACGACCGATTGGTACCATGGAGTCGATCGCTTTAAGACCAGTCTGTACAGGCTGATCTACGCCCTGACGCTCGATTACACCAGGTGCAACCTTCTCAACAGCGTCAGTTAATTTAGTTTCTACAGGGCCTTTACCATCGATCGGGTTACCCAGAGCGTCTACTACACGACCCTGCAGTTCCGGACCAATTGGTACTTCCAAGATACGGCCAGTACAACGTGCAGTAGCACCTTCTACTAGATCCTGGTAGTCACCCAGTACTACAGCACCAACGGAGTCGCGCTCAAGGTTAAGCGCCATACCGTAGATACCGCCAGGGAATTCAATCATTTCCCCGTACATAACGTCAGCAAGACCGTGGATCGTAATGATACCATCGGAAACGCTCACTACAGTGCCCTCATTACGGGCTTCTGAAGTCACATCAAGAGTTTCGATGCGCTTCTTGAGAATCTCACTGATCTCAGAAGGATTCAGTTGCTGCATGCTTTTATTCCCCTAGGAATTCATCGCTTCGGCCAACTTCGCGAGTCGCGCGCGAACAGAGCCGTCGATCACCAAGTCGTCAGTGCGAACTACTACACCACCCAAGATAGACTTATCTACCTGAGAGGTCAGTGCTACATCGCGACCTAGTTTAGTTTTCAGTGCCTGAGCAAGTTTTTCTTGCTGCTCGTCCTGTAGTTCAAACGCCGTAGTCACTTCGATATCTAGTGACTTTTCCTGATCTGCTTTCAGTTTATTAAACTGAGCGCTGATCTCAGGCAGTATCTCTAGGCGTTTGTTCTCAGCTAGAAGCTTAAGAAAATTCTTACCCGCGTCATCTGCTTCTTCGCAGATATTGATCATCAGATCAGCTTTCTGCGTATCTGTCAGTGCAGGGTTACCCAGTACACGCACTACGTTTTCGTCTTCTGCTGCAGCAGCAGCCAGAGCTAGCGTAGCGGACCACTGATCGAGGTTACCCTTATCCATCGCGTACTCGAAAGCAGCTTTGGTATAAGGCCGAGCGACAGTGTTGACTTCAGCCATCGTTAAACCTCGCTTTAAAGCTCAGCGGCCAGTTTTTCAACAAGCTGCGCGTGTGCCTTCTCATCAATAGATGCTTCTAGTACTTTCTCAGCACCAGCTAATGCAAGAGTAGCTACCTGAGCGCGCAATGCTTCGCGTGCCTGGTTAACTTCTTGCTCTAGTTCAGCTTCTTTAGCCGTTTTAACACGGTTAGCTTCGTCTAGAGCTTTCTCTTTAGCTTCTTCGATGATTTGGTTAGCCCGCTTGTTGGCCTGTTCAATGATGGCGGCTGCTTCTTCTTTGCCCTTACGCATATTTTCAGTGGCTTTTTCTTGAGCCAACTGCAAGTCACG
Organism: Neptuniibacter sp. SY11_33; assembly: GCF_047778025.1. GTDB lineage: Bacteria > Pseudomonadota > Gammaproteobacteria > Pseudomonadales > Balneatricaceae > Neptuniibacter. The sequence continues at coordinate 3,748,055 of NZ_CP180543.1, forward strand.
CGCAGCGCGTTCAGCAGCGTCCAGACCCTCAGCAATCTTCTTCTTACGTTCTGCCAGTGCAGCCGTAATTGGCGGCCACACGTACTTCATGCAGAAAACTACAAAGATAAAGAATGCGATTGCCTGGCCAATGATGGTGATATTGATATTCACGCCATTACCTCTCGCGGTTGTTAATTAAGTAGGACTCGATAGTCGTTGCTTTTACGAGTGGCTACTTATGCAACTGCGAACATCAGGTACATGCCAAGACCTACACCGATCATAGGTACCGCATCAACAAGACCCATTACGATGAAGAACTGAGAACGTAGTAGTGGTACTAGTTCAGGTTGACGTGCAGCACCTTCCAAGAATTTACCACCTAGGTTACCGATACCTACAGCAGCACCAATAGCAGCAAGGCCCATTAGAACCGCAGCAGCCAGGAATACTAAAGCGTTAGCCATTTCCATCAGTTTTTCTCCACATTTAAGTTTAAAAGTTAAAGTTTAAAATTTGTTAAAACAGGTTAAAACAGTACTTCAGTTCATGAATTACTTATTAGTGATCGTCATGTGCCATCGCAAGATAAACGATAGTTAGCACCATGAAGATAAACGCCTGCAAAGTAATTACTAGAATATGGAAGATTGCCCATGGCACAGATAGTACCCACTGCGCCCAGAAAGGAAGCAGAGCAATCAAAATAAAGATCATTTCACCCGCATACATGTTACCGAATAGTCGTAGAGCCAGAGAGATTGGCTTAGCCAGTAGGCCTACAATTTCCAGGAACAAGTTGAAAGGAATCATCCATTTACCCATTGGCTGTAGAGACAGCTCAGCAAGGAAGCCAGAAACACCTTTCTGCTTAATGCTGTAGTAAATGATTAAGAAGAATACGCTGAACGCCATACCTAGAGTAGCGTTAGGGTCTGTAGTTGGTACGATCTTCATGTAACCAACGCCCATTTGAGCAGCGATGTATGGAACCCAATCGATTGGCACAAGGTCCATAAGGTTCATCAGGAAGATCCAGACAAAAATTGTTAACGCTAAAGGCGCGATAACAGGGTTCTTATGGTGAAAAATACCTTTAACGTTATCGTCTACAAATTCAATAATTGTTTCGATAAAGTTTTGGGTGCTTCCAGGTACGCCAGAGGTAGCTTTTTTCGCTACGCTACGGAACAACCAAAGGAAGAAAATACCCAAGCCAACAGACCAAAGCATAGTATCCACATGGATTGCCCAAAATCCGAAATCGCCAGGCATGATACCGTTTGCAGTATCTACGAAGCGCCAGCTATCCGAAGCTTCATGATAGCCGAACGTCAGATTCGTCAAGTGGTGGGATATATACTCTGAGGATGTTACTGTGTCGCTACTAGCCATTCTCAGTTTCTCTCGTTCAAAGTTTCAGGAATCTTGTATTCAGGTTCATCTGACCAATCCAACCTAAGATCTGCATCAGAATGAACGTGCCAAATAAGGAAAATGGATTCAGGGGCTGAATCAGTATAAATACGGCCGCAAAACCTACCGCACTTAAAGCCATTTTCCATATTTGGCTCACATACATTTCGGCTAACGCTTGCTTAGCACTCTGACCTGCACTAAATCTCAATGCTCGATCAGCGAAATAGAGGGTAGGTAGAAGATACAAAACTCCACCCAGCAGCGCCGAATATGCTGTTTCTACATTCACTAGTAGTAAACCAGTGCAAAGTAACAAACATATGACTGCTTGAATCAGAAAAATTCTAAATATTCGACCGCGTGTTTTACGACTATGGGCTCCCTGCTTGAGGTTCCCCTTGCCCACTGACATTACAACGCAACCTTACTTAAATTCTGTTCTGACTCTACGCCCCATTTAAGCGCACGCACCCTAAAATGCGAGCCGATTATATGAGCTTAGGGCCGCCGAAACAACAGGCAGTTTACCCATTTGCACTAATGTCGTAGCAACCCTTGCCCTGAGTCACCTTAAGTTCAGTGCCAAAGTAGTAATTCAACGCTACTTATTTCAATAATTTCAGAATACTGTCTAAAGACTCGGCATCATCGTAACTGATGGTGATTTTGCCTTTTCCTTTTGCATTTTCGCTGATCGCCACCTTAGTTGCGAAGCGCATAGACAATTCACCAGCTAATTCACCCAAGCGAGGATTGGATTCTGTTTTTGGTTTTTCTTCCGTTGCCGAACCACCGTCCTGAAGCTTTTTCACTAGAGCTTCAGCTTGACGAACAGATAAACCTTGGCCAGATACTTCCTGTGCTGCAATTAGCTGTTGTTCTGGTTCTAATGCCAACAATGCACGCGCATGACCCATTTCTAGGTCGCCGTACTCCAGCATTTTCTTCACTTCATCGGTCAGTTTCATTAGGCGAAGTAAATTAGTTACTGCAGAACGCGATTTACCTACCGCATCAGCCACTTCCTGCTGAGTCAGTTCAAATTCGTCTTGTAGTCGCTGAAGAGAGATCGCTTCTTCGATCGGGTTTAGGTTTTCACGCTGGATATTCTCGATCAGCGCCATCGCAATAGCGGCTTCATCAGGAACATCTTTCACTATTGCGGGAATCTCAGACAGGTCAGCCATCTGAGTTGCACGCCAACGACGTTCACCTGCGATGATCTCGTAGCGATCAGAGTCTACTGGTCGTACCACAATAGGCTGCATTACGCCTTGGGCACGAATAGAGTTGGAAAGTTCTTCCAGAGCTTGAGGCTCAATATCGCGACGTGGTTGATATCGACCGCGCTGAATCACACTGACAGGAAGCAACTGATAACCATCTAAAGATTCAGCGCTTTGAACGGATACCTGTTCTTCTACATCAGTAACGCTGGACAATAGAGCATCCAGACCTTTGCCAAGCCCACGCTTTTTAGCCATTGATTATGCTTCCTGTGACTGTTCTTTTTCTTCAAGTTTGGTACGACGAATCAACTCACCCGCCAAAGCTAAGTAAGCTACGGCTCCTCGGGAGTTTTTATCGTAAAGTAGTGCCGGCAATCCATGGCTTGGTGCCTCAGCTAAACGAACGTTTCTTGGAATCACGGTGCGATACACTTTCTCACCAAAATACTCTACCAGATGCGTTGAAACGTCTTTGGTCAGGCTCATTCGCGGATCGAACATGGTCCGCAAGATACCTTCAATTTTCAAACTAGGGTTTAAACGGGCATTGATCTTGTCGATCGTGCCAATCAAGGCAGAGATGCCTTCCAGTGCATAATATTCGCACTGCATTGGAATAATGACACCCGCAGATGCTGCCAACGCGTTAACTGTTAGCAGGTTTAGTGACGGCGGATTATCGATAAGTACGTAATCATAATCTTCATCAACTTCCATCAACGCCATTTTTAGACGGAATTCTCGGCGAGGAATCTGCAAAAGCTCAACTTCTGCTGCGGTTAGATCGCCATTTGAGCCAATGATATCGAAACCAGCCGCTGTGCCTTTAAGGATCGCCTCTTTAATATTCACTTTGTCGGTCAGTACTTCATAGACCGTATTTTCCAACGTGTGTTTATCGACGCCGCTGCCCATGCTGGCATTACCTTGTGGATCCAGATCCACCAGCAATACGCGCTTTTTGGTTGCAGCCAATGAAGCAGCCAGATTTACGCAGGTTGTTGTTTTACCCACGCCTCCTTTCTGGTTTGTGATCGTTAGGATCTTTGCCACGCCTAGCGTCTCCCTAAAACTAGCAGATGCCTTTCCCCTTCTGTTCCCGGTACATCAAGTGGGTAACAGGTCTTAAGTTCATAGCCATCAGGCAGTGCTGATAACTCTTCTTCAGGATACAGACCTTTCATTGCAAGAAAAACACCCTCTTGATGACAAAGTTGGTGTGTCCAGTTAATCATATCTTGCAACGAGGCAAATGCGCGCGAAATTACCTGATCAAAAGGCTCAAAATTACAATTCTCAACACGTTCGTTGATAACCGTTAAGTTATTTAGAGCTAGCTCCGTTTTAGCTTGCAATTGGAAACGGGTTTTCTTGCCGTTGCTGTCCAACGTAGTGACATCAAGCTCGGGATGGCAGATCGCCAATGGGATACCTGGTAAGCCGGGGCCACTACCTACATCGATAATGCGATTGGCTTTGATGTAAGGCACTACGCTCAAGCTATCGATCAAATGACGATCTATCATCTCTAACGGATCACGCACAGCGGTCAGGTTATAAGCTTTGTTCCATTTGATCAGCAAATTCAGGTAACGGAGTAACTGATCTTTTTGCTGCTCGTCGATATCCAGACCTAACTGCTGGATACCTTTGTTTAGCTTTGCTTCCAAGATCTCTTGGCTTACCAGATTCATGCGTTATCGGCCTTAATTTTAGCTTTGCTCAATTGATGTTTTTTTAGATAAACCAATAACAGCGAAATAGCAGCTGGGGTCATACCTTGAATACGAGACGCTTGTGAGATCGTTTCTGGACGAATCTCTTCTAGTTTCGCTTTCAGTTCGTTGGAAAGGCCGCCTACTTGGTCATAATCAAAATTTTCTGGCAGCCGCGTATTCTCTTGACGACGCATCTGCGCTATTTCGTCTTTCTGACGCTCAATGTAACCGGCATATTTGTTATGAATCTCAACCTGTTCCGCCACTTGGTTATCAGACACAGCTTCACCCTTAAGATGCGCAATATCGCCGTAAACCAGTTCTGGACGTTTCAACAGATCTGCCAAGTTGTATTCACGTGTCAGCGGCGTTTTAAGTTTTGGTGCTAATTCATCTGCTTCAGGTGTCTTAGGCTGAATCCACGTAGACTTTAGGCGCTGTTGCTCTAACTCAATCGCTTCACGTTTTTCGCAGAATGCCTGCCAACGCTCATCACCCACCAGCCCAAGTTCACGACCTTTTTCGGTCAAACGTAGGTCGGCGTTGTCTTCACGCAGAATTAGGCGATATTCCGCACGACTCGTGAACATACGGTATGGTTCAGACGTACCAAGAGTAATCAGGTCATCCACCAATACACCGATGTAGGCTTCATCACGACGTGGATACCACTGTTCTTTATCTAACGCTCGCAGTGCTGCATTGGCACCGGCCAACAAACCTTGGGCACCCGCCTCTTCATAACCTGTCGTGCCATTAATCTGACCGGCAAAGTACAGGCCGTTCATATATTTGGTTTCAAGGGTATGTTTTAGATCTTGCGGGTTAAAGTAATCGTATTCAATCGCATAACCTGGTCGAACAATATGTGCGTTTTCAAAACCACGGATTGATCGTACGGCTGCTAGCTGAATATCAAAAGGTAGTGAAGTAGAGATGCCATTTGGGTACAACTCGTGAGTTGTTAGACCTTCTGGTTCCACAAATACTTGATGCTGATCTTTATCAGCAAAACGCATGATCTTATCTTCAATAGATGGGCAGTAACGTGGGCCCACGCCCTCAATCACACCGGTATACATAGGCGATCGATCAAGACCGTTTCTCAAAATTTCATGAGTGCGTTCATTGGTATGAGTGATATAACAACTAATCTGCTCAGGGTGATCACTCAACTTACCCATATAAGACATAACCGGGGTAGGTGTATCACCTGGTTGTTCCTGCATCACACTAAAATCAACACTACGGGCATCGATACGTGGTGGTGTACCCGTTTTTAAGCGATCTACACGGAAAGGCAGTTCACGCAAACGATGAGCAAGCGCGATAGATGGCGGATCCCCTGCTCGACCACCAGAGTGGTTTTCCAAACCAATATGGATAACACCACCGAGGAAAGTACCAGCTGTTAACACAACAGACTTTGCTTTAAAGCGGATACCTGTTTGTGTCACAACACCGACAACTGTCTCGCCTTCGATAATCAAGTCATCAGCAGATTGTTGGAAAATCTGTAGGTTTTCTTGGTTCTCAAGAATTGAGCGAACAGCTGCTTTGTAAAGAACACGATCAGCTTGTGCACGTGTTGCTCTTACTGCAGGGCCTTTACGTGAGTTAAGGGTTCGAAATTGAATACCGCCTTTATCAGTAGCACGAGCCATAGCTCCATCTAGCGCATCAATCTCTTTAACAAGATGGCTTTTTCCTATTCCCCCTATTGCAGGGTTACATGACATTTGACCTAAAGTTTCGATGTTATGGGTTAGTAATAAGGTCTGTGCTCCAGTTCTTGCTGACGCTAATGCAGCTTCAGTACCTGCATGACCACCACCGATAACAATGACGTCAAAGTGGGTAGGAAAATCCACCGTTGTATTACCTCTATGAAATAAGTTTCGATCAGTGTGCCAAGATCGATTTGAAATGGGCGCTGATTATACCCTTACCTGATCAACTTAGAAATGATCGTTTTTTATACAGCTTTGTTTTTCTTTATATATAAGTATTAAAAAAGAGAAAGAATATATGTTTTTTATTTTAATGATTATATATAGGGGCCCCTTTTTCTGGTGATAACCAATAATTTCTCTTTTAAATCAGTATATTGTAAGAATGATAAGCCTTTGTTTATCGTGCATATACTGTCTGCAAAAAGGGCGTGTAAGTTGTGTATATCTAGGCACCTTTTCCACAGGCGGAATTATTCACAACTTTATCCTTAGGATAACTTAGGCTAGCTCTACAGGTTATACACATGATGTGTGAGTAAGTATTTTTAGACAATGCCTGTAAAAATATTAATCAACCTTTGAGATTTTTATGTGCGATTTATCTTTATGATTATAAAGGATAAATTCAAGTTATCTTTATGATATAAACAAGATATCCAAAAAATTAGGTTTTTATGTACTAACAGGTTTTTGTGGAAAACCTGATAATAACATTGGATTTAATTGTTGAAATATTGAGGATTCTGAATAAAAGCAAAGTGTTAGGCTTTTTTACTGGTTAGATAGTACTCTCCCCAAGTTCTCTGCAAATATAACTCTGATTTGGATGTGCTTAGTGCTCTGATTAAGTGGTTTGTTCAACGAATCAATGAAAATGACCGAATAGGGCAAAAACTTGCGCGTTTACAGACTAATTTGCTTGATTAGTAAGCACTAAAATTCCCCTCCTTTGCAAACCAAATTAAGGAGGTAAGAAGATGCGCCCTACTTTTAAATTGGCATTACCTATTTCTATTTTGCTAGCAGGCCTTTCAGGCACTGCGGTAGCAGAGCAATTCACACTTAAAAGTACCGATATCCAAGCCGGCGAAACGATGAGTAATACTCAAGAGTTTCAAGGCTTTGGCTGTGAAGGTGGCAATCTATCCCCACAGCTTTCTTGGGAAGGAGCTCCTGATGGTACAGCAGCATTCGCTATTCAAGTTTACGATCCAGATGCACCAACGGGCAGTGGTTGGTGGCATTGGCAGGTTGTGAATATCCCGAAAGACGTGACTAGCTTGGATGCTGGTGCAGGTGATCTAAGCAAAAACCTAATTCCTGTTTCTGTAACCCACATCAACAACGATTATGGCTCTAAAGGCTTTGGTGGTGCTTGCCCCCCTAAAGGTCACGGCGTACATCGTTACCAATTCACAGTGCATGCGTTATCTAAAAAGTTGGAGCTCCCTGAAGGAGCCTCTTCTGCACTAACGGGCTACATGGTTAACGCAAATTCATTGGCTTCGAGCACGATCGAAGCACTTTACGAACGTAAGTAAAGCAATAGGAAGGTGCCTCTGAATCTACTCAGGATCTGTGGTTTCGAGGCGCATCTTCTTTGAAATGAACTTGGCTTTGATCTGAGTTCAACGTGAGATGGTGAATAACAATAACTAGTCCTCTCATTACCTATGCTGGCGGTCTGTTCTTTTGAGTAGAGCCTTCAGCGCAATTCGAATTGATGTGATAGATAAATTTTGAGGGACACGGAGTGAGTATTTTTAGTGGATCAGCTTCAAAGCCTCGGCTATTGGCGCTGCACGGTAAAGGAAGCAACAGTAAAGTCACTGCGATGCAGTTGGAAAATCTGGGTGTGAGCGGTTCTGAATATGAGATTGTTTACCTAGATGCACCCACGCTTGTAGGTTGCCCAGGACCTGGAGTTGATGAGTTAGCAAAACAGAATCTAGTCGCTGCTCCATGGTACTCATGGTTGCCTGAGAGTGACGATGTCGATAACGATGTGCTTTTAAGAGCCCTGTGTAGGTCGGTGTCATCCGTTCTTTCTGTTATTAAGAACAAAGGTCCGTTTGATGGTATTTATGGATTTAGTCAAGGTGCCGTTATTGCCAGTTTAGTAACTGGTTTGGCTAAAGATTCTGCGTTAATTCAAGCTATTGAGCAGTATGTTGGTGAGGATTGGGATCCGGATATATTAAAGCACCAGTTTAATGCCACTATTTTTGCCTGTGCTGCTGCCCCTCATAGTTTTAAGGAATTAAGAAACCGTGCTGGTTTGGGTGAATCGCCAGTCACTGCTATTCATACTCAAGCTGTCCACCTTATAGGCCGTCGTGATAATCATAAAAAGTGGTCGGAAAGCTTCGTTGATCACTTACAGACTGAGCATTGTGAAGTTTTATATCTTCCTGGCGGCCATGAAATTGGACGTTTGCAACGTAATGATGAGCAACTGGTGGAAGTGATCTACAAAGCACTGCATAACATCATGACTGATAGCTTAGGCTTTGTTGATCAGTATCACACTTCTCCTCTGAGTACCCGTTTAGTCCACCAAGATAAACAGATCACCGCGGTTAATCTGGCCGTGGAAAGTGCTCCAACAACGATTTTTGAACTATTAGCTCAGCAACCTGCTAATACACCATTATTCCGTAATGCCCGGGAACGAAATGCAGATTTAGTCACTACCTATGGCGATATGCTTAACTTCACTCAAGCCGGTGGCGGAGGTGACTTAAGACAGCTTGGTATTAAAAAGGATCAAATTGTTGCTTATCTCGCTCCAGCGGGTGGATCTGCTGTAGCTGCGACGGCTTTTCTATCCATTGCAGCACAAACCTGTGCTGTGCCTTTCTCTACCCATATGAACGAGGCCGATGCCCTACTTGCATTAAAACAGTATGGCGTAAAGCATATGGTTTTATTTGCTGGTGTTTCTTCGCAAGGGGTCCAGAGTGCTTTTGAGAAATATGCTGAAAGTGGTAATGCTAAGCTACATCATGCTGTAGTTGATCCAAATGCTTCTCCCGGTTTCTTCCGCTATCAGAACCCTGTCGCAGATTTTCAGAATGAATTGGCATTAATTAGCGGGCCTGATGACAATAGTTTGTTGCTTCGAACATCAGGTACGACCTCCATTCCGAAAGTGGTGCCTCTATGCCAGAAAGAACTTGTTATCAATGCAACTGTATTGGCTGATGGCATTGGTATTACCTCTGAAGATGTGACTTATAGCATCATGCCTTTGGATCATATTGGCGGGATTAGTGCGTCTATTCTTTGTAGCCTTTCGGTTGGTGCATCGATCACGTGTGATGGTTTCTATACTCCACAGGGGATGGTTGCAGCACTGGCTGAATCAAACCCTCGGCCGACTTGGTATTCAGCGGTACCCACTATCCATAATGCGACAGTACGTTTTCTGAATGATCGTGGTGATAGCTATCTAGGCCCTGATGGCGAGTGGCATGCGCATAACCTCCGTATGGTTAGATCTGGTGCCGCTGCACTTAAAGAGGATGATCGGGAGCTGCTAAAACGCACGCTAGGTTGTGATGTTGCTACGACTTACAGCATGTCCGAGATGATGCCCATATCTCAGCCTCCGATTACTGAAGAGGGTTGGAAGCAACAGCCGGGTGCGGTTGGCGTACCTGTTGCGGCATCATTAGCGATTGTTGATCCGATCACTTTACGACCCCTGCCTTACGGTGACGAAGGTGAAATCGTTATTTCTGGCTCAACGGTTTTTGCTGGTTATTTAGATAACCCAGAAGCGAACAGTAACTCCCGCTTTGTAATGCGCTCAGATGTCGATCAAACCCTGCATACTTGGTTTATGACCGGTGATTTAGGTCAGATTGATAATGAAGGAGTGCTATCCCTCCGAGGTCGTATCAAAGAGCTGATTAAAAAAGGTGGAGAGCAAATTGCTCCGGTTGAAGTTGAGAATGTGATCAGCTTGCACCCGCATGTATCTTCAGCTGTTTGTTTTTCTGTGCCATCAGATGCTTATGGTGAAGAAGTTGGTTGTGCTCTTATCCTTAAAGGCAGTAATCAGCCGAGTGAGCAGGAACTGATTCGAGAGATCAGAGAGGTTTTAATTAATGAGAAGCTAGCCGGTTTCAAATACCCATCTTACTGGAAAGTGGTGGATGAGGATGATCTGCCGCGAACAGGCAGTAAGAAGGTCATTAGAAATGGTTTAGCTGAAGTTTTAGATATCACTAAGCCTAAAGAAGCTGAATCGACCCAATCGATAAACTCTTCCACGCCTGATAGAGCCGAAGATATCGCAGATTTTGGTGCGGCTCCTTCTGCGACAGCTGCTGCTATTTCGACATCAGGCCCCATCAATCTGAATAAACCTAAAATCGACTGGGCAGTATTGGCTGGTTTTCGCTTTCTACTCGCCTGTTATGTGATGTTTATGCATATAGGTTCGGACGCTTCGTGGGATGCATTTTCAAATCTACGCCAGTTCCCATGGCATGTGCATGCTTTCTTTACCTTAGCTGGATTCACACTAGCAGCGGTGATGCCCGCGTTAATCCAAAAAAAACTCTCCTTTGTTTCTGCCCGTGTTGCCGGTATGTACCCGCTTTATGGGTTTGCCGTGCTATTAGCTTTAGGAAACTTGGCCGTCGGTTGTCAGCCATCGACCTTTATTACTGATTTCCAATGGGGAGGTCAGCACGCTGGTGGTGATCAACTATTCTGTCAGGGAACACCTTGGGTACAGGATTCTTGGTTTGCCAATGTTTTGTTAACTTTAGGTATTCACTTAACGGGGTTACAAGCGACACCACTGTGGGGCGGGACATGGTTCCTTGGCTTCTATATGTGGTTTATCTCGATGTATCTGCAGTGCTTGATAGTGTTCCCATATCTATACAATGCGCTTTATCGCAACCGAGGTAATACGAAGAAACTATTCCTACTAACCTTGACGGGGTTAGGCGTTAATTTCCTTATTATTATGTCCTTCTGGTATGGCTACGCAGTCGATGCAACGGGTTATGGTTTTTATGATGCGCTAACTGGCGAACGCGCTATCCCAAGAGCGGCTCAGTTGGATTCTGCCGCGCAAGATAATGCTGTGATACTTGGTTTCTATCTATTTGCACCATTCTGGATGGTCTACTTTGTTGCGGGTATGTGTGCCGCGTTCCTATACGATGCGATTCGCCCAACGGAGCAGCGTCGAGCTTATCTATGGGGCTACGTTGCTGATGCTATTACCGTGTTTATGATTCTTGTCAGTATTGCTCATGTGGCGCAAGGTTATTTCCCTCATGGTGTAGATGTGATGAAAGTATCACTCGAGCCGTTTTTTATGCGTCCTGAGGCTGCGAATACCTTTGCTGATCCAGCAACCGTTAATCGTATTTGGGATAACATTTATGGCCGCTTGTTTGCACCAATTACCTTATTGTGGATCTTTGCACTTAGTACGGGTCATGGTGTTACAGCTCGAGTATTAAGATTTAGCCCTATCTCGCAGACGCTAGCACCAACTGCTTACGCATGTTTCCTCTTCCATCAAATGGTGGGTCAGTGGTATTTCGCAGCGACGCGTAATGGCGAATGGTGGAACTGGTGGAGTGATCAAAAAGCTTATTATTGGTTTAGTCCGCAACCAGTGGCTGTCGAGTGGTACGAATTCTTCTATGTTGTCGGGCTGGTGGTACTGTTCGGTAAACTTGTACAACCGCTTGATCCATTAATGCGTAAAGGTTTTAACCGTTGCTTGAATTGGGTCCGTTCGAATGATCAGAATGAGAGCCTAGAACGGGATACTACTCAGATTATTTTGCACATCGTACAGCGCACGACCGGTATGGAGGCAAAAGCAGAATGGAGTCTAGAGCAGTGTGGCTTGGCCTCATTAGGTATTGTTCAGTTCGCCAATACCTTGGAAACGGAATTCTCTAGCGCAAATAACAAAGTTAGCATCGCAGTGACAGAAATAATGGAAGCTACGGATATTCAAAGTATTGCTGCCATTGTTGATCGTTGCCGGCATGATGCCAGCGAGAATAATCGCTCGCAAAATGCTGAAGCCATCCCTGCTTAACCTCGATTTTATTTAATTAGAGCACAGCAATTCAGGTGAGCTTGATTGCCTGAATTGCTGATTTTTGATCTATAACCCTTTTTCTAAGCGTTTTTTTAGTCGCTTTGCCTTCTAGGATTTATTAATAGATTAACTTGTGTGATATTGCTGCTTACTACAAATTTGTATAAGTAACATCAATTGACTGGTTAATCTTATGCCAACGCAAACACTACTCCAATCTGCTAAGCATGCATTAGAGCAAGAACGGACTTTGCCCTTTTCTGTTTATTCGTCAGTTGAGGAGCAGCACATTCTGAATGTACCTATTCTTAAACCTTTATTGATCTTTGTTTTAAGTGGAGTCAAAAAGTTAGGCAAGGATGAGGAGATGCTGTGCCCTACCGGCAACTTTGTATTTCTCTCAAACAGCCCGACAATTGATATGAGGAATATTCCTGGAAACGAGGAATACCTAGCGGTACTTATTGAATTTGAACATGGCGATTTTGACCATTTTAGGCATCAGCGAAATCAGGCTAAGAAACATTTTCTTGGTGAAATTGATGGCGTACTCGAGACAACGCTGCAGCAATATATGGAATGGTCTTTGATGGCGCCTGAAGAGGCTTGGCACTTCCGTAAAAAAGAGCTGCTGCAGGTGATGTTATCTCTAGGCCACAATGATGTGTTGGGGTTGATCGAACCTCCAAGTTTTAGCCATCAATTGCAGGAGATCATAGGTGAAAACATCTCCGGTGATTGTGGTGTTAGTATGCTGACCGAGCGTTTAGCCGTGAGTGAATCGACCTTGCGTCGCAAGTTAAAAGCCGAAGGCACCTGTCTGCAAGATCTAAAGGATCGGACTAAATTGGGTTATGGCCTTCATCTTGTGCAAACCACGATGGACCCGATTGGTTTAATTGCAGAACGTTGTGGCTATCAGTCCCAGTCTCGATTTACCGATAAATTTAAGCAGCTATTTGATATCACTCCGACCGAGTTACGAAAAACGCGCTTACAAAGTTAACGTTTATTCTACAATGACGAGCGTTTCCACTTTATCGCGGTCAATAGGGCGATATTCGACTGAAAATAGACGACCTTGGGGCAAGTGTTTATTAATACTGGTAGTCAGGCTTAAGGTGAGTCTGTTTTCTTCAGGGTAAACTGCTTCTAGTTGGGCATTATCGAATTCCAGCACTTTTTTCGCCTGTGGATAAATAGCTTTATACAGCGCTTCTTTGGCTGAAAATAGGGTCGTTAAAAACTGTTCAAAGTTATCGAAAGCGCTTTGGTGGTCTCTGTCTTTACCAAATAATATTCTGCTCTCTACCTCCTTGGCCACTTCTGCAGTCATTACCCTTTCTATATCCAGTCCAATAGTTGAATTACTCGATGCTTTAGGCATGACTACCGATGCAGCTAGATCTTCGCAGTGGGAAATTGAGCCGATAAACCCTTGCGGCCAGATGGGACTGCCATGAGTTCCTATGCCTATCTCTATAGGGAGTGATAAGCCTGCTTTGCTTAAGCTGTCGGTGGCGCAGTACCGGCCAGCAAGATACTCACACTGGCGCTTCAAGCTTGCATCAGCGACCGAAGGCGGAAGCTGGAGACCTTTTTCGAGTAGCTGCTGTTTAAAGCGCTCGTTACAACTGATAGGAAAAGTGGAGCGATAAATAGGTGGGGAAATAAGCATGGCTGAACGTCCCTGTTCAAAACGTATTGGTTAGTGTGGATTACTTACCAATACAGAATGAGCTGAAGATGCGGCCAAGCAGATCATCAGGCGTGAACTCTCCCGTGATCTCATTGAGCGCTTGTTGTGCTTGGCGTAGATCTTCCGCGAGCAGTTCCCCTGCTCCATTCATCTCAAGCTGATCTAAACCGGTTTCCAGTAACTCATGGGCACGTTCTAAAGCATCCAGATGGCGGCGGCGTGCCATAAAACCACCCTCGGTAGTTGAGCTGAAACCCATAGATTCTTTTAGATGATCTCGCAGCAGATCGACACCAGTTTGTGATTTTGCTGACAAGGTAATTGTGGTGTGATCGTGGGCTTCACGGATGCTGACTGTTTCGCCACTTAGGTCAGCTTTGTTACGAATAACCGTGATACGGCTCGATTCGGGTAGCTGGTGGACGAACTCTGGCCAGATCTGTTCTGGATCATCAGTCTCAGTGCTTTGACTATCAACCATCAGCAGAACACGATCGGCTTTGTTGATCTCTTCCCAAGCACGGTTGATACCTATACGTTCCACTTCATCAGGGGCATCACGTAGGCCTGCTGTATCGATGATATGCAGTGGCATGCCATCAATATGGATATGTTCGCGCAGAACGTCTCGCGTAGTCCCGGCAATGTCGGTCACAATCGCCGTTTCACGACCGGCTAAAGCGTTTAGTAGGCTCGATTTACCCGCATTAGGACGGCCTGCGATTACTACGTTCATACCTTCACGTAATAGACTGCCCTGCTTTGCTTCTGCCTGTACGGCGACGACTTTGCCTAATACCTCTTTTAAGTCACCAAGTACTTTGCCATCGGCGAGGAAATCGATCTCTTCTTCTGGGAAGTCGATTGCCGCTTCCACGTAAATTCTTAGCTGTACGAGTGCTTCAACTAGCTCATGGATACGGCTGGAGAATTCACCTTGTAGGGATCGAATGGCGCAGCGTGCTGCTTGTTCGGAGGAGCTATCGATCAGATCGGCAATCGCTTCGGCTTGAGCCAGATCGAGTTTATCGTTCAGGAATGCTCGCTCAGAGAATTCGCCGGGTTTTGCTAACCTTGCACCTAGTTCAATTGCCCGTTTTAGTAGTAGATCGACGATAACTGGGCCGCCATGACCTTGTAGCTCTAGGACATCTTCACCGGTAAATGAATTTGGGCCTGGGAAATACAACGCGATGCCTTGATCGATCTCTTGTTCGTTTTGATCAAAAAACGGGCCGTAGTATGCATAACGAGGTTTTAGCTCGGTTTTTAAAACGGTTTCAGAAATCGTTTTGGCCAATGGACCTGAAATACGTACTATACCTACACCACCTCGACCGGGTGGAGTTGCTTGAGCCGTAATGGTGTCGTTGTTAGCCAGGGTCATAATGAATCTCGAGCGAATATAAATTTAGTGCAAGTTTACCACTTTGCTGGGATGGGAACATAAAGCCTAGATACAAAAAAGCCGCTAACTAAGTAGCGGCTTTTTTCGTTAGGTTCGGAGTTACTTATCCGTACCGTTTTCGATCTGCTTGTTGATCACGTACTGCTGTGCAATCGATAAGATGTTGTTCACAACCCAGTATAGGGTCAGGCCTGCAGGGAACCACAGGAAGAAGAATGTGAACAGGATCGGCAGCATCTTCATGATCTTAGCCTGCATTGGGTCTGGAGGTGTTGGGTTCAGCATCTGCTGAATGAACATACTCGCGCCCATGATGATCGGCAAGATAAAGTAAGGATCTTTAACCGAAAGGTCAGCTATGTATAGGAACTCAGCGTGACGTAGGTCTACAGATTCCATTAGCACCCAGTAAAGTGCGATGAAGATTGGCATCTGAGCCAAGATTGGCAGACAGCCGCCCAGAGGATTAATTTTTTCCTTCTGGTAAAGCTTCATCATTTCCTGAGACATCTTCTGGCGGTCATCACCGTATAGATCTTTCAGGCGTGCCATCTCTGGACCGAACTTACGCATTTTAGCCATAGACTTAAATGCTTTAGCGTTCAGGTGGAATAATGCAGCCTTAACAATAACGGTTACACCGATAATAGCTAAACCCCAGTTACCAACTAGGTCGTAAACCCATTTCAGCAACATGTATAGCGGTGACGCTATCCACCATAGAACACCGTAGTCTACAGTCAGAGGCAGGTTCTCATCAGCCAGTTCCATGATCTCCTGATCTTTTGGACCTGCGTAGAACGTTGCGGTTACTGTTTTGCTCTCGTTTGGAGAAACAGTGAAGTCTGGAGATAGGAAACCAACAATGTAGTTACCGTTAGATTTACGTGCTTGATAAGTGTATTCAGCACCTTTTGCAGGGATCCAAGCACTTAGGAAGTAGTGCTGAGACATTGCGATCCAGCCATCTTTAGTCTGGCGAGTTGCACTATCTTCATCAATGTCATCAAAGTCATACTTTTCATAAGTGTTTTCTTCAGTAGAGAAAACCGTACCTAAGTAAGACTGCATACCCATATCGGTAGATACTGTCGGATCTGCGCTACCATCACGCTTAATCTGACCAAACAGCTGAGAAGACCAAATTTCAGCAGATTGGTTGTTTACGATAAAGCTAAGTTCAATCTCATAAGAACTTTTGGAGAATGTATAACGCTTAGTGATCTGTATGCCGTTAGCATCAGTGAAGGCCAAATCTACATTGATCTTCTCTTCATCACCTAAAGTAAATTCATTCTGAGAAACAGTGTAAGTCGGGCGGTTGCCAGAAGCATCAGGGCCATTTCTACCGATTAAACCACTTTGAGATACATAGACGCGGTTAGTTGTCTGCTCTAGTAGAACGAATGGCAGTTCAGCACCTAGGCTCGCTTTATGTTCAGGTAGAGAAACCTGAATAATGTCGCCGCCTTTAGTGTCTAGAGTTACGTTTAGTACATCTGTTGTTACTGTAACTAGCTTAGCTGTGCCAGACGTTTGAGTAGCTGCACCAGGTACATCGCTAGATGCTTCAGCTGCAGGAAGATCTGTATTGGCTGGCTTAGATTCATAGGCAGAAACAGAAGTTGTTGCCTGCTGTGCTTCAGCTGGTTGACCGTAGTCTTGGTTCCATTGCAGGACCACTAAGTAGCTGATCATGCAAAGTGCGCCAATGATACTTATACGCTTAAAATCCATGGGTTAAGGACCAATCGAGTTTACTTTAACTTTTTTGATTTATTTTTCAGTCTGGACCAGCATTTCTTCATCAGCTTGTGAACATCCTCGTTATCGAGTTCTCCTAAGCCCTGACGAGCAAGGATAATCATGTCCACTGCAGGTAAATTATGTTGGTTCAAACGAAAGGATTCGCGAATGATACGACGAACACGGTTACGTTTCACCGCCTGACGGATATTTTTTTTGGAAATAACAAAACCTAGCCGAGGATGGCCGAGGTCATTTGGGCGGGAAAGTATAAGGATAGGCTGGTCTGGTACTTTCAGTTGTACGTCATCAAACACACTTTGAAAGTCCCTGCCGGTTAGCAAGCGTAACCGACGGGGGAATCTGAATTCGGTCATTCAAATAAACCAGACCGTTTTGCCAGTCATTAAGCAGACAGGCGCTTACGGCCTTTAGCGCGACGACGGTTAATCACCTGACGGCCAGCTTTAGTAGCCATGCGTGAACGGAAACCGTGGGTACGCTTACGCTTTAAAACGCTTGGTTGAAATGTTCTTTTCATCGGTCAATCCTGCCAACGTGGTTGTTAATTCAGTGGTGACAAAAATTAGCCACGCCAAAAAATAGAGGCGGAATTCTATTGAATTTGCCGGACATGATCAATCTATTTTTAGGTTTTATTCCACTTTATTGGAATAATTTCGTTAATTTATGCTTTTTTAGCTGCAAGAAGCCTATTTAACAGGTGGATTTCATTTTATTCCAACTTATATAGGTAGTGTATTTTTTAATTGGAAGTCTCTAACGAAGATCATATTCATAGGTAAGTCTCTCGTAACTGTTAACAGCTTATATAGGTAGCTTGCTAATTGCTTTGATGAAGGAATTTGTCAGCAAAAAGCACTTTTCTGTGGATAACTTGGTTATCAACCCTGTTTATAGGCCTTTTAGCAGTGTGTAACTATGGGGATAATAAGTTGGTGAGTTGTGGCTTACCTGAGGAAGTGTATTGGGTAACTCTTTTGTACCCCTCGTATTTACTAGCTTTCCTTGATTGGTTTTTTTTTGAAATTGTTCCAAAAAAAGCACTTTGCTGTGTGGATAAGTTGGTAATTAATCGTTAGAATTAGTGCATCATATAGGTGCTGTTTTCACTTTGGCCCTATATTCGGAACTAATAATCATAACTACAGGATAGAAGAAGGGTCTCCCCTCTATGTCGACGGAACTTTGGGCGCGTTGTTTACACAGCCTTCAGGAAGAGTTTCCGGCTCAGCAATACAACACTTGGATTCGACCATTACAGGTTGCGCCTGAGAGTGCTGAACAGCTGGTATTGGTAGCGCCAAACCGTTTTGTCCGTGATTGGGTAAACGATAAGTTCCTATCGCGTATTCGTCAGGTCGTTAGCGACGTAACCGGCGATATCTCTGTAGAAGTTCTCCTTGAAGTAGCGAATAACCGTGGCGCACCACCAAGACCACGTCCTGCTGCTAACTTTACGCGTCGCCCTATGCCTGCAGCGCCGGCTCCACAGCCAGCATTTGCTGCAGAACCTGCATTCGTACCTGAGTCTGCTACGCCCATTTCAGTGCCTGAACCTGTAGTAGCGGCAGCGCCGATTGCTGAACCTGTTCGTGAAGAGGTATTTCAGTCAGCGATGCAGGAATCTGTTCCTGCTCAA